>JAUNGI010000033.1 GCA_030524525.1 Lachnospiraceae bacterium
TTCCGCAAAAGCACCCGGAGCATGGAGCTGGCGGTTCTGCTGCGGGAGTAGGGAAAATGAAATTTATTTTAAATTTCAGCGTCAAGAACGCAGAAAATTTTGAAAGGGAAAGAGAAAATGAAGCAAAACACTTGACATGTCAAAAATAATCATGTATATATAGAATATGAAAATAAATTCAAAGGAGGAATTTTTAAGATGAAAGGAAAAAGAGTTCTGTTTGCGTCGCTTTTGCTGTTGGCTTGTACGTTTATAATCGGATTGGCATTCGCCAAGGAGGATTATGATTTTGATGTGGAGGCGAAGAATGTGAAGGCGTCGGTATGGGGGAGGGTATCGTATACGGATAATGAATCGATCCTGCCCATAGTAAAGGATGTTGTTAATTATAATATTCACTTGATAGGAAGTGATAGAAATCTGATTACAGCAGCGAACCCTGCGAGACTCACAATAAAGGCATACAAGAAAAATGACAAACTTTATAAATCAGTAGAAATAGAAGTACATAATGGTAGAATAAACGTATCACCGGATGAGCCGTGGGAAATATCAAACAATGTTGTGAAGGTTAAGGTATATATACGTATTGATGGCACAAACGTAGAAAAAACTTTAACAGATTAGTGACATACAAAAGAATAACTAATTTATAAGCAGAAGGGACATTTTTTATGAAACGGTCTGTACAGTGCCGTATTGCTGTCGATTTCACAGTGTTAAAATTGGGCAAATATACTGGAAACTTGTTGATTCTTGCATTGACGTTGTTTTCGCTTGGACTGACTTTGCTAATTTTCCTTCAAAACCATTATGTTCGTATTGGATTCCAAGAGGCGGTATCCGTTTCTCCAAATCAAGTGGCAAGGTGCTACTTTTTGGATAACATAGAACAAGAAAATATGATAAATGCGAGCGAGGAAATCGTTGCGATAAAAAAACTTTCTGCAATTGGTGGGTTCGACTATGGGAGGTATGAATTTGATTTTTTACGCCCATACACGGAGCTGCAAAACGGACATGCAGTCTCAAATGTAAGCTTGGAGGATGAATGGGGGCGCTATGCCGCGCAATTTCCGGAAATTTATCTCATGGGAAGAGATTTCTGGGAATATTTCGATCTTTCCTTGGCGGAAGGAGCCGAACCAAAGAAGGAGCGGGAAGGAAATATTACGGAGCTTTATGTTGGCTATGAGCTGCGGAATGTTTATCCTGTAGGCAGTGAGTTTGAATTTGTTGATTCTGACGGAGAGGTAAAGGGGGTTTATCGAATTGCAGGGATTTTGCAAGCGGGGAGTATGGTTATGGCTCCGGAAGCAGCGGCTACAGAGGCAGAAATTGGAGCTTTTAACACCGACTATATGATTCTAATGATTGAGTACCCTGATGATTTCTCTGTTAATGGGGAGTTCTTTATACTTGCTGATACGCCGGAAGATATGAAAGTTGTAAGACAGAAGCTGGCAGAAATCGGAGAAAAATATCAGGTTGTCCTGATGATTGATACTGTTGAAAAAGCGCTCATGCAGACTGAGCGAGAAACCCATGCCGACTATGCGCAGATGCAGTATGCCGCTCTTCTGCTTGCCGTGACCGCCGTGATTCTGCTGTTGGTTTCACAGGTCATGGAGCAGATGGATTTTTCGGAGGTCTACGGCGTTTGGTATGCAAACGGCGCTTCCAAAAAAGATATGCGGAAGGTTCTTATCTGCCAAAACCTCCTGCGGTTAATTCCTGCCGAAATTTTTGCAGGGGCGGGCTTATATTACGTCTCCCTGCTTCTTTATCGGGGGTATCATCACCGTGTTGTCATGCGGCAGATTTTCTTCCACTGGATGCTGCCGGGAATTCTGCTCGCCGGTGTGCTGATCGTTGCGGCTGCGGTTCTTGTTCCGTTGTTTATCCTGAATCGAAGAAACGCCGTGGAGCTTCTAAACCGCCACGTTTCGGAAGGAAGGACACACCGCAGCTTTTCGAAAGTTGTGCGGGACGGGCGTATGTCGGGGCTGCTGATATTGGAGATCCTTCTGGTGCTGCTGTTGTTTACCAATGCTGCGATGTATTTCCATTCCTATCAATACGCCGGGGAGACGGTAACGCTGAACGGCAGCTACAAAAACCAGCAGACGCTTGGAATCGACGTGGATTGGCAGGCGAATATCGGCGAGGACGGCTGGACGCCGCAGATACAGGAAAGTACCATTGACGAGCTGCTGGAATTTTGCAGGAGCGTAAAGGACCTGCCGGTTTCCGTTATTCTGTATCGAAATTGGATGATCTCCATGCCGCCGGAGTATGCGTCGACAGGGCTGCTTCTTACCGACAGCGAGCCGCCCCAGAGGCTGAGCGAGGGGAAATACGAGCCTGACCGGCAGGGCATTTATCTTTCTGAGGCGCTGGTGCCGCTTTTGGAGACCGACGAATCGGGAGCGTACTTGGAAAGCTTTTATGTGAGGTTTCCGCTGCTTGGAACGGTGGCTGCAAAGGGGCAGGAAACCGAGGATTCGATGTACGTATATTTTCATGCCTTGGAGGAAACAACACAAAGAAAAGTTTTAGAAGATATGATAAATATGCGGATTGACGCCACTTACTTTGAACCGCTTGCCTTGGTAGTCGGAAGCAACGACGCGGAGATCGGCGGCACCGTGGAAGTCGTCCAAGCGGCGCTTTCCGGCAAGACGATGATCTCCTGCAAGGAACTGGAGACGGAGGAGGCGATCGCCGCGATCGCAGGAGATCAGGATATCTTGCAGGATCAGGCGGTGTTCCGGCTGCTGGTCATCGGTATTGTGATGTTTTTCTGCATGGTCAGCCTGCTTCAGGTGCTATCGCTCTGGATGGAACGGAAGCGGGAGGAGATCACGATCCGCTGGGCGGTCGGAATGAAAAAGCGGCAGATCCTCGGCGCGCTGATGCAGGAAATGCTTTGCCTGATGGGGGTCTGCCTCCTGTTCGGCGGCTTCGTTGAGCTGGCGGTCTGCTGGGGCGTGAAGCGATACTCGTTCCTTGTTGCGGCGGGCTATCTGGCGGCGGCATCCGTCGGGACGTTCCTTGTGTTTTCGGCGCTTTTGGTTCATGTATTTCGTAAAAGCACCCGGAGCATGGAGCTGGCGGTTCTGCTGCGGGAGTAGGGAAAATGCAATTTATTTTAGATTTCAGCGTCAAGAACGCAGAAAATTTTGAAAGGGAAAGAAAAAATGAAGCTTGAAAAAAAGGAGAATTCGCTATGGAATCGTTGATCTCGGTTCGGAATCTTACAAAAACTTATCTGGGCGACGGCTGCGAGACGCCGGCGCTGCGCGGGGTGGATCTGGAAGTGGCGAAGGGGGATTACCTTGCCGTTATGGGAGCGTCCGGTTCCGGAAAATCCACGCTGCTGCATATCCTTGGCGGAATGGATACGCCGACGGACGGCGAATATTTCTATGGAGAGCTGCCGGTTCATAAGATGAAGGCGGAGGAGCTGCACCGGTTCCGTCGGGAGCATGTCAGCTTCGTTTTTCAGAATTTTGCGCTGATGCGTTTTTACACGGTCGAGGAGAATGCGGCGATCCCGCTGCTCGCAAAGGGCGTCGGCAGAGCGGAGCGAAAGCAGACCGTAAAGAAGGTTTTGGAGCAGGTCGGGATCTCGCATCTGGCGAAAAAGAAGGTGACGCAGATCTCCGGCGGAGAACAGCAGCGCTGTGCCATTGCGCGGGCAATGGCATCGGGAAACGAATTGATCTTGGCGGACGAGCCCACCGGCTCGCTGGATAAACAGAACAGCCGGGAGATCATGAAGCTGTTAACGGAGCTTAACCGGCAGGGAAAAACGGTGATTCTGATTACGCACGATCCGGAGGTGGCGGCGTATGCGGGAAAGACGGTGTGGCTTTCGGACGGACGCGTTGCGGAGATAAAAGACTGAACAAGACAGAAAAGCAAGAAAGGCTCCGGGGTCGTTCCCGAAGCCTTTTTTTGCTTTCATAGAAAGAGCGTTCTATGGAACAAAAACGCTCCGCGGGGATCGCACTGCGGCGGAGGGGAAGGTGCCGCTGCGTGACCCGCCGCAGGCGGAGAATCTCGCAAGCAAGACTCTTTGTTCTTTCATAGGAAAATGCGTCCTATGAAACAAAAAACGCTCCGCGGGGATCGCACTGCGGCGGAGAGGAACTGTGTTGCTAGGGCGACCCGCCGCAGGCGGAGAATCTCGCAAGCGAGATGCATTGTTCTGCAAAAAACTGCGTTTTCATAGAACAAACGCTTGGCTGTGACTGTCTTAGAAGTCTACGTCTTCTCCGTAATAGCAAGCCTTCAGCAGCTTTTCCATTTCCTCCTGCGTCGGAATTCTCGGATTGGAGCCGGTGCAGGCGTCGCCGATCGCAAGCTCGGCAACCTGCGGCAGCTTTTCAAGGAATTCGGTCTCGTCGATGATGCCGCCCTCGTACCACTTGATGCCGTCCGGAATATTGAGCGATGCGTTCATTGCCTTGAGCTCGGCAACCAAAGCGGCGACCAGCTCCTCGGTGGTCTCGCCCTTGAGGTCGATAAACTTGGCGATCTCCGCATAGCGTACCGCAGCCTCCGCATTCTTCGCGTTGTACTGGATAACTCTCGGAAGATACATGGCGTTTGCACAGCCGTGTACGATATGGCCGCCGGTGTAAGCCGCGCCGGTCTTATGCGCCATGGAGTGAACGATTCCGAGCAGGGCGTTGGAGAATGCCATGCCGGCAAGACACTGTGCGTTGTGCATCCGGTCTCTTGCTTCCATGTCGCCGTCGTAGGACTTCTTCAGGTCGTTGTGGATCATTTTGATGGCGTGCAGCGCGAGGGGATCGGTGTAATCGCAGTGCAGGGTAGAGACGTACGCTTCGATGGCATGGGTCATAGCGTCCATACCGGTATGTGCGGTCAGCTTCTGCGGCATGGTCTCCGCCAGATCCGGATCGACGATCGCAACGTCCGGAGTGATGTTAAAGTCGGCAAGCGGATACTTGATGCCCTTCGCATAGTCCGTAATAACGCTGAACGCGGTCACCTCGGTAGCGGTGCCGGAGGTGGACGGAATCGCGCAGAATTTCGCCTTGGTACGCAGCGTCGGGAAATTGAACGGGGTGATCAGGCTTTCGAAGGTGATGTCCGGATACTCGTAAAACGCCCACATCGCTTTTGCCGCGTCGATCGGAGAACCGCCGCCCATTGCAACGATCCAGTCCGGCTCAAATTCACGCATCACGGCGGCGCCGCGCATTACGGTCTCCACGCTGGGGTCGGGCTCGACCTTTTCGATCAGCTTTACTTCCATGCCGGCTTCCTTCAGATAAGCCTCCGCGCGGTCAAGAAAACCGAAGCGCTTCATGGAACCGCCGCCAACCACGATGACCGCCTTCTTGCCGGTCAAATTTTTTAATTCTGCCAGAGCGCCCTTTCCGTGGTATAAGTCTCTGGGCAATGTAAAACGTGCCATAAAAATATCCTCCTTTTTTTCTCGGCTTGTTATTTTTTTAACAAGCGCTGCTGTATCTATTATAGCTCCGGCAAGAAGGGATGTCAAATGAACTTTGCGTCTTTTTCGCCCCGAAAAAAGGAATTGCGCCGAGGCTCCGTATTGTGTAAAATACCGGTAGAAAAGGAGGACATTATGGAAGAAACGATGCTGGAAATAGGAAAAAAAGCGCCGGATTTTACTTTGCCCGATAAGGACGGAAATCCGGTGTCTCTGTCGGATTTTCGCGGCAGGAAGGTGGTTTTGTATTTCTATCCGAAGGACAACACGCCGGGCTGCACACGGCAGGCGTGCGCCTTTGCCGCCGCCTACGACGGTTTTCGCGAGAAAAACGCGGTCGTGATCGGCGTCAGCCGGGACAGCGCGGTTTCCCATGCGAAATTTGCGGAGAAATACGGGCTGCCGTTTCTTTTGCTTTCCGACGCCGAGCTGACGGCGATCAAGGCGTACGGGGTCTGGCAGGAGAAGAAAAATTACGGCAAGGTCAGCATGGGAGTCGTGCGCACCACGTTTTTGATCGACGAAAACGGCGTGCTGGAAAAGATCATGCGAAAGGTAAAGCCGGATACGAACGCTGCGGAGATTCTGGCGGAGCTGTAAGCGGCTCCGCGCGTCGGAACGGCATAGGCAAAGCGTTGGGGCGGAGAGCATCCAACCGGAAGGAGGCAATAGTGGTAGAGATCAGAAGAGAGCGCATATCCGCCGAGGAATATATTGATTTTTTGAAGCGGACGGATCTGGGGCTGCAATATCCCAAGGAACGGTTTGAGGAACGGATCGCGAAGCTTGTAAGGAACGTTTCCATCAGTCTGACGGCAAGGGAGGACGGCGGAAAGCTGATCGGCGTATGCTTTGGAATTACCGATTTTGCCTACTGGCTTTTTCTTACGGATTTGGGCATTGACCGCGCCTATGTCGGACAGGGGATCGGAAGAAGGCTGACGGAAACGGCGCTTTTGTGCGCCGGAGGGGAGAAGAATATCATAATGTATACCTGCGCCAACGAAAAGGCGATTCCGTTTTATGAAAAAATAGGGATGACCGCTGCGGTGGACGTTATGGAATACAACCGAATCGAGTGGACGAGCTTTCGGGTGGAGTGATGCGTGTCGCGGGTTTTTGCGCAGGCAGGACAGCGCATTTACTCCACTCTGATGAGATTTACTTTTGCCGTGCTTTTATGTGGTGCAGCTCGTGCCGCTCGCTTTGTCTTTTCACAAGGAGTTCCTTTAACAGAATTTTCAGATTCGTTCCGAAAAACGCGCCGTAGCTTCTCTTGGAGATCATACATTCTCCCTATAGCAAAGAAACAGCGCCAGAGCTTTCTATCTTCAAAGGCCTAACGATAGAAAGTCCGGCGCTTAACTCCTTACCCGGCGGGAACAAAGAATCTCGCTTGCGAGATTCTCCGCCTGCGGCGGGCTGCGCAGCGGCATCTTCCTCTCCGCCGCAGTGCGATCCCCGCGGAGCGTTTTTGTTTCATAGGACGCATTTTCCTATGAAACAAGAAAGTATCCATCTGAGCAGCATGATATCATGCGGAAATTCGAAAGTCAATTCCCGGATTCTGACGGAACCTTCTTTTTCACGGCGACCCAGATCTCGCAGGAATAGTCGTCCGCAGACATGGCTTCGGGGCTGGGATAGGCCTCCACGTCCATTTCATAGGTGGGCTGATAGCCGGAAGTCGGGAAAAATTCGGCGCAGATCTTGTGCCACGTTTCCTGAATAGAGCCGGGGAGCGGCCCGCTGCATTCAAACACCGCCCATGTGCGCGCGGGGATCTCGGTGACGCGGAAGCCCTCGGGGATCTCGCCGCCGCCGTACGGCGCGGCGATGCCGTAGTCGAAGGTTTTGACCTCCTTCGGCGCGTTGCCGTAGCAGATGCCGAAAACGTACTTCCGATCCGGCGCCTGCGCCAGCAGATACCCGACGGTTCCGTCCGCGTGAGAGCGCGTCCAGAACTCCGGAACGGAGTTCCGGTTCCGTTCGTCGTCGATGCTGTGCCGTTCTGCCCTTTCCAATACCTGAAACGCTTCCTTTGTTTCGATTCTGTAATTCATTACGCTGCCTCCCTGCAAAATAATTTGTACGGAAACGCGGGAGAGGGCTTTCAGGCGTTTTCCGTCCTTTTTGGCTTCGGACGGCGTAATGCCGTGGAAGCGGACAAAAGCGCGGGTAAAGCTTTCCGGACTGTCATAGCCGTATTTCAGCGCCACGTCGAGGATCCTTGCGTCTGCGGCGGACAATTCGTTTCCGGCAAGCGTCAGCCGTCGGCTGCGAATGTATTCGCCGAGCGGCATTCCGCACAGGATGTTGAAGATGCGCTGAAAATAAAATTCGGAGCACGCCGCCTGCCGGGCGATCTCCTCATAGGAAAGTTCGTCGGTCAGATGCTCCTCAAGGTAATCGACCGCGTTTTGAATTCCGGTGATCCAGTCCATTGCCGCCTCCCATTGTTTTTCGTTTCCGTATGTCTGCATTATAGCGGAAAACCGCTGCAAAAGCCTGATAATCCCTGCCCCGGGATGCAAGGAACGCGTTTGTGCGCCTACAAAACTGCCGCCGTCCGCGCGGTCGCCGAAAATCCCCTCCCGAAGTATCTGCGGGACAGATGTCGCGGAAAGCGGCTCTGTCCCTGCGCGGAGCGAAAAAAAGCTCCAAGGAATCTGCGATTTCTTGGAGCATGTGAAGCAGATAAGGGGAATCGAACCCCCCTTTCCAGCTTGGGAAGCTAGCGTTCTACCGATGAACCATATCTGCATGCTTTGATTGTAACACAAATCCGTATTTTTTCAAGAGTTTTTTTCGGCAGCATCCGCCGCGGCTGTCCAACCGCAGCGGATGCTGTCGTCAACGTTAGGAAACCGTAAAGGCAAGGATCGTGAATTGCTGGCCGGTCGTGTCGGCGGCAGGCTGAACACGGATCGTGTGGGTGCCTTCCTCGTCGAACTTTTTCAGCTCGCGGTAGTCGGCATAGCTGCCCCACTGACCTTGGAAGTTCGCGTCGATGGTGGCGCACAGCTCGTCGTCGATGAAAACGTCGAACTGACCGCTCTTTCCGTCCAGCGTGCCGTAGAATACGATGCCGATGTTCGTGCCGGTCACCTCAAAGGAAGCCGTCCCGCCGGTGGTGGTCTTCCAGCCGTTCGGGAACTGCGCCCCGCTGACGGTGGCCGTTTCAAAGCCGTCCAGAGCGGTTGCCGTCAGATTGGTATTGTCGTACATCGTACCGTTCATGTAGCGGCAGAGCGTCAGCTTCTCGGAGGGCATTTCGTAGGGCTTGTATTCCATCGTCGGGATCTGATCCTGTACGGAGCGGAAGAAGTTGGTCAGCAGATGAGCGATCACGGAGTGGCCGCCGTTGTTCGGGTGCGTTCCGTCCGCCGCGCCCACCGACGACCAAGCAAGGCTTCCGTCGGTGATGGAAGGATAGATCGCGTTCCGATAGCTGACCATCGGGACCTGAAGCTTAAAGGCGACCTGCTGGTGCTCGCTTTGGAAGTCGCTGCCGTTTTCCTGCGTCAGGAACAGGGAAACGACCGCCGGCTCGGTTTCCGAGCTGAGGATGCGGCGCAGAAGGCTTTCGTAGGTCTCCTTGTTGTGACCCTTATAGTCGTTGACGCTGAATTCCACAACGACAAGGTCGGGCTTGTAGTCAAGCACGTCCTTCTGCACGCGGTGAACGCCGAGATAGGAGTCGGTGGCGCCGATGCCCGCGTTGACATAGTTGATCTTGGCGTCCGGGAAGGATTTTTTCCACCATTCGGTCGTTAAGTACGCATAGCAGGAGGTTTCCTGCGGGGAGGCGGAGGAGCCGTCGGTAATGGAGCCGCCGAGATAGGCAATGGTGATCTCCTCGCCGTTTGCGGCGCGTACCATCACGTCGGCGATCCGGGTAATATTGCCCTGATTGATCACGGAGGCCTTCCGCATTTCGTCGGTTACGGTCACGCCCAGCGGCTCGACGGGGTCGATCTTGTAGGATTCGAGCGTCGCCGGAACCGAGACCACGTCCGCATATTTCTGCGCGGTGCTTTCGGTGGGCGAAGGCGTCTGCGCGGTGGGCGAGGGATCGTCGGCGTTTGTATTTGCAGGTTCTTTGCCGCAGGCAAGAAGGAAGCTTCCTGCCAGAGCGGCGGTAAGCAGTAGGGTACAGATGCGTTTCATATGAAAATCTCCATTCTGCGCTGATAATTTCTGATCGCCGCCGGCAGCGCACCGGCATATCCGGCAGGCGGCGGCCCGTCGGAATGGGAATATCTCCATGATACAAAAAAACGGGACGAAAAACAAGGGACAAGCAAAAAAAGATGAAGCCTGAATAAAAATTAAGGAAAAGACGGGGTGTCGCGTCTTGTCACCGGAGAAAAAAAGGGGTAAACTGAGACACACAAAGGGAAAGGGCGCTTTTTTCGGGCAAAACGGAAGGAAAGCGCCGAAAAGGGGATTGCGCATATGGTTTTCAGCAGTATCACGTTTCTTTTTTTATATCTCCCGTTCGTACTGATCTTATATTTGATATGCCCGAAACGTCTGAGAAATCTGCTCCTCCTTTTGGCGAGCGTTTTCTTTTATGCATGGGGCGAGCGGGTCTATGTCTGGATCTTGGTGTTTTCCACGGTCTTTGACTATGTCAACGGCATTTTGATCGGGCGCTTTCAAAGCCGGGGCAGGGCAAAGGCGGCGAAGGCGGTGCTCCTGATTTCGGTCGTGGGCAATCTGGGCATTTTATGTCTGTTCAAATACTCGGACTTTCTGCTTTCCAACCTGAACCGGGCGGGACTGTCCCTGCCGACCCTCGGACTGGCGCTGCCGATCGGCATCAGCTTTTACACGTTTCAGACGATGTCCTATACGATCGACGTGTACCGGGGCGAGGTGGCGGTGCAGAAAAATATCGTTGCCTTCGGCACCTATGTGACGATGTTTCCGCAGCTCATTGCCGGGCCCATCGTGCGGTATAAGACCGTCGAGCAGGAGCTTTCGGGTCGGTGCGTATCGATCACGGACTGTGCGGAGGGGGTACAGCGCTTTATCGTCGGACTGGGGAAAAAGGTGCTGCTTGCCAACGCCGCCGGAGCCGTTTGGGAGGAGATCGCGGGAATGACCGGCAGGACGGTGGCGCTTGCGTGGCTCGGCGCGCTGATGTTCATGTTCCAGATCTATTTTGATTTTTCCGGCTATTCCGACATGGCGATCGGTCTGGGACGCATCTTTGGCTTTCACTTTCCGGAAAACTTCCGCTATCCGTACACGGCGCGGAGCATCACCGATTTTTGGCGGCGCTGGCACATAACGCTGAGCACATGGTTTCGGGAATATGTGTATATCCCCTTGGGCGGCAACCGCTGCTCAAAGGCGAAGCAGCTTCGCAATCTGTTCGTGGTCTGGGCGCTGACCGGCGTCTGGCACGGCGCGGCATGGAACTTCCTGCTGTGGGGACTGTACTTCTTCGTTTTGCTGGCGGGGGAAAAATTCGTTTACGGCAAGCGGCTGGAGAAGGCGCCCGCGCCGATCGCGCGGCTCTATACGCTCCTGCTTCTGCTGTTCGGCTGGGTGCTGTTTGCAAACGAGGAGCTGGCGCTTGTGGGGAATTATCTGAAAAACATGTTCTGCGGCAGCCTTTGGTCGGGAACGACCACGTATCTGCTGCTTACAAACCTGCTGCTGCTCGTCCTGCTGATCCTCGGCTCGACGGAGCTTCCGAAGCGAGTCGGGGAAGCGCTGCTTCGGCTGTGCGGCGGCGCGCAGCTTCCGCGCATTCTGCTCCGCAACCTGTTTTTGGCGGCGGTTCTGCTGCTGAGCGTGGCGGCGCTGCTGCGCGGCAGCTACAATCCGTTTTTGTATTTTCGCTTTTAGGAGGGGCGCGGGATGGAAAAAGATCGGAAAAAAACCGAAGCATGGATCACGACGCTCCTCTTTTTCGCTGTTTTGCTTCTCGGAGCCGGGCTGCTGCTGTTTGCGCCGGGGCAGGACTATTCGGAGCTGGAGCGGCGCTATCTGGCGGAGAAGCCCGAGCTGACGTGGAAAAACGTGAAAAGCGGCGCTTACATGGAGGACTTGGAGAAGTATCTGTGCGACCGTTTCCCCGCCCGGAACGCTCTGATCGCGGCGGACAGCATGCATTTGCAGCTGCTGGGCAAGCGGGATATCGGCGGGGCGTACATTGGGAAGGACGGCTATCTGATGACAAAGCTGACGGACGAGGAGGTCTCGGCGGCGGACATTTCGGAAAAGCTGGAGGCGGTCAAGGCGTTTACGGAGATGCTTTCGGCGGAGGGCGTGGGCAGTACGGTCATGCTCGTGCCCTCGAGCAGCCTGCAATTACGGGACTATCTTCCGGCGGGCGCGGAGGTGTACCGGCAGGACGACTATCTGACGCAGGCGGCGGAGCTTTTGGGGGAGAGCTTTCTGGATCTGCGGGACGTTCTGACCGAGCCGGAGTATTATTATCGAACCGACCATCACTGGACCACCGACGGCGCGTACGAGGCCTACGAGGCGTATATGGAGCGGCTCTCGCTTTTGCCGGAACGGAAACGCCGCTATGAGGAGGAAACGGTGACCGAGAGCTTTCGCGGCACGCTCTATGCCAAGGTGCTGTCGCCGTTTTGCGCGAAGGACGCCATCGCTGCGTATCACAAAACGGAGACGCTGACGGTTACGGCGGACGGAAGCGAGCTGCCCGGTCTGTATTTTGAAGAAAAGCTTTCGGAGAGCGACGCATACGCGTACTTCCTTGGGGGAAATTACGGGGAATTCCGCGTATCGGGCGGGTGCGATGCGGAAGCCGAGGGCGCCGACCGGCGGCTTTTGATCGTCAAGGATTCGCAGGCAAACTGCTTTCTTCCGTTTCTGACCGGCAGCTTCGGCGAGATCCACATGCTCGACCTGCGCTATTATCAGGGCTCCGTAAAGGAATATCTGCTGGTGAACCGGATCACCGACGTGCTGGTGCTTTACGGCATGGACGGCTTTGCGGAGGACGGGAACGTGGTTCGGCTGGGACAGGGGCTTTCCGAGGAGATCGACCCCGGCAAGCGCTATTCGCCGAGGCACCGGGGAGAGGAGCCCTTTGCGAAGGAGCTTGCGGAGGAGCTTCGGCAGCTTGCGGGAGAGGACTATGCGCTCACTTCCTACGGAGAGCAGACCTATACGGAGAATTTTCGGAATTTATACGGGACGGAGCTGGACCCCGACCTGATCAGCGACGGCGCCATCGCCTATGCAAACGGCAAAGCCGACGAGATCAGCCTGCTTTATGTGTACGACGCCGATGCGGTCCCGGCGGTAAAGCGGCTTCTGGAGCAGCGCGTCGAGCGGCGCGTCCGCGATTTTTCCGGCTATATGCCGGAGGAGGTGCCGAAGCTGGAGAACGCGCAGGTCGTGGCGAACGGTCACTACGTGCTTTTGGTCGTGGGCGATCATGCGGAGGAGATCGCGGAGTTTTTCTTGTCCTATAGGAAACTGCGTTCCCTATAGAACAAAAACGCTCCGCAGGGATCGCACTGCGGCGGATCGGCACATTCATATAACAAAACAAAAATGAGAATCGAAAGGATGGAAAAAGGTATGAGCAAGAAAAAAATGGCGGCGGCAGCGGTGGCTGGGCTTTTGCTGGCGGCGATCTTGGGAACCGGCGTATTTTCCGTTGTCAAGATGGGAACGCTTACGAAGGAGCTTGACGAGCTCTCCAAGGAGACAAAGAAAAACGGAGAGCTTTCCGAGGACCTGAACGCGTTTGAGGATCGGCTGACAACGATCCAGACGCAGACCTCAAAGACGAACCGCGTGATCGACAACGTGCTGAAGGTTGTTTCGGAAATGACCGGCATCGACTTTTCCGACGCGGATCAGATAAACTGGGAGGATCTGTTCAATTCCCTGTACGACGTTCATGAGATCTACGACGACACGGCGGTGGTGGAGGCTTACCGTTCGGGCGACGCGTCGAAGCTGACCGACGAAAAGGATCTGTTTGTGCTGGAAAAGGTGCAGGAGATCATTCCGCAGATCATTCGGGAGGATATGACCGACTACGAGAAGGAAAAGGCGGTGTACGACTGGCAGGTGGCTTACACGAACTATGATGAGGGCGGCATCTCGGCGATCATTTCCGCCGACCAATACAGCCACACGCCCTACGGCGTGCTCAAATACCATCAGGCGATCTGCGTCGGACAGGCGACGACGTTCAAGCTGTTTATGGACTGTCTGGACATTGACTGCATGATCATCCATTCGGTAGAGGAGGGCGAGCACGCGTGGAATCTTGTACGGATCGACGACGGCTGGTACCATGTGGACGTTATGTTTGACAGCGGTACGGGAGAAAATCCCGGCTACGATTATTTCAACGTTCCGGACGATGTGAAGGAGACCTGCGGCTATCCGTGGGACAGAGACGAATTCCCCGCGGCGGACAGCTACGATTGCTGCTACTTCGTGAAGGAAGCGACGGCGGCGGCGAACGCAAAGGAGCTTCCCAAGCTGATGAAGGAGCTGATCGACAAAACGCCCGGCGGCGGCACGCTGAATCTGTCCGTGCCGGAGGAGGACGCCGAGGCGGCGCTTTATGCGGCGGACAGCATTGCCTCCCGCTATACGGGAGAGTTTACTTATATGGAACTCAGCAATACCGCGTTTCTGAACGATCGGCTGTATCTGAGCGTTCATTATGAAGACACGCGGTATCAGGACGATCCCGACGATCCTGATGATCCGGACTCGTCGGACGAAACCGATTATGAGGAGCTCTATTCGGAGATTCAGAAATACTTTGAAGACAACGGCGGTCGAAACTGATCGCTGCGGGCGGTCTTGCATATTTCGGGCAATCGGAATATAATTAGGGAGAAAAACGACAGAAAACAGGAGCTTTTGTATGGAAACCATGAAAAAAAGAGCGACGCTTGCAGCCCTTCTTCTGCTGCTGCAAATGAGCTGTTTGATCTTTAGCTTTGACGCGATCATTACCAAGGATGCAAACATAAAGCATGTTCTGCTTCCGGTTATGATCCTGCAGATCGCGGCGTTTGGCGTGCTGCTGCTTGTGCTTGCGGTGCAGGGCGCGGTACTTGCACGGCGGGGACGGACAGGGCAGGCGCCCAACGATCCTTTGAGCGACGAGCGGGCAAAATGGAAGCATGCGCCCCTGCTGCCGGAGCTTGCGTTGATGCTCCTGTGGGTGGTCAGCATCTTTTTGTTCCGCTCCAAGGGCGTTTTGCAGGGAACCGAGATCGGGTTCTTTGCCGCGCTGTTTGCGATCGCGGTGCTGCTCGCCGTCGTCCAGTATTTTTTGGACGGCAGCACATGGAAGGCGGGAGTTTCCGGCATTGCCCTGACGCAGTTGATCTTTGTGATCTTGGTATCGTTTCAGTATAAGAACGAAATGTTTTCCCCGTCGCGGATCGTGGGAATGTATTTGCTGACGCTTGCGTTTCTTCTGCTGGCGATCTGGGGCGACCGCCGACTGAATCTTTTGCTTGCCGCTGCGGCGCTGCTTGTTCAGGCCGTTGTAACGCTGACCGAGTTTTATAAGCTCAACCGCTCCACCGAGGTGCTGGGCGCGATCTCGGAGCTGCTGAAATCCAAAACGCTGGAGCAGGTGCTGACGATGGTCATTGTGGTTCTTGTGGTGGCGCTGATCGTTTCGCTGGCGCTGCAATTCTTTCGGGAATTCCACATTGTCGGAAAGCTGACGGCGGTAGTTTTCAGCTGCGTGATCGTCTTTGCCTCCAACATTGTGGGCAGTCTGGAGCACGACGCGTCCAAGGTTGTGGTTGACGCCAAGGAAACGGTAAATACGATCGAGTATTATGTCTATGTGGATAAGGATGCGGACGCGGACGGTTTGGAGGATATTCTGGATTATCGGATCGGCCTGCACTACGAGCACAGCGAGGAGGAGGTCAAGGAGGTCGTTGCCAAGCTGAACAAGGCGGCGGGAAAAGAGCTTTCGTACTATGAGACGGACAGCGTTTCGGCGCTGATGGGACTGTACGACTTGGGCGATATCGACGCGTTCGTGCTGGACGCCGGAACGATCGACGATATGGACGCGGAGCTGGAAATGCGCGGGGAGGACCGGGTGATCTCGGAGGAAATGAAGATCATATATACGCTGCAGCTGGAATATACTCCGGAGGAAGACGAGGCTCCGGACGTGAACCCGAATTCCAATATCGACGCCAATACGGCGCTTTCCCTCCAGCCGTTTGTCGTATACGTCAGCGGTATCGACGTGTACGGCTCCATTACGACCAAGAGCCGGAGCGACGTGAACGTACTCGTTGCCGTTAACCCGCAGACCAAGGAGATCGCGATGGTGACGACGCCGCGGGACGCTTATGTGGATATCCCCGGAAAGACGACGACGCTCCGCGACAAGCTGACGCATGCGGGCAATTACGGCGTAAGCTACTCCATCGCCACCTTGGAGCAGCTTTACGGAGTCAACGTGGACTTCTTTATCCGCGTCAACTTTACGAGCATGGAGGCGATCGTCGATCTGCTGGACGGCATCGACGTATACTCCCATTACGATTTTACGTCCCGCTTCCATAATTATCATTTCAATAAGGGCTATAACCATATGAACGGCAGTCAGGCGCTGGCGTTCGCCCGGGAGCGAAAGACCGTGACCGGCGGCGACGTGACCCGCGGAAAGCACCACTTGGAGCTGATCAAGGGCATTTTTGCAAAGGCGACGACGACCTCGTTCCTGATGAATTATCAGAGTCTGCTGGCGGAGGTAAAGGACAATTTCCAGACCAATATGACGATGAATCAGATTGCCGAGCTGGTGAGCATGCAGCTTAACGACAACGCGGAGTGGCATTTCACTTCTTACGCCACCTCCGGCAATTATGTTTACGATTACTGCGCTTCCTATAAGGCGAGTAAGCTGTGCGTCAGCGTATTGAAGGAGGAGTCGGTCTATGAGGCCGCCGAGCTGATGGTACGCGTGCTGAACGGTGAGAAAATACCGGAAGGATCGGTGGATTTTGAATAAAACGGGACGGGTGCTTGGAAGAGCAGACCGACCGAGGAAACGGAGGACGGGATGAAGGTTCAGTTTTTGGGAGCGGCGCACGAGGTGACCGGTTCGAGGACGCTGCTGTGGGCGAACGGAAAAAAGATTTTGATCGACTGCGGGATGGAGCAGGGGACCGATATTTATGAAAACGTGGAGCTTCCCGTCTCTCCGGGCGATATCGACTGCGTGCTTCTGACCCACGCGCATATCGACCATTCCGGGATGCTTCCGGCGCTTGTGGCGGACGGCTTCCGGGGCCCCATTTATGCGACGCCCGCCACGCAGCGGCTCTGCAATATCATGCTGCGGGACTCGGCGCACATTCAGGAGCAGGAGGCGGAGTGGCGCAACCGCAAGGCGCAGCGCTCCGGCGGCAAGGCGTATGTGCCCGCCTATACGGCGAACGATGTTGCGGCGACCCTGCCGCTGTTTGAAACGCTCGATTACGGGCGGGAATACGAGCTGTTCGACGGGGTGCGGGTGCGGCTTTGGGACGCGGGACACCTGCTCGGCTCCGCAAGCTATGAGATCACGGTCACGGAAGGAGAGGAGACCCGCTCCATCCTGTTCTCCGGCGACTTGGGCAATGTGGACCGTCCGCTGATCCGCGACCCGCAGCTGCCGGAGCCGACCGACTATGTCGTGATCGAATCTACATACGGAACGCGGCTGCACGGAGCGCGCAGCGACTACGCGAGTCAGCTTGCCGAGGTCATTCAGACGACGCTCGACCGGGGCGGCAATGTGGTGATTCCCTGCTTTGCCGTGGGACGGACGCAGGAAATGCTCTTTTTGCTCCGTGAGCTCAAGGAGCAGAAGCGCATTCACGGACACGGCGAATTTCCGGTGTGGGTGGACAGTCCGCTGGCGGTGGAGGCGACGAACATCTACTCCGAAGATATTCTGGCGTTCTGCGACGACGAGACCCGCGCGCTGCTGGAGCAGGGAATCAATCCCATCCGCTTTCCGGGACTTTCGCTGTCCATTACGAGCAGCGACTCCAAGGCGATCAACGAGGACCCCACGCCGAAGGTCATTCTTTCCGCGAGCGGCATGTGCGAGGCGGGACGGATCCGGCATCACTTGAAGCATAACCTTTGGCGGCCCGAAAGCACGGTTCTGTTCGTGGGCTATCAGGCGGAAGGGACGCTGGGGCAGGTGCTGTTGGACGGAGCCGAGAAGATCCGGCTGTTTGGCGAGGAGATCCAAGTCAAGGCGCGCATCGTTCGAATGGAGGGCGTCAGCGGTCATGCCGATCAGAAGATCCTGCTTTCGTGGCTGAGCGCCATGAAGGAGCGGAAGCCGCGGAAGGTATTTGTAAATCACGGAAACGACACGGTATGCGACGAATTTGCCTCGCTGATCGAGACCGAGCTTTCCATGCGGGCGGAGGCTCCGTACAGCGGCGACTGCTACGATCTGCTGACCGGGCAGCGGGTTCTTGAGGGAAGCCGGGCGCGCGTGGAGCATGCGGAAAAGAAGAAGCCCACGCGAGCGACCACCGTTTACGACCGTCTTGTGGCAGCGGGACGGCGGCTGCTTTCCGTTATTGAAAAGAACCGCGAGGGCGCAAATAAGGACTTGGCGAAATTCGCCGACCAGATCAACGAACTGAGCAACAAATGGGACCGATAGACCCGTCATAAAAGCGGAAGCCGTGAAGAAGGTAGTTTCTTCACGGCTTTTGCTTTTATGGGGCTTGGCGTTTTAAAACATGATTTTCCTTATGATTTCACCATGCTTCGTTTTGAACAATCTGTCAGCCTGCCTTTTCGCATCCTGCGCTCTGTATTATACTTACCTGCACCGGGGCGGTCAAGAAAAGAATCGTAGCAGAATGACGAAAAACCTTGAAAAAAGGCGCAGAAATCGCTTGACAAATTCAATAGGTGGTGATATTCTAACCCCGATTAGACATAACTTTATGTAGTTAGCGGATGCTATCAGATTGGAAAGGGGGCGTATCGTATGAATTTAACCGAGGCAGAAGAAGGAAAAGTGTATTTTGTCAAGCAGATCGCAACGGACGACGAGGATCTGAACGCGTTTTTGTTTTCGTTGGGCTGCTACAGCGGCGAACCCATTACGGTGGTGTCCCGCTTAAAGAACAGCTGCGTTGTTTCCATTAAAGACGGCAGATACAACATTGACAATCAGTTGGCGGCAGCCATCCTGATCTGAAACGATCGGGGCGGCTGTTGTCCGCTGTCTTTTTTTGAGCAATGGATTAGCTTTTGCTAACTTGGGTTTGCCTTAAAATTCAGCATTACCTAGGAAAACATGATAAGAGGAGGAGTCGAAGATGAGAATTGCTTTTGCGGGCAATCCGAACAGCGGTAAGACGACCATGTACAACGCGCTTACCGGGCGGAACGAAAAGGTCGGAAACTGGGCCGGCGTTACCGTTGAAAAGAAAGAAAGTCCCATTAAGAAAAGTTACTATGATGGCGCAGAGGAGCTGATCGCGGTCGATCTTCCCGGCGCATATTCCATGTCTCCGTTTACGTCCGAGGAGAGCATCACCAGCGGCTACGTCAAGAACGAGCACCCCGATGCGATCATCAACATCGTGGACGCGACCAACCTGAGCCGAAGCCTGTTTTTCACCACGCAGCTTCTGGAGCTGGGCGTTCCGGTCGTTGTGGCGCTGAACAAGAGCGACATCAACGAGAAGAAGGATACGAAGATCGACGAGGCGAAGCTGTCCGAACAGCTGGGCTGTCCGGTTATCAAAACGGTATCCACGTCCGCGAGCGGTCTTGCAGAGGTCGTAAAGGCGGCGGCGGCGCTGAAGGGCAAGGGGCAGAAGGCTCCCTACGTTCAGAGCGGCGTTGACCTGACCAATAAAAAAGAGGTGGAAGCGGCTGACCGGAAGCGTTTTGAATTTGTAAACAAGATCGTTGCCGGAGTGGAAAAGAGAAAGGTTCTGACGAAGGATAAGAATTCACAGGATAAGCTCGACGCCGTGTTGACCAATCCGATCATCGGTCTGGTTATCTTTGCCGTCGTTATGTTCCTGGTGTTCCAGATCTCGCAGGCTTGGGTCGGCCCGTTTATCGCCGACACGCTGGTTGGCTGGATCGAAAGCTTTCAGGAGACTGCGGGCGGCTGGATGGAGAATGCCAATCCGTTCCTTTCGGCGCTTGTGGTTGACGGTATCATCGGCGGCGTGGGCGCCGTTGTCGGCTTCCTGCCCCTCGTTATGGTTATGTACTTCCTGATCGCCCTCTTGGAGGACTGCGGTTACATGGCGCGCGCAACGGTCGTGCTTGACCCGATCTTCAAGAAGGTTGGTCTTTCCGGCAAGTCGGTGATCCCGTTTGTTATCGGTACCGGCTGTGCGATCCCGGGCATTATGGCGTGCCGTACCATTCGGAACGAACGGGAGCGCCGCGCCACCGCAATGCTGACTCCGTTCATGCCGTGCGGCGCAAAGCTGCCGGTTATCGCCCTGTTTGCGGGCGCGTTCTTTGGGGATGCTTCGTGGGTCGGCACACTGATGTATTTTGTGGGCATTGCCCTGATCCTGCTCTGCGCTCTGCTTGTAAATAAGCTGGCGGGCTATAAGGTTAGAAAGTCCTTCTTTATTATCGAGCTGCCGGAATACAAGCTTCCGAGCCTCAAGCGTGCGGTCATTTCCATGTGCGGACGCGGCTGGGCGTACATAGTAAAGGCGGGAACCATTATTCTTGTCTGCAACACGGTCGTTCAGATCATGCAGAGCTTCAACTGGAGCTTCAAGCTGGTAGAGGAAGGAATGGAGGATACGTCGATCCTTGCTTCGATCGCGCAGCCGTTCGCTTATCTGCTGATCCCGATCGTTGGCTTTAAGGCTTGGCAGCTTGCCGCAGCTTCGGTTACCGGCTTTATCGCAAAGGAAAACGTAGTCGGTACGCTGGCGGTTTGCTACGGCGTGACGAATCTGATTGATGCCGATGAGCTGGCGCTTGTAGAGGGCGCAGGCGGAGAGGTCGCAACGATCTTTGCCATGACGAAGGTTGCGGCGCTTGCTTACCTGATGTTCAACCTGTTCACGCCTCCTTGCTTTGCGGCGATCGGCGCTATGAACTCCGAGATGAAGAGCAAAAAGTGGCTGTGGGGCGGCATCTGCTTACAGTTGGGCGTTGGCTATACGGTTGGCTTCCTTGTATACCAGATCGGTACGATCATCGTTGACGGCACGCTGGGAAAGGGTTTTGTTCCCGGACTGATCGCGGTTGCGGTTATGGCAGCCATTGTGGTATACTTGATCCACAGAACCAATAAGAATTTGGCAGCGGAATATGCGCTGGATAACAAGGTTCGGGCATAGGTTTTTGGAGTGTTTGGCCTGTGCGGCGGCGCTCCGGAATGGAGGGCGGTATGACGGCGTCTTTTTGGGCGGATCTGATCGTTGGCGGAATTGTAGTTGTGCTGGTGGGACTGGCATTGCTCTATATCATTCGGTCAAAGAAAAAAGGAATTAAGTGCATTGGCTGTCCGGAGGGCAGCCGGTGCGCCTCGTGTCACTGTTCGGGAGAAGCCGGCTGCGGCGGCTCGGCAGGCGGCTGCGGCTGTCATGGCGAGGAAAAAACGCAGCCGTAGCACAAACGGATTTATAAGCAAAGCGGACGACTTCTATGACGTTACGTCACGGAAGCCGTCCGTTTTCTGTTCTATGTATTGATTTGGAGGAGGGGCTTGCGGCGGCGTGGTTTGCCGCCCTTACTTCGTCCCGGTCACCTTGTAGCCCGCCTTTTCGATCGCCTCGGCAATGACCGCGTCCTCCATCGGCGTTTCCATGGAGACGATCACCAGTCCCCTTTTGAGCTTGACGTCCGCAGAGGCTCCGGGAATCGAATTCACGGCTTCCATGACGCGGTTGACGCAGTGCTGGCAGCTCATGCCTTCGACCGCAAAGGTTTTTTTGGCGGCGACCGAGCTCAGCTTTTTCTTCTTGGCTTTGTAATCCCCGCCGCCGCAGCATCCGCCTTCGCCGCGGAAATGCTTGATGCTGGCGCGAACGCAGAAGAAGAGCAGAACGATGAGAACTGCCGCGATGATAAAATTCTCCATAAGAGGCTCCTTTCTTGAGGAACGCAGGCTCCGCGCGATCAGTCCACGCGGAATTCCTGCAGCTTCAGGTTTTTGTTCCGTTCCTGTACCATGCCCACCGACCATGCGTTTACGAACAGCAGCAGCGGATTGTCGTGCAGATCCTTGATGCGCTTCATGTCGCTTGTGCCGACGATTTTATCGACCGGGCATTCCTGCGGGTTCATGACCCAGCGGATGTGTTCGTAGGGCAGCGGCTCCATGCGGATCTCCACGCCGTATTCGCTTTGCAGACGGAAGGTCAGTACGTCGAACTGCAGCACGCCCACAACGCCCACAATGATCTCCTCCATGCCGGTGTTGAATTCCTGAAAGATCTGAATGGCGCCCTCCTGCGCGATCTGCGTAATGCCCTTCATAAACTGTTTCCGTTTCATCGTGTCCACCTGACGAACGCGGGCGAAATGCTCCGGCGCGAACGTGGGAATGCCCTCGAAGCGGAATTTTTTATTGCTGAGACAGAGCGTATCGCCGATCGAAAAAATGCCCGGATCGAATACGCCGATAATATCGCCCGCGTACGCCTCCTCGACGATATGGCGTTCCTGCGCCATCATCTGCTGCGGCTGCGAGAGCTTGACCTTTTTCCCGCCCTGCACATGGTTGACCTCCATCCCGGCTTGGAAACGGCCGGAGCAGATGCGCATAAAGGCGATGCGGTCGCGGTGCGCCTTGTTCATGTTTGCCTGAATCTTAAAGACGAAGGCGGAGAAGTCCTCGCCAAACGGGTCGATCTCTCCGGCGTCCGATCTGCGCGGAAGCGGAGAATAGGTCATTTTCAGAAAGTGCTGCAAAAAGGTCTCCACACCGAAGTTGGTGAGCGCGGAGCCGAAGAAGACCGGAGAGAGCTGTCCGCTGCTGACCGCATCCTGATCGAATTCGGCGCTTGCGCCGTCCAGCAGCTCGATATCCTCCTGCAGCTTTCCGTAGAAGTCGTAGCCGATCTCCTTTTCGAGCGCCGGATCGGAAGCGGCGACGTAGCGGGTCGCGACCTCCTTCTGCCCGTTCATTGCCGCCGTAAACAGGGCGACCTCGCGGGTATTGCGGTCGTAAACGCCCTTGAAGCTCTTGCCGGAGCCGATGGGCCAGTTGATCGGACAGGTGGCGATGCCCAGCACGTTTTCAATATCGCTCAACAGCTCGTATGGGTCGTTTGCCTCCCGATCCATCTTGTTGATAAACGTAAAGATCGGGATATGCCGCATGACGCAGACCTTGAACAGCTTGATGGTTTGCTTCTCCACGCCCTTGGAGGCGTCGATCACCATGACCGCCGAATCGGCAGCCATCAGCGTCCGGTAGGTGTCCTCCGAGAAGTCCTCGTGGCCCGGCGTATCCAGAATGTTGATGCAGTAGCCGTCGTAGTTGAACTGCATGACCGAGGAGGTCACGGAGATACCGCGCTCCTTTTCGATCTCCATCCAGTCCGAAACCGCGTGCCGCGCGGTCTTTCGTCCCTTGACCGATCCGGCAAGGTTGATCGCGCCGCCGTAGAGAAGAAATTTCTCGGTCAGCGTCGTTTTCCCGGCGTCCGGGTGGGAGATGATGGCAAAGGTTCTGCGTTTCTTTATTTCCGAAGAATAATCCTGCATGTTTTCCTCACATAGCGTAACAAATTTATTTGCGGAGCTATGCCGATAAAGCACGGGCACGCGCCC
This sequence comes from Lachnospiraceae bacterium, assembly GCA_030524525.1. Classification (GTDB taxonomy): domain Bacteria; phylum Bacillota; class Clostridia; order Lachnospirales; family Lachnospiraceae; genus ISDg. The sequence continues at coordinate 23,285 of JAUNGI010000033.1, forward strand.
GGAATCTCAAATTCTCGGCTGTGTCCTATGGTTGTTTGCGCTCCGCTGCAGACAACCGAGGGGGGAAGCTTGGTTGGGTGGGAAAGCTTCCGTTTCGGCGCCGCGTTGCTCCGGCAGACCGAACCCTTTTGTATTTTACAACAAAAGAAAACGAACTGCAAGGGGGGACTTCCGAGGCGACGCGAAACGGTATGGAATTATCATCGCGGCTTGTTGACACGACCGGCGACTTGCAGTAAATTTAGAGATGACGACAAATCATACGAATGCGCAGGAGAAAAAAGAAGTGTTAAAAGATTATGCGACCGATAAGCCGATATTGGAAACCGACCGGCTGCTGCTTCGCGCGCTGACGGAAAGCGACGTTCCGGATCTGAAGGAGTGGCTTGGAAAAGAGGAAATATATACCTATTGGGGAAGAAAGGCAAGCAAGGGAGAAAAAGATCCCGAATTATTATTTATTGACCCTCGCCCTTGGGTAAAGAGGAAGCCAAGTCTTGATTTTCGATGGGGAATGCTGCTGAAAGAAACGAATACGGTTATTGGCATAATGGAAGTGTTTGACATTCAGAATGAAAGAATGGGGGGATATCGCGTACCGATTGAACCCCGGCTATTGGAACTTGGGCTTTACGACAGAGGCATTGAAAGAAGTAATTAAGTTTGTGTTTGAAAAAACCGAGATGGATCGCCTAAACGGAAGGGCGGATATCCGAAACATAGCTTCCAATCGGGTTATGGAAAAGTGTGGTTTCTTAAAGGAAGGAACGATTCGCAAGGGGAAGATGGTCAAGGACAACTTGCCAAATGAGTTCATCTGGTTTCGCACAAGCCTGATTACACGATAGAAAGGAAATTATCGCATGGAAGAGTTAACCAAGAGCGAAAATTCACAGGAAAACGCCTATCAGTCTATACGAGGTTACGTGATTGAAGCGCAGCGGCAGGTATATTCCGCCGTAAATACCGCTATGGTATCAGCCTATTGGAATATCGGCAAATCCATTTATGAATTTTGCGGCGAAAACGACAGAGCCGCATACGGCAAGCAGATATTGCAGTATATATCAGAAAAATTGACTGTCGAATTTGGGAATGGATTTAGTGTACGAAATCTGCGGAATATGCGGCAATTCTACTTGGCATTTCCAATTCGGCAGACAGCGTCTGCCGAATTGAGCTGGTCTCACTATCAGTTACTTATGCGGATTACGGATGAGAAAGCGCGTGATTTTTACGAGCAGGAAGCGATAAAATCAGGTTGGAGCGTCAGGCAGCTCGAACGACAGATTAACACCATGTATTATAAACGTATTCTTGCCAGCCGTGATAAGGAAAGCGTAGCGGCGGAAATTCAGATAACAGAACCGAAACCGGAATACGAGCGAATCATTAAAGATCCGTATGTGCTTGAATTTTTGGATTTGCCGGCGAATGAGCATTATTATGAGTCCACGCTGGAACAGGCTTTGATTGATCATTTACAAAAATTTTTATTGGAGCTTGGCAGAGGATTTTCCTTCGTGGCAAGGCAGAAGCATTTTAACGTGGACGGCAGACACTTTTACATCGACCTTGTATTTTACAATTATATTTTGAAATGCTTCGTCCTCCCATTGGACTTTTATTATGTGCCACCAAAAGCGATACTCTCGTTCGAATGACGCTGCCGGAAGACAACACGCAGATATATGCGGCAAAATACCTAGATTATATGCCCACCGAGGAAGAATTGAAGCGGGAGTTAAAATTGGATGACTTTGAAAAATTGGAAGGGTGAATTGAAGATAAAAACGGGGTAGAGATAAAATCCTTATTCACTCTTAAGGAAACTTGCTCGGATGAGGATTTGGAGAAGATGCGGGATAGCTGCGAGGAGCCGCGAGACTTGGCAATGATTGATGTGCTGGTTTCGATAGGAAAATAACACAGAACACGGATGTAAACGAGAATTTGTAGAAGGAGAAAATACACATGGCGGTTTCGACTATAAAGGCCACTTTTCCGTGCGATATAGAAAAAGTCTGGAAGACGGTGACCTCTCTTGAAAACTACGCATGGCGTAGTGATTTAAGTAAAATTGAAATTTTGAACGATAAACAGTTCGTTGAACATACAAAAGCTGGATACACCACGTCTTTTACGATCACTGTTACGCAGCCATGTCAACGGTGGGAGTTTGATATGGAGAACGATAACATCAAGGGGCATTGGATGGGCGTATTTACGCAAAAAGGTGAGCAAACCGAAATTGAATTTACAGAAAATGTTACTGCAAAGAAACTAATCATGAAACCATTTGTCAAGGGCTATTTGAAAAAGCAACAGTCTCAATACATTTCAGATTTGAAAAATGTTTTGCTGTGATAACTTCTGGTTTGTCGAATTCAGCAATTCGTTCTTTCGTAGGCATATTCGCACACATCCCTCCTATCGGGTACGATGCGAAAGCAAGTCGCTCAGAAATGATGATTCGTGTGATAAGCAAAAAAGAAAAGGGGCGGAGCATGAAAAAATCTACGTTTACTTTATTTGAAAATTATATGCGCTCCTGCATGGAGGACAGCGCGCACGACCGGGAGCATGTATATCGCGTCCTGTATCACGCGCTTGCGATCGCGGAGACGGAGGCGGATGTGGATTACGACGTTCTGATCTGCGCCTGCCTTCTGCACGATATCGGACGGAAGGAGCAGTTTGAAGATCCCAGCCTGTGCCACGCGGCGGTGGGCGGAGAGAAGGCGCATCGGTTTTTGATCGGGCACGGATTCTCGGAGGAGTTTGCGGAAAAGGTGCGGGCATGCATCCAAACCCATCGCTACCGCAGGTCAGATCCGCCCCGGAGCTTGGAAGCTCAAATCTTGTTTGACGCCGATAAAATTGAGGCGACCGGCGCCGTGGGGATCGCGCGGACGCTGTTCTACAAGGGACAGGTGTCGGAGCCGTTATATTCCCTCGATGTCGACGGGCAGGTATCGAACGGCGAAAACGACACGCAGCCCTCGTTCTTTCAGGAGTACAAATACAAGCTGGAAAACGTGTACTCCCATTTTTACACAAAGCGCGGGGCGGAGATCGCGTCCCAGCGGCAGGCGGCGGCGCGGGCGTTTTATCAGAGCTTGTTCCGGGAAGTGGACGGCGCGTACCGCAGCGGGCAGCCAAGGCTGAAGGAGCTTATGGAGTGCGAGGAGGAAGACGAGGATGGAATATAAAACAGACAAAACGTTTCGGGAGACAGAGCTAAAGGCGCTGTTCGAGTCGGTTCACTGGCTGTCCGCAAACTACAGCGAGCGCTTGGTCAAGGCGATTGCAAATTCCGATACCGTAATTTCCGCATGGGACGGGGAGCGGCTCGTGGGGCTGGTAAACGCGCTGGACGACGGGGAGCTGACCGCCTATGTCCACTATTTGCTCGTTCATCCGGCATATCAAAAAAGCGGCGTCGGAACCGAACTGATGACGCGGATAAAAAAGAAATACGAGGGGTATCTGGCGCTGGTGCTGACCGCCGAAGCGCAGGAAGTGGTTGCCTTTTATGAAACGCTGGGCTTTCGGGCGATGAACGGAGCCACGCCGATGCTGCTGCAAACCCTGTAGCGTCGGCTCACGTCAGCTCCGCCGCCCCCAAGAGGACCGCCTGCGCATCCGTGGGCGGTTCGTCGTTTCTGACCGGCACATAGCTTCCGTCCGGCAGCAGCATTCGCGCCTGTCGGTTATCGCGGAGCAGGAGCCGAAACGTTTCTATCAGCCGGTTCCGCACGTCCGCGTCGCGCACCGGCGCGGCGACCTCGACCCGGCGCAGCATGTTCCGCGTCATAAAATCCGCGGAGGAGAGATAGACCGACCGGCGTTCGCCGATCCCGAAAATATACAGGCGCGAATGCTCCAAAAAGCGGCCGACAACGCTGACGACGCGGATGTTTTCGGTCGCGTTTTTTATGCCGGGGCGCAGACAGCAGATGCCCCGTACGACCATGTCGATCGTTACTCCCGCCTGAGAGGCGGCAATTAGGCGGTCGATGAGCGTCTTGTCGGTAAGCGCGTTGAGCTTCAGCCCGATATAGGCGGGCTCGCCGCTTTGTGCGCGGACGATCTCCCCGTCGATCAGCTCCAGCAGCCGCTTTTGCAGATTGGCAGGCGCGGCAAGAAGCGGTCCGCTCTCTTGGGCAGTCTCGCCGAGCGCCAAGGAGCGGAAAATGGCGGCGGCGCCTGTGCCGATCTCCGGATCGGCGGTCATCAGCGAAAAATCCGTGTAGAGCCGCGCCGTCGCTTCGTTGTAATTGCCTGTGCCGATCTGGGTGTAATATTCGCTTCCTTCCTCGGTGCGGCGCACGATGAGACACAGCTTGGCGTGCACCTTATAGCCTTCCAGTCCGTAAATGACCTGACACCCCGCGTTTTCCAGCCGGCGCGACCATTCGATGTTGTTTTCCTCGTCAAAACGCGCTTTCAGCTCCACCAGCACGAGCACCTCCTTGCCGTTCTCCGCCGCCTCGATCAGCGCCTCCACCACCTTGCTCTGCCGGGCGACCCGGTACAGCGTCATTTTCACCGACACGACGTTTTCGTCGTAGGCGGCTTCCCACAGCAGCTCCAAAAAAGGCAGCATGGAATCGTAGGGGTAGCAGAGCAGCCGATCCTTTTCACGGATCTGCCGCAGAACGGAGCAGTCTTTCGGAAATGGAGCCGCGCGGCGGGGAAGCCGCTTTTCGTAAAACAGCTCCGGCTGTCGCCGAAGCATGTCGCGGATCTGCAAGAAGAAGGAGAGATCCAACGGAAGGATCGCGTGAAACACAAGCTCCGGCTGCACGCCGGTGTCGCGGCAGAGCGTTTCCCTGCCGCCCTTATCGAGCCCGCGGCTCAGCTCCAGCCGAACCGGAAAAAGACGCTTGCGCAGCTTGACGACGGTCTCCATAAATTCGCGATAGCCGGTGTCCTCGTCATACAGCGCGTCCGGGTCGATATCGGCGCTTCGGGTAACGCGGAGCAGCGTTCCGCATTTGATGCGATAGCCGCGAAAGATTTTCGGGACAAAGTGGAGCAGCAGCTCCTCCGACAGCACATACGTGCCGCTTTCACCGGAAACCGGCACGAGGCGGGGGAATACGCCGGCTCCGCAGGGAAGGATGCCGAGCTTTTCCTTTCCGCTTCTGCCGATCAGAATAACGGCGGCATAGATCTCCCGGTTGCGCAGAAAGGGGAAGGGCTGCCGTCTTCCGACGATGCTCGGAGAGAGCAGCGGGGCGATCTCCCGGTCGAAATACGCTTCCAGAAATTCCCTTTCCGACTTTTTGAGCTTGGCGGGCCGCATCAGACGAATTCCCTGCTCCGCAAGCCGCTCGGTCAGCTCCGCATAGACGGCGGCGGTTCGCCCGCGCTGTTCGCGCACCTGCCGCAGAACGGCGGAAAGCTGTTCCTCCGCCGTCAGGCGGGTTTTGTCGTCCCTGCGCTTTTTGGAAAGCAGCGTTCGGTCGATCAGCGAGCCGACCCGCACCATAAAAAATTCGTCCAAATTGCTTTGATAGATCGACAGAAAGTTCAGGCGTTCGCAAAGGGGAACGTTCGGCCGTTCCGCCTCCTCCAATACGCGCTCGTTGAATTTCAGCCAAGAAAGCTCACGGTTGATATAAAGCTCCTGACCGCCCTTGTTCTTTTGGTGCTTTTTCGGCTCAGCCTTCCTTTTCATGCTCCGCGTTCTCCTTCCGCGCCTCTTTTCGCAGCGCCTTCCAATACAAATAGCCCTCGCGCACGCCGGAGCCGCTGACGACGATCTCCTTTTCGCAAAGTCTGCCGCACAGCTCGTCCATCAGCAGGGAGCCGGGAAGGAGCGTGTGGAGCCGGTCGGGGCAGGCGTTCAGGATCAGCTGTCGGGCGCGCTCGTCCTGCTTTTGCAGCAGCTTCGCGATCCGGTGCAGCTCGTCGGGCGTCATGCGGCGGTTCGCGGCGGGGCGATCCAAGCACGCGTTCGTAATTTTCAGCATGGCTCTGGCGGTGCCGCCGATCCCGCAGATACAGGTCGCCTTTTTGACCGGAAGGTTGGCGGCGTCCAGCGTTTTTTCGGTCAGCTCCTGCAAGGCGCGAAGCTCCTTCCGGGTGGCCCAGATGCCGGAAACGCAGCGCTTGAACAGGTTCAGAGAGCCGACGGGCAGACTTTGCGCCCGCAGGATCGTGCCGTTTTTGACCTCCACGATCTCGGTGCTGCCGCCGCCGATATCGAACATTGCGCCTGTTTTCAGATCCAGCGTCTGCATAGCGCCGTAATAGCCAAGCTCGGCTTCGGTTCTGCCGGAAAGCACCTCCACGTCGATCCCGGTCGTTTGGCGGATGGTTTGGACGGCTTCCTCGGTGTTCCGGATGTTTCGAAGCGAAGCCGTGGCAAACACATGAGCCTCCCCGATGCGGAGCTGCCGCAGAAGCTCGCGGAAGCTTGTAAGCGCGCCGCAGGCGCGGCGGATCCCGGTCTTTGACAACTCATTGCTGCGGATATAGTTCGCCAGTCCCGCCGTTTCTTTTTTGGAAAACAGCAGCTCGTAGCTTCCCTCCGGCAGGATGCGGTAGACCGAAAGGCGGATGGTGTTGGAGCCCAAGTCTATAATTGCATATTTCAGAAAAATCGCCTCCCATAACAGCAGTTTTTCTTTTAGTATGCCCAATGCGGGGAGGTTCAAAAGCCGCGCGGGCAAAATTCCGGCAAACCGGTTGTGTTTCCGCCCCGAACCTGATAAAATGAAAGGAAACAAAGCGGTTCCGGGCTGCGTGCTCCGGACGCGTCCGGTCATGGGAAAAGAGTCTGCGAGGAAACAAGGAGGAAGATGAGAATGAAGACAAAACGATGGGCATTGCTTCTTTTGCTGCTGATGCTTTTCTGCACCGCCTGCGGCAAGGACGGCGAAAAGAAAAGTTCCGAGGAAAACGGCGGAGGAGAGACGACGCCCGCGGCGACCGAAGCGCCCCAGACGACGGAAGAAATCATGGTGGAAAAATCGCTTGGCAGCAGGGGCAATAATTATCGCCTGAAGAAGTTTCTGGAAAAGGTCAGAGCAGGGGAGCAGGTGACCGTGGCGTTTCTCGGCGGGTCCATTACCGAGGGCTACAACGCGGGGACGGAGACCACCTTTTCGACGCTGGTCACCGATTATCTGAATACGAATTACGGCACCGGCAGCAACGTGACCTGCCTCAATGCGGGACTCAGCGGCACGCCCTCCATTCTTGGGCTGATCCGCTCCGACCGGGACGTTTTTTACGCCGAACCCGATCTGATATTTATTGAATTTGCGGTCAACGACGGGTCGAGCCAGATGGACGACAACGGCTTTGAGAGCCTGCTTCGCAAGGCGCTTACGCAGCCGCAGGAGCCGGCGGTGATCGTGCTGAATTCCGTGACCGACGAGGGCTATACCTGTCAGGACAATATGAATACGATCGCGTTCCAGTACGGCGTTCCTTCGGTCAACGTTAAGACGGCGATCTGGCCGTATATCGAGGCGGGCACCGGCGATTTTAAGTGGTCGGATTGGGCGGACGACAGCGCGCATCCGAACGCTTCCGGGCATCTGCTCTACAGCAAGTTCATCATTCATCTGATCGAGCTTCTGGACGCGGCGGAGATCGAGGAGCCGAAGGAGCTTCCCGCAAAATTTGTCATGGGCAGCGATCATACGGGGATGAAAATGGTCGATCGCTCCATGAACAGCGACTTGATCACGATCACCGACAGCGAAAATTACAGCGAGAACGGCGATCTGGATTCCTTTGACAAGGGCTGGACAAAGCTTGAGGGGGAGAACGGCTCGTTTGCGTTCACATTTACCGGAAAAGCGCTGTATATGGTCTTTAAGGATACTACCGACAGCCGCTACGGAACGGCGGAGATTTATGTGGACGGCGAGAGGGTCTATGAGCTGGAGGGCAATTCCGAGGACGGCTGGAACAATCCCGCGACCGCAATGGTCTATACAAGCAAAGAATCGGCGGAGCATACGGTGATTGTTCGCATGAAGGACGGAGACGAGGAGAAGCGGTTCTCGATCTTGGCGCTGGGACTGGTGCCGTAAGGCGGAGCTGCACGCTACCGTTTTTCAAACGACAGAAAGCGGGTGCCTTGAAACGAGAGGTTCCCGCTTTCTCTTTCGGTAAGCGTGTGGTAGACGGTTTCCGAAACGGAAAAGCGCATACGGTCGCCGCTGGGGATCTGAAACGTCACATAGTACGAGGTTGTGGAATGGGTAAAATATCCGCTTGCGCCGGTAGGATCGCCCGCCGCAGGCACTTGCTGGTAGGTCACATCGGTCTCTTTTTCCGCCACAAAGGCGGAGACCGTGAGCCGAGGCGCAGCGTCGTTCTGCTTCTCCCTGCGGAGCGTGATCACAATAATGACAACGGCAAATGCAGCAAAGGAAAGCAGTCCAAGGGAAAAAAGGAGAGGGAAAAGGTTCCAGAAAAAATCAAATGTATCGAACATGGAAGAGTTCCTTTCTGCGATAGCGGCTTTTCCTAATTTTAACATGCGGCCTGTATATAATCAACTATGAAATCGGAGGCACTTATGGAGCTTATGTAGGTTTGTCAAACATGTGTTACACTCTCAGCCATAAATTCTCTTAAGACAGT
>JAUNGI010000034.1 GCA_030524525.1 Lachnospiraceae bacterium
GAGCTTCGTGACCGTGAAAGAGAACTGAATAACTGGCTTATGGAACAGGGCTGGTAATACTTGCAGAATCTTAGCCGGTATGGTACAAGATTGGTAGGAGGTGATCGTATGACCGATATTCTGATCGTAGAAGACGATAAGGAACTCGCCGACTTGCTGACTGACTTTCTGCGTGACGAGGGGTATATTACGTCAAGCGTGGACAGCGGAGAGCGTGCCGTGCAGCTCTTTGAACGATACGGCGCAAGGCTTGTGGTGCTTGACATCAATCTCCCCGATGTGAACGGCTTTGCAGTCTGCTCCAAGCTGCGGGAAAATGCGGATACTCCTATACTGATCGTAAGTTCAAGGACGGGCAAGGAGGATAAGCTGAACGGCTTTGACCTCGGTGCTGACGATTATATTGAAAAGCCCTATGACATTGATCTTCTTATCGCTAAGATCAAGGGGATATTCAAACGGCGGTATCAGCGTGATACCTTGTCGGCGAACGGTGTAATACTCAATCTTGCAGATAAAACAGCGGTCATCGACGAAAAGCCCGTGGAACTGCCTGCAAAGGAATTTGACCTGTTGGCGCTTCTGATCGCGAATCAGGGCAAAGCTCTGAAAAAAGAGTACCTGTTCCGCACTGTCTGGGGCAGCGACAGTGATTCGGAGCTGCAAACGCTCCATGTGCATATCAACCGCCTTCGCCAAAAGCTCGGTGATGATCCTAAGAATGCAAAGCGTTTGTTGACCGTCTGGGGTGTGGGGTATAAGTTTGTATGAGAGATTTCAGAAGACTGTGTATTGTAGTGATAACTGTTTTTCTTTTGCTGACGGCGGTATTGAATCTATTTCTTGCGGTAGTGAAAGACAGAAAGGAAGGCATTTATCGCGTTGAAGCCAAAAGGCTTGCAGATGAGATAGCGGAAACGGGCAATTATGACATTGAGAAATATCCCCATATTACGGGGGTGTTCCAGGCCGATGACGGCGAACTGTACATCTCCGACGAGCATTATCTGATCATAGAAGCAGCCGGTACGCTGTATCGTGTGGAGTATACCGTCGAAAACGGACGGCACAGCATCGCGGCGGTAAACGGTGTATTGGGTGTGCTGTTCCTGCTGACGATCGGTCTTTTGTATTATATCCGGGGACATATCATCGTACCGTTCGGCAGGCTGAACAATGTTCCGCAGGAGCTTGCAAGGGGCAATCTTGCCGTCCCGATACCGGAGGAAAAAAGTCATTTCTTCGGAAAATTCACATGGGGTGTAAATCTCCTGCGTGAGAGCATCGAGGACAGCCGCAAAAAAGAAATCACGATGCAGAGAGACAAAAAACTCCTGCTGCTCTCCCTTTCCCACGACATCACAACGCCTTTGTCGGCGATCAAGCTGAACGCAAAGGCTCTTGCCAGAGGATTATACAAGGACGGGGAAAAACAACGTGCTGCTGCAGAGCGCATCAATGCCCGTGCAGATGAGATAGAACGCTTTGTCAGCGAGATCACCAAGGCGGCAAGCGAGGACTTTATGAGCTTTGAGGTCACACAGGGGGAGGTCTTTCTCAGCGTTATCGTCGCAAGAATAGAGGCGAGATATGCTCCCCAGCTTGCCATGTCGGGAACGGAGTTTGCGATTCGGAAATATGATGACTGCATTCTCTCCTGCGACCCCGACCGCCTTGCAGAGTGCCTGCAAAATCTGATGGAAAATGCGATCAAATACGGTGACGGCAGACGAATTGAGATGAGCTTCGATAAAATGGACGGCTGTGAGCTTATCACGGTATCCAATACAGGCTGCACGCTTGAAACGAAAGAACTGCCGCAGATATTTGAGAGCTTTCATCGCGGAAATAATGCGGATGGGGTGCAGGGCAACGGGCTTGGACTTTTCATATGCCGCAGGCTGATGGGGCTTATGAACGGAGAGGTCTATGCGGATATCCGTGAGGAGTGCTTCCGTATAACGCTTGTTGTTAAAATGGCATAAGATTTCGCCCAACTGCCTTCTTATAAATTTCCGGTTCCGTCGTATGCGTACGCTTCCACAAACGCCCGCATTCGGTTATATTGAAAGATACCCCAAACAAATCCTGCGATCACGGCAACGAACTGCAAGCCGTTGTCGAAATAGAAGCCCAAGCCCATAAGCACAAGGAGCGCCGCAAGCTCGATCGTCAGTTCAAACGCATGTTCCTTTTTCCACTTCTTTTCAAAAAAGGCGATCCTTTCTTTTAGCGTAAAGGAGCTTTGCGCCAAAACCGCCTTGATATTTTCTTCCGCCTTCTCCTTGTATTGCCGGTCGCTCAAACGCTCGCCGCTGATGATCTCGTTGATGGTAACGTCATACAGCGCGCTCAACTGCTCCAGCATTTCAATGGGCGGCATATAGGTTCCGGTCTCCCATCGGGAAACGGTCTTGTTGCTGACGCCGAGCGCTTCTCCCAACTGCTCCTGCGTCATTCCGCGCTGCTTTCTCAGCTCCTTCAAAAAGCCGCCGACCTTCTGCATATCCATAAACCTAATCTTCTTGAAAAATCAGCACCCGTGTGATTTTTCAATCTACCTCCATTCCGGAGCATTTGCGACGGGGCGAAGAGAAATTCGCGAAGGCGATTTCTCTTCTGCCATCAAAGCTATTTGTGATGCTCCGGCACAAATAGCCGATTGAAAAATCAGCACATCAGTGTGATTTTTCAATCTACCTCCTGCTTTTGATAAAGTCAGAATAGCGCGTCAACGCCCCAAAGTATTCCCCATAAACAGCGAACGGGGGCATTTCTGCCCCCGTCCGAATCTTTCAGAGTTTTTCCGCTCTCGTTCCGGTTCCGATCAATACTCCGGCATCTGCGGAACGGCTGCCGGCTTCGGCTCCTTCTTCGTCGCCACAACCGCCTCAGTCGTCAGCAGGGTTGCCGCAACGCTGGTAGCATTCTCAAGCGCGCACCGGGTAACCTTTACCGGGTCGATGATTCCGTTTTCCACCATATCCACATACTCGCCGGTATATGCGTTGAAGCCATGGCCCACAGGCAGGTTCATAACCTTATCCACAATGACCGTACCTTCGTAGCCCGCGTTCTTTGCAATCGTCAGGAGCGGAGCCTGCAATGCCTTCAAAATAATGTTGGCGCCGGTCTTCTCGTCTCCTTCCAGCGTATCGGCAAGCGCCTTTACCTGATTCATCGTATGAAGATATGCGGAGCCGCCGCCGGCAATGATGCCCTCCTCTACGGCTGCCTTCGTTGCCGCGATCGCATCCTCCATCCGAAGCTTTGCTTCCTTCATCTCGGTCTCGGTCGCCGCGCCGACGCGAACGACTGCCACGCCGCCGGAGAGCTTTGCCAGACGCTCCTGAAGCTTCTCTTTATCGAAAGAGGAGGTCGAAGTCTCGTACTGCTTCTTGATCTGCGCCACACGGTCTGCAAGCTGCTGCTTGTCGCCAAGACCGTCAACGATCGTCGTGGTTTCCTTCTGAACCGTTACGGACTTCGCCTGTCCAAGCATATCCAGCGTCGCGTCCTTCAAGGTCAGACCGATCTCCTCGGAGATCACGGTGCCGCCGGTCAAAACGGCAATATCCTGCAGCATTTCCTTTCTGCGGTCGCCATAGCCCGGAGCCTTTACGGCAACAACGTTGAAGGTTCCGCGCAGCTTGTTCAGGATCAGGGTGGACAGCGCCTCGCCCTCCACGTCCTCGGCAACGATCAGAAGCTGCTTGCCGCTCTTTACGATCTCCTCAAGAATCGGAAGAATATCCTGAATATTGGAGATCTTCTTGTCGGTCAGCAGAATGAAAGGATCGGTCAGACGCGCCTCCATCTTGTCGGTATCGGTCACCATATAAGAGGAAACATAGCCGCGGTCAAACTGCATACCCTGTACCACGTCAAGCTCGGTATGCATCGTTCTGGATTCTTCAATGGAGATCACGCCGTTGTCGCTGACCTTCTCCATCGCGTCCGCAACCATCTCGCCGACCTCCTCGCTGCCGGAGGAAATCGTTGCGACCTTTGCAATATGGGACTTGCCGGTTACCGGCGCGCTCATCTCCTTCAAAGCGGCAACGGAGCATTCGGTCGCCTTCTTCATACCCTTTCTCAGAACGATCGGGTTTGCGCCCGCCGCCAAATTCTTCATTCCTTCGTTTACCATTGCCTGCGCCAGCACCGTAGCGGTGGTCGTACCGTCGCCGGCAACGTCGTTCGTCTTGGTAGCGACTTCCTTTACCAGCTGTGCGCCCATGTTCTCGAACGGATCGTCCAGCTCGATCTCCTTGGCGATCGTTACGCCGTCGTTGGTGATGAGGGGGCTGCCGAAGCCCTTATCCAAAACTACGTTGCGTCCCTTCGGTCCCAAGGTCACCTTTACGGTGTCCGCCAGCTGGTTTACTCCGCTTTCCAAAGCCTTTCTGGCTTCTACGTCATATTTTAATTCCTTAGCCATTGTCATTTCCTCCTTCATTATAAGGAAGCGAGCCTTCCGTCCGCTTCTTTCTCACACAGAGCTTACTCTTCCACCAATGCGATAATGTCGCTCTGCTTTACTACAATATATTCTTCCTCGCCAAGCTTTACGTTGGTGCCTGCGTACTTGGAATAAATTACGCAGTCGCCGACCTTTACCTGCATCGTAACCTCTTTACCGTCCACAACTCCGCCCGGTCCAACGGCAATGACGATTGCCTCCTGCGGCTTTTCCTGCGAAGCGGTAGTAAGAATAATACCCGATTTGGTCGTTTCTTCTGCTTTTTTCTGCTGTAATACAACTTTGTCGCCTAACGGTTTCAGTGTCATAATGAATTCCTTCCTTCTTTCTAAAATTGGCTCTGCGGTAACGTCCGCTTCCGCCTACAAGTGATGTTATAGCACAAACTGTTAGCACTGTCAAGGGTCGAGTGCTAACTTTTTATGAAGATTCTGTAAATTACCGCGATCGCCTTCGTTCTTTCCTAATTATAGACCGCTTAACGCGTGCGCAGAACCCCGCCTTTGCATTTGATACGGATTTTACAATTCCACGATAACCGATTTGACGCTGCCGAGGTACGATACACTCGTAATCGGGTTCCGCCGGTCTTCCCATGGCGGGAAACGAACAAAAAATCACAGAATTAAAGGAGATTATCATGATGAAAATGACAAAGAAGCTGCTTGCGTTGGCATTTACGGCAATGATGGCTGCCGCCGTTTCCACGGGCTGCTCGGACAAGGAAGCACAGACCGTTTCCACGGACGGCTCCACCTCCATGGAGGCGGTGATCGGCGCTCTCGGCGAAGCCTTTGAAGCCGACAATTCGGACGTGACCTTTACTTACAATCCCACCGGTTCGGGTACCGGCATTCAGGCCGTTTCGGAGGGGCGCTGCGACATCGGACTTTCCAGCCGCAGCCTGACCGACGAGGAAAAGGCAAGCGGTCTGACGGAGACCGTCCTTGCCTACGACGGGATCGCCATTGTCGTAAACCCGGAAAATTCGGTAACGGGTCTGACCCTGCAGCAGCTTGCTGACATCTACACCGGCAAGATCACGAACTGGAGCGAGGTCGGCGGCGCGGACGGCGAGATCGTCCTGATCGGACGGGAAGCCGGAAGCGGCACGCGCGACGGTTTTGAGAGCATTACCGATACGAAGGACGCCTGCCAGTACCGTCAGCAGCTGACCTCCACCGGCGACGTGATCACGACCGTTGCCTCCAATCCGAACGCCATCGGCTACGCTTCCCTTTCCGCCGTAAAGGACAGCGTAAAGGCGCTTCCCATCGACGGAGTATCCCCCAGCGAGACGACCGTAAAGGACGGCAGCTACGTCGTACAGCGTCCGTTCGTTCTCGTGACCAAGACCGACGAGAAGCTCTCCGACGCGGCGCAGAAATTCTTTGACTTCGCCACCTCGGCAGACGCGGTCGAGCTGATCGCCGGAGCCGGAGTCGTAGCGGCAAAATAAGAGGACTTTACAGGAATGAAAAGCAAAAAACAAGTAACGGAACGCCTCGTCCACGGGGTGTTCCTCCTTCTTGGTCTGATTACCGTGGGCTGCGTTCTGCTCATTACGGTATATCTGATCCTTTCGGGACTTCCCGCCATTCGGGAGATCGGACTGTTTGATTTCCTGTTCGGCAAAACATGGAAGTCCACGGCGGAGGAGCCCTCCTTCGGAATTCTGCCGTTTATCCTGTCGAGCGTTTACAGCACGGCGGGCGCGCTCCTGCTCGGAGTCCCCATCGGCTTTTTTACCGCCGTATATCTTGCAAAGCTCGCTCCGCCGGCAGTAAAATCGTTCGTTTCCTCCGCCGTCAGTCTGCTGGCGGGCATCCCCTCGGTGGTCTACGGTCTGGTCGGCATGCTGGTCCTCGTGCCCGCCATCCGAAAGCTTTTTGACGTCCCCGACGGCGCCAGCTTGCTGGCGGCGATCGTGGTGCTTGCGATCATGATCCTGCCGTCGATCATCAAGGTATCCATCACCGCGCTGGACGCGGTGCCAAAGGACTACGAGGACGCTTCTCTCGCCTTGGGCGCTACGCCTGTGGAGACCTATTTTCGGGTCTCCGTTCCGGCTGCCAAAAGCGGGATCGCCGCCGCCGTCGTACTGGGCGTGGGCAGGGCCATCGGCGAAGCCATGGCGGTCATGATGGTTTCGGGCAACGCCCCGAATATGCCCTCCCTGTTTGAAAGCGTGCGCTTCCTGACGACCGCCGTCGCCAGCGAAATGTCCTATTCGAGCGGCTTGCAGCGGCAGGCGCTGTTTTCCATCGCACTGGTGCTGTTCCTGTTCATTATGCTCATTAACGCCACGCTGAATTTCTTTCTGAAACGAAGCAAGGAAAAATAAGGAGAATCGAACTTGAAGAAAAGAAAAGCCTATATCGGCGTTATGTATGTGCTTATGGCGGTATCGACCGCGCTGACCTGCGGTCTGGCGCTGTTTCTGATGGGCTATGTGCTGATCAAGGGGCTCCCCAACATCTCGTGGCAGCTTCTCTCAACAAAGCCAAGCTATTTGTCCGGCAACATCGGGATCCTGCCGGATATCCTGAACACCGTGTACATCATCGTCGCCTCGCTCCTGATCGTTATTCCGCTCGGCGCGGGCGCGGCGGTCTATCTGACGGAATATGCCCGGAACAAGAAGCTGGTCGCCGTGATCGAATATGCGGCGGAAACGCTCTCCGGCATTCCGTCCATCCTGTACGGACTGATCGGAATGCTGTTCTTCTGTCAGTTCCTCGGCTTTCAAACCTCGCTTTTGGCAGGCGCGCTGACCTTGGTCATCATGAATCTGCCCACGGTCATGCGGACGACGCAGGAAAGTCTGAAAACCGTTCCCCAGAGCTATCGGGAGGGCGCGTTCGGTCTGGGCGCGGGAAAATGGCGCGTCATCCGCACCGTCGTGCTTCCCGGCTGCGTTGACGGCGTAATTACCGGCTGCATCCTTTCGGTGGGGCGCATCCTTGGGGAATCGGCGGCGCTGCTGTTCACCGCAGGCTTCGCTCACGCGCTGAACGGATTTTTTGAGGCGCTTGGCAGCGCGGGCGCTACGCTGACCGTGGCACTGTACTTTTACGCGAAGGAAGAGGGCGAATTCGAGGTGGCTTTCGCCATTGCCGCGCTTCTGATGCTGCTGACGCTGCTCATCAATCTGCTTGCGGCGCTTGCAGGTCGGTATTTCAAAAAAAGGAGATCTCAATGAACGACATTATTACAGCAAACGATCTGTGCCTCTGGTACGGCAGCTCTCAGGCGCTGCGCCGCATCAACATGGCGATCCCGGAAAAAACCATCACCGCTCTGATCGGCCCCTCGGGCTGCGGAAAGTCCACGTTTCTAAAATCGCTGAACCGCATGAACGATTTGGTTCCCGGCGTAAGGATCACCGGGAAGATCAGCTATAACGGCAAAAATATTTACGCTCCCGCAGTCGATGTCAACGCGCTGCGCAAGGAGATCGGCATGGTCTTCCAGAAGCCGAACCCGTTCCCCATGAGCATTTACGACAACGTCGCTTACGGACCGCGGACCCACGGGATCACCGGACGCGTCAAGCTCGACGGCATTGTGGAGCGCGCCCTTCGGGACGCCGCCATCTGGGACGAGGTCAAGGACCGGCTGAAAAAGAACGCCCTCGGACTTTCCGGCGGCCAGCAGCAGCGGCTCTGCATCGCCCGCGCCCTCGCCGTGGAGCCGAAGGTGCTGCTGATGGACGAACCGACCAGCGCCCTCGACCCGATCTCCACCTCGAAGATCGAGGAGCTGACCATACGCCTGAAGGAAAAATACACGATCATTATTGTGACGCACAATATGCAGCAGGCCGTTCGCATCTCCGACCGGACCGCTTTCTTTCTGCTGGGAGAGCTGGTGGAATACGGCGATACGGAGCGGCTGTTCTCACAGCCGGCGGACAAACGGACGGAAGACTATATCACGGGGAGGTTTGGATAATGAGGAGTCGATTTGACGAACAGCTTGTACTTTTGAATCAGGAACTGATCACCATGGGCGCTCTGTGCGAGGAGGCGATCGCGCTGGTTTCCTCGGCTTTGACGGAGAACCGGCCGGAGCTTGTCGCCCGCGTTTCCCCCACCGACCACGAGATCGACCAGAAGGAGCGCAACATCGAATCGCTCTGCCTGAAGCTTCTGCTGAAGCAGCAGCCGGTCGCCCGCGATCTGCGCCAGATCTCCGCCGCTCTCAAAATGGTGACCGACATGGAACGGATCGGCGATCAGGCGGAGGATATCGCGGAGATCATTACGTTTCTCGGCGGGAGGACCCACAGCGAGCACGTCCGCATCCGCGAAATGGCGGCGGCAACGAGCAAAATGGTGACCGACAGCGTGGACGCTTATGTAAAGCAGGACGCGAAGCTGGCGGACGCGGTCATTGCCTACGACGATATTGTGGACGCGTGCTTCCAGAAGGTAAAAAGCAGCCTGATCGGCATGATCGCACAGAACCCTGCCGACGGCGAGGATGCGCTCGATCTTCTGATGATCGCAAAATATTTTGAGCGGATCGGCGACCACGCCTCCAACATTGCCGAGTGGGTACGCTTCTCCATCACCGGGCAAAAGGCGAAATAGCGCCGAAGCCCCGCCGACTTTACAAGAATTTTACATCACCGAGCTTTTAGATTTGAATTTTTCGCGGTATGCTGTAGAAAACAGACGAAGGTCCGACCTTAACGAAAAAGGAGGTCTTAACATGATTTTCTGCGTAGAAGACGACGCCGCCATCCGCGATCTGATGCTATACGCCTTGCACTCTGCGGGATTTGAAGCGAAGGGCTTTTCCGAGGGCGCAGGGCTTTTGCGCGCTCTGGAAACGGAAACGCCGGAGCTGCTCCTGCTTGACATCATGCTGCCCGGAGAGGACGGGCTGTCTCTGCTGAAACGGCTCCGCCAGAGCGCTTCTTGGGCGGAGATCCCGGTGATTCTTGCCACCGCCCGCGGCTCCGAATACGACAAGGTGTTCGGCCTTGATCTGGGCGCGGACGATTATCTTGCCAAGCCCTTCGGAATGATGGAAATGCTCTCGCGGGTAAAGGCCGTCCTTCGCCGCAGCCGTCCGCGCGGCGAGGCCGCCTTCCTGCGGGCGGGCGGTCTGGAGCTCAACCCTGCGGAGCATACGGTTTCGGCAAACGGAACAAGGGTCATACTTACCTTAAAGGAATATGAGCTGCTCCGGCTGTTCCTGAGCAATCCCGGCCGGGTATTCAGCCGCGACCAGCTCATGCAGAGCGTCTGGGGCGCGGATTATATCGGAGAGACCCGCACCGTGGACGTTCACATCGGCACGCTGCGGGCAAAGCTCGGAGCCTGCGCCGACTGCATTGAGACCGTCCGGGGCGTGGGCTACCGGATGGATGCAAAAGCATAAAATGGAGGTACCCGCTTGACCAAACGAATTTTCCGCTCGATCTGCCTCGCTGCCATCGGCGTTTTCTTCGCTTCCGTCGTACTGTTCATGGGCGTTCTGTACGACTATTTTTCCCAGATTCAGAAAAACCAGCTCCGCATGCAGACCGAGCTTGCCGCTCAGGGCGTCGATCGCGACGGGCTGACCTATTTTGAGGGGCTGGACATCAAGGATTACCGCATCACATGGATCGACGCGGACGGAACCGTGCTGTATGACAGCGTTTCCGATACGTCCGGAATGGAAAACCATCTGGAGCGCGAGGAGATCCGACAGGCGCTTGCCGACGGTACGGGCGAAAGCTCCCGGTATTCGGTCACGCTGATGGAGCGCTCCCTTTACTGCGCGAAGCGCCTGACAAACGGAACCGTGCTGCGGCTTTCCATTGCGCAGAACACGCTGCTGACGCTGAGTCTCGGCATGGCGCAGCCGATCTGCGCCATTTTTATCGCGGCGCTCCTGCTCTCGCTCCTGCTCGCCTCCCGCCTGTCGAAAAAGATCGTAAAGCCGCTGAACGAATTGGATCTGGACGAACCGCTGAAAAACGACGGCTACGACGAGCTGACCCCGCTGCTGCGGCGCATCGACGCCCAACAGCGGCAGATCCGCCGTCAAAGCGAGGAACTGCGCCAAAAACAGCGGGAGTTTGAAACGGTGACGCAGGGAATGTCGGAGGGGATCGTCCTGCTGAACAGCGGACTGACGGTGCTGAGCATCAATCCCGCCGCCGCACGGCTTCTCGGTACCGACGACTGCGCCGGCGCGTACATTCTTTCCCTGAACCGCAGCGCGGAGCTTCGGTCGCTGCTCCAAAAGGCGCAGGACGGTCAGAACGCCGAGACGCTCATGGAGCTTGGCGAGGGCAGATATCAGCTGAACGCAAGCCCCGTAATGACCGGCGGCAAGGTCTCCGGCATCGTTCTTCTGCTGCTTGACGTGACGCAAAAGGAAATGGCGGAGCAGCTTCGCCGGGAATTTTCCGCGAACGTCTCCCACGAGCTGAAAACGCCCCTGCACACGATCTCCGGCTGCGCCGAGCTGCTGGCGGGCGGCATGGTAAAGCCCGAGGACGTTCCGCACTTTTCTTCTCAGATCTACACGGAGGCGCAGCGCATGATCTGCCTTGTCACGGACATCCTGCGCCTCTCCCAGCTTGACGAGGGGACGGTGGGCGGCAAACGCGAGGAAGTCGATCTGTATGCGCTTGCCGAGCAGGAGCTTGCCGAGCTTTCCGTTCCGGCAAAGGAAGCCGGGATCGCGCTTCGGCTCTGCGGAGAGCACGTAAGCGTCCGAGGCGTTCCCGAACTGCTCCAGAGCATCGTTCACAATCTGTGCGACAACGCCGTGAAATATAACCGCAGGGACGGCAGCGTAACGGTGACGCTCAAAAAAGAAGCCGACGCCGTCAGTCTTTCCGTCGAAGACACCGGCATCGGCATTCCTCCCGAACATCAGGAGCGGATATTCGAACGTTTTTACCGCGTGGACAAGAGCCGCTCAAAGGAAGTGGGCGGCACGGGGCTGGGGCTTTCCATCGTCAAGCATGCCGCAAGGCTGCACAACGCCCGCATCCGGCTCCGCAGCGTGCCGGGCAGCGGCACAACCATCACGGTGCGCTTTCCCGCATCCGCCTCGGAAGACGGTTCCGCTAAGAGCGGTTTTTAAGCAGCGGACCGCCCTTTTCCACCCGGTTCACCTGTCCCAGACCGCTTTGGATCAGCGCAAGCAGGATCACCCAGCCAAGTACGGTCAGCACATACGGAAGCAGCGTGCCGACGGCTCCCGCAAAGGGCATATCCCAAAAGGCATGCAGGGCGATGGGGAACAGCGCGATCTGCCAGAAGGCGCGCTTCTTAAAATGCTCCGGGCGCAGCGGTTCGTCTCCCTTCGCCAGCATCAGCGCGGCGCCCTCCATCGCCGCCCATGCCACATGTCCTCCGGGCGCAAGGATCGCGCGCTTTAAAATAACGTCTACCATAACGTCAAAGCCGCTGCTTCCGTACACATAGGCATAGCCTGCGGATTCAAAGGCGGCAAAGCCTGCTCCGACGGCGGCTCCGATCAAAATTCCGTTCAAAATATACTTTGTATTCTTTTTATAGTAGATGCACCACGCCACGATGGCAAACTTTCCGACCTCCTCAATGATGCCCACGGCAATGGCGCCCCCAACGTCCAGCTCATCCACCTCCCAGACCGAAAAAAAGACCAAGGTGACCAGCAGGGACGCACAGCCGCCGATCAGGAAAACCTGAAGGATCGAATAAAAGCTGATGTTTTTCGGCGCGTTGAGCTCAAACATCATAAACAAAAGGGAAAACGGAACCATAAAGGAGCCCATAATGATCATGCCGGGCAGCGCATTGGCGTTTTCAAACTGCGCCGCGCAGAAATACAGCAGCAGATAGCTGACGGCGAAAACGAGGAAAACGCGGGAATAGAGCCACGGCTTCTTCCAGTTTTCCAGCAAATGCCCCTCCGCCGGCGTTGTTTTTGCCGTCCCGCTGATAAAGATCTCCTCCGCCTCCTCCTTGGGATGCTTCCGGAACACCTCGGAAAACAAGTCCTTCAGCTTCAGCTCCTTCTGCTTTTCGTTTCCGGTGATCTCGTCCAGCTTATCCCAAAGCGTCCCCAGCAGATCCCTGCCGCCGGAAGCCGACGAGGTCGTCTCCAGCTTTCTCCCGCAGGCGCCGCAGAACTGCGCGTTGGGGGACGAAAGCTTTGTCCCGCAGCCGGGGCAAAACCGATTGACCACAGCGGGCTCCTCCGGCTGCTGCGGTTCCGGCTGCTGCGGCACGGGCGTTCCGCAGCCGGCGCAAAATTTTGCGTCCTTCACAAGCTCTCTGCCGCATTGACTGCACTTCATACTCCCTACCTCCCTTATCCTTCGGTTTTTATAACGTAAATGCGACGACCGCGCAGATACCGTTCTCCTTTGTTTCGAGCGTCACCACTCTGCCGTCCGGCAGCTCGCCCACGCGCGGAAGCACAAGCTGTCCCTGCCGCAGCTGCTGCTTGTATTCGACCCGCAGCTCCCTGACCGAAGCATCCGCCGGAAGATATTCCAGCGCCATGCGGACAAACTGTCCGTTATTGACGTGGCCGTTGCCGTCCAAATGCTGGTTCCGGACAACGAACGCCTCCCGTTCCTCCATCCGTTCGGGCAGAGCGATGTGCCGCCCCTTATAATCCATAGCCAGCCGTTCTTCGGTCACGAACCGCTGCATGACCTTTTCGGGCGGCTTCACCATCCGTCCCTCCGTCACGTTCATCAGCGTCCAGACGGAGTCCGCCACGGCAAGCAGCTCGCCGTCCTCGGTCTTCAGGTAAAAATTCCGGCAGCCGACGCTTCCCCGGAACCGATACGGCAGCGTCCCGATCACAACCGTTTCATAATACTGCGGATAGCGATACACCGTGATCTGCCACGCCGCCAGAAACCACGCCATTCCCATGGGGCTCAGATAATGCACCCCGATATCAAGATCCTCCGCATGAAACGGAGCGGTGTCCTGAAAATAATCCAAAAGTCCCGGCAGCGTCAGACACATGTCTCCGCCGGTCTCGCTAAAGCGAATCCTTGTTTTCCATTCGTATGGCATTTGGCTCCTCCTGTCCCAAGCGGCAGCCCGCTAAGTCTCCGTTTTTGAAAGAATTTATAAAAATACGGCGGCAACACTTGCGAAAACCGTCGTTTGCCGCTAAAATCTACTGTAAAAGCTCCGCCGCAGTGCGATATCCCCGCGGAGTTTTTTCCAAAGCTCTCCGTGCCGGAGCGTCACAGGAAGCTTTGAGGGCAGATAAGAATAAGACCCGCATGCGTGGCTCTCTCATCGCCCCGTCGCGTAAACGCTCCGGAATGAGGATCCGTATGAAAAATAACGCCGTCGGGCTTGTTTTTCACACAGCTGCTTGTGCCGCAGGCGTCGCTAAGCAGTACTTACGGCAGTCCGAAGATCGCGTGCGTGACCCTTCGGCGCTCCTCGACGGCAAGCGTCTGCGGAACGGAGATTACCATGCGCTATTTTCGTGAAGTCAAACTGCACATCATCCTGCTTTTGAATCTGATCCTCGGTCTGCTGTCCGGGCGCTTTATGTATCAGGCCGTGGGCTTTCTGCTGGGCCGGTACGCTCACGACGGCATCTTCTGGCGCATACTCGGCGTACAGTATGCGACCCTGATTTTTATTATCGTTTTTTTCATCAACCAGTTCTTATGGAAAAAGAAGCGCACCGTTCTGCCCCGAACCGACGCCGATAAACCCAAGCTTTATCTCCGACTTGCGCTGACCGTGGCGGTCTATGCCGCAGGCGCGCTGCTGACCAACCTGCTGCTTTCGCTTTTATAGCCGCCGCTACGCCCGTCTCCCGCGCTCCCACTCCTCGACTGTACAGCCGAAAACCTCCGGAGCCAACCGCTTGGCTTCTGCCGCTGCCAGCCGCCTTGCCTTGGTTTTTGCGTCTTCCTCCGCTTTTTCCTGCTCCTTTTTAGCCGCCTCCGCCGCCATCCTTGCGGCCTCCGCCTTTTGGCGTTCCTCCTCGGCGCGCTTTGCTTCCTCCGCCCGGCGCGCGGCTTCTTCCGCCGCAAGTCTCGCCGCCTCCGCCTTCCGCCGTGCGGCTTCTTCCTTTGCCTTTTTTTCGGCTTCTCTTCTCTGCTTCTCGGCTTCCCGCGCCTGTTTCTGCTCCGCCAGCTTCTGCTCGCGCTTCTTCTGCGCCGCTTCCTTCGCCGCTTTCCGCTCCGCCTGCTTCTCCTCGCGCTTCTTCTGCGCCGCTTCCTTCGCCGCTTGCTTCCGCTCGCGTCTCCGCATCAATTCTTCGGCGACCTCTTCCTCGGAAAACGGATCGCGAATCCGATCGACAAGGCACACATAGCATGCCGGCAGGGCAAAGCGCAGAACGCCCGTCACAAACAGCCCCGCCGCCTCCGGCCAGACGAACGGACTGCCCGCAGAGCCCAAAAGGAAAAGCGGAAACAGACTCAGCACCGTACTGACCGCCAGCAAAAACAGAAGGATCTTTTCATCGTTCCGGCGCTGGAAGAAGGTCGTTCCCGCGTCGGCTCCGACGTAGAGCATAAATACGATCCCCAGCAGACACACAAGCATACTGCCGAGCAAATACACGCTCGCCAGTCCCCCGGTCACCCGCAGATAGAGCAGCGCCCCGGAAAGGAATTGCAGCAGAAGTCCCGCCGCCAATAGAAAGCAGCCGAGCCGGTAACGCTTTGCCGTTGTCGGGCGCACGCCCAGATAGCCGACCCATGCAAACACGCCGCAGGCCCCCGCAACCACCGCATACGCAAGCACACGAAGCAGAAGCTCCGCGCCTTCCGCCCTGCCTCCGAGCAGTGCGGCGGGCAGCATCCCCAAGGCGACCGCACAAGCGCCGATGCCGCCATAGAACATGGCTTGACAGGCGCGTTCCGATTTTTGATTTGCAAACATGAATCTTCCTCCGCTGCTGGTTACCCCAATAATTTTTCCGCTTCTGTTTCTGCCGGGACGCCCACCGCTCCCGGCGCTTCTCCCGTTGTCTCAGCGGCTTCCGCTTCCGCGTCCTTCGGGACTTCCTTCAAGACTTTCTCCGGCGCTCCCGCTCCTGCGTCCTTCGGGACTTCCTCAGGCGCTTTCTCCGTCTCGTCCTTCCGCCCCCGGTCGTATACCGGGCTTTTCAGCTTTGCCGCAAGCATCTCCAGACCGTCCACAAGAAAATCCTTCGAAATAATCCCGCCGTTCCAGCCGCCATAGTCCAGATCCGCCAGATAAAAGCGGTCGCCCATGTCCGTCGCCTCCGAAAGCAGCTCCTGCAGGCGCTCGCTGTACCGTTCGATAAACTCGTCCGTCTCCATCGGCAGGGCAACGTCGGACATCGCCCGGGCGAGCCGGTTCCAAAGCTGCCGCGTGGAGCGGCTCCCGCCGACGCGCGGAAGCTCCACAAACAGCTCCCACGCATAGTGCTGCCCGCGTTCCAGCGGCAGCAGAAAGGGGATCTGCCGGTCAAGCTCGTCCAAATATTCCTCCGCCTGCGACAGCACCCGGAACGCATCGTATTCGTCGGTCATCTCCGGATGCTCCATCGTCCCGAAATGCAGCGCTTCAAAGCGCCGGAAATCCCAGTTCGGGTCCCGCAGCCTTGCCGCATATTCCATCGCCTCGCAGGAGCGCCGCTCTAATATAAGTAAATTCAAGTCCAGCTTTCTTCTTGGGTAAGACATCTATATAAACTCCGTTTCCTGATAAAAACCTACGTTTGCTCCTCAATTCTAGCATTGTTTTTTCTTTGCGTCAACGTATGGATTTTTTCTGTCGGATTTGCTATACTGAAATCAATAAAGAATCTCGCAACGCGAGATTCTCCGCCTGCGGCGGGCCGCGTCAGCGGCATTTTCCTTTCCGCCGCAGTGCGATCCCCGCGGAGCGTTTTTTGTTTCATAGGACGCTCTTTCCTATGAAACAAGAATCTCGCAACGCGAGATTCTCCGCCTGCGGCGGGCCGTGTCAGCGGCATTTTCCTTTCCGCCGCAGTGCGATCCCCGCGGAGCTTTTTTGTTTCATAGGACGCTCTTTCCTATGAAACAAAAAAGCCGCAAAAGGAGGTTCCCATGAAACGACAAAAGCATTTCCTTCTCCCGGCGCTGCTGACGCTCTGTCTGCTTTGCGGCTGTCAGCACAGCAAGGAAGCCGGAGGTCCCGACGCATCCGAGGCCCCGCCCACAAACGCGCCGACCGCCGCCGTGGGAACCACCGAAGCTCCTTCGGCAGCCGACGAAACGCCTGCCCCCACCGAGCCGACGCAAACGCCTTCCGCCGCCCTGTCCCCCACGGGAGCACAGCCTTCGGAACCGTCCGCCGCTCCCTCTTCGGCAGCCCCGACGCAGACGGCTCCTTCCGGCTCTCCGACCAAGGCGGCGACGCCCGCCGCTGCCGCAACGCAAAAGCCCGCAAAACCCACCGCCACGCCTTCTCCCCGTCCGACCTACGCTCCGGGCACGATCTTGGGAAAGGCTCCGACGTTTTCGCAGAAGGATTACTTCTATAACTCCGCGATCTCGGTTTCCATAACCGCGGAGAAATCGGGGACGATCTATTATACGACCGACGGCTCCGAACCCACGACCGGCTCCAAAAAATACGCCGGTCCGATCACCGTTTCCGCGGCGAGCGGCAGCACGCCCAAGGCGACCGTGCTGCGCGCCAAGGCATTTTACACGGACGGCTCCGAGTCCCCCACCGCGGTACATACCTATTTTGTGGGAAGTCAGATCTCGTCGCGCTTTTCCACGCTTGTTTTCTCGATCTCCGGCGACCCGGCGGTTCTGACGAAAGCGCCGAACGGAATTCTGTACGGAACCAACTACGAACAGCGCGGAAGGGAAAGCGAGCGGGCGATCTATCTGGAGGTGTTTAACAAAAACGGCTCCCCGGTCGTCAGCCAATATTCCGGCGTGCGCGTTTACGGCGGCGCTTCCCGGCAGAACGCGGTAAAATCCTTGAAGCTGTTTGCCCGGAAGTCCTACGGCTCCGGCATCGGCAAGTTCAAATACAACTTTTTCAATAACAAGAACGCCTCCGGCTCGTACATCGCTTCCTATGATAAGCTGGTGCTGCGTTCCTACGGGAACGACTGGCAGTTTGCCTATCTGCGCGACGAAATGTGTCAGCGGCTCGCCGCCAAAGCGGGCTTCCCGATCACCGAGTCGGTGGTTCCCGCAGTCGTTTACCTAAACGGCGAGTATTACAATTTTGTCTGGCTGCACGAAAGCTACTGCGACGCCTTTTTGAAGCAGAAGTTTGGCGGCACGGGAAAGAAGGGCGAGTTTATCGTTCTGGAGGGCGGCGAAATGTACAAATCCGCCGACGAGGACGACGAGACCGAAACGCAGGCAAAGGATCAGTATCACAGCACCTATTGGAGCCTTGCGCAGAGAGATCTGACCGTGGAGAGCAACTACAAAAAGGTGACGGATTTTATTGATGTGGAAAATTATCTTGATTATTATGCGTTTAATATCTACATCAACAACTGGGATTGGCCGAACAACAATTACAAGCTCTACCGCTATTACGCCGGGAAGGGCGAAAGCTACGGCTCCGGCATATACGACGGACGC
Source organism: Lachnospiraceae bacterium (assembly GCA_030524525.1). GTDB lineage: Bacteria > Bacillota > Clostridia > Lachnospirales > Lachnospiraceae > ISDg. Next base: position 18,024 of record JAUNGI010000034.1, read on the forward strand.
TGGCGCTACCTGCTGCACGATACCGACTACAGCTTCGGTCTTTACGGACAGGATCTGACGCAGGCGGAATACGACAATCTGGCGCGGATTCTCGACCCCAACGACAACCGTTATTCGCCGCTCTTTGATTCCCTGATGAAGCGGGCGGACTGTCGGGAATACTTCGTAAAGAAGGTCTTGGAGCTTTCCTCCGGCGCGCTTTCGTACAACTCGGTCAATTCCATGCTCAGCACAATGACCGGTCTGCAAAAGAAGGAGCTCAGCATATATATGAGCTATCTGACGCAGAAGCACAACTGCTGGACGAACGAATGGGCAACCAGAGACTCTCTGGAGCAGATCCGCACGTTCGCAAAAGAGCGTCCCGACCGGATGATCTCCATGCTATCCGAGCATCTGGGCATGACGGAGGCGGAAATTCGAGCGCTGAAATAAAGGAAATGGTAAGTTTTTATGCGTTATATCGGAAGATACATGAAGCAGTTCCGGTGGCGCGTCGCCGGCGGCGTAACGATCAAATTTGCCGGCGCGGTGCTGGAGCTGCTGATCCCTTACATTCTTGAATATATGATCGACGGCGTGGTGCCGAAGGAGCGGCTGTCCCTGATCGTTCTCTGGGGCGCGCTCATGATCGGCACCGCGCTTCTTGTGATGCTCTTAAATATTTACGCCAACCGGATCGCCGCGTCGGTGGCGCGGGATTCCATCCGCGATCTGCGGCACGACCTATTTGAGAAGACGATCTACCTGACCGGCACGCGCTTCGACGAGGTCACGCTGCCCTCGCTGATCTCCCGCATGACCTCCGACACCTATGTGGTGCAGACCTTTATCGGAATGATCCAGCGGATGGGCGTCCGCGCGCCGATCATGCTGGTGGGCGGCATCCTCGTCAGCTCCCTGCTCGACCCGTATCTGGCGCTTTTGCTGCTCTGCATGGTTCCGGTGCTGGCGGGCATCATCCTGTTCGTTTCCCGAAAGGGCATCCCGCTTTTTTATCGGGTGCAGGAGCAGCTTGATCGGCTGACCCGCATCCTGCGCGAAAACATCACCGGCGTGCGGGTCGTAAAGGCGCTCTCCAAGAGCGATTACGAAACGCGCCGCTACCGGGAACGGAACGAGGCGCTGACCCGCGCCGACCTGAAGGCGGGCGTGACGATGGCGCTGCCCAATCCGGTACTGAACCTGTTTTTGAATCTGGGGCTTTCGCTGGTGGTTCTGATGGGCGCTTACCGAGTGGATCGGGGCGTGATGCAGCCCGGCGTGATCCTTGCGTTCCTGACCTATTTCAATATGATTTTGCAGGCGGTCATGGGCATCAACCGGATCTTCATGCAGTACACAAAGGCGGGAGCCTCCGCAGGGCGGATCGGCGCCATCCTAGACCTGTCCGCAGACGAGCTTGCGCCCGCCGACGCCGCGCAGTATCCGCCCATCGCCACGTCGGACTACATCACCTTCGACCGGGTTTCGTTCCGCTATCCGGTTCCCGATTCCCTGAGCGGGGAAACGGCGGCGGACCGGGAGGACTGCGTAAGCAATATCAGCTTCTCGCTGAAGGCGGGAGAATCCCTCGGCATTATCGGCGCCACCGGAAGCGGCAAGTCCACGCTCATCCACCTGCTGATGCGCTTTTACGACGTGACCGAGGGCGCGATCTATGTCAACGGAACCGACGTCCGCACGCTTTCGCTGTCCGAGCTTCGCGGGCAGATGGGCGTCGTTTTCCAGAACGATACGATCTTTGCCGATACGCTTGCCGAAAACATTTCCTTCGGGAAGGAGCTGACCCCGGAGCAGCTGCAGACGGCTGCCGACCACGCCGGCATCGGCTCGTTCATCCGCGGGCTTCCGGAGGGCTTTTCCTACCAAGCCGCCAAAGCGGGCGCAAACCTGAGCGGCGGTCAGAAGCAGCGCGTTTTGATCGCGCGGGCGCTTGCCAAGCAGCCCTCTCTGCTGATCCTTGACGACGCCTCCAGCGCCCTCGACTACCGCACCGACGCAAAGCTCCGCAGCACGCTTCGGAAGGAATATCCCGCGCTTACCACGATCACCATTGCGCAGCGCGTCAGCTCGGTAAAGGATATGAGCCGCATCCTCGTATTGGAGGGCGGCGAATGCATCGGCTACGGGACCCACGACGAGCTGCTGCAGGGCTGCCCGGTTTATCGGGAAATTTACGAATCCCAGATGGGAGGGGGTTGAATCATGCCGCCGATCAGTTCCAAAACGGAAAAACCAAAGGACGCCAAAAAGACCGTCCGCCGTCTGACGGCGTATCTTCTGCGCTACCGCTATGCCCTTTTGCTGGCGCTGCTGCTCTCCGTGGGCGGCAACCTGCTGGCGCTCGTGGGCCCCAAGCTTTCGGGCAGCGCCATCAACGCGATCCAAGGACCGGGGAACGTGGCGTTCGACCGGGTTTTTCACTATGTCCGGCTGATGATCGTATTTTATATTGCGTCCTCGCTGATGAACTACCTGCTCTCCATCCTGATGATGAAGATCGGCCGCACGATCGCCCGCAACATGCGCAACGACGTGTTTGACAAGCTGATGAAGCTGCCGGTGGGCTATTTTGACCGGAACCAGACCGGAGACATTATCAGCCGCGTGTCGTACGATATCGACGTGATCAACGGCTCGCTCTCGACCGACGTGGTGCAGCTCTTTTCCAGTCTGATCACGGTCGTAGGCGCGTTTATCATGATGCTCGTGGTCTGCCCGCCGCTGGTGCTCGCCGCCTGCATCACCATTCCGATCTCGGTCTTTTACACGCGCCATATGACGCGGAGGACCCGGCCGATGTTTGCGCGGCGCTCCGCCTGCTACGGGAAGCTGAACGGCTTTGCCGAAGAGATGTTTTCGGGGCAGCGCACCTTGCAGGCGTATGTTCACGAGGCGCGCTCCGTCCGCGACTTTGACCGCATCAACGACGAAGCCTGCGAAGCGTTTTACAATACCGAATACTACGGAACCATGATCGGTCCCTCGGTCAATTTTATCAACAACCTTTCGCTCTCCCTCGTCGCCATTCTTGGTTCCATATTTTATATGTACCGGATCGTTACGCTCGGCGACATCAGTTCGTTCGTCTTATATTCGAGAAAATTTTCCGGCCCCATCAACGAGGTCGCCAATATCTTTCACGAATTTCTTTCGGCGCTTGCCGCCGCCGAACGGGTATTTCGTCTGCTGGATGAACCGGAGGAGGCTCCGGACAAAGAAAACGCGCTTCCTCTGACGGAAACGCGGGGCGACGTGGAGCTTCGGGACATCTCCTTCGGCTACAGCGCGGAAAAGATCATTCTGCGCGGCGTGAACCTGCGCGCGGACGCCGGAAAGCTGATCGCCATTGTGGGCCCCACCGGCGCCGGAAAAACCACGATCATCAATCTGCTGATGCGCTTTTACGACCCGCAGAGCGGTCAGGTGCTGGTGGACGGCACGGATCATCTGGATTATACGCGCTCGTCCCTCCGCCATGCTTACGCCATGGTTTTGCAGGACACTTGGCTGTTTCACGGCACGGTCTACGACAACATCGCCTACGGCAGGGAGAACGCCACCCGGGAGGAGGTCGTCGCCGCCGCAAAGGCAGCCCGCATCCACAAATATATCATGTGCCTTCCCAAGGGCTACGATACGATCATTACGGAGGACGGCAGCAACATCTCCAAAGGTCAGAAGCAGCTTCTGACGATCGCCCGCGCCATGCTCTACCGGTCGCGGATGCTGATCCTCGACGAGGCGACCTCCAACGTGGACACCCAGACCGAACGGCAGATCCAAAAGGCGATGCGCACGCTCATGCAGGGCAAGACCTGTTTTGTCATTGCGCACCGGCTCTCCACCATCCGGCACGCGGACCAGATTCTCGTGATCGACGGCGGCACCATCGCCGAGCAGGGCACGCACGAGGAGCTGCTTGCCAAAAAGGGCATTTACTACACGATGTACCAATCACAGTTTCAATAATACCGCGCCGTATCCCACAGGGGCTTCTGCTCCTCGTACTGTTCGTTCAGATACGCGGCGACCGCAGCCAGATCCTCCTCGACGAGCCTCTCGCGAGGGGGATATTCTTTTACCTGCTTCAACTCGTCAGGGGTCTTTTCAAAGCACAGCGGCCCCGGCCAGAGCGTCACCGCAAAATTCCAGAGCTTTTTCGGCTTCCGATCCGGCTCCGCCGCAAGCTCCTCCGGCGTGGGCGCGACCTCCCGGCATTTTCCTTCGACCTGATAACACATTCCATGATAGCTTCCCTTAAATTTTTCCTTCTGATAAAACGGAAGCGCCAAAAGCTGACTACGTTCGATCATATCCATCCTCCTTTTGTACTGTTTTATTTTGCGCCGGATTTCCCCGAAAGTCAATCCGGGATTTTCTTCTGAGGGACTGGATTCCGAAGGAAAACTATGATACACTGGGGACAGAAAGCATACTTCCATTCGGAAAGGGGATAACACATTGAAGAAACTTATTTCACTGGCGCTTTGTCTGCTTCTTCTCTGCGGCTGCCTCGGCGCATGCGGCAAGGACGACAAAAGCAAGCAGAAGGAAACGGAGGTCACCACTCCGGAAGAATATCAGATCGATCTGGAAAATCACCTGACCAATCCCAACGCCACAAAGGAGGCGATCGCGGTCTATAACTTCATCCGCGACATGTCCGGCAAATACATCATCTCCGGGCAGCAGGAATCGCCCTCCTCCAACGCCACGGAAATGAACGAGATCTTTTCCGCCACCGGCAAGACCGCGGCTCTGAAAGGTCTGGATTTCATCAACGACGACTTTGAGGGCGTAACGCGCCGCGCCATTACTTGGTGGGAGCTGGGCGGACTCGTCAGCATCTGCTGGCACATGGGCACGCCGCCCGACGGCGTCGGCTACGATTCCAGCAAGGGCAGGATCGACTTGGAGGCCTCTCTGACCGAGGGGACCGAGGAATATAATAACCTGATCGCCGAGTTTGACAAGGCCGTGCCTTATCTCAAGGAGCTTCAGGACGCCGGCGTTCCGGTTCTCTGGCGGCCGTTCCACGAAAGCGACGGCGGCTGGTTCTGGTGGTCGAAGGGCGGAAAGGACGCCTTTATCGAGCTTTGGAAGCTTATGTACACCTACTACACCGAGGAATGCGGCTTAAACAACCTGATCTGGGTCTGCGGCTTTTCCGACCAGATCGCCCAGCATCTGGATTGGTACCCGGGCGACGAATATGTGGATATTTTCGGCGCGGATATCTACGCCTCCACGAACAACTCGCAGAAGGCGCTGTATGATTACTGCTACAAGGTCGTAGGCGACCGCAAGCCGATCTGTCTGCACGAAAACGGCCCGATTCCCGATCCCGACAAGCTCAAGGAGGAAGGGGTAAAGTGGAGCTGGTTCATGACGTGGCACTCCGAATGGCTCGACCAGAACGAGGACGAGTATCTCAATAAGGTCTATAATCACGATTATGTGATTACCGTACAGCGAATGCCGAAGATCGCCGAGCAGATCGCGAAGGAAAAGTAAAGAAAAACAGGCAGTTCCCGTTTGGGCGGCTGCCTGTTTTATTTTTCTGTGAATACCTCTCTAAATTTCCCACATCAAACGTAAGTCATAACGGTTTCGGTGCTTTGTGGTTCTAGCCTTCCAAAATTTTCTTTTTGTATGCGTCAAGAGAACCCTCGGACAGCACATTTCCGCCGTTCACGTCGATGGCGGCGTTTCGCTGTTTTAAGAGCACCATAAGAGCCCGCCCGGCCTCCATAGTGGTGTCGGAGGTGTCGGTGACTCCATTGGAAGCGATCAGGGTAATCGCCAGACAATGGATCTTCTTGGAACGGTTTCCTGTGTTGAGGTAATAGGTGTAATCGTTAAAGCAGCAAGCCTTTAAGTCCTCTACCCGCATGACGATCTGCGCAGGGCTTGCCAAATATATGTAATCTCTTGTGAGCAGACCGTCCTTGTTGGTGGCGTTGGAAAGCGCTCGGTCAAGCCCTGCGGTCAGCTTCAGAATATAGGTATCGGAAGCAACCGCCTGCTGTTCAAAGGATTCGATTTCGCTCTCCTGCAATTTACTTGCTTTCGCAGCAAGCTTGATATAATCCTCCCGCTTTCTCCTTGTGTGTTTCACGGAGAAATAGAAAGCGATACCAAAAAGCAGCGTGATCACTGCCAAAAAGCCGCAGACTCCCAAGGCGACTCCCAGCATATCCTTCTTTCCCTCGACCACAACCTCTATGGTGCTTTTAATGCTCGACACCAAGCCAAAAAGACAGCCCGCCAAAAACAAGCCGCTGAAAAAAACACCGACATAGCCCCTGCGCTTTAAGGTTTTCGAGGTGGCCTCAAAGACGGAGCCTGTGGGAAAATGCTTCTGCACATATTTCTCATTCATTTTTTGAAAAAAGTCTGCCATATGGTTCCTCCTATTTTCAGGATTTTCTGTGAATATTATAGCAAGTCGGGGCTAAGCCTGCAAGCCCCCCAAGAACGCCTCGGCAAACGCCAGCAGCGCCTTTTCGTCCGCCCAGCTCATCAGCTCGCGCGAGGAATGCATCGCCATGATCGGCACGCCCATATCGAGCGTCGGCATCGGCAGCCACGAAGCCATGAGCGGTCCCATCGTACTGCCGCCGGGCTGATCGGAATGGTTCACATGCTTGCGCATCGGGATCTGCCGTTCCCTGCAAAGGCGCACCGCCTCCGCCACCGCCAGCGGCTCATAGGCATATTTCTGAGTGCTGCTCAGCTTCAGGACCACGCCGTCGGAAAGCTTCGCCGTATTGCCGGAGTCATAGCGCTCCGGATGATTCGGATGAAGCGCGTGCGCCACGTCCAGCGAAAGACAGCGGCTCCTCATGATCGCCTCCTTCAGGCGAACGGAAGAATAGCCCAGCGCGTCGTAAAGCTTTTCCAAAAGCATGCCCGCAAGCGCCGAATCCGCACCCTGCCGCGTTTGGCTTCCGACCTCCTCGTTATCATAAAGCCCGATCACGGAAAGCCCCCCGCCCTGCGGCTCCCGCAGCGCTTGGCAAATGCCGCGCAGCAGCGCATAGCAGGAGGTCTGATTGTCCAGCCTCGGCGAGGAGATCATATCCCCGTTCCAGCCGGTCACGCACGCCTGCTCGGTATTGTAAACATAAAGATCATAGTCCAAGATCTGCTCCGTTTCCGTATGGCAGCGCTCCGCCAAGCGGGCAAGCAGCCAGCCCGGCTCCATATCCCTGCCCGCAAGCGGACGCAGATCCAACTGCCGCGAAAGCTCCACGCCCTTGTTTACGTCGCGGTTGAAGTGAATGGGCAGGTTGGGGACGGTCACGACCGAGCGCTCGCTCTTTACAAGCTCCGTGCGGATGCTTCCGTCCGCATCCGCAGCCAGCACTCTGCCCGCAAGCCCCAGCGGACGGTCAAGCCATGTGTTCAGGATCGGGCCGCCGTACACCTCCACGTCCAGCAGGCTATAGTCGCCGTTCACTTCTCCGCTCGGCTTCACATGCAGACACGGATAGTCCGTATGCGCAATGGCAAGCCGGAACGCGTCCCCCGCGCGATAATCCGGAGAGACGACCCACGCAAACAGCATCCCGTCCGCCGGAGCCGTAAAATACCCGACGCTCCGCTCTACAGGGGAAAAGCTCCACGGCGTTTCCATGGAAACCTCCTGAAACCCGGCGCTTTTCAGCATTTCCTTTGCCAAAAGCACACAGTGGTACGGCGTTACCGCCTCGTTCAAGTACGTCAAAAAAGATTCCATCCTTCCGCTCCTCCTCTTGTCTACGCTTGGATCGCATGCACCGACTTAATGATAATGGAGATATTTCCCTCCTCGTCCTGCACATATTCCACATAATCCGCATTTTTCAGATATTCCACGGGAACGAGCAGCTCGATCCCGTTGTCGGTCACGATCTTCTGCTTTTTGGTAAATTGGCGCTCGGTCTTTTTGCTGACCGGCATCGGCTCGCGGGCGATCCGCTCCTCCTCAAGGCGCTCCCGGTAACGCCCCGCCGCCTTTTCATTGTCCGCAAAAACCCTCTGCTCGATCTGCGCCACGCTGACCCTTCCGGTCTGCTCCACATGCTCGGCGACCTCGGTGCGGTACTCCATGATCTTCTGCGGCACCTCCTTTTCCTCATAGCATTCGCGAATGGTCTCGATCGTCGTTTCTTTAATGATCTCTACCTTTTCCTTTTCCGAAGGCTTTGCTTTCAGCTTCAATACATATTCCGCAAGATAATTCACCTTGCAGTCGTCTATGTAATTTTCCACATCGGACAGCTTCACCTTCCGATCCAAAATGTTGATCAGAAAGAAGTCGTATTCCTTCTGCGTACAGCGCGGCATGATCTTGGAATTCATCACCCAAGATACCTTGCCGTCCTCGGCGACCTTGCAGACGAACCGCTCCTGAAAATGCATCTTAAAAAATCCGATATACGGCTGCTCCTCCACCATGCAGAAAGCAAAAATCCCGCTGCCCGAAGAAAGCTCCGCGTTGTCCCGCACCAGTTCATAGACCGTATCGGTCACGACATTCACAAACATTTCCAGATCGTCCGGATCGTCGGTCACCGCCGTATCCAGATACGAGCCCTCCTCAAAATCCGCCTCCATCGCCGCGGCGTTCTGCAGATTAGCCGCCACCAGCTTCTGAATATAAGGATAGATCGCGTCCTCCTCGTCGATCTTGATCTCGTTATAATTCGGGAACGGCAGACTCTGATCCACCGTACACAAAAAGCATTTCATGATTTCTACTTCGCTGCTTTTCATAATTTCCTCCAACTATTTTTTCTTCGCCTGCTCGTAAGCGGCAATTTTCTCCGCAAGCTCGTTCAGATACATCCAGCGCTCCATTTTTTCTTCCAGCAGCGCCTCCAGCCGCCCTTTTTCGGCGTCCAGCTCCGAGAGCCTTCCGTAATTGGATGCGTTCGCCTGCATCTCCGTCTCGACCTCCGAAAGCTCCTGCTCCAGCCCTGCGATCTCCGCGTCGATCCGCTCGTATTCGCGGGCCTCCGTGTAGGAAAAGCGGGGGCGCTCCTCCGTGGGGCAGGAAGCCTTCCAGCTCGCCCTTCCGCTCCGGCGGCTCTCCGCCGTTTTTCCGCTTTCGGCGTTTGCCGCGCCGGTACCGCCTCCGGGGTTCCCTGTCTTACTCCTGCCTCCGGTGGTCTTCGTGCCGGCACCGCCTCCTCCGGCATTTTTCGCCCCGTTGCTCCCTCCGGGATTCCCCGTCTTACTCCTGCCTCCGGTGGTCTTCGCGCCGGCACCGCCTCCTCCGGCATTTTTCGCCCCGTTGCCTCCTCCGGGATTCCCTGTCTTACTCCTGCCTCCGGTGGTCTTCGCGCCGGCACCGCCTCCTCCGGCATTGTTCGACCCGTTGCTCCCTCCGGTGGCTTCGCGCTCTGCTTGAACCCAGTTTCTATATTCGGTATATCCGCCCATAAAATGTCGAAGACGTCCGTCCGCCTCATAGGCAAACAGATGTGAAACCGTGCGGTCAAGGAAATATCGGTCATGACTGACGATCATTACGATCCCGGCAAAGCTGTCCAGATACCGCTCCAAAACCGTCAGCGTGGCAATATCCAAGTCGTTCGTCGGCTCGTCAAGCAGCAGTACGTTCGGAGCCTCCATCAAAATACGGAGCAGATTCAGCCGTCGCTTTTCCCCACCGGAAAGCTTTGCGATCGGCGCGTACTGTTTTTCCGGCGGAAACAAGAAGCGTTCCAACATCGCCGAGGCGCTGACCGGCCCCTCCGGCGTATCCACAAACTCCGCCGTCTCGCGGATCAGGTCGATCACGCGGCGCTTGGAATCGTTCCAAACCTCACCGACAAGCTCCTGCGAATAATAGCCCAGCTTCACCGTCTGCCCAATGACGATCCTCCCGTCGTCCGGCGCCTCCTCGCCCGCCAGCATCCGAAACAGCGTCGTCTTCCCGCAGCCGTTCGAGCCCACAAAGCCGACGCGGTCATTTTTCAAAAAAGCGTAGGAAAAATCCCGGATCAGTATGCGCTCGTTTCCGCCCTCGTCCGCATAGCCCTTCGTTACATGCTCCAGCTCGATCGTCGTCCGCCCCATGCGGGAAACTGCCGACTGCAGGGCAAGCTCGTCCTTCTGTTCCATGCCCTTTTGTTCCGCCAGTTCCTCAAAACGCCCAATCCGAGCCTTTTGTTTTGTGGAACGCGCTCTTGCGCCCCGCCGCATCCAAGCCAGCTCCGTCCGGAACAGCGTCTGCCGCTTCCGCTCCGCAGCCGCAAGCATTTCCTCCTGCTCCGCTTTGCGTTCGAGATAGCCGCTGTAATTGCAGGCATAGGAACAGAGCTTTCCGCGCTCCAGTTCCACAATGCGATCGGTAACGCTGTCAAGGAAATACCGGTCGTGCGTGATCATGACCAACGCTCCGCGGTACTTACGCAGAAAGTCCTCCAGCCACTCCGTCATCTCATTGTCCAAATGATTGGTCGGCTCGTCCAGAAGTAACACGTCCGCGCCGGAAAGCAGCGTGCGAACAAGCGCCAGACGCTTTTTCTGCCCTCCCGAAAGATGCGCGACGTCTTCCTCCAAATTATCGACCGAAAGCTTGGTCAGCATTGTCCGCGCCCTTACCGCAAGCTCGTTGCGCGCCGTCTCGTCCTCCCGCTCATGCCCTTCCAGCACGGCGGACAGACAGTCGGCTCCGTCGGCAAATACGGGATGCTGCGGCAAATACGCCGTTACCAACCCGTTCGCGCTCGTGATCCTGCCGCCGTCCGGTTCCTCGTCCCCCGCCAGCATCCGAAGAAACGTAGATTTCCCGGTGCCGTTGATTCCGATGATCCCGACCTTTTCTCCCTCGTTCAGGTAAAAATCCGCTCCGTCCAAAAGCTTCCGATCCCCGTACGCCTTATCCAGCTTTTCACAAACGATCCAATTCATTGCAATCCTTTTCCTTCCCCTGCTGCTCACAAACAGTTCGATTGTAGCACGGAAGCCGCCTTTTTTCAACGCGTCCAGCCGGTTCTTCACAAAAGAACGGGCAGCTCTCCTCTTGGATGCAGTTCTCTGCAAACGGTCAGCATGTCCTCCGGCAGCCCTGCGTTCAGGACAAGCTCCTCGCCGCTGAACGGATGCGCAAATTCCAGCCTGCCCGCATGAAGCGCGGTGCGTTTTATGCCGCTGCAGAGCGCCCTATGCTCGTTTTTCCCGTCGGATGCGTCGTCCGCCGTTCCGTACAGGCGGTCTCCCAAAAGAGGATGACCGAACGAAGCCATATGAAAGCGAATTTGATGCGTCCGCCCGGTGTCGATCCGCACCCGGCACAGCGAAACGCCCCCAAAGCTTTCAAAAACCCGATAATGCGTGACTGCGGCTTTTCCCCGCGAAGCGTCGGCTGCCTTCATGACGAACATGCCCTCCCGTTCCGGGTCACGCACATACTCCATCGGCAGAGCGATCTCCCCACACAACGGCTGCGGGCAGCCGCGCACCAGCGCAAAATATGTCTTTTTCAGTCTTCCCTCCCTGCGCTGCTCGCTCAGCTGCCGGGCGGCAACCCCGTTTTTGGCAATACTGACGATCCCCGACGTCTCCTTGTCCAATCGCCCGACCAGATGCACGCGGCTTTCCGGATCGCGCCGATTCCAATACGCCTGCACGCCGTTCGCCAAGCTGTCTGCAAAATGCCCCTGCGAAGGATGGCAGACAACACCCGACGGTTTATTTACGAACAAGAAATTCTTATCCTCATACAAAATATCCAGCGGCATTTCGGTGGGCAGCAGGCGCAGCTCCCGATTGGAGGAATCGCTTTGCAAGATCCGGAGACATTGTCCCGCCTTTACTCTCTCCCGCACGGTCACGCGCTTTCCGTCCAGCAAAATCCCCTCGGGATCGAATTTTACCGAACGGATCTTTGCGGAGGAAAGCCCCAGCTCCGCGCGCAAAAAGGAGAGAATATCCCGGCCGGCGTCATCCTCCCCAAGAGAAAGCCGCATATAGCAGCGCCCTTTCCACATTTCCGAAGTTAATTTCATAAGATATCCACACTCTTCCCTTCCTATTGTCTGCCCGAGTTTTCTCTTGAAGCGCAGAGGCGCCACAACAGCCACCGCCACCGCCCCCGCTTCCGCCCGCGTTTTTTACTGTCACTCGCTCTTCGTTCCCCTTCCCCGGTGAAGCCTAATCGACAAGGGCGCAGAGCAAGGCGGTTTTCCCGGCGCTGCTCCCCGGCGTTACTTCCCTTCGCCACTCTCCTTCACTGTTTTCCGGTACGGCTTTTTTAACGCGACTTCCTTCCGCTGTTTCCGGGCGTTGTTTTCCGACACTCCTTTCCCAGCGCTACTCCCCTTGCTGTTTTCCGATGCGGCATTCCCAGCGTTATTTCCTTCGCCCCCAACGATCGTCCCATAACGCAATGCAGCATAATTTCCTACAACATCTGCTCTCGACTATGCCCTTTTTTATAGAAAAAACCCCGCACATTTTTGTGCGAGGTTTTGAGAGGCGACAACCAGATTTGAACTGGTGATCAGGGTGTTGCAGACCCACGCCTTACCACTTGGCTATGTCGCCTTATATTATTAAATAAAAAAACTCCCCGAGTAGGACTCGAACCTACGACACTTCGGTTAACAGCCGAATGCTCTACCGACTGAGCTATCGAGGAATATCATGCAAAACATGATTTATTATATCCCAATCTACTATATGATATGCAAGGAAATCAATTTTGTTGCACATTTCAATCAGGATCTCAGGAATTATACCCTGAAAATATCATACCGAAATCTTCCTGCAAGAAACTTTG
>JAUNGI010000035.1:0-28825 GCA_030524525.1 Lachnospiraceae bacterium
ATGTGGCTTGAGGGTTCTCGGCACCTCGGCGTTCTATTTGCGTCTTTTTTTATTTCAATACCAAGAATTTATTGCCCTCATCCCTCTGCCCCGGCAACAATTAACTGCTCAACAATCTCGGTAAATCCACGCTCAGAGGCATAAAATAGCGCCGTCCGCTGCTCATTATCCGCCAAGTTTACATTCGCATTATTCTCTATGAGCATAGCGGCAAAATCATTTTGTCCGGTCATGGCGGCAACGATCAACGCCGTCTCACCGTTTTCGTTTTGTGCATCCGGGTCCGCATTGGCTTCCAAAAGCTGCTTTCCGATAAAACGGTTTCCCTGCGAGGCGGCATAATGTAGGGCAGTATTGCCGTCAAGCAAACGCTGCTTAACGTCTGCGCCCGCTCTGAGCAGAAGATTGACAATCGCAAGATTCCCCTGCATACAGGCAAGGAGCAGAGGCGTTTCGCCGCCGTCGTTTACCGCATTGACATTCTGCGGATTTGCCAATGTACGAACCACCTCGGTCTGACCGTTGTAAACCGCTTGGTGAAGCGGCGTGTTGCCGGATACGTCGGAAATGTCAGCGTTCCCAAGCAGCGAAATAATATCCCGCAGTCCAAAGGCGGTTGCATAGTCAATCGCTTTATGTCCGCTGTTGTCGGCGATATTGACATCAGCGCCGTTTTCCCCTCGTTGTCCGTGGCATTTACGTCCGCTCCCGCCTCGACCAACATGGCGGTAATATCCTTGTTGCCGCTTTGCGAAATGGCGTGAAGCGGCGTGAGGTTTGCGTTGTTCGCAATTCCGGGATCGGTGCCATTGTCAAGCAGCAACTTCACAATATCGCGAGCGCCCTTCATACAAGCGTAAAAAAGCGGCGTATTTCCGGCAGTATCCCGTTTGTTAAAATCAATGCCGCCTTTTTTGATAAATGCCTGTACGACCCCCTTTTGTCCGTTTTTACAGGCGTTAAGAAAAATCAAACTGTTATCCATAGGACGTTCTCCTTACGAATTCATTAGAATCAGCTTTACAAGCGGCTCGTTGTTCTGCTCTGCCGCAATTTCAAGAGCTGTCTTTCCGGCGTTGTTTACAGCGTCCGCGTCTACAAATTCAAATTCAGAGAGCATTTCAGCCATCTCCTTTGCAACGCTGTCATTTTTATTGAGCGCGGCATAGTGAAGCGCCGTGTTGCCGTCCTGTCCTGATCGCTTCCTGTTACGCTTGCTCCCGCTTCCAAGAGCGCTATCTGAAGCTCATTTGCATCGGAACCGTTCTGTAAAGAAATCAGCATAAGAGCATTTTGCCCCTTTAGATTGGCGGCGTCAAGATTGCATTTCGCTGAAATCAAAGCGTCGGCAAATTTATAGCAAAGCTTATCTTAGCGTAGTTCTGCTGCTTGATGACTACGAGGTCGCCGTTATCGATATTGGCTCCAATCATTGAACCACCGTTGGCGCGAAGAATGAAAAATTCTCCCTTACCAAATAGCGCAACAGGCAGTCGTACATATTCCTCGATATTTTCCTCTGCAAATTTGGGGACACCACAGGAAACGCTCCCCAGAACGGGGACTCTGGTCGTTTCGCGTTTCGTGATTTTCGCTTCACGAGTGGTAATGTTGCGACAACCGTTATAGTCGATCATTCCATTTTCCCGCATGAACGAGAGGTAACGGGAAACAGTGCCGACTGTCAAACCGATGTCTGCGTGTATTTCACGCACCGTGGGTGATACACCATGTTTTTCAGTGTATCCATTTACGAATTCCTCAATCGCTTTGAAAGTTTCGGGATTCTTTGTACGTATGTGTGTGCCTCCTTTGGGGCTATCTTGAACAAATGTTCCACTTACGATTTAATTATACTCACGATCTATCCACCGGTCAAGGGGATTAGCGCAAGTTTTTATCGTGCAAGAGAAAGGCGCACCATTTTGTTACTCTTGACAGAAAAAGCTCCAGCAGTTACTTCAGCCGCAGGAGCTTTCGCTATTTTATCTATTACTCTTTGTCTTCGAAGTTTGATACTTAAATGCTGTTTTTTTCGCTTAAAAGTGCCAGCAAGAAATCGTTGTTATAGCGAAACTCAGAATAAATCATTCGTGCGCCTCTATCCAAATGAGCCTTTAGATATCTTTGGAAGTAATCGTCATCGCTTAGATGATGTCCTTCGGCCATTTCTATCAAGCTCTTATACAATTCATCCCATTCACCAGTAATAGTTTGCCGGTTTAGCTCCAGACCGAAAGAGTCGGATTTGAAATCATTCTCTTTCAGAGGAGTTTTACTTTTTAGCGACATTGATATTGCCAATTTTGAGAGAATAAACGGCGCATAGTTGGTGCTGGCACCGATTTCTTCAAAAATAGCCATTGTTTTTTTTGAAGTTCTAATTTTGAATACCATACCTACACCTCAAAGTACTGGTTGCTAACAACCGTCGTCCGTTTATTATCCGTATTCTCCAACATATAAGTAGCAGAAATTCTGTCGTCCATAATTTGCACATTCGTAGAATCGATCTCCTCATTTGTCGAAAGGATGAATACTTGTCCGTTAAGTTTGCAGAAAAAGTGTGTCGAAATATTCCTACGATGTTCTGTGTCAATTCGAGCAAAAGGCGTATCAATGATAAACGGGATTTCATGGTTGCACAGCTGTACAAGCGAATGGTACAACGCCATAATAAAAATCTGTTTTTCACCGTTTGACAACGAAGTTTTGTCGATCTCCACCGGTAGCACAACCATCGTGTCCTTACTTTTTGAGAAATACTTCGTCATGACACCTAAATCTGTGGTGCCAGAGATTGCTTGCATTTCTCTCAATGCGGCTTCTCCGAACATCGCAATCAACTGGGCTTCCGTATTAGTTTTAAGCGCTTCCACAAGACGAGTAACCTTGATTTCGTCATTGCGATAGATCCGGGTGTTGAAATCATCGTCTATGCGAATATCATCTATGAAGTGCGATTTTCGCATCAAAATCTTAATTTCTTTACGGAAAAATGATTCTACTTTTTCGATCTGCTTTCTATAAAGGGTATGCTGAAGCTTATCAAGCATTATAATTGCACGAGCGGATATATCCGTTATAGAAGCCTGCTTTAATTCTTCTTCTAAGTGCGCTTGCACGTGAGCCAGATGAGCTTCTGCCTGCTGCAACACATCCTTATGCTCTGTAAGCTGTCTTTCAAGCTCGATACGCTGCACAAGCAACAGACTCTTGCTTTCAAATAGCTGTGCGCGTTTTTGCATGTATTCTTGAACGGAAGAAATATTGCTACTATCTAACTCCCGTCTAATTTTCGCAGTTACTGAAAGCGAACGCTTTATTGCACGCTTATACTTTGCGATCTTCTCTACTTCGAAATCGAGGATTTGGTTGATATGCGCCAAAAGCAACGCACTTTGCTCTAAAGACAAATCAAGAATCACTTCTCCAGAATCAGAAAACTGTGTTGCTGCAGCGTTTATAATAGCGAAGAAGTCCGATTTCAGTAAACGTCTTACTGCAGGAGTTTCTAATACCTCACGGAAATTGTGGAACTTCTGTGTGCTATTTTCCTTTTCAATCTGCTTTTTCAGTGCGGAGATTTGATCCCGGATCATAAGGAAGGGGATCACTTCATTTGCCCACTTTCTTAATATAGCATTATATGTCTCACGCTTTTTTTCTTCCTCTTTGAGCGTAAACAGCTTTTGGTTCCATTCCTCTTGCGAGACACCACCGCTCTGATGGTATGCTTTTTCGAGCGCATCAATATCTGCTTCGCAGGTGTCCATTTCATCTATGCATTGCTTTAATCTTGCTGTCAAATCCTGCTGCGTCATCTGGGCTGCAGCCAATGCTTCTTTTGCAGCCAGATACTCATCCAAATCGGGAGAACCATGCGTTTTGTTTGATCCAATTCGCTTGAAGTTCTTACGCATGATTTCAAAAGTATCATAGCCGCAAAGAGTCAAAAACGCATCTTTGATTCGCGCATTGCTTCCTTCTTCTAAAAAGAAGTTTGCTATTTTTTCACCGTCAAAGAAATATAGATTAAACAATTCCGGCGGGATAAGGGACAACAGGTATTTTTCAAAATCAGCAACCGCTTCTGCAGAAAGCGGCATACCATTTTGGGCAACGGTAAAACTTTCAGAAAGTGCATCGGTTAGTATCCAGCTTCTGCGAAGAGTGTACACATCTATTTCATGACCATTACTCAGTCCGATTCGCATTTCTACATGAGCATCTGCTGGTCTGCATAGTTTTGCGCTGTTGTTGATCAGCTTAATTATTGCACGGTTATAGAATGAGTTTATGTTTTTATATCCCATACTCATGTAGCCGTATAAGCACACGCGCATTGCAGTGAACAGTGTAGTTTTACCTGCGCCATTTTTACCGCCGATCAGCACAATGTTCCTTCCATCGTCAGTTGCACGTGTATCAAAAACCGTTTCACCTTCATACGAGCCGAAATTGTATAATAAAATGCTATTAATCTTCATTTTGCAATCCCTTCTCGATACTTTCAAAGTGAAGCCAGCCTTGATTAATTATACGATCAAATGCTTTTGTCACCATCGAATTATTCGTGTAGTTTTTGTTTGCCTCAATTTCAATAATGAGTTTCGAAATTAGTTCAAACTCTACTTGATGTTCTTCGCAAAGCTGTTTAATCTCATCAATTACATCGGTGGGGAAAATAGGTGCTTTATATTGATCCCATGGTAAAACCTTGCCTGTGACTTCTCTATAAATTTCCACCAACGAACGCCGTGTCAAATCGCCTTCATTATCCCACATGATATCAATCTGCTTGAGTTCTTCCATGGTGATCAGCGACAGTCCTGTATCCACTTCGAGCTGCAGCAATCTACGGAGCATTTCCTGTCTGGTGGCCATAGTGAAAGGTCCTGTGCCAAGAGTACCATCTGCCTTGCGATACATCGCACCGTTGCGTCTCTTATATTCTCTTGCTCCGGGTTTTGTACGAAGATCAAGCATCCAGTTACGGTAATCACGGAGCGGCTCCAGCCATGTTTCGCCTCGATCGATAAACGCCTTAAGAGACTTATCTTCTTTAACCATCGTGCAAATCCAACATCCAAATCGGGAATTGCCTGTTACTGGAATTTTATCCTTATCAATTTCGCCAATTACACTTTGTTCTTCACCAAGTGTTTCTCCTTGATAGAGGGAGAATAAGTATTTATTATCCGATCCCCAAGGTGATATGCCATCGCCCTTCAACAAAAATTTCCATACTTCTTCATTTGGAATCTCGGTGAGAGGATTGTACACATATGCATTTTCTATGTCGTTGTGTGGTACAAGCAGTTTTCCTTCAATTTCTCTGGCGCGGATATTATTAGCTCTATATGTGCTTTCGGCTTTTCGAACACCCAGAAGAAGTACCACTTCGCCGTTGTTTTTGATGGTCTCGAGCGTATATGCATTCATAGGATGGATTTTCAAGCGCTCTGTACACCAACGGAAGCCGGGGGCTTCTGGCGTCGGATACCCCACGCCAATAACTTTGCACCAAAAAGTATCTTCTACGCGAGGATAAATTATGTCAGACTGAATTCCGAGTGTCTTACCAGCGGCTCCGATCATGTCAGACATTTTATGCATGTAGTCGCGGACGATAGGGTTTTCTACCAAGGTGTCTGAGGATACAATATAAACTTTCTTATTTCTTCTTTCTACTGGTAATCTTTTGAGCATTTCCATGACAAGGCAACACAGCAGGGTGGAGTCTTTACCTCCACTAAACCCAATCATCCATGGGCGTTTATCGTGCTTGTAAACGAGCATCATTTCTTGAATGATGTCCTCATATACCGCAAATTCTCCTGTGTAACGCATATCATTTAATCTCCAATATCTGTTTTTCTTTTTGCCGTTCTTCTTTAGTTAAGGGAACGCCTATCTGATGCTTGATGTACGAACTGGTTAATGCGATGGCTTCTTCGCTGTTCTGGACTTTCCCATTTTCACGAAGTACACGTCCGACCCAAGCCCGATTAGATCGCAACCAATCAATTGTTTGAAGCTTACTCAAACATGAGTCCATATTCACTGCCGGATGATCATAAAAATATTTTCCGAGCCGTCCAAATGCGCTAATGGTTATAGCTAATGTTACGATGTAGTTTTCTCTGAGGTTTTTTTTTGTCAATGTTCGGTTTAATACTTCCTGCCATTCGACTATATTGTTAGCCACACTTTCCCAATAATGAAGAAGAAAATCTGTGTCGTCTTTTGCGCATCTATCGCTATGTAGAATTCGCCGATTTGCCTTGTAAATCATATTGAGTGTAAACAGATTAGAAGAATTTTTACCAAGAATGTCACGCTCTTTATCTGTAAATCTCTTAAAGAAGGGGATTGCATCTATCACTTTCTTAGTAGCAACAGCGATTTCATCTCTGCCATCATACAGTGTGGATAGCGAGTTTGATGTTCTTACCGCATGCTTATTGAGATCTGTAAACATCTGCTGGCTTCGTAATAAACCTTCATCTCCAAAAAATACAATTGATATTGTCTCTTTCTCCAAAGTCACGTCTTCTTGCATGGCAGCCTCGATTGCAGCTTTGCGATGCTGCCCATCATTAATAAGAAAAACGGACTCCATATCTACTTCTAATATTCCAACATCTGAATCCAGAGTTGCTGTGAAGGAATACTGACCATCGATTGAGGCCGAAAGGGCAGAAAAAACATAAGTATCCCTGTTGTCAAGGATGTATTTCTTGATTTCCGGAATTCTTTCCTCGTTAATCCTTCTTTGCGCTCTATGCTCTGGAAGAACGATCTCATCTTCTGAAGGGAACATCCGGGGCAAAAGTTTCAGTGGAACCATAGAAATGTAATATTCTCTCCCTGCTTGCTTTCCTTTTACTGCAGGAAAACGATATGAAAAATTCATTTTATCCCTCCATGCGACGAAGACGTGATATGCTTAAGTACATACTTAAGTATATCACGTCTTCGTCAAATTTGCAATAGATTTGAAAGAAAAGATGTAATTATTCTGCTTCTTCGAGTAAAATGTCGTCAGGAATTGCATCGATATCCAAATTTCTTCCTTCCACAGTGGAGAAGAGAAAGTTTTTTATGTTCTCCATAGACTCAAGCGGTGTTTCGCCTATCAATTCCACAATCTTCGTAACGCCGAAGTTTGCAAACTGTGTTAGAAATGCAATTTTGTTAAAATCGCTCTTTTCACCGAAAGCAAGTTCCAGTCGTTCTTCTTCCGTGAGTGCTTCAGAAGACGTTGAAAGAATCGCAGCCTGAAAGATAAAATCCAAGCGACCGTTGTCGTTATTTCTCAACACGTTACGAGGTACACTCTTGGGTTCTTCATCATTTTCTTCCGGCTTTTCGATTCTTTGATCGTACATGATGCCAATGGTCATCGATAACATGAATATCATGTAGTGGGTTCGTGTTTTGAAAATTGGGGAGAGATTCTCTATAGCACGATTCCATGCAGTTCCTCGAAGCAAAACATCCGTTGTCAGCTCCATAAATGCCCCTCCTCGATTCTGGCAATATTTTTTTCTTCATTACTTGCGATCGTCCACACGCGTCCAATTGCATCTTCCGCAAATATTCCGTTCAAGTCGTCTTTCGAAAACAGGATAACCTGTGGAGCAAATTTAGGGATCATACTGATGACGTTTAGTCTTTGGTCTGGATCTAACTTTGAAAACGGGCCATCTAATACTAGAGGGTATTCCTTAGAAGAAAGATGTTCATCACTTTGCAACATCTTAAGAATACCGCCGATATACGCAAAAGAAACCACTGCAAATTGACCTTCAGATTTAGACTCGTCGTTGTAACTATCGGTGACTCTGACGGCAAACTCAGAACTAACATTAACTTTTCGTTTGCTGGTCAGCATGCTATCAATCAAGCTCTGGATGTTTTCCTCAAGCCGTCTGCTGTACGCAACAGATTCTTCGTCCAGCTTCTTGCGGAAGTATGCTGCCACCTGTTCCATGATTTTTATCTTGGCAACAACCTTTTCGTTTTCTGCTGTTTCTTTGGTATATTTATCGAAGTCTTGCATCTGCTTCTTCAAATAAATTTCCAGTTTACGAAGTTCTGTTCCAATACGGCCGATAGTAAAGTCAAGTTCTCCGATCTCTGCTTCGGCCTGCTGCCTTGCAACAATCAAATCTTCAATATCTGGGCTCTTTTTCTCAGCTTTGTCAAGATCGCGGATACGCATATCGCAAGCCGCGGCCTGTTCGTTGTTATCAAGCACACTCATAATGTACTTTTCAATGCGAGCCTTGTCATATCCTTTTCCCCAACTGCGCGCTGTTTTGGAGAAGTCTTGATACAAACTCGTGAAAGACCGAGGCGGTAGCATATCCAAATATGCACGAATATGTTGGCGTTCCTTATCACATATAGGATTGCCACAAATGCATTCACCGTTGGATTCCTCAAGAAGATATATGATTAACTTCTTGGTAACGCCTGCAGGCAACTTGTTCTGTTCGATCTTCAGATTGATTCGCTGTTTAGCATCTTCTACAGCTTTGGATATCAACAACTGCGGGAACATATCCAATACTGCATCGCCAAAATCGGATTGTGCTTCAGAGGCATTTCTAAGAAACATATCCCGCTGCATTTTGAGTCCTTTTCGCTGCCGCTCATAATCTGCTTTTGACTTGAAGCCACCGATCTGCTCGGATATACGAATTAACATCTCCTGCATTTCGACTTTTTTCTTTTTTGCTCCTTCCAAATCAGCCTCACATCTGGCCATTCTGGCTTGAGCATTTTCTATGTTGGTCTTAATATCCGAAATCTGTCCTCCACTGGAAATATTACCTTTGCTCAAATACAGTTTCCCTAAGACGGTTGTTCTTAAATCAGTGCGTCCGATATGCCCCAATGCGGATTCGATTACATCAAGGTCAAACATGGAGTACAGTGCTTTGCGAAGCTTTCCGGCAGAATCTTTGCCTTTTACGCGAAGATCTGCAATCATACTTTCGCCGTCAAAGAAGAAATAATCTGATAGTCCAGAAGGCAAAAGTTTTTCAATAGTGTCTCTGGGACGATCCAAACGTTTCCAGTTATAATCATCATCCATCATATTCAACGACACATCTTCTGCAATTTTCTCCGAATCAACAAGACCTTTTTTATATGTATAGGTTCTGCGCAAGGAATACTTAACACCGTCGTGTTCAAAATCAATACATCCCATCACTTGGAATGTTTCGCCAAACGAGCATTCGCTTTCGTATTGCAGATTATAGAGCCGATCGGTTGTGGTTTTATTAAAATGCACTTGACCATAAAACACCCACTGGAAGAGTTGATGTAACGTTGTCTTGCCGTCACCATTTTTTCCGTAAATTATTGTTACTTTTCCGTCTGTAGAACAACGGATTTCACCATGCTCTCGGAAATTACGAAAATTTTCATACTCGATTTTACTGATTTTCATTGGTTGTTTCACGCTCCAATTCATCTAAAATCGATTTAACGATATCGCTCCGAACTTGCCCAGTTGTTAATCTTTCCACCTGCAACTGGCGCTCCTTTTCCTCGATAAACCGTATCATGTTTTCAACAATAGCGTGATCACTCATCGATGATCACCTCCATATCATCATAATCGTACACATCAATGTCTTCTACAGACAAACCGTATGTTGCCAACTGGCTTTGTAGTTCTGATTCAAGCTCTGCCCAGTTAAGAGCAAGTCTTCCATATTCAAGAAAACGCCGAAGTTCGATTTTCGCCCAACCCACCAAATCGTGAGATGGCAATACCACAACATCATAAATGTTGGCATATTTTTTGCTCCCGTAGGTACGAAGAATTCGTCCCCTTCGTTGTACGAATTCTCGATAATCGTCGTTGCTGGACAATATCAAAGCACTCTTAATGGAGGGAATATTGATTCCTTCATCCAAGCAACGAATAGCAGCAAGGGCAGATATTTCGCCCTTATTGAACGCATCGACAAGTTCCATTCTAGTGGCCATGTTTTCTGTTGCAGTGAACTGGCTTGCTTTGTATCCATGTGAGGATAAAACGCGCTTGACCGACTGGATATGACGAAGTTCTTCGCCTGCGTTGTCATCGAACATCTTGCCATCTCCACAATACACAACAATGTGGTCTTTTTCTTCAACGCGGCCTATGATTTCGTCAATTCTGGATTGCTTTTCTTCAGACATTGCAATAACGCGCAATCTATTTCGAAGCGACTTGACAAGTAAATCCGGGTTTACACAGCGTCCGTTTTTGAAACAGGAAAGTATTTTTTGAGTATGGTATTTGAATCTTCCTTCTTCGTCATCGGAAGCTTGCACATAAATCGGGTAGTAATTATACGGAACCAAAAAGCCCCTTTCAAGCGCCACTTCAATTGGCAGATTAAAAACCTGCCCACCAAACCAAGCCATTAGTTCAGCGCCTTTTTGTGCAGAAGATCCGCTATAGGGTGTTGCACTTAATCCAAGCATATATTTAAACGCGGTTTTCAACTCATCGGAGCGCTCGGTAAATCTATGTGCTTCATCAACAATCAACAATTTATCATCCTTGGACTTTTTGATGGCTGCCATGAAGCGGGGCATTTTGAAGGATGCGATGGTTGATATTACAATTATCTGATTGTCCTTGTTGTATTTCTTTCGAATCATTTCCTGTGATATTTGCTTCTCCCACGAAGGATTTTCGGAAGATACCATAATTAGATGTGCATTCGGGAACGCCTTTTCTATATCGTCAGCCCACTGTCGCACCAAATGTTTGTACGGTGCACAAATCACAATCATCGCTGAGTGCGTTTTGATTAACTGTTTGGCCGAAAAAATTGCAGTCCACGTTTTACCAGTACCAGTAGCCATTACATAAAAGCCATGATAATTGTTTTCCATCCATGCATTGATTGCTTCTTTTTGGTAGTCGCGTAGCTTGATCGGGGAGGCAGTGCCCACAGATTTGCGTTCCTTCCGACGTTCAACAACCTCGAGAATATGCCTTTTTGCTGACTCTTTGTATCCGAGCACCTGTACATATGGATTTAAGCCGTTCCACAAAGCATTAAACTCATTGCGTTCATCTTCAACGCTGGCAACGTCAGAAGCCATCCAGCTTTTTACTACGCGAATTTTTTCATAATTGCTCTTGTAGCCACTAAAACTTTCATTTGCAGATCCGTAAAACACAATGACATTTCCATCGAAGTCTTCTAGAATTCCAAATTTATCGTGGTATATGCCGTCTGTTTCTGTTACTGCAATTTTGATATCTAGCGTACCATTAGCAATAAGTGTTGCAAGCAACTGTAATTTTGCGTCATCCAGAGATTCTATTTCGCTAACGAAATCCCGGGTAAATGCATTTTCAATTATTTGTGTTCGGTGTTAATATCCCAAGCTAATAGCTTCTATATCTTCTTCGTTCAATTTGGGACTTGCGATTATTTCGATCGATCCACCGTTTCTGGATAGTCCGACGACACCGTCAATAATTGGCCCGAACACTCCCGACGAGAAAAAGCCTACACTTCTTTGATACTTATTTGCCTGCTTTAATGCAGGGACAAGAAATGCGCTAGCTATATTTTCGTCTCCACAACTTATATAACTAAATTTTATATCGAGATCCTTAAAACTCATCTAGTTCCTCCCAAAACTCGTCGCCAATGATATCTTCCAACAATTCATCAAGATTATCCAGATCGTCAATCCGAATAGCTGACGCGCTGCTGGATGCCGTCATATTAGCAAATCCACTAGCGTCATATTTTCCTGTCGGAGCAACAAGTGGCACAGCCATCTTCATTTGATTTGAAGAAGTACCTACTATAACTCGATTTCCCCACTTGTTGAGTACACTATAGAGAAGCCACTCCGTCCATGGCACATTGAGTGAGGGTAAAGAACCCCAAATGTCAAGCTGGACGATAGGAATGGTTTTAACTATGTTTTGCGCAATAATACGATCAATTTCTTCTGAGTCTTCTTCTGTTATCCCAATCTTATCAATGCGCATAAGCGTGTCACGATCAACTAGCAAATACTCATCGTTACACATGTTTACATACTCAATCATAGACTGAATCTGGAATCTGTTTTCCTTTGCAAACTCCCGGATATCCGCAATTGCAATGCTTTCTGAACTATAAATAAGCTCATGAAGTCGCTCCCCGGGACGACCTATTTCCACACCATTTTTGGCGATATAAGGCCGCAAAAACTGGAAATCGTTACGAAAGAGGTATTCCAAGATGCTATATGCAGAAAAAGGGTACATTGCAGCATTGCGCTTAAACACTTCGGGTTTTTCGCCATTTATAACTTCGTAAAAATCCTTCGCATGGTGTGCTGCGCCGTCAGATAGTATCTTTTCTATTACGCTTCTGAGATATTTTCGCTCAACATCAGAGATGAATATTCGGCTTGCATGCAAGTATTCTCCGAAAAAATTCAAAATCTCAGGATCATTGACCGATAAGTTAATAACAATATCAGTAATTCCAAAAAAAGCGGTTTGAATTTGTGCCTTGCTAACTGGGTATTTTGATTTCTTTATAAAATCTACAATCGCAGAGTACAAGGAGGTGACGCTGGCATCTGTCGAAATATAGTCGCGCCTAAAGGTTAGCTTGTCAGCAAAAATTTCATGCATGACACCTTGTAAATAATAGCGATTATCTATTCCTGCAGCTATAAGCTCATCCTCGAAAATGTGAAATATAGATCCCGTGAGGTAAACGGGAGTATTTCCGCTTTTGATATAAGCATAAATTTTATCTGCCAGCGTCTTTGGCATATACTGATCTTTTTTGAGTCTATATCTGCCACGACCACACAAAATGCAAACGCTCGCAATTCTTCCCGACAACGCCCTGTCGTTTTCCGGGATATGAACATCACCATACTCACTGATAACATATTTGCGAAACTGATTTAATTCCACCGAATCATATATATGCATTCCGTTAGGATAGTACTTGCTCATAATATCTTGGTATATTACAGCCAACGACAAACGCGAACGATGATATACAGCACCGGTGCGTCTATAGCTCTCCAGAAAAGCCTTTTCAAACATCTCTCTTGGGATATCTTCCTCATCCTCCGCTGCTACAGCATATTTTTCGAATTGTTCATCATTTACTACATTAGGCAATTTCTCTAAGTATGCATCTACGCGATCATGCAATGAATCATCACCGAGAATAAATACGCCAAGTTGTCTGTCGTAGGTGTAGTTTGTTCCTTCGTAACTCTGTAGTAAATACAAAAGTTCGTCAGAGTCGTCGTTGCAGTAACGAGCAATTTCCGTAGGCGTTAAAATGGTGTCGCCATCGCGCTCAGCAGCTATTTTAGAAACAATTCGCACACGGCTATGAAGACGTGAAAATGTACGCTTTACCTTCATTTCGATTTGCCTGATGCGCTCTCTTGTTACACCAAGCAAATTGCCTGCCTGTTCCAAAGTTTGCCCAGCAGCACGAGCTTGAATTACAGTTCTCGAGCGCTCGTTTGTATATAGTTTGTTGAGTAACTGATCGATTTCTTCGTGCAAATCGAAGGTACACCATTTCAAGAACTGCTTTGTCAATATAAACAGCCTATCGTTTTTGTATTCGAAATGTGCCACCATCTCTGCTATTGTAGTGTTCTCAGAAGAACACAACTCGTTGAGAACTTCACGTTCTTCTTCTTTGATCGTGAAAGCTTTGATATACCACACGGCACGTTTGCTCATTCTGGTGTCCGGTATATTGCGCGCCAAATTTTTAATCTCGAGGTATGGTCGAATTTCGTCTTGGAATGTATTGATCATTTCAAAAATCGGCGCTATTTTTTCGGGTTCTACTATGCATTCTAAAACAAATTCGGCACCAAGTATATCATATGCCTCTTTGAGTTCCGTGATATATGCTTTTTCGTCATCGCTCAATTCCATCTGTTCTACAAAAGAAAAATCACCCAGCGCAATTTGCTCATTAAACTGTTTGAACTTCTTTTTGACTTCTTGCTTTTTAGAGGAAGGAAAGCTGACCATAGACCCGTTCTGAGCCAATGTTTCACAATATTTTTCAACTTCAACCGAGCATGTTCTCCCAAAACCTTTAAACTGCATAAGTTGAGCTGGCGTTGCTTCGAGTAACTTTGCGACTGTTGTAATTCCGTTACCCATAAATCTATTAATTACACGGATAGAAAAAGGCAGCGTGGTTACAGACACATCGGCATATTCGGGTATGTCGATTAAATAGTGCTCTGCATAGGTAATGTTTTCATCGTGATGCATGCTCGTTTTCACATCCTTTCTCTAAAACTGTACCAGCCAAATTTTACAGAAATTATTTATATAGTTCTCTGATTTTTGCTTTATATTGCTCTATAACTCCGTCAGGAGATATAATTTTCATTGGGTTTCCAAACTGAAATATCCAACCACAGAATGTCGGACTGATCTGTACTTTGATGCTGGCGACACAGTTGCTTTCATTGATGCGCACCATCTTAGTGTCTTCACCAAATTTGTCGTACACCACGCCAATCAGCTTATCGCTGAACTGAATTGTGATATCCACCGGCTGCCCGCCGTACATCTTGAACGCCTGCTCCGTGAAACGGTCGACACCGATGCGTAGCACAATGGCTTTTTCTCAGATGTCCTCGTCGATGACCTCTACAGCATCCATACGGTCAACACGGTAGTTCGCGGTGTTGTCGTGCCTTGAACTGTAGCAAACCATGTAGTAGTTATCTTCGTTGAATACCAGCGCAATCGGTTCCACGACATAGTGGTGATGTCCGTTTCGATAAACTTTTTCGCCGTTCTCATTCAAATCGAAATAGTAGAAGATGACCTTCTTTTTCTGCTCAATGGCATCTTATAAATAATATACATTATAGTATATGGATTCGTTGCGGTGCTTCCTTGTATTGAAGCAAACCATGTTGTTCTGCATAATTTCCGCGCTGTGGCTGCCGCCGAGGTTTGCGATCTTCTCAATCAATTCTGTCGTTTTCTTATCGGTTACAAAACTGGCAGCTTGTATCGCGTCAATCAATATTTTTAATTCAGGATCATTTAAACTGCGATCCTCGACATAGTATGCTTTTTCATGGCTGATCATCGTGGTCATGACTTCATAGCCATAATTGTTCAGTGCTTGAATGTCTCTGGTCAATGTTCTGCGATCGCAGGCAACTTCCATGCCATTCAGTTTCTGGCAAACGACAGTGGCTGCCATTGGATGCTGCTCATCCGTCTCTTGACGCAAAAGCTCCATGAGTTTCAGCAGTTTGATCTTCTGGCTGTTTTCTTTCGCCATTAGCCCACCTCAACTGGTTTCCTGCAAATGGTATAGTTATACCTAATAAGCATAGCACCAATCCACAATTTTTTCAATAGAATTGACGCGCAAAATCATGCTTCTTTGACTTTCCTGCTGATTTTTGCGTTCAAATCTCCCAATGTCCACCTTTTGTTCGCCCTTTATTGAAGCAAACCACGAACTTTAGTATGCTATCCGAAACCAGCCCTGCGAACGCAAAAAGAGCATCGGTGCAGTTCTTTTGACCGCTCCGACGCTCCGTTTAGTCACTTTTCGCTTGTATTTCCACTTACTGTGGCGTTTTTTCTCCGAAAATAAAGAAAGAACGAACTTTTATCTCGGCAGACAAAAGTTCGTTCTTTCGTGACAGGGGCAGTAGGACTTGAACCCACGACCTGCGGTTTTGGAGACCGTTATTCTACCAACTGAACTATACCCCTATTTTGGAAACGATATGAGGTCTTGCAAACCTCAAACCGCTTCCCAATAATACAATACTTTTGCCCGATTGTCAACAGGAAAATGCTCGAAATTCGCCGGAATCTCATTTGAGCGAGGCAATGACCTCGACCTCCGCCAATACGTTTTTCGGCAGCGTCTTAACCGCGACGCAGCTTCTTGCCGGTTTTCCGGTAAAATATCTGCCGTAGATTTCGTTGAAGGCGGCAAAATCTCCCATATCCGCCAGAAAACAGGTCGTCTTGATCGCCTTTTCAAACGAGCTGCCCGCCGCGGCAAGCACCTCCCCAAGGTTTTTCATGATCTGCTCGGTCTGCCCCGCAATATCGGCCGCCTCCACTGCGCCGGTCGCCGGATCAATGGCGATCTGTCCGGACGTATAGACCAGTTCCCCGCAGACGACCGCCTGCGAATACGGTCCGATGGCAGCCGGAGCTTTTTCCGTATAAATCGTTTTCATTGCTTCTCTCTCCTTTCAAAAGCTCAATCTTCAATCCGGAACCCGTTTTCCGTAAGCGTCCGCCGGATCTGGGCGATATGCTCGTAATTCCGGGTCTCCATAACGATGCGCAGATAGCAGCCGTTGACTGCCGAGCCTTCGTTCGCACGCTCGTGGTGAACCGAAATCACGTTGGCTCCCATTTCCGCGATCAGACGCGAAGCGTCCCGAAGCTGTCCCGGCTTGTCGATCATTTCAATGTTCATTGAACAAGTGCGTCCCGACATCAAAAGCCCGCGCTTAATGACCCGGGACAGAATGGTAACGTCAATGTTGCCGCCCGAAAGCAGGCAGACGACCTTTTTTCCCTCCACCGGCACCTTACGGAACATGACGGCGGCAACCGGAGCCGCGCCCGCGCCCTCCACGATCAGCTTCTGACTTTCGATCAGCGCAAGGATCGCGGCGGAGATCTCGTCGTCGGTTACCGTAACGATATCGTCAACGTACTGCCCGCAGCAGCGGAACGTATTTTCTCCGGGCTCCTTGACGGCGATCCCGTCGGCGATCGTCGAAACGCCGGGCAGCCGAATGATCCTGCCCTCCGCAAGCGACCGCTGCATGCTCGGCGCGCCCGCGGCCTGCACGCCGTACACCTTTACCTTCGGATTCAGGCTCTTGACGGCATACGCCAAACCGGAGATCAGTCCGCCGCCCCCGACCGGCACAACGACCGCGTCCAGCTCCGGAAGCTGCTCCACAAGCTCCAGCCCGATCGTCCCCTGTCCGGCGATCACGTCCTCATCGTCAAAGGGATGGATGAACGTATACTGCTTTTCTTCCCGAAGCTGCATCGCCTTCGCGTAGGCGTCGTCGTAAACGCCCTCCACAAGACACACCTCCGCGCCGTAGCTTTTTGTCGCCTCGACCTTGGAGATCGGCGCTCCGTCCGGCAGACAGATCAGGGATTTGATCCCGTGCCGGGTCGCCGCCAGAGCCACGCCCTGCGCATGATTTCCCGCAGAGCAGGCGATCACGCCCCGCTGCCTCTCCTCCTCCGTCAGCTGCGAGATCTTATAATAGGCGCCCCGAACCTTGAACGAGCCGGTGATCTGCAAATTTTCGGTCTTCAGAAAAAGCTGCGCCTCCGGCGCGATCTTGGGCGCGGGGATCAGATCCGTTTCCCGGATCACCTGTTTTAAGACATACTTCGCATGATAGATCTTATCAAGCGCTAACAATTCTTTCATTCCTTTCCTTCCATTTTCAGCGTCTGTACAAACTGCTTCGCCGTCCGGGGCGAACGTCCGCTTCCCGCCAGAGCAAAAGCCTCCGCGCGCTGGGCAAGGCTTGCCTCGTCGCATTCCACGTCCTCCTGCTTGGCAAGCTCCGAAACGATGTGCAGATAGCTTTTCTTATCCGGCTTCGAAAACGTCACCTTGAGCCCGAACCGGGCGGAAAGCGATATGAGCTGCTGGATCGTATCGTTCCGATGCACGTCGTCCCCTTCCCGGTCGGAGAACTGCTCCCGGATCAGATGCCGGCGGTTGCTCGTCGCATAGATCACCACGTTGTCGGCTCTTGCGGAGACCGAGCCCTCAAGCGTCGCCTTGAGCGCGCCGAAGCAGTCGTCGTCCGAAGAGAACGACAGATCGTCGATGAACAGAATAAATTTCAGCGGATTTTTGCTGATGGCGTCCATCACCTGCGGAAGCTCCCGGAGCTGCTCCTTGGTAATTTCGATCAGACGAAGCCCCCGCCCGGAATAGGCGTTAACGATCGCCTTGACCGTCGAGGACTTGCCCGTTCCGGCGTCTCCGACCAAAAGCGCGTTCTGCGCCGGCATTCCGTCCAGCAGCGCCTCCGTGTTGGCGATCACCTCGCCCCGTTCCCGCTCGTAGCCGATCAGATCCTCCAGCCGGATCTCGTCCGGACAGCGTACCGGAACGATCTCTCCGTTCCTCAGCAAAAACATCGTGTACTGCGAAAAAATTCCGTAGCCGCAGCGCGAAAGCTGCTGAATCCGGCTCGCATAGGCTCCCCGGAAATCCACTTCGCGCACCGCATAGCGGGGCAGAAAGCCGTCGTATGCGATCCCTGCGGTCAGCTGCTCGGCAGAAAGCAGCGAGAGCCGTTCCAAGAGCGAAAGCTCCTGCCAAACGCATTCTTCCAGATAGGCGTCGATCGGCTTTCCCTCCGCATGGCGGACGATATAGGCGTTTTCGTTTTCCAGAACGATTGCCAGCAGACATTCGCTCCAGTTGTCCGTCGTTTCGTATATGCATCCGACAAATTCCGCATAGCGCCGGATCTGCGTCGGCGTATCGGCAGACTCCGCCTCCAAAAACGAAAGCAGAGCCTGCATCACAGGTTTCTCCAATATCCGGCGGAAAACGACCAACGACCGCAGGCCGTAATTCCACTGTGTTAGGTTTGTTTCCATAATATGTTCCACACTAATCCACATTTCTGAGCGACCCTGTCGCGAAGAGGCGAAGAGAAATTCGCGAAGGCGATTTCTCTTCTGCAATCAGAGCTATTTGCTTTCGCTCAGAAACAAATAGCCGATTGAAAAATCAGCACATCAGTGTGATTTTTCAATCTATATCCCCGAAAGTCAATCAGATCTCCGCAAGGATTCGATCGGTCATTTCCGTACAGCTCAGCGGCGTTCCCTCTCTGCCTCCCAGAAGGTCGGCGGTGCGGAAGCCCTTTTCCAGCACCCGATCGACCGCCTGCTCGATGCAGTCCGCCTCCTCCGCAAGGTCGAAGGAATAGCGAAGCATCATCGCAGCAGACAGGATCGTAGCGATCGGATTGGCAACGTTCTTCCCGGCAATGTCGGGCGCGGAGCCGTGGATCGGCTCGTACATGCCGCGCTTCGTATCGCCCAAGGACGCCGACGCCAGCATACCGATGGAGCCGGTGATCTGGGACGCCTCGTCGGAAAGAATGTCGCCGAACATATTGGAGGTCACGACAACGTCGAACTGCGCCGGGTTTTTCACAAGCTGCATGGCGGCGTTGTCCACAAGCAGATCGGCATATTCCACATCTGGATATTCCTTCGACATCGCGTGCATGATCTCTCTCCACAGGCGGGAGGTCTCCAGCACGTTGGCCTTGTCAATGCTGATCAGCCGCTTGTTTCTCTTTCTCGCGGTCTCAAAGGCGACCCGGCCGATGCGCTCGATCTCCATGCGGCTGTAGGCCTCGGTATCGTAAGCCTCCTCGCCGTATTTGCCCTCGCGCTTTCCTCTTTCTCCGAAGTAGATGCCCCCGGTCAGCTCCCGGACGATCATCAGGTCAAAGCCCTTCTCCACAATGTCCGCGCGCAGCGGAGAGGCGTCGCGGAGCGCCGGATAGAGCTTTGCCGGACGCAGGTTCGTAAACAGCCCGAGCGCCGAGCGGATGCCCAGAAGCGCCTTCTCCGGCCGCAGATGTCCCGGCTGGGGATCCCACTTCGGCCCGCCGACCGCGCCCAAAAGCACGCTGTCGCTTGCAAGACAGCCCTCGACCGTCTCCTCCGGAAGCGGCTTGCCGGTGGCGTCGATGGCGCAGCCGCCGATCAGGTAAGGGGTAAAGCGAAAGCTGTGCCCGTACCGTTCTCCGATCTTTTCCAGAACACGGACCGCGCTGTCCACGATCTCCGGGCCGATGCCGTCGCCCCGCAGCAAAGCAATTTTATATTCCATAACTTTTTCCAGTCCTTTCTCTACCGAATGATCCCTTCCGCAATGGAGGAGATCAGACCGCCGTTTTCAATGATCTTCTGCACGAACTCCGGGAACGGCGCCGTATGGTACTCCTTTCCCGTCGTGCGGTCGTAAAGGATGCCCCGATCCATATCCGCTTCCACAACGTCGCCCTCCGCGATCTCCTCGGCAGCCTCCGGGCACTCGACGATGCCGAGGCCGATATTGATGGAATTGCGGTAAAAGATCCGCGCAAAGCTCTTGGCGATCACAAGGGAAACGCCGCTTTCCTTAATGGCGATCGGCGCGTGCTCTCTGGAGGAACCGCAGCCGAAATTCCAGCCCGCCACCATAATGTCGCCTTCCTTGACGCGGCTGACGAAGGTCTTGTCGAGATCCTCCATGCAGTGCGAAGCCAGCTCCTTTTTGTCGATCGTGTTGAGATACCGGGCGGGAATGATGACGTCCGTATCTACGTTGTCTCCGTATCGAATTACCGTACCGTTATATTTCATGCTCCCATTCCTCCTAATTTTCCATAAGCTTTCTGGGGTCGGTCAGATACCCGGTCACCGCGCTGGCGGCTGCCACCGCCGGGCTTGCCAGATAGACCTCCGATTCCGGGTGTCCCATACGGCCGACAAAGTTCCGGTTCGTCGTTGCCACGGCGCGCTCGCCCTTTGCCAGAATGCCCATGTGACCACCCAAGCAGGGGCCGCAGGTCGGCGTCGATACCACCGCGCCGCTCTCGATAAAGGTCTTCAAAAGCCCCATTTCCATCGCTTCCAGATAGATTTTCTGCGTTGCCGGAATCACGATGGCGCGGACGTTTTTCGCAACCTTCCGCCCTTTCAGGATCTCGGCGGCGGCGATCAGATCCTCCAGCCGTCCGTTCGTACACGAACCGATGACCGCCTGATCGATCTTCACCTCGCCGATCTCGTCGAAGGTCTTTGTGTTCTCCGGCAGGTGCGGGAACGAAACCGTGGGCGTCAGCGCCGAAAGATCGATCTCAATGACCTGCTCGTAGACCGCGTCGTCGTCCGCCCGGAATACCTTCGGCTCACGGCAGCTGTGTTCCTTGATATAGTCCAGCGTGATCGCATCGACCTCGAAAATACCGTTCTTCGCTCCCGCCTCGATCGCCATATTGGCAATGCAGAGCCGATCGCTCATGGAAAGCGACGCAAGCCCCTCCCCGGTAAATTCCATCGAACGGTACAGCGCGCCGTCCACACCGATCTTTCCGATGATGTGAAGGATCACGTCCTTTCCGGAAACATACGGCGAAAGCTTTCCCTTGAGCACAAATTTAATGGCGGACGGAACCTTGAACCAAGCCTTGCCGATCGCCATGCCGCACGCCATGTCCGTGGAGCCGACGCCCGTGGAGAACGCTCCAAGAGCGCCGTAGGTACAGGTGTGGGAATCGGCGCCGATCACGGCGTCGCCGGCAACGACCAGACCTTTCTCGGGAAGGAGCGCGTGCTCGATCCCCATTTCCCCCACATCGTAAAAATGCGTGATCTCCTTGTCGTCACAGAAGCTGCGGCACATTTTGCACTGCTCCGCTGCCTTGATGTCCTTGTTGGGAGCGAAGTGATCCATGACCATCGTGACCTTTTCCTTGTCGAACACCTGCTCCTTTCCGAGCTTGTTAAATTCCCGGATGGCAACCGGGGACGTAATGTCGTTTCCCAGCACCAGATCCAAATTTACCAGAATCAACTGCCCGCTCTCCACCTGTTCCAGACCGGCGTGAGCAGCCAAGATCTTCTGCGTCATTGTCATTCCCATAGCTTTCCTCCTACTCCGGAATTACATGATTGATGATCGCGCCCTTATCCGCCGAGGACACCGCCTCCGCATAGCGCTTCAAATAACCGGTAATATTTTCTTTCTTCCGAATCGGCATCGTCTGCTTCCGTCTTGCCAGCTCCTCGTCCGATATCTCCAAAGTGATCTTATATTCGGGGATATTGATGGAGATCCTATCGCCGTCCTGTACATAGGCGATCGTGCCTCCGTTGACCGCTTCCGGAGAAATATGACCGATGGCAGCGCCCCGCGTCGCCCCGCTGAAGCGTCCGTCGGTGATCAGCGCCACCTCTTTGTCCAGTCCCGCGCCCGCAATCGCGGAGGTCGGCGAAAGCATCTCGCGCATTCCGGGACCGCCCGCCGGGCCCTCGTAGCGGATCACCACCACGTCTCCCGCCTTAATGCCGCCGGCATAGATCACGGCGATGGCTTCCTCCTCGCTGTCAAATACCCGCGCGGGGCCGGTATGCACAAGCATCTCCGGCGCGACCGCGCTCCGCTTTACGACGCAGCCGTTCTCCGCCAGATTGCCCTTCAGAACGGCAATGCCTCCGGTCGGGCTGTAGGGATTGTCGATCGGACGGATGGTTTCCGGATCGCGGTTTTTGCAGTCCGCAATGTTCTCCCCAACGGTTTTTCCGGTACAGGTCATGCACTCGGTATGAACGAGTCCCTTTTTGCTCAGCTCGTTCAGCACCGCATAAACGCCGCCCGCCTCGTTCAGATCCTCCATGTAGGTATGTCCCGCCGGAGCCAAATGACACAGGTTCGGCGTTTTCGCGCTGATCTCGTTGGCAATGTCCAGATTGATCCGGATGCCGCATTCGTTTGCGATCGCCGGAAGATGCAGCATGCTGTTTGTGGAGCACCCCAGCGCCATATCGGCGGTCAGCGCGTTTTCAAACGCCTCCCGCGTCATAATATCGAGCGGACGGATGTTTTTCCGGTACAGCTCCATCACCTGCATTCCGGCGTGCTTGGCAAGCTGGATGCGCTCGGAATAGACCGCCGGGATCGTTCCGTTTCCGCGAAGTCCCATGCCGAGTACCTCGGTCAGGCAGTTCATGGAGTTGGCGGTGTACATGCCGGAGCAGGAGCCGCAGGTCGGACAGGCGTGACATTCGTAGTCCTCCACGTCCTCGGCGCTCATCTTGCCGCTCGTGTAGGCTCCGACCGCCTCAAACATGCTGGAAAGACTCGTTTTCTTTCCCTTGACATGACCGGCAAGCATCGGGCCGCCGCTGACGAAGATCGTCGGCACATTGATGCGCGCCGCCGCCATCAAAAGCCCCGGCACGTTTTTGTCGCAGTTCGGAATCATTACCAGCGCGTCGAAATGATGCGCAAGCGCCATACACTCGGTGGAATCCGCGATCAGATCCCGGGTCACAAGGGAATACTTCATTCCGACATGCCCCATGGCGATCCCGTCGCAGACCGCAATCGCCGGAAATACGACCGGAGTTCCCCCCGCCATCGCCACGCCGAGCTTTACCGCCTCCACGATCTTATCAAGATTCATATGTCCCGGAACGATCTCGTTATAGGACGAAACGATGCCGACCAAAGGTCTCTGCATGTCCTCCTTCGTATGACCGAGCGCATGAAAAAGCGAACGCTGCGGAGCCTTATCCACTCCGTCGCAGAAAAAATTGCTGCTCAATTTCTTTCACCTCGATTTTCCTTAAACTTTTGCATCAGAGTAAAAAGCCGCCGCTCTCCCGAACAATCGGGAAAGCGGCTCGGCACAGTCCGATCACACAAGGCAAACGGATAGATTCGTGAACGGAATTAGTTGTTAATGAACTTATCCTCTTCGTTGTTCCAGCTGTACAGCTTCCGGATCTCCTCGCCGACCTTCTCGGACGGATGCTCCGCAGCCAGCTTCCGCATCGCGCGGAAATGCGCCTGACCGCCGGCAGCCGACATATCCAGAAGGAATTCCTTTGCGAACGAGCCGTCCTGAATGTTTTTCAGGATCTGCTTCATCGTCTTCTTGGTCTCCTCGGTGATCAGCTTCGGTCCGGTGATATAGTCGCCGTACTCCGCGGTATTGGAAATGGAGTAGCGCATGCCGGCAAAACCGCTCTGGTAAATCAGATCGACGATCAGCTTCATCTCGTGGATGCACTCGAAATAAGCGTTTCTCGGATCGTAGCCCGCCTCAACGAGCGTCTCAAAGCCCGCCTGCATCAAAGCGCACACGCCGCCGCAAAGCACTGCCTGCTCGCCGAACAGGTCGGTCTCGGTCTCGGTACGGAACGTCGTCTCCAAAACGCCGGCTCTCGCGCCGCCGATCGCCAAGCCGTAAGCCAGCGCCAGATCCTTTGCCTTGCCGGTCGCATCCTGATGTACCGCTACCAGACACGGAACGCCCTTTCCTGCCTGATACTCGCTTCTTACCGTATGTCCCGGTCCCTTCGGCGCGATCATCGTAACGTCCACGTCCGCCGGAGGAACGATCTGTCCAAAGTGAATGGCAAAGCCGTGCGCAAACATCAGCATATTGCCCGCTTCCAAGTTCGGCTCAATGTCCTTTTTATACATTGCCGCCTGCTTCTCGTCGTTAATGAGGATCATAATGATGTCCGCCTGCTTTGCCGCCTCGGCTGCGGTATACACCTCAAAGCCCTGCTTTACCGCCTTGTCCCAAGAACGGGAGCCCTCGTAAAGGCCGATGATGACTCTGCCCTTATCTCCGAGCGATTCCTTGGCGTTCAACGCATGCGCATGTCCCTGACTGCCGTAGCCGATCACCGCGATCGTCTTTCCGTACAAAAGGGAAAGGTCGCAGTCCTCCTGATAAAAAACCTTCGCTGTGTTTTCCATTGTTTCATACTCCTTTGCTAATTAAATTATATATGGCAACTGTCTACTCTGTTTTCAGGCAGTTACAGCCTCGTTCGAGAGCCACCAGACCGGTGCGGCACATTTCCAGAATGCCGAACGGCTTCATCAGCTCGATAAACGCTTCCACCTTGGAGGATTCGCCGGTGATCTCACAGCAGAGCGCCTCCAAGGAATAGTCGATGATCTTGGCGCGGTACACGTTGGCAGCCGCCAAAATGTCCTGCCTTGTCTCCGAATCGTTCTTCACTTTAATGAGCAGCAGCTCCCGCGATACGGTCTCCTGCGGCTTCAGCACCTCGACTTCCTTTACGTCGTGGAGCTTTGCCACCTGCTTTACCACCTGCTGCTGCGTCGCCTCGTCCCCGCGGAAGGAAACGGTGATCCGGGAAAACTCGCTGGACTCGGTCTCTCCTACGGTCAGGCTGTCGATATTAAAGCCCCGGCGCGTGAACATGCCGGAAACACGGCTCAAAACGCCGGAAACATTCGATACCAAAACGGCAATTACATGTCTTTCCATTTCCATCACTCTGCCTCCTTATCCCTTAACCTCGGTGATCACGTCGTCCATGGAACCGCCCGGCGGCAGCATCGGAAGCACGAATTCATCCTCGTCGATCAGACAGTCGATCACGACCGGCCCCTCTTCCGCAAACGCCGTCCGGAACGCTTCGGCAAACGTCTCCGGGTCCGCCGCGCGCATTCCCTTCGCGCCGAACGCCTCGGCGAGCTTCACAAAGTCGGTCTGACGCGCCAGCGTCGTATTGGAATAGTGCTTGTCAAAGAACAGCGTCTGCCACTGACGCACCATTCCGAGAACCCCGTTGTTCATAATGACAATGACCATCGGGATCCGATTGGTCACGGCGGTCGCCAGCTCGTTCAGGTTCATTCCGAAGCTGCCGTCGCCGGTGATCAGAACGACCCTCTCGCCGGTCGCCAGCTGCGCGCCCATTGCCGCGCCCATGCCAAAGCCCATCGTTCCCAAGCCGCCGCTGGAAATAAACTTTCTCGGCTTTGCGAACGGGTAGCGCTGCGCCGTCCACATCTGGTGCTGACCCACGTCGGTCGCCACGATCGTGTTCTCGTCCGTAATTTCACTCATTATATCAATGATGCGATAAGGAGTCAACGTATTTCCGGACTGCGGCATCGCATTTTCTTCCGCCCGCAGCTCCGCGATCCGCTTCTGCCACTCCGGAAGCTTTTGTTCCGAAACCATTGCCGTCAGCCGCGCGAGCGCGTCTTTGATGTCGCCCTCGATTCCCAGCTGCACTTCAATGTTCTTCTGCAATTCCGCATTGTCGATGTCGATGTGGATGATCTTTGCATTCGGCGCGAATTTCAGCTTGTTGCCGGTCGCGCGGTCGCTGAACCGGGCGCCCACCGCCAAGATCAGGTCGGACTCATGCTCCGCCATCGAGGAGGCATAATGCCCGTGCATTCCCTGCATTCCAAGGAACAGCGGATGCGCCGTCGGAACGGCGGAAATGCCCATCATGCTGCATCCGATCGGTGCGTCGAGCTTTTCCGCAAGCGCGGTCACTTCCTCCGAAGCGCCGCCGATCAGCACGCCGCCGCCGCAGTAAATATACGGCTTCTTTGCCTCCGTCAGCAGCTTGGCAGCCGCTTGGAGAGCCTCCTCCCCAGCCAGCGGCTTTGCCTCCTCGGGAACCGTTTCCTGCGGGGTAAATTCACATTCGTTGATCTGCACATCCTTCGGAATGTCCACAAGCACCGGGCCGGGACGACCGGACTTGGCGATCCGAAAGGCGAGCCGCAGCGTATCCGCCAGCTTCGTTACGTCCTTTACGATAAAATTGTGCTTTGTGATCGGCATGGTCACGCCCATAATGTCCACTTCCTGAAAGCTGTCGCGCCCGATCAGACTGCACGGCACGTTTCCGGTAATGGCGACCATCGGCACCGAATCCAAATGCGCCGTCGCAATGCCGGTCACCAGATTCGTCGCGCCGGGGCCGGAGGTGGCGATCACCACGCCGACCTTGCCGGTGGCTCTGGCGTAGCCGTCGGCAGCATGGGAAGCCCCCTGCTCGTGCGCCGTCAGAACGTGATGGATGCGGTCCTGATACTGATACAATTCGTCAAAAATATTGATGACCTGACCGCCGGGATAGCCGAATACAACATCGACGCCCTGTTCGATCAGCGTTTCCATAATAATTTTCGCGCCTGAAATTTTCATGCGTTTGATCCCTCCGTCTTCAGTTTGTTATTGATCGCGCTGACAAGCGCCTTTGCAGAAGAAGTAATGATGTCGGCGTCCACGCCGACGCCCCAGAACCGCTTTCCCTCGCCGTCCACGATGCCCACATACGAAGCGGCATGGGACGAGGAACCGTTTTCGAGCGCATGCTCGGTATAGGTCTCAATGGAGTAAGAAATTCCGAGGAAGGATTTCAGCGCGTTGCTGATCGCGTCAAGCCGTCCGTTTCCGGTATTGGTCGCCACGATCGTCTTGCCCTGATATTCCATCGTGAGCTTTGCTTCGATCCCGTCGCACTGCACATAGTGAATTTCCGGAACCTTGACCGGATCTTCCAGATTCACATAATGCTTCACGAAAATATCGTAAACCTCCTCCGGCATCAGCTCCTTGTGCAGATGGTCGGAAACGCTCTTGACCTGATAGCCGAACGTCTCGCGCATCTTCGGCGGCAGACTGAAACCGTAGTTCTTTTCCAGCAGATAACCGATGCCGCCCTTGCCGGACTGGCTGTTGATGCGGATCACGTCCGCCTCGTACACGCGTCCCACGTCGGTCGGGTCGATCGGCAGATACGGCACCGTCCACAGATCGGTGTCGTGCTCCTCCCTCCACTTCATGCCCTTGGCGATGGCGTCCTGATGGGAGCCGCTGAACGCCGCGAAAACCAACTGTCCGCTGTACGGCTGGCGCTCATAGACCTTCATGCGCGTTACCTTCTCGTAAACGGCGGTGATCTCCGGCAAGTTGCTGAAATCCAACTCCGGGTCCACGCCCTGCGAGAACATGTTCATGGCAAGCGTGACAATGTCCACGTTTCCGGTCCGCTCTCCGTTGCCGAACAGCGTTCCCTCGATGCGGTCGGCGCCGGCAAGCAGTCCCATCTCGCTGTCCGCCACGGCGCACCCGCGGTCATTGTGGGGATGGAGGGAGACGACGACATGTTCGCGGTACTTGAGGTTGTCGCACATATATTCGATCTGGTTGGCGTACACATGGGGCATGGAATGCGATACCGTGACCGGCAGATTGATAATGACCGGATCGCCCTCCTTGGGCTGCCATACGTCGAGCACGGCGTTGCAGACCTCCAGCGCATATTCCGGCTCGGTTCCGGTAAAGCTTTCCGGGGAATATTCAAACCGGAAGTTTCCTTCTTCTTTTTCGCGGTATTCCTTGCAGAGCTTCGCGCCCGACACGGCGATCTCCTTGATCTCCTCCTTGCTCTTGCGGAACACCTGTTCCCGCTGCGCCAGCGAGGTCGAATTGTAAAGATGCACGATGGCGTTTTTGGCGCCCTTGAGCGCCTCAAAGGTTTTGGCGATGATGTGCTCTCTGGACTGGGTCAGTACTTGGATCGTCACGTCGTCCGGAATCAGATCGTTTTCGATCAGCGTCCGGCAGAATTCGTACTCGGTCTCCGACGCCGCCGGGAAGCCGATCTCGATCTCCTTAAAGCCGACCTTGACCAGATATTCAAAAAACTCCAGCTTTTCTTCCAGATTCATGGGAATGATCAGCGCCTGATTTCCATCCCGCAGATCGACGCTGCACCACACTGGCGCTTTTTCGACATAGGATTTCTGCGCCCATTTCATCGCGGTCTTCGGCGCTTCAAAAAACTGCCGCGTATACTTTGTGTAATTTTCCATGTTAATCTCCATTCCGGAGCATTTGCGACGGGGTACCATAAAAGCAATTTGTGATGCTCCGCCACAAATTGCCGTTTGAAAAATAAGCTATCAAGCTTATTTTTCAAACTACCCTCCATTTTCCCTATTCCATTCCTGCGCTGAGCGCGGGCGCCCTGCGCCTTCTTCCTCTTCGCGCGAGTGCGCATCCTCAGCGGAGCGTTTTTTATTCTATAGGACGTTTTTCCTATAGAATAACGAATGTGCCTTGGCACATTCCTGCGCTGAGCGCGGGTGCCCTGCGCCTTCCTCCTCTTCGCGCGAGTGCGCATCCTCAGCGGAGCGTTTTTTATTCTATAGGACGT
>JAUNGI010000035.1:28925-29369 GCA_030524525.1 Lachnospiraceae bacterium
TTTTCCCTATAGAATAAAAAAACTACCGAAACAAATGTATTGTTCCGGTAGAGACGATGCATACTTATCGCGTTACCACTCTACTTCATGGGTCTCCCCATGCACTCAAACGAACACGGAACCTTACGGCCATATGTTCTTCCCCTCTAACGGTGGGAATCCGGCACGATCTACACAGCAACGCCTTCAATCGGCAGCTCCAAGGCGAGTTCATAATTCCGCTTCCGCTGTTTCGCATCACCCAACAGCTTTCTGAAGGAAGCTCCGTTACTACTATTCCTCTTCATCGCAATCTTATAAAACTTTGTGTGTTATCTTACTACAGCGGGGTGAAAATGTCAACCCCTTGAATAAAAAAATTTACCGCACAGCGCAAATCTCAAAGAATATGTAGGTTTGTCAAACATGCGTTACACTCTCAGCCATAAATTCTCTTAAGACAGT
>JAUNGI010000036.1 GCA_030524525.1 Lachnospiraceae bacterium
ATTTAGCACTTCTGAACTTAGTGTGCGCCAAAGCGCACGAGATCATGGTATAATGCGCAAAATGCTTCGCATTTAGCACTACGGAATCAAGTGTGCGCTGAGGCGCACGAAATTATGGTATAATGTGCATTTCTTCAAGGATATCTCGTAAAAACAGGGGGCAAACAGGTATGAGGCCGGAAAAAATTATAATAGGAATGCTCGTGCTTTGCTTGGCGGCGGGGGGATTGTCGGGCTGTCGTGCGGACAAGGGGAACGACATCGCGGCAACGCAAGCCCTTTCGCCGACGCAGTGGGCTCCCACGGAAACGGTTGCGGCAGTCACGCCTACCGCCGCGCCGTCGCAGGCTCTGCCGACGGAGGCGGTTCTCACGCAGCCGGCGCCGACGGAAAGCGCGCCCACAAAGCCTGCGTTGACCGCTGCCCCCACCGCCGTGCCGAGCAAGCCCTCCCCCGCTCCGACTGCCGTACCGAGCAAAACACCCACACCCGCGCCGGAGCCGTCCGGCGCCGTTGACAGGCTGCTGGAACGGATGACGCTGCGGCAGAAGGTGGGGCAGTTGTTTATCGTGTGCCCGGAAGCGCTGACGTCGGCAGGATCCGGGGCGGGTGCGACTTCGCTGACGGAGGACATGGCGGACGGATTGAAGAAATATCCGGTCGGCGGGATCGTTATGTTCGGCGCGAATCTCGTATCGCCCGAGCAGATCACGAGGTTCAACGGGGAGCTGCAGAAAGCAAGCGGAATCCCGCTGCTTATCGCGGTGGACGAGGAGGGCGGCAGGGTGGCGCGTCTGGCGAACCACTCCGCGTTCGACTTGCCGAAATATAAGAGCGCGGCGGCGGTGGGAGCCGGAGGCGATGCGGCGGCAGCCTTTGAAATGGGCAGCACGATCGGGGCATATTTGCGGCGATACGGCTTTCGGCTGGATTTCGCGCCGGTGGCGGACGTCAATACGAACCCGAACAATCCGGTGATCGGCACCCGGGCGTTTTCCTCCGATGCAAGGATCGCCGCGAGGATGGCGGGCGCAATGGCGGACGGACTTCGCAAGCAGGGAGTCGCGCCGACCTTCAAGCATTTTCCCGGTCATGGCGACACCGCGGAGGACAGTCATAAGGGCGTTGCGGTCAGCTACAAGACGAGGCAGGAGCTGGAAGTCTGCGAGTGGCTACCGTTTGCGGAGGCGGGAAGCAAGGACTGCGTCATGGTGGGACATATCGCGCTGCCGGAGGTCAACGACGACCTTACGCCCGCAACGCTTTCCCGCACGGTCGTGACGGATATCCTCAAGGGCAGCCTCGGCTTCCGGGGGCTTGTGGTCACCGATTCGCTGTCCATGGGGGCGATCACGGCTTCCTATACATCCGCCGAGGCTGCGTTGGGGGCGCTGGACGCCGGCTGCGACCTTCTGCTCATGCCCGCCGATCTGCCGGAAGCGTTTGAGGCGGTCGTGGCGGCGGTGGAGGACGGAACGTTCGATGAAGGGCGGCTGAACGCGATCGTGCGGCGCATCCTTGCGTTCAAGCAGGAGTATGGTCTTCTTGGGGACGGAAGCGGCTCCGCGTCCTCCGCTTCATAAAAAGTTTATAGAAACTTATCGGAATGTTCGTTGATATTGCTTTTTTACGGTGCTAAAATCTAGGAAATTCAAATCCGAACAGTTCAAAAACGAACAGTTGAGCAGACGCGAAGGGAATGCGCCGCTATGGAGGTATCATGCTGGAATTTTATGAAAAAGTAGAGGCGATCAAACGGCTGTACGCAAAAATGAGCGCGCCGGTGGAGGCGAAATACGGACTGACGCATCTGGAATTTCGGATACTCATGTTCCTTGCCAACCATCCGGGCCGCGACACCGCGACGGAGATCGTAGAAAAGGAGCAGGTGTGCAAGTCCTACGTATCGGTCTCGGTTCGGGCGCTGCAGGAGCGGGGCTTTCTGCGCGGCTCCAGCGAGAAGAACGATCGCAGGACCGTACACCTGACGCTATGCGAAACGGCGGCGCCCATCGTTTCCGAAGGACATGAGGCGCA
This sequence comes from Lachnospiraceae bacterium, assembly GCA_030524525.1. GTDB lineage: Bacteria > Bacillota > Clostridia > Lachnospirales > Lachnospiraceae > ISDg. The sequence continues at coordinate 2,038 of JAUNGI010000036.1, forward strand.
GAGGGAATTTGCCAACATTCTGCTGAAAGATTTTACCGAGGCGGATAAGGAGGCCTTCCGGCATTGCATGAAGCTGCTCGACCGCAATCTGAAAGCTGCGATTTGAACGTATCTCATCCGAAGAAATTACGGAGGTAACTATGATTTCCATTTTCAAGAATCTAAAAAAGCGCGACTGGTGCTATGTCGTTGTCTGCGTTGCGCTCGTTGTCTGTCAGGTGTGGCTTGATCTGACGATGCCGGACTATACGCAGAAGCTGACCGAGTCGGTTTCCGCCGGGACGATCGCCATGAGTGAGGTATGGAAAAACGGCGGCAAGATGCTGCTGTGCGCGCTGGGAAGTATGGCTTCGTCCATCGTCTGCGGCTTTTTTGCCGCACAGGTCGCCGCCAATTTTGCAAAAACCCTCAGAACGCGTCTGTTTCATCACATCATGGAGTTTGGCAGCGCCGAAATCAATCGCTTCTCAACGCCGAGCCTGATCACCCGTACGACAAACGACGTGGTACAGCTCCAAATGCTGATCGCGATGGGACTTCAGGTCATGATAAAGGCTCCGATCCTTGCGGTCTGGGCGATCTGCAAGATTTCTGCTACAAGCGTAGAATGGACGACTGCCGTACTTGTCTGCGTCCTTATCATGGTTGTGACGATCGGCGTGCTGGTTTCCATTGTGTATCCTAAGTTCAAAGAGATTCAGAAGCTTACCGATAGTCTGAACGACGCGACCAGAGAAAATCTTTCGGGCGTCCGCGTTGTGCGCGCGTTCAACGCGGAGGAATACCAGCAGGAAAAATTCCATAAGATCAATACCGCGATCACAAAGAACCATTTGTTTACGAGCCGTTCGCTGGGGCTGATGATGCCGGTCATGAGCATGTGCATGAGCGGTCTGACGCTTGCCATTTACTGGATCGGCGCGTACCTCATCAACGATGCGCCGGTTATGGAACGTGCCGTTATGATCGGCAACATGACGGCGTTTACGCAGTACGCCTTACAGGTCGTGATGGCGTTCATGCTTCTGGTTATGATCTTTATTATTCTGCCGAGAACGATGGTATCGGCAAAGCGTATCAACGAGGTGCTGAAAACGGAGCCGGGCATTGTTTATAAAGACGAAGCGGCGGAACAGACGGAACGCGGAAGAATCGAATTCCGGGACGTTGCGTTTGCCTATCAGGACGCGGGCGAGCCGTGCCTGAAGGATCTGAGCTTTACGATCGAGCCGGGCGAGACCTTTGCGATCATCGGAGCCACCGGTACCGGAAAATCCACGCTTGTGAATCTGATCCCGAGGTTTTACGACGTGACGGCGGGGGAGATACGGATCGACGGCAGAAATATCAAGGACTATCCGGAAAAGCAGCTGGAAAAGATGGTTTCCGTCGCGCCCCAGAAGGCGACGCTTTTTGTCGGGGACATCAAGTCGAATGTGACCTACGGCTGCGGAGAGACGGTTGCGGACGACGACGAGCGGCTTTCCCGCGCGCTGAAAATCTCCAAGGCGGATTTTGTTGCGGAGTTGCCGGAGGGGATCCACACGCCGGTCGCACAGGGCGGCACGAACTTTTCGGGCGGTCAGAAGCAGCGGCTCTCCATTGCGAGAGCGGTCTTTAAGGACGCCGAGATCATGATTTTTGACGACACGTTTTCGGCGCTGGATTATAAGACGGATATGCTTGTCCGCAGGGAAATCAAGGAAAATCTCGCCGGTACGACGGTCATCCTCGTTGCGCAGCGCATCGGAACGATCAAAAACGCCGACAAGATCCTCGTGCTTCACGAAGGGAAGATCGCCGGGCTCGGCAGACACGAGGAGCTGCTGGAGAGCTGTCCCGTTTATAAGGAGATCGCGCTGTCCCAGCTTTCGGAAGAGGAACTGACAGGGAAAGGAGGCGACGCACAATGCCGCCAATGAGAAGAATGATGCCGTCGGGCGAGCCCGAAAAAGCGGATTTCGGCGCTCTGAAAAAAATTGTCGTATATTGTAAGAGGTATCTCCCGGCGATTGCCGCAGCGCTCGTATTTGCGGTCGCCGGTTCCGTCGCAACGATCATCGGTCCGGAAAAAATCAGCGATCTGATGAATGAGATCATGGCGGGGATCGTTACGGGAATAGACATGGACGCCGTGGTTTCCATATGCACTACTCTTGTAGTAATCTATGCGGTGGGCGCGCTTTTGAGCTACGCGCAGCAGTTTATTACCGCCACGGTCACCCAGTACACGTCCAAGCGGCTGCGGACGGACATCTCGGAAAAGATCAACCGTCTCCCGCTGCGATTTTTTGACGGGACCACAAAGGGCGATATCCTTTCCCGCGTGACGAACGATGTGGATACGATCAGCCAAACGCTTTCGTCGAGCAGCGCCAACCTCATCAGCTCGTTCGCGCTGTTTGTGGGCGTGATCTATAAAATGTTCAAAACGAACTGGATCTTGGCGATCGTTACGATCGTTTCCTCCCTTTTGGGTTTTGTCTTTATGGCGTTGATCCTGAAAACGTCCCAGAAGTATTTCAATCGCAAGCAGACCGATCTCGGCATAATGAACGGTCATATCGAGGAGATCTACACGAATCACAATATTGTTCATGCGTTTGGCGCAAAAGAGCAGGAAACGGCAAAGTTCGACGCGGTCAACGAACGGCTGTATGACAGCAACTGGAAGTCCCAGTTCCTTTCCGGCATGATGCAGCCGATCATGAATTTTGTCGGCAATCTTGCCTACGTTCTTATTTTCGTTGTCGGCGTTGCGTTTATTGTGAATGAAAACGACGCGGTAACGCTCGGCACGATCATGGCGTTCGTTATTTATGCAAAGCTGTTTTCGCAGCCGCTTTCCACGTTCGCGCAGTCCATGACCTCCATCCAGCAGGCTTCCGCCGCTTCCAAGCGCGTGTTCGAGCTGCTGGAGGCCGAAGAGATGGAGCCCGAGGACGACAAGACCGTTGTGCTTGACAACGTAAAGGGCGACGTTTCCTTTGCAAACGTGCGCTTTGGCTACACGCCCGAAAAGACGATCATTCACGGCTTTTCCGCAGAGTTGAAGGCGGGGCAGAAGGTGGCGATCGTCGGACCGACGGGCGCGGGAAAGACGACCATCGTCAACCTCCTGATGCGTTTTTACGAGGTGGACGGCGGCGATATCCGGATCGACGGCGTATCGACAAAGGCGATGAAGCGGGAGAGCGTCCACGATCTGTTCGACATGATCCTGCAGGATACTTGGCTGTTTGACGGAACCATTCGTGAAAATCTGGTCTATAATAAAGAGGGCGTAACGGACGAACAGCTTGACCGCGTGTGCGCGGCGGTGGGGCTGAAGCATTTTATCACGACGCTGCCCTGCGGGTACGATACGGTGCTGAACGACGCGCTGAATCTTTCGGAGGGACAGAAGCAGCAGCTTACGATCGCGCGCGCCATGATCAAGGATGCGCCGCTGCTGATCCTCGACGAGGCGACCTCCTCCGTGGACACGAGAACGGAGCTGGTGATCCAAGCCGCAATGGATAAGCTGACGGAGGGCAGGACCTCGTTTGTGATCGCGCATCGGCTGTCCACGATCAAAAACGCGGACGTGATCTTGGTCATGAAGGACGGCGACATCATCGAACAGGGCAATCATACCGAACTTCTGGCGCAGAAAGGCTTCTATGCCGAGCTGTACAACAGCCAGTTTGCCGTAATGTAAGTCAAATAACGCTAAGGAAGCTCCCGGATGCCGGGAGCTTCCGGATTTTTCTGTTGACAAAAAAACAGATTATGATAAAATTTTTGTGAATACTAAAAATAATGGGGATAGACTGCTATGAGTATGCTGGAAGAATTGAACGCCTTGGGCGTGAATACAGAGGAAGGGCTTCGGCGTTTGAACGGAAACGCGTCTTTTTATGAAAGGATGCTCGGAAAATTTCCGGATATGCTGAAAAGCTCCGCGGTTTCTCCGGATTTCGACGGGACGGATTATGCCGGGACGCTGGACGCCGCGCACGCGGTTAAGGGCGTTGCGGGAAATCTGTCGATCACGCCGATCTATGAAGCCTATTCCGAAATCGTGCGTCTGCTGCGCGAGGCGAAGCCCGAAGAGGCAAGGGGCGTTTTGGAGAAGGTGATGCCGGTTCAGGCAGCGATCATAAGCTGTATCGAGGCGCACTGGTAACGACGGCAGGGCTTAGCATATTTGTGGGAGAAAAGAAATGGGGAAGGAAAAAACGATTCTGATCGTTGACGATATCGAAATCAACCGCCTGCTTCTGGCGGAGGTGTTTTCGGACGACTGCAAGATCCTTGAGGCGGCCGACGGGAAACAGGCCATCGACATCATCAACAGCGATATAGAAATATCCGCGGTACTTTTGGATCTGGTCATGCCGGAGGTAAGCGGCATCGGCGTTTTGCAGGAGATGAACCGAACCGGGAAGATCCGCAGGATCCCGGTGCTTCTGATCACGGCGGCGGAAAGCGACGAGCAGCTTTTGGAGGGCTATAATCTCGGCGCGGTGGATGTGGTAAGAAAACCGTTTATGACGCATTTCCTCAAATGCCGTGTAAACAATATGATCGACCTGTACCGGCACCGGAACGAGCTGGAGGAGATCGTCGATCAGCAGGTCGCGCGCCTGAACGAGCTGAACCGGTCGCTGGTCGAGAAGCTGGCGACCATCATAGAATTCCGGGACTGCGAATCCGGCGAGCATGTAAAACGGATCTGCGGTCTGACCCGGCTGCTGCTGACGGAGCTCAGCGACGCCTGCCCGGAGTACCGCCTGCCGGCGGAGGAGATCGAGAACGTGGCAAGGGCTTCGGTTCTGCACGATATCGGCAAAATCTCCATTTCGGACATCATTCTGAACAAACCGGGGCGGCTCACCAAGGAAGAATTTGAAATCATGAAGCAGCATACGCTCAAGGGCTGCGAGATCTTGGAGAGCATGAGCAATCTTCTGGAACCCGCCATTTATCGGTACAGCTACGATATCTGCCGCCATCACCACGAGCGTTGGGACGGCGGGGGCTATCCGGACGGGCTGCGGGGGGACGAGATCTCCATTTGGGCGCAGGCCGTTTCGGTGGCGGACGTTTACGACGCTTTGACTTCGGTCAGAGTGTATAAGGGGGCGTACAGCCGCGAGACCGCTCTGAAAATGATCGCGAACGGGGAGTGCGGCGCATTCAATCCGAAAGTATTGGAAGCATTTCAAAAAATCGCAGAGAGACTCTAAGAAAAAAAGCAGATCGACACCTGAAAGGAATTTCCATACCGTTTTATGGAAATGGGAGGGCGGAAACGGATGGCAAAAAAGGCCAAGTTAATCAAGTATAGTTTTTTCGCTGTTGTGATTATATGTATCGTTGCATTAGCATGGACACTGATTTCTATGACGAAAAAGACAAACAAAACGATTACGGTGGTCAACGATATCTATATGTCCGAGATGAACCAGCAGATTCAGCAGAAATTCAGCTCCATTATCAATCTGCGGCTGGTGCAGCTCAACGGCACCTATAAGCGGACCCCGCCGAACGCTGCGGTCGGCAGGGAAAAAATCCTTGCGGAGCTGAGCATCAGCGCGGAGGTAAGAGAATTTTCCTACCTCGGTTTTTTGGCGGAAGACGGGACGATGGAGACCGTTTACGGAGAGGCGGTAACGCTTCATGATATGGAGCGCACGCTGACGACGCTGCAAAGCGGGGAAAGCGTTGTGACGCGCGGCTACAATGCCGAAGGAGAGAAAATACTGATCTTGGGGATCGAAGCCGCATATGAAATGGGAAACGGGAATACGAGCTTTGCGCTGCTTGCCGGCATTCCGATGGAGTATCTGAACGAGGCGCTTTATCTGGAGCAGCGGGACGAGGTATATTTTCACATTATCGACAGCAAGGGAAACTTTATAATACGGAATGTGGAGAAATACGGCGATAACTATTTCGAGAGTATGCGGCAGAGCGCAGACGAGGGAGACGAAAAAAATATCGAGGAATATGTGGCGAAGCTGCAGGAAGCCATCGAGAAGGGCGAATCCTATTCTGCGACCGTTTATGTTAACGGCAATAAGCGGAACATTTACGCGTCGCCGGTTTCGGAGCATTCCACATGGTACCTGATCGCGGTCATGCAGTACGGCGCGCTGGACGACGCGGTGTCAAGCTTGGATTCGTCCCGCGTCCGGACGATCGCTCTGTTGGGGACGATCATTTTCGTGGGGCTTCTGAGCGTGTTCCTTGTTTATTACAATTTGTCGCAGCACCAGATGAAGGCGCTGAACGAAGCGCGGGAGGAAGCCGTTCAGGCGAGCCGGGCAAAGAGCGAGTTCCTTTCCAGCATGAGTCACGACATTCGAACGCCGATGAATGCCATTATCGGCATGACGGAGATTGCGGGAAAGAATACGCAAAATCCGGAAAAGCTGAAGGACTGCCTGAAAAAGATCAAGCTGTCGAGCATGCATTTGCTCGGTCTGATAAACGATGTGCTGGATATGTCCAAGATCGAGAGCGGAAAAATGACGCTCAATAACGGTTCCGTCTCGCTGCGGGATACGATGGAGGATATGGTCAACATTATCCAGCCCGAGATCAAGTCAAGAAAGCAGTTCTTTGATATTTATGTGGAAAACATGATCTGCGAGCAGGTTCTCTGCGACAGCGTACGGCTGAACCAGATCCTGCTGAACCTGCTGTCCAACGCGACAAAGTTTACGCCGGAGCAGGGGAGGATCGAAGTGCATATCTGGCAGGAGCCGTCCGAAAAGGGAGAGGACCATGTAAGGACGCATTTCCGGGTGAACGATACGGGCATCGGGATGTCCGAGGAGTTTACCAAACGGATCTGGGACACCTTCGCGCGGGAGGAGACCGAGCAGGTGCAGCAGATCACCGGAACCGGTCTCGGCATGTCCATTACGAAGTCGATCGTAGACATGATGGGCGGAGAAATTACGCTTAAGAGCGAATTGAAGAAGGGCAGCGAGTTCCATGTGACGCTGGATTTCCAAAAGGGGACGCCCCCGGAGGAACAGAGGCTTCCGGAATGGCATATTCTGGTCGTTGACGACAACGAGCAGCTGTGCCTGAGCGCCGTCTCCATTTTGGAGGAGCTTGGAACGCATGCGGAATGGACCTCGGACGGAGAAGAAGCGGTTCGGATGATCGAGGAGCGCCACCGCCAGAAGGAGGATTACCACTTTGTCCTTGTGGACTGGAAAATGCCCGGAAAGGACGGCGTGCAGACCATTCGGGAAATTCGGGAATATGTCGGCGTTGATATTCCGATCTTTTTGATTTCCGCTTACGATCGAAACGATATTTCGGACGAGCTTTACGCCGAGGTTTCCATCGAAGGCTTCATTCCGAAACCCTTGTTCCACTCGACGCTGTATGAGACTCTGAGTCATTATGCGGACGGCAGTGTGAAGGAGGAGGCGCCCAAGGAAGGGGAGAAGGCCGATTTTACCGGAAAGCGCATTCTTCTGGCGGAGGATATGGATCTGAACTGGGAGGTCGCAAACGAGATCCTTTCTTCCATGGGACCGCAGGTGGAGCGCGCAGTGAACGGCAAAGAGTGCGTGGAGAAATTCGAAGCCTCCGCGCCGGGCTATTACGACCTGATCTTAATGGATATCCGGATGCCCGTGATGAACGGCTACGATGCGACGAAGGCCATTCGGGCGCTTGAACGACCGGATCGGGAGCTTCCGATCGTTGCCATGACTGCGGACGCTTTTTCCGACGATTCGCAGTACTGCATGGACGCCGGAATGAACGCGCATCTGCCGAAGCCGATCGACATTGCGGAATGCGTGCGCGTCCTGCAGCAGTTTTTGCGGTAAAGTTGACTTCCGAAAAATACTCTGCTATACTCACCTCAGAAGCAAAAGAGACGTGGAGGTTGTGATGTTTGGATTCGGTTCGGATATTGGCATCGACTTGGGAACTGCCAATGTTCTTGTATATATTAAAGGAAAAGGGGTCGTACTGGAGGAGCCGAGCGTTGTGGCTTACGACCGGGAGACCAATCGGATCAAGGCGATCGGAGAGGAAGCGCGGCAAATGCTCGGCAGAACGCCGGGCAATATTGTGGCGGTGCGTCCGCTGAAGCAGGGCGTGATCTCGGACTATTCGGTGACCGAGCGCATGATCAAATACTTTATTCAAAAATCTATCGGGAAGCGGAGATTCCGCAAGCCGGTCGTGAGCATCTGCGTTCCGAGCAGCGCCACCGAGGTGGAAAAAAAGGCGGTGCAGGACGCCACCTACGAGGCGGGAGCCAAATATGTCCAGATCATTGAGGAGCCGATCGCGGCTGCCATCGGCGCGGGGATCGACATCAGCAAGCCCTGCGGAAATATGATCGTCGATATTGGCGGCGGCACCACCGACATTGCCGTAATGTCCTTGGGCGGCGCGGTGGTCAGCCATTCCGTGAAGATCGCCGGGGACGACTTTGACGAGGCCATTGTGCGTTATATGAGAAAGAAGCACAATCTGATGATCGGCGAGCGGACGGCGGAGGAGATCAAGATCAAGATCGGCGCCTGCTTTGCGCGTCCGGAGACGCTCTCGATGGAGGTTCGCGGAAGAAACCTTGTAACCGGGCTTCCCAAGACCATTTCCCTGACCTCCGAGGAAACCGAGGAGGCGCTTCGGGAGGCGACGGCGCAGATCATTGAAGCCATTCACAACGTTTTGGAGCTGACGCCGCCGGAGCTGGCTGCGGACATTGCCGACCGGGGGATCGTACTGACCGGAGGCGGAGCGCTGCTTTACGGTCTGGAGGATCTGATCGAAGAAAAGACCGGGATCAACACGATGACTGCGGAAAATACGATGCGCTGCGTTGCCATCGGTACCGGAAAGTATGTGGAGATGCTCAGCGGAAGAAAGAGGAGATCCGTCCTGTAGCGGGGGCAGCAGGGAGAAAAAGCTTGGAACAACGGGAAGGATATGTAGAACGAATCGTATATCGCAATTCTGAGAACGGGTACACCGTTCTCAGTCTTGTTTCAGCGGACGGCAGCGAAGAGACGACCTGCGTGGGCAGCTTTCCGATGATTTCGGAGGGAGAATTTGTCGCCGTGGAGGGCAATTCCGTCAGCCACGCCATTTACGGAGAGCAGCTTCAGGTGACGCGCTTTGAGGTGAAGACGCCCACCGACAAAGCCGCAATGGAGCGCTACCTTGGCAGCGGCGCCATCAAGGGCGTGGGCGCCACGCTGGCGGGACGCATCGTGCGGCGCTTCGGAGAACGGACGTTTCAGATCATCGAGCGGGAGCCGGAGCGTCTGGCGGAGGTCAAGGGGATCAGCGAGCGGATGGCGCGGGAAATCTTCGAGCAATTTCAGGAAAAGCGCGCCATGCGGGACGCGATGCTTTATTTGCAGCGCTACGGGATCACGACCAATCTGGCGGTAAAAATATACAAGCAGTACGGCGAGCGGATGCAGGAGGTCTTGGAGACCAATCCGTACCGGCTCACGGAGGATATTCAGGGCGTGGGCTTTCGGATCGCGGACGAGATTGCCGGGAGGATCGGGATCGGCGCCGATTCCGACTACCGCGTTCGGGCGGGCATTCTCTATGCCCTGCAGCTCGGAAGTCAGTCCGGGCATGTTTATCTGCCGAAGGAACGTCTGCTGCCCTATACGGCGGAGCTGCTCGGCGTTTCCGAGGAGGCGATCGAGCGGCAGCTGGCGGAGCTTGCGCTGGAACGAAAGCTCATGATAAAGACGATTCCGCGGGAGGACGGGGAACCGGAGGAGCAGATCTATGCCGCAAGCTATTATTTTACCGAGCTGAGCATTGCGCGGATGCTGCTGGATCTGAACATACGTTACGACGTGCCTGCCGTCCGGCTGAACGCAAAGGTGGCGCAGATCGAAAGCGAACTGAACATCACGCTCGACGAGATCCAGCGCGAGGCGGTTTTCGAGGCGGCGCGTTCCGGGCTGTTTCTGCTGACCGGCGGCCCCGGAACCGGGAAGACGACGACGATCAACGCGATCATCCGCCTGTTTGAGTCGGAGGGAATGGAAATGCTGCTGGCGGCTCCTACCGGGCGGGCAGCCAAGAGAATGACGGAAGCTACAGGTGTAGAAGCGAGAACCATCCACCGGCTTTTGGAGGTTACGATGACCTCGGAGAAGGAGGGCGGCGGCGTTTTTGGACGCAACGAGGAAACTCCGCTGGAAACCGACGTGGTCATTATTGACGAAATGTCCATGGTGGATATCTTTTTGATGAACGCGCTTCTGCGCGCGATTCCGGCGGGCACCCGTCTGATCCTTGTGGGGGACAGCGATCAGCTTCCGAGCGTGGGGCCGGGAAACGTTTTGAAGGATATCATGAGCAGTCGGGCGTTTTCCGTTGTAACGCTTACGAAGATCTTTCGGCAGGCGGAGGAAAGCGATATCATTGTCAACGCCCATAAAATCAATCGGGGCGAGCCGATTGCCTTTACGAACAAAAGCCGGGATTTTTTCCTGCTGCGGAGGGAGCAGCCGCAGACCATCGTTTCGGTGCTTTTGCAGCTTGTGGAGCAGAAGCTTCCGAAATATGTGGGGGCGACGCCCTATGATATTCAGGTGCTGACGCCGATGCGCAAGGGCGAGCTGGGCGTCGAGCGTCTCAACCAGATCCTACAGGAGCGTCTGAATCCGCCGGACGGGAAAAAGGTGGAATATGAGTACCGCAGCACGCTGTTCCGGGAGGGCGACAAGGTCATGCAGATCCGGAACAATTATCAGATCCCGTGGGAGGTGCGGAGCCGGTACGGGATTCCGGTGGAGACCGGAACCGGGATCTTCAACGGGGATATGGGGATCATCCAAACCATCAACCGTTTTGCGGAAACGATGGAGATCCGGTTTGACGAAAATCATATGGTGGAGTATCCGTTTTCTCAGCTTGACGAGCTGGAGCATGCCTACGCGATCACGATACATAAGTCGCAGGGCAGCGAATATCCGGCGGTCGTGATGCCGCTGCTGACCGGACCCCGGATGCTGTTCAACCGGAACCTGCTCTATACGGGAGTGACGCGGGCGACCCGCTGCGTGACGCTGGTGGGCAGCGAAGGAACGATCCTGCGGATGATCGCCAACGCCAACGAGCAGAAGCGGCACACGGGACTTACGGAACGGATCCGAGAAATTACAAAAATACAGACGGATGGAGACGCATGGGGAGAAATGCAGTAGCTGTGGATAGGAGGCAGGAAGGAGCATAATTATGAAAAAGACTGCGTTGGTTGTGATGGCGGCGGGAATGGGCAGCCGTTTTGGAGGGGGCATTAAGCAGCTGGAGCCGGTCGGTCCGAACGGAGAGATCATTATGGATTATTCCATTTTCGATGCGAAAAAGGCGGGCTTTGACAAGGTGATCTTTATTATCCGGAGGGAGCTGGAACGGGATTTTCGGGAGATCATCGGGAACCGCATGGAGAAGCAGATCGCCGTGGAGTATGTATTTCAGGAAAAGGAGGCGATCCCGGAGGGCTACGCTGTGCCGGAGGGACGGACAAAGCCTTGGGGAACCGGTCACGCGGTGCTCTCGTGCAGGGGAACGCTTCGGGAGCCCTTTGTCGTGATCAATGCGGACGACTATTACGGCAGTCAGGCGTTTCGGATGATGCACGACTATCTGATGCGGCTTCCGGAGGACGCGTCGCAGCGGTATTGTATGGCGGGGTTTGTGCTGGGCAATACGCTGAGCGAGCACGGCAGAGTGACCCGCGGGATCTGTCAGGTGGCGGACGGGAGGATGCTCGACGTGGAGGAGCATTTTGAGCTTCGCAGAGAGGGCGATGCGGTGCTTGGCGAGAACGGGCGGGGCGAGCAGGTGACCCTTTCGCCGGACGTGCCGGTCTCCATGAATATGTGGGGCTTCACGCCCGATTTTCTGGAGGAGCTGTCGGTGCGGTTTGAGGAGTTTTTTGCGATCGACGTGCCTGCCAAGCCGGAAAAAGCGGAGTTTCTGCTGCCGGAGGTGGTCGGAAGGATGGTCAAGGAGGGGCGCGCGTCCGTGCAGGTGCTGCCGACGAACGACCGTTGGTTCGGCGTGACCTATAAGGAGGATAAGCCGCAGTTTGTCGCCTCGATCCATCGTCTGATCGCCGAGGGCAAATATCCGGAGAAGCTTTTCTGAGAGCCCTGCGGAAAAAAGCGCATAATTTTATGCCGGTATTTTACAGCAAAATGCCGGCATTTTTTTTGTGCTTTCGGAGCGTTCCGGGTATTTTGCCGCTTTTTTGCAGGGAGATCCGTTGGTTTTGCCGGATGCTTTTTTTGCGGCTTTCGGGTATGCTGGAAAGCGGAGAAAACCCTGCGGGAGGTGTTTTATGCAGACGCTGCTGTCTTTTATCTTTCCGCCGCGCTGCCCGGTCTGCGACGGTCTGCGCTATCCGTGGGAGAACGTCTGCTGCCCGGAGTGTCGGAGAAAGCTGCGGGAGCTTGGCGAAAGCGTTTGCTTCCGCTGCGGCAGACCCACGGAGGAGACGGAGGAATACTGTATTTCCTGCCGGAAGCGTATGCCGTGCTTTGAACGGGGCTTTTCCGCGTTTCGGTATGAGGGCGCCGCGCGGGAATCCGTGCTGGGCTTTAAGTTTCTGGAGCGGGAGGCAAACGGCGCTTTTTATGCCGGAGAGCTTCTGCGCCTTCACGGAGCGGCGCTGCGGGGGTTTGCCGCGGAAGCCGTTGTGCCGGTCCCGATTCATCGGCGGAAGCTCCGGCAGCGGGGCTACAATCAGGCGCAGGTGCTGGCACGGGCGCTTGCGGACGGGCTGCGCCTTCCCTGCGAGCCCCGTCTGCTTGTCCGAACGCGCTATACCGCGCCGCAAAAGGAGCTGAACGCGGCGGAGCGTCTGAAAAATCTAAACGGCGCCTTTGCGATCTCCCGCCGTTTTCGACGAAAGAAAAGGAGGATGCCGGAAAGCGTCCTCCTTGTGGATGATATTTTGACGACCGGCAGCACGTTGGAAGCCTGCGCCCGCGTTTTGAAAAGCGGCGGCGTGCGGCGCGTGGCGGTCGTTACCGTATGCAGCGCCGGGAACTCCGAAGCGGCGGAAGCGCAGGTCCTCAATTCTTCGGCGGCTGCTCCTCCGGCGGCGGGACGAGGCGGATCCCGTTTTCCTCCAGCGTGATCCGCTTTTCTTTGTACAGGTGTCCCAGCGCGCGCTTAAAGGCGTTCTTTCCCATGCCGAAGCGAGCCTTGATCTCGTCCGCGCTGCTTTTGTCGTGGTAGGGAAGGTAGCCCCCGGCTCCCCGCAGGGCGGAGTAGACGAGCTGGCTGTCGCCGTCCATTTGCAGATATGCCTTATCGCGGAGGCTGAGCGTCAGCTTTCCGTCCTCCAAGACTCTGGCGACGCGCGCTTCGATGGGTTGTCCCGGCAGTAAGGGGAAAAATACCTCTCGCTTCGGGATCATTGCGGAATATTGGTTGTCCACGGCGACAAAGACGCCGAAGTTATTGCTGGTCTCGTAGATCCTGCCGCTGACCCGGTCGTCCCTGTGGTAGGGAGAATCGGTATGGAGATAGGGATACAGCTTCATCGTGGCGCAGAGCCGACTGCTTTTGTCGATATAGAGTGCCGCCAAAACGGAGTCGCCCTCCTTTACCCGCGCGGTCTGCTCATGGAAGGGGAGCAGCAGATCCTTGGCGAGGCCCCAGCTTAAAAAAGCGCCGATGCGGGTCACCTGCGTGACCGTAAGCTCCGCGACGCCGCCAAGCTCCAGCGGCGGAAGCGTCGTCGTGGCGATCGGGCGGTCGCTCGAATCCTTATATACAAACACCGTTACCGAATCGCCCGGAGCAAGGTGACCGCACTGGTTTTTCGGAAGCAGAATGTGCGGGATCTGCAAAACGCGGTTGGCAAGGCGCGGTTGTTCCGGCAGTGCCGGAAGGGATGCGCTGCTGTCGATGAGATAGGCTCCTTGGTCTTTGATTTCCTCTACCGTTAATTTCTGTATTCTTCCCAATTCCATAAAAATCTCCATTCCGGAGCGTTTACGCGACGGGGCGACGAGCGATCCACCCAGGCGTTTTCTCCTCTGCCATAAAAACTCTTTGTGACGCTCCGGCACAAAGAGCCGATTGAGAAATCAGCACATCCGTGTGATTTTCAATCTACTCCACATATCTGAGCGACCTTGTCGCGAAGAGGCGAAGAGAAATTCGCGAAGGCGATTTCTCTTCTGCAATCAACGCTATTTGCTTTCGCTCAGAAACAAATAGCGGATTGAAAAATCAGCATATCAATGTGATTTTTCAATCTAATTCCTCGCGGCATAAACAAAAGGGGGCTTAGCATTGCTAAGCTCTTTTTTTTCATAGGAAAGAGCGTCCTATGAAAGAAAACGCTCCGCGGGGATCGCACTGCGGCGGGTCGCTGGAACGACCCGCCGCAGGCGGAGAATCTCGCGAGCGAGATTCTTTGTTCTTGGCGTCGCTTATATTTTACCACATTTTTACGGGAATTCCTACAGGAAAAAAGAATTCCTTGCGATTTCGCAAAAGTGCGTTATACTCTATATAAGTGCTTTTTCGGAAAATAAGATTCGATATGGAGGAAAACGTATGGAACGTATGGAATGTGAGGAGCTGACAGGCGGGCGGATCCGGAGCGTCAACCGACTTTTTCTTTTGACGCTAGGCTTTTATCTTCTGGGCTCGTTTTTGGTCGCATGGTTGGATCCGGGGCTGATCGGTTCGCTGGCGGTCTCGCAGGGCGTGCTGGCGCTGCCTGCGATCGGCTGGCTTTTGATCAAGCGGGTCCCGGCGCGCTCCTTCCTGCGGCTTCGGAGGCTCGATCTGCCGAGCGTTCTGCTGGTGCTGCTGTTTGCCTTTCTGCTCTATCCGGTGCTGACGCTCATCAACGCGGTGTCCATGCTGTTTTTGGAATATAACATCAGCGACACCCTCAGCGCGGAATCGACCTCGATCCCCTTTGCCGCCATGTTTCTGATGGTCGCCGTGGTGCCTGCCGTTTTGGAGGAGACCGTTTACCGGGGCGTATTCTTTCACGCCTACCGGGAGCATTCGGTCTGGAAGGGGGCGCTGCTCAGCGGCTTTTTGTTTGGCATGATGCACGCAAATTTCAATCAGTTTTTCTATGCGTTTGCGCTGGGTTTTGTGTTCGCGCTTTTGATCGAGGCGACCGGAAGCCTGTTTTCCTCGATGCTGGTTCATCTGTGCTACAACGGGTTCTCGGTGCTGGTGCTCTATGCAATGAACTGGCTGAGCGGGAAAAGCGAGAGCTTTGCGAACGCCTTGGAGGCGGAGAGCGAGAGCGGCATCACGCCCTCGATGGTGCTGGCGATGGTTCCGCAGGCGGTATTTTTCGGCGTGCTGGCGTTTTTTGTGTACCGGGCGCTTGCAAAGCGGAACGGCACCTATGAGACGATCCGTTCTTCCGTTCGGGAAAGCTCCAAGCGGGGCAGCTTTCGGAAGCTGATCACCGTCCCCTTGGTGCTGGGGACCGGCTTCCTGTTCTTTATAATGACGGTCAACGAGCTGCTCGCCATGGGGATTCTCAAATAGGACCTTCGACGGAGAGCGCTTTCTCGAAAAAAAGGGAGCGGCGGCACGGAAAGCGCGCAAAGACGCTTTCCGTAGCCTTTTCTGGTGCCGAAAAAGCGAGACGACTGTGGAAGAACGGAAAATGTCGAAAAAGACGAGAAGATCGACCGGTGTAGAAAGAAGGCGTATGCCGCAGCATTTTCTGTAAATATGTAAGAAAAACGGGAAATCCTACGTTTTTTGCAGCCACCAAAAAAGGGAAAAAGAATGGCTCAAAAACCCCGATTAGACATCTTGCACAAAAAGGATACAAACAATTTCTCTGTGGATAAAAGCGAAAACTGTGGATAAAATTCGGGCTTTCACGAGTTATCCACAACGGAAAAGGCTGAATTTATCGGGATTTTATTGTTATTCACATTTTTATCCACTTTATCCACAGGCATTTTCCATGAGTGTAGTATGTTGATTTTTGTCGAATGCCCGAAGGTTTGTTCTGGTAAAAACAGAAAAAAATCGCGGAAACTCAACAAATTTCGACAGGGGACTTGACTTTTTCGTTTTTGGAAAATTGTGCATGAAATTTAGAATCGTGCGACAATTCTTGGGAGAGACGGAAAAAACGCTTCTTTTGTTGCGGAGCTAGGGAAAAAGTGATATAATCTATGATAATATGGCGTTCTATAGGAAACAGGGAAAAGGGCGCTTTGCCGGCTGGACGGAAGACAGGAGGTATGGAGGAAGACATGAGTTTAGCTTCTAAAATTTTCGGGACACACAGTGAAAGAGAAATCAAACGGATCACTCCGCTTGTGGATAAAATCGAGGCCTTGGAGCCGGAATACGAGGCGCTGACCGACGAACGGCTGGCGGCCAAGACCGTGGAGTTCCGGCAGCGGCTGGCGGACGGGGCGACGCTCGACGACCTTCTCGTGGAGGCCTATGCGGTGGTTCGGGAGGCAGCCAAGAGAACGCTCGGGCAGCGTGCCTACCGCGTACAGCTGATGGGCGGGATCATCCTGCATCAGGGACGGATCGCCGAGATGCGTACCGGTGAGGGCAAGACGCTCGTTTCGACCTTCCCCGTATATCTGAACGCGCTGGAAGGCAAGGGCGTTCACGTTGTCACGGTCAACGACTATCTGGCAAAGCGAGACGCGGAGTGGATGGGGCAGGTACACAGCTTTCTGGGGCTGACCGTGGGCTGCATCCTCAACCATATGGAGCCGAAGGAGCGGCAGGAGGCCTATGCCTGCGACATCACCTACGGAACCAATAACGAATTCGGCTTCGACTATCTCCGTGACAACATGGTGCTCTACAAGGAACGGCTTGTAATGCGCGGACTGAATTTTGCGGTGATCGACGAGGTGGACTCGGTGCTGATCGACGAGGCGAGAACGCCGCTGATCATTTCCGGACAGAGCGGCAAGTCCACGAAGCTCTACGAGGTCTGCGACATTTTGGCGACGCAGTTAAAGCGCGGTACAGAGACCGAGCTCTCCAAGATGGATATCCTGATGGGCGAGGAAACGAAGGAGACCGGCGATTTCGTCGTAAACGAAAAGGACAAGAACGTAAACCTGACCGAAGAGGGCGTGCGCAAGGTCGAGCAGTTTTTCCGCATCGACAATCTGGCGGACCCCGAAAATCTGGAGATCCAGCACAACGTGATCCTCGCTCTGCGCGCCCATAACCTGATGTTCAAGGACAAGGACTATGTGGTGAAGGACGATCAGATCCTGATCGTGGACGACTTTACCGGACGGATCCTGCCCGGACGGCGGTACTCCGACGGTCTGCATCAGGCGATCGAGGCAAAGGAGCACGTTAAGGTGAAGCGCGAGAGCCGCACGATGGCAACCATCACCTTTCAGAACTTTTTCAACAAGTATACGCGCAAATGCGGCATGACCGGTACGGCTCTGACCGAGGAAAAGGAGTTCCGGGAGATCTACGGCATGGACGTTGTCGCCGTTCCGACGAACCGTCCGGTACAGCGTATCGACCACGAGGACGCGGTTTACCGCACGAAGCGGGAGAAGCTTGCGGCGATCGTGGAGGCGGTAGCGGAGGCCCATGCCAAGCTTCAGCCGGTGCTTGTCGGTACGATCACGATCGAGGCGTCCGAGGAGGTCAGCGCCGCCCTGCGGAAGAAGAACATTCCGCATAAGGTGCTGAATGCGAAATATCATGAGCTGGAGGCGGAGATCATTGCGGAAGCCGGTCAGCCCGGTGCGGTTACGATCGCCACGAACATGGCGGGCCGAGGCACGGATATCAAGCTCGGAGAGCATGTGACCGAATACGGCGGTCTGAAGATCATCGGTACCGAGCGGCACGAATCCCGACGGATCGACAATCAGCTGCGCGGTCGTGCGGGCCGTCAGGGCGACGTGGGCGAATCCCGCTTTTATATCTCGCTGGAGGACGACCTGATGCGTCTGTTCGGCTCGGAGCGGATGATGGGCATTTTCAAGACGCTCGGACTGGACGACGGGCAGGAGATCCATCACAAGATGCTCAGCAGCGTGATCGAGAAGGCGCAGAAGAAGATCGAGGACAACAATTTCGGCATCCGGAAAAATCTGTTGGAGTTCGATCAGGTAAACAACGAGCAGAGAGAGATCATTTACGAGGAGCGCCGGAGAGTGCTCGACGGCGAGAACATGCGCGATTTCATCCTGAAAATGGTGCGGAACACCGTGGACAATATCGTGAATCAGGTGATCGGCGACGACCAGCTTCCGGAGGAGTGGGACTTGGAGGCGCTGAATCAGGAGCTGCTTACGGTCATTCCGTTTGCGCCGGTCACGATCGGCGAGGAGGAGCTTCGGCACATCAACAAGAAGAAGCTTCTGGAGGAGCTGCAGCAGCGCGCGCTGGAAAAATATGCCGCGCAGGAGGCGCAGTTCCCGGAGCCGGAAAGCTTCCGCGAGGTGGAGCGCGTGATCCTGCTCCGTGTGATCGACCAGAAGTGGATGGTGCACATCGACGATATGGATCAGCTTCGGCAGGGAATCGGTCTGCAGGCATACGGTCAGAGAAGTCCGGTGCAGGAATACAAGTTCCAAGGCTTCGATATGTTTGACGAGATGGTGCAGTCCATCGCCAAGGAAACGGTTCGGGCGCTGATGCACATTAAGGTCGAGCAGAAGGTGGAGCGGGAGGAGGTCGCCAAGGTGACCGGAACGAACAGGGACACGAGCACCGTAAAGGAACCGGTCCGCCGGGCTTCGAAGAAGATCCAGCCGAACGATCCGTGTCCGTGCGGAAGCGGCAAAAAATATAAGTTCTGCTGCGGTAGAAAAACAAATCTGTAACGAATTATTTTGTTGTGGGAGAGGAATCCTATGGTTGAATTGGACCAAATGAAATATACGCTTCAAAGCTACGAGCAGCCGCTGCGCGAGGTCGGCGCTTCGCTCGATCTGGAAAGCAAAAAGCGCAGGATCGAGGAGCTGGAAGGCATTATGGAGTCTCCGGGCTTTTGGGACAACGCCGAGAAGGCGCAGGCGAGCGTACGGGAGCTGAAAGGTCTGAAGGACACGGTCGAGGGCTTTGCCGGACTGGAAGGGCAGTACGAGGACATTATGACGCTGCTGGAAATGGGCTATGAGGAAAACGATCCCGCCATGATCCCGGAAATTCAGGCGGAGCTGGACGCCTTCGTGGAGGAGCTTGAGAGCCTGCGGCTTACGACGCTGCTGTCCGGGGAATACGATCGGGAAAACGCGATCGTGACGCTCCATGCGGGCGCGGGCGGAACCGAGAGCTGCGACTGGGCGGGAATGCTGTACCGGATGTATCAGCACTGGGCTGCGAAAAAAGGCTTTTCGCTGGAAGTCCTCGACTATCTGGACGGAGACGAGGCGGGGATCAAGTCGGTGACGTTTCAGGTGAACGGAACGAACGCGTACGGTTATCTGAAATCGGAGCACGGCGTTCATCGGCTCGTGCGCATCAGCCCGTTCAACGCCGCCGGGAAGCGGCAGACCTCGTTTGTCTCCTGCGACGTCATGCCGGACATCGAGGAGGACGTGGATGTGGAGATCGATCCCGACGACCTGCGGATCGACACCTACCGAAGCAGCGGCGCGGGCGGTCAGCATATCAACAAAACAAGCTCCGCCATCCGCATTACCCACATCCCGACCGGAACCGTGGTGCAGTGCCAGAACGAGCGTTCACAGTTCCAGAATAAGGACAAGGCGATGCAGATGTTAAAGGCAAAGCTGTACCTTTTGAAGCAGCAGGAGCAGGCGAGCAAGGAGTCGGGCATTCGCGGCGAGGTAAAGGATATCAACTTCGGAAACCAAATACGTTCCTATGTTCTACAGCCGTATACAATGGTCAAGGACCATCGCACGGGCGTGGAGATCGGCAACGCGCAGGCGGTGCTGGACGGCGCGCTGGATCCGTTTATCAACGGCTATTTGAAGAAGCTGGCTTTGGGCGGGACCGGCGAAGAATAATCTGACAGGAGGCTGTTCATGGATCATTTCCATCTGGTATCGGAATTTCAGCCGACCGGCGACCAGCCGGAGGCGATCGACGCCTTGGTGAAGGGCTTTGAGGAGGGCAATCAATTTCAGACTCTTCTGGGCGTCACCGGCTCGGGAAAGACCTTTACGATGGCGAACGTCATTGCCAGACTGAACCGCCCCACGCTGATCATTTCCCACAACAAGACGCTGGCGGCGCAGCTCTACGGCGAGTTCAAGGAATTTTTTCCGGACAACGCGGTAGAATATTTCGTATCGTATTACGATTATTATCAGCCGGAGGCGTATGTGCCCTCCACCGACACCTATATTGAAAAGGATTCGGCGATCAATGACGAGATCGACCGGCTCCGCCATTCCGCAACCGCGGCTCTGACCGAGCGGCGGGATGTTATTGTGGTGGCGTCGGTTTCGTGCATTTACGGCTTGGGAAGTCCTTCGGAATATCAGAACATGACCGTCAGCCTGCGCCCCGGAATGGTGCGCGACCGCGACGAGCTGCTGCGCAAGCTGATCGAGATGCAGTACGACCGGAACGATATGGACTTCAAGCGCGGCACGTTCCGCGTGCGCGGCGACGTGGTCGAGCTCTATCCGATCTCCAGCGGGGACGGAGAGGCGTACCGGATCGAATTTTTCGGCGAGGAGATCGACCGGCTCCAGATCATTGATACCGTGACGGGTAAGGCAAAGCTGAATCTGGAGCATATGATCATCTTTCCCGCCTCGCATTATGTTGTGGAAGCCGAGCAGATGAAGCGCGCGCTCGTTAAGATCGAGGACGAGCTTCAGGAGCGTGTCCGCTATTTCCGCAGCGAGGATAAGCTGCTGGAAGCGCAGCGCATTTCCGAACGCACCAACTTTGACATTGAAATGCTGCGGGAGACCGGCTTCTGCTCCGGCATTGAGAATTATTCCATGCACCTGTCCGGACTGACGCCGGAGGATACGCCGAATACGCTTTTGGATTTCTTTCCCGACGACTTTCTGATCATCGTGGACGAGTCCCATATCACGCTGCCGCAGGTGCGCGGCATGTACAACGGCGACCAAGCGCGCAAGACGACACTAGTAGACTACGGATTCCGCTTGCCTTCCGCAAAATGCAACCGGCCCCTCTGCTTTTCCGAGTTCGAGTCGCACATCAACCAGATGCTCTTTGTTTCTGCGACGCCGAACGACTACGAGGCGGAGCATGAGCTGCTTCGGGTCGAGCAGATCATCCGCCCGACGGGACTGCTGGATCCGGAGGTTTTCGTCCGTCCCGTGGAGGGGCAGATCGACGATCTGGTGGGGGAGATCAACCGGGAGGTCGCAAAAAAGAACAAGATCCTTGTGACGACGCTGACCAAGCGAATGGCGGAGGAGCTGACCGATTACCTGAGAGAGCTTGGCATCCGTGTCAAATATCTGCATTCGGATATCGACACGCTGGAGCGTTCGGAGATCATCCGCGACATGCGGATGGACGTGTTCGACGTGCTTGTGGGCATCAACCTGCTGCGGGAGGGGCTGGACATTCCGGAGATCAGTCTGGTGGCGATCCTCGACGCGGACAAGGAGGGCTTTCTGCGCTCGCGCACCTCGCTCGTGCAGACGATCGGCAGGGCTGCCCGGAACGTAAGCGGTCATGTGGTGATGTATGCGGATACGATCACCGACTCGATGGCGCAGGCGATCGAAGAAACGCGCCGCCGCCGCCAGATCCAAGACGCTTACAACAAAGCGCACGGCATTACTCCCCAGACCATTCAGAAGAAGGTGCGCGATCTCATCAGCATCAGCTCCAAGGCGGAAAAGGTGACGAACGGCATCTCCAAGGATTGGGAGTCCATGAGCCGGAAGGAACTGGAGACGCTCGTTTCCAAGCTCACGAAAAAGATGCATTCTGCCGCTGTAGAACTCAATTTTGAACGTGCGGCGGAGCTGCGGGATGAAATTCTTGAGATCAAAAAACAGCTTCAGGAGCTGGACGACGAAGGGAAATAGAAGGAGTACGAACGGTCACATGAGCCAGAAACGGATGACCGCCGAGGATGTAAAAAAATTCATCCGCGTGCGGGGAGCAAGAGAAAACAATCTGAAAGATATTGATATCAATATACCGCGAGACAAGTTTGTGGTCCTGACGGGGTTAAGCGGCTCCGGCAAGTCCTCGCTTGCCTTTGACACGATCTACGCGGAAGGGCAGCGGCGCTATATGCAGTCCCTGTCTTCTTATGCGCGAATGTTCTTGGGGCAGATGGAAAAGCCCGATGTGGACAGCATCGAGGGACTTCCGCCTGCCATTTCCATAGAGCAGAAATCCACGAACCGCAACCCCCGCTCCACGGTGGGAACGGTGACGGAGATCTACGATTACTTCCGACTGCTGTATGCCCGCGTCGGAACGCCGCACTGCCCGAACTGCGGCAGGGTCATTGCCCGGCAGTCGATCGACCAGATGGTGGACGAGATCCTGCGGCTTCCGGAGCGGACGCGCATCCAGCTTCTGGCTCCGGTCGTGCGGGGCAAAAAGGGCGAGCATACCAAGGTGCTGGAGCAGGCCAGAAAGAGCGGCTATGTGCGCGTGCGCATCGACGGGAATCTGTACGAGCTGTCGGAGGAGATCAAGCTGGAGAAAAACCGGAAGCACAGCATTGAGATCATCATCGACCGTCTGGTCGTAAGACCGGGCATTGAGAAGCGTCTGACCGACTCGATGGAGGCGGCGATGAGGCTTTCCGAGGGACTTGCGTACGTCGATGTGACCGACGGCGAGATGCTTCGTTTTTCTCAGAATTTTGCCTGCCCCGACTGCGGCGGCACGATCGACGAGATGGAGCCGCGGACGTTTTCCTTCAACAATCCCTTCGGCGCATGCCCGGTCTGCCACGGGATCGGCTACAAGATGGAGTTTTCCGAGGATCTGATGATCCCGGACAAAACTCTGAGCATCAATCAGGGCGCGATTCAGGTCACGGGCTGGCAGTCCTGCACCGACAAGGGCAGCTTTACGCGGGCAACGCTCGATGCGCTGGTGGAGGAATACCATTTTTCCTTGGACACGCCGTTTCAGGACTATCCGGAGGAGATCAAGCGGGTGCTGCTGTACGGCACCGGCGGCAGGGAGGTGCTCGTGCATTACAAGAGCCAGCGCGGGCAGGGCGTCTACCCGGTCGCCTTCGAGGGGCTTTTGAAGAATGTGGAGCGCAAATACCGCGAGACCTTTTCCGACACGATGAAGCAGGAATACGAAAGCTTTATGCAGATCACGCCCTGTACGGAGTGCGGCGGAAGAAGGCTCAAAAAGGAAGCGCTGGCGGTCACGGTGGGCGGAAAGAACATCAGCGAGGTGTGCGATCTTTCGGTACGGACGCTGTATGACTTCATGAACAATCTGGAGCTTACAAGCCAGCAGCAGAAGATCGGCGAGCAGATCCTAAAGGAGATCCGCGCCCGCGTAGGCTTTTTGAAAACCGTAGGGCTGGAGTATCTGACGCTCTCGCGGGGAACGGCTTCCCTTTCCGGCGGAGAAAGCCAGCGCATCCGCCTTGCGACCCAGATCGGTTCCGGGATCGTCGGCGTTGCGTACATTCTGGACGAGCCGAGCATCGGTCTGCATCAGCGCGACAACGACAAGCTGATTACCGCGCTCAAGGAGCTGCGCGATCTCGGAAACACGCTGCTTGTGGTGGAGCACGACGAGGACACGATGTGGGCGGCGGACTGGGTCGTTGACATCGGCCCCGAAGCGGGCGAGCACGGCGGCGAGGTCGTGGCGCAGGGCTCGGTTTATGACATTATGGCGGAGGAACGCTCGCTGACCGGGCAGTATTTGTCCGGCAAGCGGATGATCCCGACGCCGGAGGTGCGGCAGACGCCCAAGGGCTGGCTGACGATCGAGGGCGCAAGGGAGCACAACCTGAAAAACATTACGGTGAAGCTGCCGCTCGGCGTATTCACCTGTGTGACCGGCGTGTCCGGCTCCGGAAAGAGCTCGCTCGTCAACGAAATTCTGTACAAAACGCTGGCAAGAAAGCTGAACCGCGCAAGAACGATCTCCGGCGACCACGACCGGATCTTGGGCGTGGAGCAGCTCGACAAGGTCATTGCCATCGACCAGTCGCCGATCGGAAGAACGCCGCGCTCCAATCCCGCCACCTACACCGGCGTGTTCGATCAGATCCGCGACCTGTTTGCCGGCACGCAGGAGGCGAAAATGCGCGGCTACTCGAAGGGGCGCTTCAGCTTTAACATCCGGGGCGGCCGCTGCGAGTCGTGTCAGGGCGACGGCATCAACAAGATCGAGATGAATTTTCTGCCGGACGTTTATGTGCCCTGCGAGGTCTGCGGGGGCAAGCGCTACAACCGGGAGACGCTGGAGGTCACCTACAAGGGAAAGAATATCAGCGACGTGCTGGACATGACGATCGAGGAAGCCGTGCATTTTTTTGAGAACGTACCGTCCATTCGCCGCAAGATCGAAACGCTGAACGAGGTGGGGCTTTCCTATTTGAAGCTGGGGCATCCCTCGACCCTGCTTTCGGGAGGAGAGGCGCAGCGCATCAAGCTGGCAACGGAGCTTGCGCGCCGCAGCACCGGCAAGACGATCTATATTCTGGACGAGCCCACCACCGGTCTGCATTTTGCGGACGTGGACAAGCTGATCGTCATTTTGAAGCGTCTTGCGGAGGGCGGCAATACGGTCGTCGTTATCGAGCATAATTTGGATGTGATCAAGACGGCGGACTATCTGATCGATATGGGCCCGGAGGGCGGCGACGGGGGCGGAACCGTGATCGCGCAGGGAACCCCCGAACAGGTTATGGAAAACGAAGCGTCCTATACGGGACAGTATTTGAGGCTGCAGATGGAGCGGGACAGAAAGCGTACCGAGCAGTGGCTTCAAAAGCAGCAACAAAAGTAACGCGAGGATGGGAAACAATGAGTCACTTTTATGCCATGATGTCAAGAATGAAGTACATCGAGCGCTGGGCGCTGATGCGGAATTCCGAGCGGGAGAACATCTGTGAGCATTCACTTGAGGTCGCGATGCTTTCCCACGCGCTGGCGGTTCTCGGAAACCGCAGGCTCGGAAAGCATTACGATGCGGAGCGCGCGGCGGTCATCGGCATATTTCACGATTCCAACGAGATTATCACCGGCGACATGCCGACCCCGGTCAAGTATTACAATCAGGAGATGCAGGAGCTGTTCCATTCCATCGAGGAGCGGGCGACCCGTTCCCTGCTGGGCCTGCTGCCGGAGGATCTGC
Organism: Lachnospiraceae bacterium; assembly: GCA_030524525.1. Taxonomy (GTDB): domain Bacteria; phylum Bacillota; class Clostridia; order Lachnospirales; family Lachnospiraceae; genus ISDg. Next base: position 27,322 of record JAUNGI010000036.1, read on the forward strand.
AGTCGGATTATGAAGGGATCTTTTTTCCGCAGCCCGGCGAGGAGGAGCTTTGGCGGCTCGTAAAGGCGGCGGACAAGCTTTCCGCGCTGATCAAGTGCATGGAAGAGGAAAAGGCGGGGAACCGTGAATTTGAAAGTGCGCAAAAGACCGTGGAGGCGGCGATCCATGCGCTGAACGTGCCGGAAGCCGAGATCTTTCTCGCGGAGTTTCTTCCGTCCTACCGATGCAACCTCGACGACTTGAGCGTCAACTATTAACCAAGACGGCGCGGGCATGCCCCGCTGTTTGCACAACTTTTGAATCGGAGAAACAATTTTTATGAAAAGAATTATCTATATCGACTTTGAGAATGTGAGTACCGCCGGTTTGAACGGTATTCTGGATCTGAACGAGAAGGATCATGTGAAGATCTTTCTCGGCCCGAAATGTTCCAAGCTTTCGCTCATTGAGGCGGAGGCGATCCTGCATTGCCACGCAACGGTGGAGCTGATCACGAACGATCAGATCGGGAAAAACGCGCTGGATTTCATTATCATGGTACATATGGGCTATGATATTGCAAAAAAGGCGGGAAAGGCGTTTTACATTATTTCCAATGATAAGGGCTATGAGCCTGCCATTCACGAAATGCAGAGCATGACCGGTCTGACGATCGAGCGGCTCGCCGATATCCGGCAGGTGCTGAACGAGGAGGAGCCTGCGAAGGGCGGTCTGTTCGGTCTGTTCGGCAAGAAGAATAAGCAGGTTCAAAACATGACCGAGCATGAGGTTTACGAGAAGGGCAAGCGCGTGGGACAGGCAAAGCGCAGCACGCGTCCCGACGCGGAGAACCGGAACAACGGCGGGGGCGACCGTCAGCGGAACGGCAGAAAGAGCTCCGGCGGCGAGGGCGCTCGGAACCGGAACGGTCAGAACCGGGGCGCGCAAAATCGGAGCAATTCGGAGCGGACCGGCGGCGCGCAGCCGAAAGCCGGAGCTTCGCAGAAGCCGGGGAACGCGAGCCGCGCCGGCAAGCAGAACGCGGCGGCAAAGCCGGATGCTTTGGGCAAGACGGAGCCGCAGGGAAAGCGTGACGGAACGGTTTCGGAACCGAAGGACGCCGCAAAGCCAAGAGCCGCGGAGGAAGCAAGAAACGCCGCAAGACCGAGAGCCGTGGAGGAAGCAAGAAACGCTGCAAAGCCGAAAAACGCAGAGGCGCCGAAGCCTGCGGAGCCGTCCGCAGCCGTTGCCGCCCCCACGCAGGAACGCAGCGTTACTTCTCTGGTGAAGGTGCCTGAGCCGATCGTGCATGTACCTGCCGTGCCTGCGCCCGCCATGCCTGTGAAAAAAGAGAAAGCGAAGCGTCCCGCGCCCATGAGCGCGGAGGAAAAGGCGCTCGTCGCACGGGCGATCGAAGCCAACGAGGATAAGGAAGCCTATCACAATTACCTGATGGCGGAGCTTCACGACACGCAGCGCGCCACCGAGCTGTATAAGCTCAGCAAGAACCGTTTCCTGAAGGCAAAGGAAAATGCCAAGTCTTTGGCGAAGACGGCGGAGGATGAGGAGAAGAAGCAGCAGGAGGAAGCTGTGCTGTTGGCAGCGGAAGCACTTTGGCTGACGGAAGAAGAAACGGACGGAGCGCGCCCGGAAAGACGGAAGCAAAAGAGGTCTACTGACGTAGAAAGAACTCTGGCTTCTGAGACGGCGGTTGTTATTGAGACGACGGAAAGCGTTGCCGGAGCTTCGGAAGGCGTCTACGAGAAGCCGGAGGCTGGCGCGGAGAAAGCGGAGGCTGTTGCCGGGAAACCGGAAGCTGTCGTTGTGGAATCGGAGGCTCGTGCCGAGAAACCGGAAGCTGTC
>JAUNGI010000006.1:0-93306 GCA_030524525.1 Lachnospiraceae bacterium
GAACAGCGAGGAAAACCGAAGGTTTTGCGAGCGGAGCGCTCGTCGCGGAAGACAGTTCGCAGGCGAGGAAAACCAAAGGTTTTGCGAGCGTGCGCTCGCCCATCATACAGAAAGAAAATAGGAGGCTTCCATGTGGGTCGCACGGAATTGGAAGGATTATGAAGTTCTGGACACTTCAAAGAAAGAAAAGCTCGAGCGCTGGGGAGAGTATGTGCTGATCCGTCCCGATCCGCAGGTGCTCTGGAACACCGAGCGCAGTCACGCGGGCTGGAGAACGGCAAACGGACATTACTATAGAAGCAACAAGGGCGGCGGAGAATGGGAATTTCGGAATCTGCCGGAGAAATGGCAGATCTCTTACGGAGAGCTGCGGTTCTGGCTGCAGCCCTTCAGCTTTAAGCACACGGGGCTGTTCCCGGAGCAGGCGGCAAATTGGGACTGGTTTACCGAACGGATCCGGGAGGCAAGGCGGAGGGAGCCGGGACGGAACATCAAGGTGCTGAATCTCTTTGCGTATACCGGCGGAGCAACGATCGCCGCCGCCAAGGCGGGAGCCGGCGTTACGCATGTGGACGCCTCCAAGGGCATGGTCGGCTGGGCAAAGGAAAACGCCGCGGCTTCGGGACTGGCGGACGCGCCCATCCGCTATATCGTGGACGACTGCCAGAAATTTGTGGAACGCGAAATTCGCAGGGGGAACCGCTACGATGCGATCATTATGGATCCGCCGTCTTACGGCAGGGGACCAAAGGGCGAGATCTGGAAGATCGAGGATTCCATTCATGAGTTTGTCCGGCTGTGCGCCGGCGTTTTGACGGAGCAGCCGCTGTTTGTACTGATTAATTCCTATACCACCGGGCTGCAGCCCGCTATGATGGCGTATATCGCCGGTCTGGAGCTGGTCGGTCGTTTTGGAGGCAGCGTGGAGGCGGACGAGATCGGGCTTCCCGTAAGCAGCACCGGACTGGTGCTTCCGTGCGGGGCGGCATGCCGTTATGTGGGAAAGAACGAGGGATAAGCAATGAGAAAAAGAACCGGAATATGGGGACCTTTGATCGCGCTCGGCGTGTTTATGCTTGTGGTGCTGATCTTTATTTTTACCGCCGGGAGCGGAAACCGGGGCGCAGAGGGGCATTATGTAAACGGAATGCAGGAGATCTCTCTGGAAGACGAAAATTATGTGCTGATCAACGACGTGGACAGTAAAAGTTATATCGGCTCGCAGGTTAGCGACGTTTTGAAGGCCGGGAGAGGGGAAAAGGTAGGCACCATTTCCTCGCACAAGATCCTGACGCTGGCGGTGCTTTACGAAGTGATCGGCGATCCGGATCGGAAATACCTCGTGGATTCCAAGGAGCGGATCTATGTCCGCAAGGATCTGTATGAGGAGACCACGGCGGCGCTGGCGGAGGAATCCGCATTCTGCGATTACCGCATCGTGGACGGCGAAAAGAAGTACGATGCGCTTCTGGATATCGACGACGAGAAGGCGCGTCAGACCGAAGCTTGGGCAAACGACGAAAGCTCGGAGGGGCTTTTGCAGATCGACGACGTTTTGGTAACGCAGGATTTCAGTAATCGCCGGGAGATTTTTGCCTTTACCGCAGACGGCATTCTTTATAAGGCGAAGCTTGAGCTGTTCCTTTATCAGGACAAGATCTACGTTACGACCCGTTATGAGGACAATTCCGATGAGAAGAAGCTGAGTATTCTGACCGGGAAGCTGCTGCCGGAGGAATTGCAGGAGTATTATAAGAGCGTATGGAAGTAGCCGGAGAAAAGCATGCGGAGACAGCCGTAGAAAAACGCATGGAAACAGACAGCGGCGATCACATGGAAGCCGCCGTAGAAAACGCGGCGCTCCGCAGCGGGAAGTCCGCGGTGCGGCAGGTCACGGAGCCGGGGGAAAAGGAAAGGATTGCCGCCCAAATCCTGCACGATCTGCCGGAGTGGTTCGGCCAGCCGGAGAGCGCACAGCATTATATTAAGGAAAGCCGACGGATGCCTTTTTGGGCGGCATACGGGGCGGAAGAGCCCGGAGACTGCCGCCAGGAGCATGCAGTCGGCTTTATCGCCTTGAAAGAAACGAGTCGGGATACTGCCGAGATCTTCGTTATGGGCGTGCTGAAGAATTGGCAGCGGAGCGGCGCAGGCAGGGAGCTTTATGAAGTGTTCGAACGGTACGCCCGGGAGAAGGGCTATTCGCTCGTACAGGTCAAGACCGTGCGGATGGGGCGCTACCCGGAATATGACCGGACGAACCGGTTCTATCGGGCGATGGGCTTTCTGGAACTGGAATGCTTTCCGACGCTGTGGGACGCGGCGAATCCGTGCATGGTCTATGTAAAGCCTCTGAATCTGGAGTGTCGCCGGAGAACCCGTTGAATCCGTCCGACACGCGGTTTACACTGACAATGCGGTTCAAACCGACGGTGCAGTTCAAACCGACGGGGCAAGGTCATCCGCACGGAGCCGGGCTATTCGACACGATGCGGGAGAATTCGGATCGGAAAAAGCCGATGGAGCTTGCATTGCAGGGCAAGAAAAAAGCGGCGCAAAGAAAATACAAAAAAATGTAAAAAAGTGCTTGCTTTTTGTTTGGAACTCGGTTATAATAGCAAACGTTGTGACGTTGATAGCGTAGAAGCGTGAGGTTGCTGCCGTTTTTCGGCAGGTTTTCCGTGGAGCGAATGTCAAGTTATGAAACTGGCGACAAGTCACTGTACCAATTCATTTTCTGCAAGGATGCAGATAAAACGTGCGAAACGACGCAGGTTGGTCACAGAAGCCAAGCATTATGCTTGGCAATCTTTACCGGCAGGCAGGAAACACACGGGCGAGTGTACAGTCACCACTTGTCGTACTGAAATGAAGTGCGAAAAGGAGGCGGCTATTTTTATGGCAAGCAATGTAATGAGAATTACACTGAAAGCGTATGATCATCAGTTGATTGATGCATCTGCGGCAAAAATCGTGGAGACAGCAAAGAAGACCGGATCTAAGGTGAGCGGACCTGTGCCGTTGCCGACGAAGAAGGAAGTTGTCACGATCCTGAGAGCGACTCACAAGTATAAGGATTCCCGTGAGCAGTTCGAGCAGAGAACCCATAAGAGACTGATCGACATCGTTGTTCCGAGTCAGAAGACGGTAGATGCACTGTCCAGACTGGAGATGCCGGCCGGTGTATACATCGGCATCAAGATGATCACCAAATAAATCATCTTGTGAAAATTTAGAATGACCCTTTCGGGGGTCCGCTGTAGATCAAACAGGAGGTAACAGGTATGAAGAAGGCTATCATGGCTACGAAAGTGGGAATGACGCAGATCTTTAACGAAGACGGCGCGCTCATCCCGGTAACCGTATTGCAGGCTGGTCCTTGCCCGGTCGTTCAGATCAAGACGGCTGACAAAGACGGATACGATGCGGTTCAGGTCGGTTTTGGTGACATCAGAGAAGTGCTGGTAAACAAGCCGAAGAAGGGACATTTCGCTAAGGCAAATGTCGCAAACAAGAGATTTCTTAAAGAGTTTCGTTTTGAGGACGCCGCAAGCTACGAGCTGGGTCAGGAGATCAAGGCCGACATCTTTGCGGCAGGAGATCGGATCGACGCAAGCGGTATCAGCAAGGGCAAGGGTTTTGCCGGTGCGATCAAGCGCTTCGGTCTTTCCAGAGGACCGATGGGACACGGTTCCAAGTATCACAGACACGCAGGTTCCAACGGACCGGCAACGACGCCCGGCCGCGTGTTTAAGGGAAAGCACATGCCCGGACAGATGGGACATGTAAAGGTGACCGTACAGAATCTTGAGGTTGTCCGCGTTGACGCAGAGAACAACATGATCCTTGTAAAGGGCGCTGTTCCCGGTGCAAAGAAGTCCTTAGTTATCCTGAAAGAGTCCGTAAAAACAATCTAATCTTTAAGAAAGGAGGATCACAACTATGGCAAACGTAAGTGTTTATAATAAAGAAGGCGCAGCGGTCGGCACGATCGAGCTGAACGACAGCGTTTTCGGCGTAGAAGCAAATACGCATCTGATGCATCTGGCAGTTGTCGCACAGCTTGCAAACAAGCGTCAGGGCACGCAGAGCGCAAAGACCCGCTCCGAAGTAAGCGGCGGCGGAAGAAAGCCTTGGAGACAGAAGGGAACCGGTCATGCAAGACAGGGTTCGACCCGCTCTCCTCAGTGGACGGGCGGCGGAGTCGTTTTTGCTCCGAAGCCGAGAGACTATTCCGTAAAGATGAACAAGAAGGAAAAGGCAGGCGCGATCAAGTCCGCACTTTCCACCAGAGTATCCGAAAACAAGATCTTCGTTATGGAGGATCTGAAGTTTGACGAGATCAAGACCAAGCAGGTCAAGGCCGTTCTTGACGGTCTGAAGATCAGCAAGGCGCTGATCGTAACGGGCGAGAAGGACGAGGTGCTCAGCACTTCCGCAAGAAACATTCCGCAGACCAGAACGGTTGCGTCCAATGCGATCAATGTTTACGACATCCTGAAGTACGACAACTTGGTAATTACCAAGGATGCAGTCGCAAAGATCGAGGAGGTGTACGCATAATGGCAGATCTGAAATATTACGATGTGATTCTCAAGCCGGTCGTTACCGAGAAGAGTATGAACTCCATGGCAGACAAGAAGTATGTGTTCTACGTACACACCGACGCTACCAAGAATCAGATCAAGGAAGCTGTTGAGAAAATGTTTGCCGGAACCAAGGTTAAGAGCGTAAACACCATGAACCTTGAGGGCAAGAACCGCAGACGCGGCATGGTTGTCGGCAAGACCGCAGAAAAGAAGAAAGCGATCGTGCAGTTGACGGCAGACAGCGCAGAAATTGAAATCTTTACCGGTCTGTAGGATTTCATGAACGAAAGGAGTTAAGAAAATGGGTATCAAAAAATATACCGCATATACGCCTTCCAGAAGAAACATGACATGCTCCGATTTTTCGGAAATCACCTGTACGACGCCGGAAAAATCCCTGCTTGTTTCTTTGAAGAAGACGGCGGGCCGCAATAATCAGGGGAAGATCACCGTAAGACATATCGGCGGCGGTTCCAGAAGACAGTATAGAGTTATTGATTTTAAGAGAAAGAAGGACGACGTACCCGCAGTCGTAAAGACGATCGAGTACGATCCGAACAGAACTGCAAATATCGCGCTGATCTGCTACGCAGACGGCGAGAAGTCCTATATCCTTGCACCGAACGGTTTGACGGTCGGCGCACAGGTCATGAACGGAGCAAACGCGGAAGTACGGCTCGGCAACTGCCTGCCGCTTCAGAATATCCCGATCGGTACGCTGGTTCACAACGTTGAGCTGTATCCGGGAAAGGGCGGTCAGCTCGTTCGTTCCGCCGGCAACAGCGCGCAGCTGATGGCGAAGGAAGGCAAGTACGCAACGCTTCGTCTCCCGTCCGGCGAGATGAGAATGGTTCCGGTGATCTGCCGCGCAACGATCGGTCAGCTCGGAAACATCGATCACGAGCTTGTAAAGATCGGTAAGGCAGGCCGGAAGCGTCACATGGGCGTTCGTCCGACGGTTCGCGGTTCCGTTATGAACCCGAATGACCATCCTCACGGCGGCGGCGAAGGCAAGTGCGGTATCGGCCGTCCCGGTCCTTGCACTCCTTGGGGCAAGCCTGCGCTTGGTCTGAAGACCCGTAACAAGAAGAAGGCGTCCAACAAGCTGATCATCAGAAGAAGAGACGGCAAGGCATTATCGAAATAATAGGAGGTCAATAGAATGGCACGTTCATTAAAGAAAGGACCTTTCGCCGATCAGTATTTGCTCGACAAGGTCAATGAGATGAATGAAAAGGGCGACAAGAGCGTGATCAAGACATGGTCCCGTCGTTCCACAATTTTCCCTCAGATGGTAGGCCACACGATCGCCGTATACGACGGCAGAAAGCATGTTCCGGTATTCATTACCGAGGATATGGTTGGTCACAAGCTGGGCGAGTTCGTTGCTACCAGAACCTATCGCGGACACGGTAAGGACGAGAAGAAGGGCAGACGCTAGTCCCCCTCAGACAATAGAAGTTGCGCTGCGAGCCGCAGAGCAGGAAGAAGAGAAACGGAGAACCGTTCATTTTGAAAGGAGGTAACATCCATGGCAAAAGGACATAGATCCCAGATCAAGAGAGAGAGAAACGCCAACAAGGATACGAGACCGTCTGCGAAGCTGTCTTACGCAAGAGTTTCCGTACAGAAGGCTTGTTTCGTTCTCGACGCGATCAGAGGCAAGGATGTACAGACAGCACTTGGTATTTTGGCATATAACCCTAGATATGCTTCCACTCTTATTGAGAAATTACTGAAATCGGCAATCGCGAATGCCGAAAACAACAACGGCATGGACGTCAACAAGCTGGTCGTAGCGGAATGCTACGCAAACTGTGCGCCGACCATTAAGAGATTTCGGCCGAGAGCGCAGGGCAGAGCTTACAAGATCCTGAAGCGAATGAGTCACATCACGATTGTGCTGGATGAAAGATAAGGAGGTATGACATGGGACAGAAAGTAAATCCGCATGGATTAAGAGTCGGTGTTATTAATAACTGGGATTCCAGATGGTATGCAGACGCTGATTTTGCAGATTGCCTCGTTGAGGACTACAAGATCCGTGAGTTCCTGAAGAAGAAGCTCTACAACGCAGGGATCAGCAAGATCGAAATCGAGCGTGCTTCCGACAAGTTAAAGGTAATCGTTTTCACCGCAAAGCCGGGCGTTGTGATCGGCAAGGGCGGCGCCGAGATCGAGAAGCTGAAGGCTGAGGTGCAGAAGTTCACCAGCAAGAAGCTGAATCTTGAGATCAAAGAGGTTAAGAGACCGGACAACAACGCGCAGCTGGTTGCCGAGAACATTGCGCAGCAGCTGGAAAACCGCGTGTCCTTCCGTAGAGCAATGAAGTCCACGATGTCCAGAACGATGAAGTGCGGCGCAAAGGGAATCAAAACCTCCGTATCCGGTCGTCTTGGCGGCGCCGATATGGCTCGTACCGAGTTCTACAGCGAGGGAACCATCCCGCTGCAGACGCTGCGTGCAGACATTGATTACGGATTCGCTGAAGCAAACACCACCTACGGAAAAGTCGGCGTTAAGGTATGGATCTACCATGGCGAAGTTCTCCCGACGAAGGGAAACAAAAAGGAAGGGAGCGATAAATAATGTTAATGCCTAAGAGAGTGAAACGGCGTAAGCAGTTTCGTGGAACCATGAGAGGCAAGGCTTTAAGAGGCAACACCATTTCCAACGGCGAATACGGTATCGTTGCAATGGAGCCCTGCTGGATTAAGTCCAATCAGATAGAAGCAGCCCGTATCGCCATGACCCGTTACATCAAGCGTGGCGGTCAGGTCTGGATCAAGATCTTCCCGGATAAGCCGGTAACGGCAAAGCCTGCCGAGACCCGAATGGGTTCCGGAAAGGGAAGTTTGGAGTACTGGGTAGCCGTTGTAAAGCCCGGCCGCGTTATGTTTGAGATCGCCGGCGTCAGCGAGGAGGTTGCAAAGGAGGCGCTCCGTCTTGCAACTCATAAGCTGCCCTGCAAGTGCAAGATCGTTTCTCGTGCAGACTTAGAAGGAGGTGCGGGCAGTGAAAACTAAGAAATTTGTTGAAGAATTAAAGACGAAATCCGCAGCAGAGCTGAACGAAGAATTAGTTGCTGCCAAGAAGGAGCTCTTTAATCTGAGATTCCAGAACGCAACGAATCAGCTGGACAATACAAGCAGAATCAAGGAAGTTAGAAAGAACATCGCCAGAATCCAGACGGTGATTTCCGAAAAGGCATCCGCAGCTAACTAATTTATCGCTTGGAAAGGAGAATTCTCGTGGATAGAAATCTAAGAAAAGTACGGACCGGAAGGGTCGTAAGTGATAAGATGGATAAAACTATCGTGGTTGCAGTCGTAGACAACGTGAAGCATCCTCTTTACAACAAGATCGTAAAGAGAACGTATAAGCTCAAGGCTCATGATGAGAACAACGAGTGCAAGATCGGCGACAGAGTAAAGGTTATGGAAACCAGACCGCTCTCCAAGGATAAGAGATGGAGACTGGTGGAGATCGTTGAGAAGGCTAAGTAATAGTTTTCTTTATGACGGATTTTTGATTACGACTGAAAGGAGTATTCACTATGATACAGACAGAGACCAGATTGAGGGTTGCTGACAATACCGGCGCGAAGGAATTACTGTGTATCAGAGTTATGGGTGGATCTACCAGAAGATATGCTGGTATCGGCGATATCATTATCGCCTCCGTTAAGGATGCTACCCCCGGCGGTGTTGTAAAGAAAGGCGACGTAGTAAAGGCCGTTGTCGTTCGTACGGTTAAGAGCGTTCGTCGTAAGGACGGCTCCTACATCCGCTTCGACGAGAACGCTGCCGTAATTATTAAAGATGACTTAAATCCCAGAGGTACCCGTATCTTTGGACCGGTTGCAAGAGAATTGAGAGAGAAGAAATTCATGAAGATCGTTTCCTTGGCACCGGAAGTATTATAAGGAGGAGTCAGCAATGGCAACTAAGATTAAGAAAGACGATTTAGTTAAGATTATTGCCGGCAAAGACAAGGGCAATGAGGGAAAAGTCCTTCGCGTTGCTGACGGCAAGGTGCTGGTTCAGGGCTGCAATATGGTGACGAAGCACCAGAAGGCAAGTCAGGCCAACCCGAAGGGTGGAATCGCCCATCAGGAAGCAATGATCGACGCTTCCAACGTTATGTACGTTCATAAAGGAAAACCTACCAGAATCGGTTTCAAGACTGTAGAAGACAAGAACGGCACGAAGAAGGTTCGTTATGCAAAGTCTACCGGTGAGGTTATCGACTAATTCTAAGAGAGGAGGTCTCATAAGTTGACTAGATTAAAAGAAACTTATTTGAACGAGATTTCGGCGGCTATGCAGAAGAAGTTCGGTTATAAGAACGTAATGGAGATTCCGAAACTCGATAAAATTGTAATCAACATGGGCGTTGGCGAAGCAAAAGACAACGCAAAGGCTCTGGAATCCGCAGTAAAGGATCTGGAGATTATCTCCGGTCAGAAGCCGGTCATTACGAAGGCAAAGCATTCCATCGCAAACTTCAAGATCCGCGAGGGTCTGGCGATCGGCTGCAAGGTAACGCTTCGCGGCGATAAGATGTACGAATTTGCGGATCGTCTGATCAACCTTGCTCTGCCCCGTGTGCGCGACTTCCGCGGCGTAAACCCGAACGCCTTTGACGGCAGAGGAAATTACGCTCTCGGCATCAAGGAGCAGCTGATCTTCCCGGAGATCGAGTACGACAAGATCGACAAGGTACGCGGTATGGACGTGATCTTCGTTACGACCGCAAAGACCGACGAGGAAGCACGCGAGTTGTTAAGACTGTTCGGCATGCCGTTCAGTAAATAATTAAGGAGGGAAATTCCATGGCGAAAACGTCAATGAAGATTAAACAGCAGCGCACACAGAAGTTTTCCACGAGAGAGTACACTCGTTGCAGACTTTGTGGCCGGCCTCATGCTTACTTGAGAAAATACGGAATCTGTAGAATTTGCTTCCGTGAGTTGGCATACAAGGGACAGATCCCTGGAGTAAGAAAGGCAAGCTGGTAGGCTTTGCCTGTGCATGAATGCACGACAGAGATTAAAGGAGGTAAAATTCAATGACAATGAGTGATCCGATTGCAGATATGCTTACAAGAATCCGTAATGCCAATACTGCTAAGCACGATACCGTAGATGTTCCTGCTTCTAAGATGAAGGTTGCGATTGCAGAGATTCTCTTAAAAGAGGGTTATATCAAGAGCTTTGAGCTGGAGGAAGTCGGAAGCTTCCAGAACATCCACATTACGCTCAAGTACGGCAAGGACAAATCGGTCAAGACCATTACCGGTCTCAAGAGAATCAGCAAGCCGGGACTTCGGGTATACGCAGGCAAGGAAGATCTTCCCCGCGTACTCGGCGGACTGGGTATCGCTATCATTTCGACCAATAAGGGCATCATTACAGATAAAGAGGCAAGACAGCTGAATGTTGGCGGCGAAGTACTTGCTTATATCTGGTAGTTTACATTTATAAGGAGGTACGGGCATGTCACGTATAGGAAAAATGCCAATCGCGATTCCTGCCGGCGTTACGGTGGAGATCGCAGAAAATAATAAAGTGACTGTAAAGGGACCGAAGGGGACCCTTGAGAGAGTGCTGGCTCCGGAGCTTACCATTAAGCAGGAGGGCGCCGAGGTTGTTGTAACGAGACCGAACGATCTGAAAAGGATCAAGGCGCTGCACGGTCTGACCAGAACGCTGATCCACAATATGGTGATCGGTGTAACGAACGGGTATGAAAAGGTTCTGGAAATCAACGGCGTTGGTTACAGAGCTGCAAAGCAGGGGAAGGAACTGACCCTGACGCTGGGCTATTCCCATCCGGTCGTTATGGTAGATCCGGAAGGCATCGAGACCGTTCTGGACGGCCAGAACAAGATCACCGTTAAGGGAATCGACAAGGAAAAAGTTGGACAATACGCTGCCGAAATCAGAGCCAAGAGAGGACCGGAGCCTTACAAGGGCAAGGGCATCAAGTATGCGGACGAGGTTATCCGTCGTAAGGTCGGCAAGACTGGTAAGAAGTAGAAAGGAGAATAAATCATGGTTAGTAAGGAATCCAGAACATCCATCCGTGTTAAGAAACACCACAAAATTCGTAATCGTTTCTCCGGTACTGCTGAAAGACCACGCTTGGCTGTTTTCAGAAGCAATAATCACATGTATGCACAGATTATTGACGATACAGTAGGCAATACGTTAGTTGCGGCATCCACCCTTGAGAAGGATATCAAGGCTGAGCTGAAAAAGACCAACGATGTTGCAGCAGCTTCCTACTTGGGAACTGTAATCGCAAAGAAGGCTTTGGAAAAGGGCATTACTACTGTAGTCTTTGATAGAGGCGGTTTCATATATGCAGGTAAAATTCAGGCGTTAGCAGATGCAGCTCGCGAAGCTGGTCTGAACTTTTAGTCAGGGAGGTAAAATATGAAGCGTACAATCGTTGACCCCAGTCAATTAGAATTAGTAGACAAGGTAGTATCCATCAAGCGCGTAACCAAGGTAGTAAAGGGCGGCCGCAACATGCGCTTTACCGCACTGGTTGTCGTTGGCGATAAGAACGGACACGTCGGCGCCGGCTTGGGAAAAGCGGCGGAAATTCCGGAAGCGATCCGCAAGGGCAAGGAAGACGCCATGAAGAAGCTGATCACCCTTCCGCTCGATGAGAACGGTTCGGTTCCTCATGATTTCATCGGCAAGTTCGGCAGCGCTTCGGTGCTTCTGAAGAAGTCTTCCGAAGGTACCGGTATTATCGCGGGCGGTCCCGCGCGTATCGTTCTGGAGCTTGCAGGCTTCAAGAACATCCGTACCAAGTCGCTGGGCTCCAATAACAAGCAGAACGTTGTTCTGGCTACGATTGAGGGTCTGAGCAACCTGAAGACGCCGGAGGAAGTGGCTGCGCTTCGCGGCATTTCCGTAAGCGATTTATAGGAGGTAGCGAAATGGCAGAATTAAAGGTTACGTTAGTAAAGTCTACGATCGGTGCAATTCCGAAACATAAGAAGACGGTTGCCGCTCTCGGCCTGCACAAGCTGGGAAGCAGCAACACGCTTCCGGACAATGCGGCTACCAAGGGCATGCTTGCTCAGGTAAAGCATTTGGTTAAGGTAGAAGAAATCTAATTACAGGAAAAAGGAGGTGCACACGATGAATATTACAGAGTTAAGACCTGCGGAAGGTTCCAAGCAGAGCGCTAATTTCAGAAGAGGCCGTGGACACGGTTCGGGAAACGGCAAGACTGCCGGCAAGGGACATAAGGGTCAGAAGGCACGTTCCGGAGCGCCCAGAACCGGGTTTGAAGGCGGTCAGATGCCGTTGTATCGTCGTCTTCCCAAGAGAGGCTTCAAGAATAGAAACACGAAGGAAATCGTTTCTGTAAATGTATCTATGCTGGAGAAGTTTGAAGACGGTGCGGAAGTGACGATTGCAGCAATGCTGGAAAACGGCATCATCAGCAATCCTCGCGACGGCGTGAAGATTCTCGGCAACGGAGAACTTACTAAGAAATTGAATGTGAAGGCTAACGCGTTTAGCGCTTCTGCTGTAGAAAAGATTCAGGCTCTTGGTGGAACTGCTGAGGTGATCTGATATGTTTAGCATGTTCGTCAACGCATTTAAGGTTAAGGATATCAGAAAGAAGCTGTTTTTCACTTTCCTGTGTCTGATCGTCGTGCGTATCGGTTCGATCATTCCGGCGCCGGGGATCAAGCAGGAGGTGGTCTCCAGCTTTATGAGTACCTTGCAGCTTGGCTTTTTTGATGCAATGACCGGCGGCTCCTTTACGCAGTTGTCCATCTTTGCGCTGAACATTTCTCCTTATATTACCGCATCCATTATCATGCAGCTGCTGACGATCGCGATTCCGAAGCTTGCGGAGATGCAGAAGGACGGAGAATCCGGCAGAAAGAAGATCGCAGAGATCTCCCGTTATCTGACGGTGCTTCTGGCCCTGATCGAAGCGACGCCCATGGCGATCGGCTTCAGCAATAAGGGCTATACCAGCGAAGGCGTTTTGACGATTATCGTAATCGTTGCTTCCTTCACGGCAGGTTCTGCTTTCCTGATGTGGTTGGGAGAGAACATTACGGAGCGTGGAGTAGGAAATGGCATCAGCATCATCCTGTTGATCAATATCGTTGCCGGCTTGCCGGAGACGTTCATCAATCTGTTCAAGAATTTCGTGACAGGCGCCAGCAAAGCCGTTTACGGCGTTCTGGGGGCGGTCGTGATCGTGGCGGTGGTGATTCTCACTCTGGTGTTGATCGTTCTTTTGCAGGATGCGGAGCGCAAGATCGCCGTACAGTACTCGAAAAAGGTACAGGGACGGAAGCTGGTTGGAGGAAGCTCCACGTTCATCCCGTTAAAGGTGAACACGGCGGGCGTGATCCCGGTCATCTTTGCAATGTCCATCTACCAGTTCCCGATCATTATTTCGTCTTTCTTCGGAAAGACGCCGAGCCGCGGACCGAGCTTGTGGAACAAGATCCTTTATATGTGTTCTTCCAGCAGCTGGTTCAACTTTAAGGACGGCGCGTTTAAGTATACGCTCGGCGCGGTATTCTACGTTATTATGATTATTTTCTTTGCGTACTTCTATACGAGCGTGACCTTCAATCCGATGGAAGTCGCAAATAATATGAAGAAAAACGGCGGTTTTATTCCGGGCATTCGTCCCGGTAAGCCCACGACGGATTACCTGAATAAGGTGCTGAAGTATATTGTCTTTATCGGCGCCGTCGGTCTTGCCATTGTGGCTTTGATTCCGATCTTCTTCTCGGGAGCTTTCAACGCGCAGATATCGTTCGGCGGAACGTCGCTGATCATCGTTGTCGGCGTTATTCTTGAGACCATGAAGCAGATCGAATCACAGCTTCTGGTACGTCATTATAAGGGATTCTTGAATGACTAAGAAAAAGCGAAGCCTAGGGTGGGACAAATTGTTCCACCCTATCCTTGCTAACATGTAGAAATTGCCGCTCAACCGTGCGGCGTTGGAGGAATTGTATGAAAATTGTTATGCTTGGAGCACCGGGAGCAGGGAAGGGAACACAGGCGAAAATGATCGCCGCCGCATATCGGATCCCCCACATTTCTACCGGAGATATTTTCCGTGCAAACATTAAGAACGGAACCGAGCTTGGTCAAAAGGCAAAGTCCTATATGGATCAGGGGCTTCTGGTCCCGGATGAGCTGACGCTTGCCTTGATCATGGATCGTTTTCAGGAGCCGGACTGTAAGGACGGCTATGTGCTGGACGGATTTCCGAGAACGATCGCGCAGGCGGAGGCGCTGTCCGCAAGTCTGCGGGAGAAGGGGGAAGCTCTTGACTTTGCCATCGACGTGGAGGTGCCGGACGAAAGCATCGTCAGCCGGATGTCCGGAAGGAGAGCTTGTCTTGCCTGCGGCGGAACCTATCATATCGTATTTAATCCGACAAAAAAGGAAGGCATTTGCGACGCCTGCGGCGGAGAGCTTTCCATCCGTCCGGACGATATGCCGGAGACGGTTCAGAAGCGTTTGAACGTATATCATGAGCAGACGCAGCCTCTGATCGATTATTATAAGAAGGAAGGCATTCTGCGCTCCGTGGACGGTACGCAGGAGGTTGAAAAGGTGTTTGAAGCAATTCAGGCGATTTTGGCATAGCGGAGAGATGAGGGAAAATGGCAGTAACAATTAAATCGAAAAGCGAGATCGAGAAGATGCGAAAAGCCGGTCGGATTTTGGCTTTGGTACATGAGGAGATGGCAAAGCATGTAAAGCCCGGAATCAGCACTTGGGAGCTCAACAAGATCGGCGAGCAGAAGATCCGGGAACTGGGCTGTACGCCTTCGTTCCTTCATTTGTACGGTTTTCCGGCGGCGATCTGCATTTCGGTAAACGATCGGGTGGTACACGGAATTCCAAGCAAGCAGGAGATCCTGCGGGAGGGCGATATCGTGAGCCTTGACGCAGGCGTGAATTATCAGGGCTATCATTCCGACGCGGCAAGAACCGTTCCCTGCGGGGAGGTCAGTGCCGAAGCCGAGCGGCTGATCGAGGTTACGGAACAGAGCTTTTTCGAAGGGATTAAATTTGCAAAAGCCGGAAACCATCTGTACGATATTTCCGCTGCCATTGAGGATTATGTTGTGGCAAACGGCTATAGCTGCGTTCGTGACCTCGTGGGACACGGGATCGGCAGCCAAGTTCACGAAGATCCCCAGATACCGAATTTCCGTCAGAAACGGCGGGGGCTGAAACTTGCCGCCGGCATGACGCTGGCGATCGAGCCGATGGTAAACGAAGGACGGTATGACGTGTGCGTGCTGGACGACGACTGGACGGTAGTGACCGACGACGGACTGCTTTCGGCTCACTACGAAAACACCATCCTGATTACCGACGGGGAACCGGAAATTTTATCATTATTAAAGTGAAAGTGGAGGAATTCAATGTCGAAATCAGACGTAGTAGAAATTGAAGGCATTGTTGTGGAGAAGCTGCCCAACGCGATGTTTCAGGTGGAGCTGGAAAACGGACACAGAGTGCTGGCCCACATCAGTGGAAAGCTCCGGATGAACTACATCAAGATCGTGCCGGGCGATAAGGTGACTCTGGAATTGTCTCCCTACGACCTGACAAAGGGAAGAATTATTTGGAGAGATAAGTAAGAAAAGTGAGAGCCGGAAAAACGCGGCGAAAAAGTGCTCTGAGACCATGCATTACCATATGTATAGTTTCAGAGCACTCTTTATCTGTATGGAACCTCGTTTCCAAATAGAATAAGAAAAGCCGTTTCTCCTAGGATGTGCATTCGTACGGGACGGGGATCCGCCGAAGATTTTTCATTTTTTTCTAATTTTATGGTTGCATAATGGAACTTGGCATGTTAAAATGATACTCGGACTTTTTTTGAAAGGAGTGAACTGATATGAAGGTTAGATCTTCAGTGAAACCGATTTGCGAAAAGTGCAAAATCATTAAAAGAAAAGGGAACATCATGGTCATCTGTGAAAATCCCAGACACAAACAGAGACAAGGCTAATATCAACAATGCTTGATTTGTTGTTTCGATTGAGTGTTGGCTGATACTCATATAGAAATAGCACTTGCTTTTTGTGTTGCAATCGTTGTTTCCCGAAGTCCGGAAACAACAAAATTGTGATATCGTGGGCGGAGAGCGTCAGGCAACGAAAGACGACTCTGTTTAAGGAATGTTGTCATTATCTGCATTTCTTGTGGCTCTGAGCGAACTCAGGCCGTCACGGTTTAAAGCGGCTGATCCGGCTTCACAAACCGGGAACGGGAGCAATCCCGAACGGGGAGATTTCCCCAAGGATCGAAGATCCAGAACATTATATTTGATTAACGGAGGTTAAAAAAGCACATGGCTCGTATCAGTGGTGTAGATTTACCGAGAGAGAAACGTGTCGAGATTGGCCTGACTTACATCTACGGAATCGGAAGAGTAAGCTCCAATCGCATTCTTGCTCAGGCGGAAGTAAATCCGGACACTCGTTGCCGGGATTTGACGGACGATGAGGTAAAGAGAATTTCAACGGTCATCGACGAAACGATGATGGTAGAAGGCGACTTGAGAAGAGACGTCGCCCTGAACATCAAGAGACTTCAGGAGATCGGATGCTATCGCGGTATCCGTCACAGAAAGGGTCTGCCGGTTCGCGGACAGAAGACCAAGACAAACGCCAGAACACGCAAGGGTCCGAAGCGTACAGTTGCTAACAAGAAGAAATAAGTAATCAACGAATTTAGTTAATCTATTAGGAGGTTTAGTGATGGCTAAGAAATTAGTAGCAGCTAAAAAGGGAGCTAAGAAGCGTGTCAAGAAGAACGTGGAACGCGGACAGGCACACATTCAGTCTTCCTTTAATAATACAATCGTTACCCTGACCGACGCAGAGGGCAACGCACTCTCATGGGCAAGCGCAGGCGGCCTTGGATTCCGGGGCTCCAGAAAATCCACTCCCTATGCCGCTCAGATGGCAGCCGAGACGGCGGCAAAAGCCGCATTGGTACACGGTCTGAAGTCCGTTGACGTTATGGTCAAGGGTCCCGGTTCGGGCAGAGAAGCAGCCATTCGCGCGCTTCAGGCATGTGGCATCGACGTAACCAGTATTCGTGACGTAACACCGGTTCCGCACAACGGTTGCAGACCGCCGAAGCGTCGTAGAGTCTAATGAGGAGGGAAAAATAAGATGGCTAGAGAAATGGGTCCTGTATTAAAGAGATGCAGATCGCTGGGAATTGAACCTTCCGTATTGGGCATTGATAAGAAGTCGAACAGAAACTTCGCAAGAGCCGGCAAGAAGGTTAGTGAATATGGAATGCAGTTGAGAGAGAAGCAGAAGGCAAAGTTCATTTACGGCGTGCTGGAGAAGCCGTTCCGCAACAACTTTGAGAAGGCGCAGAAGATGAAGCTTGGTACCACCGGCGAGAACCTGATGATCCTTCTGGAGTGCAGATTGGACAATATCGTATTCCGTCTTGGCTTCGCAAGAACGAGAGTAGAGGCAAGACAGATCGTTGACCATAAATATATTCTGGTAAACGGCAAGTGCGTAAACATTCCTTCTTATACCGTAAAGCCGGGTGATGTGATCACCGTATCCGAGAAGGCAAAGAACAAGGCGGCACAGAGAATCAAGGACATTCAGGAAGTGACCGCAGGCAGAACCGTTCCGGCATGGCTGGAGGCTGACGCCGAGAATCTGACCGGTACGGTAAAGGAGTATCCGAGCAGAGATCAGATCGACGTTCCCGTAAACGAGATGCTGATCGTCGAGTTGTATTCCAAATAATCCGGAGCATAGCAGTTATACCCAAAAGGAGGGTCGCACATGTTTGATTTTGAAAAACCTAGAATTGAGATCGCCGAACTTTCAGAGGATAATAAATACGGTCGCTTTGTCGTTGAACCACTGGAAAGAGGTTACGGTACAACTTTGGGTAATTCCTTGAGAAGAATCATGCTTTCTTCTTTGCCGGGCGCTGCTGTCAGCCAGGTAAAAATTGACGGTGTCGTGCATGAGTTCAGCAGCATTCCGGGTGTTATGGAAGATGTTACTGAAATCATCATGAACATTAAGAGCCTCGCAATTAAGAATAACAGCGATTCCAACGAGCCGAAAATGGCCTATATTGAGTTCTCCGGTGAGGGCGTAGTTACCGCCGCCGATATTCATGTGGATTCCGATATCGAGATTCTTAACCCGAATCAGGTGATCGCCACGCTGAACGGCGGAGCAGACAGTAAGCTGTACATGGAACTTACCATTACCAAAGGCAGAGGATATATCAGTTCCGATAAGAATAAGAGAGACGATCTTCCCATCGGAATTATTTCTGTGGATTCGATCTATACTCCGGTTGAGCGCGTCAATCTTACTGTGGCAAACACGCGTGTCGGTCAGATCACCGATTTTGACAAGCTGACGCTGGATGTATATACGAACGGAACTCTGGCTCCGGACGAGGCGGTCAGCCTTGCGGCAAAGGTGCTGAGCGAGCATCTGAATTCCTTCATTGATCTGTCGGAGAGCGCAAAGTCTGCCGAGGTCATGGTTGAGACGACGAACAACGAAAAGGAAAAGGTTCTCGAAATGAACATCGACGAACTGGAGCTTTCGGTTCGTTCCTACAACTGCTTGAAGAGAGCCGGAATCAATACCGTAGAAGAACTGACCAATAAGACTTCCGAGGACATGATGAAGGTTCGTAACTTGGGCCGCAAGTCCCTCGAGGAGGTTCTTGGAAAACTCAAGGAACTTGGATTATCATTAAATTTAGGCGAGGAATAGGAGTTCCCGACGACTCGCTGAGACTATAACGAGAAGCCGCTGCCAGGCGGCAGAGTGGAGGTAAACATGGCAGGCTATAGAAAACTTGGAAGAACTTCAAGTCAAAGAAAAGCGCTGTTGAGAAATCAGGTTACCAATCTCTTGTTCAACGGTAAGATGATTACGACAGAAGCGAAGGCAAAAGAGGTCCGCAGCATTGCTGAAAAGATGATTACTCTTGCCGTAAAAGAAAAAGACAATTACGAGACCGTGACCGTTAAGGCGAAGGTTGCCCGCAAGGACAAGGACGGCAAGCGCGTAAAGGAAGTCGTTGACGGAAAGAAGGTCGATGTATTTGACGAAGTAGAGAAGACCATCAAGAAGGATAAGCCTTCAAGACTTCATGCAAGAAGAATGATGGAAGCTTACTTCTATCCGGTAAAGAAGGTTGATCCTTCCCAGAAGGGCAGAAAGGCTGTGAAGGACGCCGATCTTGTTGCGAAGATGTTCGACGAGATCGCACCGAAGTATGCAGATCGCAAGGGCGGTTACACCAGAATCGTGAAGATCGGTCAGCGTAAGGGCGATGCCGCAATGGAAGTACTGATCGAGTTGGTTTAATTCGAGATCACAAAATAAAGCAGCGTAGATTTCTACGCTGCTTTTTGTGAATCAGGCGGAAGCGGATTAGGAGGTATGGGGGAGCATGGAAGAGTATAGCAAACAAAACAAGCGTGCATGGGAGTACAACGCATACGATTTTTGGTGTCGGAATTGTTCCCCGCAGGAACGCGCGAAATCCGACGTACAAAATCCGATCGGACAGCTGCGCAAGTACGCAAAATATTTTGAAAAGTATGAAAATGTCAAAATCGCAAATATATGCGGTTCCTGCGGGAAAAAGGCGGTTCCGCTGGCGGTTTTGGGCGCCGATGTAACCGTGTTTGACATTTCCGAAGATAATAAAAGATATGCGGAGGAAGTGGTAAAAGCGGCGAATGTAAAAATAGATTATCAGGTATGCGACGTGCTGGAAATCAACCGGAACATATATGCAGATTCCTTTGATATTGTATTTATGGAAGGCGGCGTTCTGCATTATTTTCACGATATCAACGAGTTTATGAGGATGATGTACTCTTTGCTGAAAAAGGGCGGGAAAATGATATGCAGCGATTTCCATCCGTTTACAAAGATTATTGACACTCTTGGATTGCAGCAAAAAACCATGAGCTATTTTTCCACCGAGGTTTTTGAAGGGGAAATGGCGCACGCTCGTTTCTTTGACGAGGAAATCAGAAAGAAAATGCCTTTGTGCAGCTACCGCAAATATACAGTAAGCGAGATCATAAATTCGGTGATCCGTAACGGATTTACCTTGAAGCAGTTTGACGAGCATCCGGCTTGGGAAAACGAAAGGGTTCCGGGAGAATTTACGTTGGTTGCCGTAAAAGCATGAACAGGTTCTGTATGATGCGAGCTGTGAACAGTGAAAGGGGCAATTCTCCCTTGGTTAACGTCTGCGCAAACGAGCGGAGACAAGCCGCAGCGCAGCTTCCCGTAGAGGCACGGGAGTTTGGCGGGGCTTGGAAAAGGAAGGCAGCTATGGCAGAATTAACATCTATGGCGAACATCGGCAAGGAAATGGAAAAGAAGCTGACATCCGTTGGAATCGACTCCTCCGAGAAGCTGATCGAGGCAGGCGCGAAGTGGGCGTTTCTGAAACTGAAAGAGAAAAAAGGACTTAAAAGAATTCAGCGACTTTTTGAAGCGGTAGTCGGAGAAGGGAGGATACTATGGAAATCGTTGCTGCCAAGGAGCTGACCCATGAATTTCCCGGCAGGGATGAAAACGGAGACGTGGTCGGAACCGTGAAGGCTCTGCGCGGCGTGTCCCTGCAAATTGAAAAGGGCGAATTCGCGGCAATTTTAGGGCACAACGGCTCCGGAAAATCCACGCTTGCGAAGCATATCAACGCGCTGCTTTTTCCGACCGGGGGGGACGTGGTCGTCTGCGGACACAATACGAAGCAGGAAGAAAACCTCTGGGAGATCCGCAAATCTGCGGGCATGGTCTTTCAGAATCCCGATAACCAGATCGTTGCTACAGTTGTAGAAGAAGATGTGGGCTTTGGCCCCGAAAACTTGGGGGTGCCGACCGACGAAATCTGGGAGCGCGTGAAGGACTGTCTGAAAAAGGTGGGGATGTACGCATACCGAAAGCATTCGCCGAACAAGCTTTCCGGCGGGCAGAAGCAGAGGGTCGCCGTGGCGGGCGTGATGGCGATGAAGCCGGAGTGCATCATTTTGGACGAGCCGACGGCGATGCTGGACCCCAAGGGGCGCGCGGAGGTCATTGAGACCGTGCGCGAGCTGAACCGGACGGAGGGCATTACCGTACTGCTGATCACGCACTATATGGACGAGGTCGTGTTTGCCGACCGGGTCTTTGTAATGAACGAGGGCGAGCTTGTGATGCAGGGAACGCCGCGTCAGGTGTTCGCAAGGGCGGACGAGCTGAAAGCGCTTCGCCTGAGCGTTCCGCTCGAAACGGAGCTTTCCGACGAGCTGCGAAAGCTTGGCTGGAACATGCCGGAGGCGATCCTTTCGCGGGACGAGTTTGTAAGCGCTTTTTTGACGCTGCCGTGGAAGAAAACACCCGGAGCGGCGAAAGACGTGAAGAAGCAGGCGCTTTTGAAGGCGCCGAACCCAGCAGAAGCGCAGAATGCACTGAGCTTCGCAGAGCCGCAGAAAGCGCCGAAGCCTCCGCTTTTGGAGCTTGCCGACGTTTCCTACACCTATTCCGCGGGAACCGCCTACGAGATGCACGCCCTGTCCCATGTGGATCTCTCTGTCGGAGAAGGGGAGTTTATCGGGCTGATCGGACATACCGGCTCCGGCAAATCCACGCTGATCCAGCATCTGAACGGTCTGGAAAAGCCCACCGAGGGGACCGTGCGTTATCAGGGAAAGGACATTCACGCCGAGGGCTTCTCGAAAAAATGGCTTCGCGGGCAGGTCGGACTTGTATTTCAGTATCCTGAATATCAGCTCTTTGAATCGACGGTACTGCGCGACGTCTGTTTTGGACCAAAAAATCTCGGCTTGTCCGAGGAAGAGGTCGAGCGGCGTGCAAAAGCGGCGCTGGAGCTTGTGAAGATCCCGCAGGAGCTTTGGGAAAGCTCGCCCTTCGATCTTTCGGGCGGACAAAAGCGGCGCGTCGCCATTGCCGGCGTTCTGGCGATGCGGCCGAAGGTCTTGGTGCTGGACGAGCCGACGGCAGGGCTGGACCCGAGGGGGCACGACGAGATCTTGGGGCAGATCGAGACGATCCACCGGCAGACCGGCATGACGGTCGTACTGGTGTCCCACAGCATGGAGGACGTAGCGCAGTATGCCGATCGCCTCGTCGTGATGAATCACGGGAAGGTTGCGTTTACCGGAGCGCCCCGGCAGGTGTTTTCGCATGTGCGCGAATTGGAGCATATCGGGCTGGCGGTTCCGAACGCCGCATATCTGATGACGGCGCTGCGGGAAGCCGGAGTTCCCGTCGGTACCGACGTTTTCACCGTGGAGGAAGCAAAGGAAGCCCTGCTGCGGGTGCTTCCTTAAACGGAAGGCAGAGGATAGAAGAAAGGGGGGAAACATCATGCTGCGAGAGATCACGATCGGGCAATATTACCCGGCGGCTTCGGTCATTCATCGGCTGGATCCCAGAGTTAAGCTTGTGGGAACCATCCTCTATATCGTCAGCCTCTTTCTGTTTGAACAGTTTCTGGGCTTTGCGGCGGCGCTGATCTTCTTTTTTTGCGTTGTCGTACTATCCCGTGTGCCGTTTCGCTACATTCTGCGCGGTTTGAAGCCGATCCTCCTGCTGCTTCTGTTCACCGTTCTATTCAACGTTTTTCTGACCAAGGGAACCGTGCTGGTGCAGTGGTGGGTCTTCAAAATCACGAAGGAAGGGCTTTATCGGGGTGGTTTTATGGGCTGCCGCCTGATCCTGCTGATCCTCGGTTCGTCGCTGATGACGTTTACCACCACGCCGAACCAGCTTACGGACGGTCTCGAATCGCTGCTGACGCCGCTTCGCTTGCTCCGCGTTCCGGTGCATGATATCGCCATGATGATGTCGATCGCTCTTCGGTTTATTCCGATCCTGCTCGAAGAAACGGACAAGATCATGAAGGCGCAGCAGGCGAGAGGGGCGGATTTTGAAACCGGAAGCATTCTGGCGAGAGCGAAGGCGATGCTGCCGATCTTTATTCCCCTGATCGTTTCCGCATTTCGGCGGGCGTTCGATCTGGCGCAGGCAATGGAGGCGCGCTGCTACCGGGGCGGGGACGGAAGAACCAAGATGAAGCCTCTGCGCTATCGGGGCAGAGATTTTGTTGCTTTTGGATATCTGGCGGTTTATCTGCTGGCGATCATTTTATTACGCAGGTGGTTATGATTCGATGGGACGAGTAAAGCTGACAGTTGCATATGACGGAACCGCTTATTCGGGCTGGCAGATACAGCCCAACGCGGTCACCGTGGAGGGCGTGCTGACGGACGCGCTTTCGCGGCTTTTGCAGGAGCCGGTGGCGCTTTTGGGAGCCAGCCGCACCGACGCGGGCGTGCATGCGCTTGGAAACGTGGCGGCGTTCGATACGGAGCATCCGATCCCGCCGGAAAAGATCGCCTATGCGGTCAACGCTTATCTGCCGGACGATATCCGCGTGATGCGTTCCGAGGCGGTGGCTCCGGACTTTCATCCGCGCTTTGACTGCTATGAAAAGTGTTATGAGTATCGGATCACGATCGGAGCGTTTGCTTCGCCGCTTACGCGTCTGTACGCGCATCATCAACGGCGACCACTGGACGTGGCGGCGATGGAGCAGGCGGCGCAGGCCTTTGTCGGGACGCACGATT
This sequence comes from Lachnospiraceae bacterium, assembly GCA_030524525.1. Lineage (GTDB taxonomy): Bacteria > Bacillota > Clostridia > Lachnospirales > Lachnospiraceae > ISDg. The sequence goes on from JAUNGI010000006.1 coordinate 23,291, forward strand.
TCAGCAGCTTTTGCTCCGCAGGAGCGCAGGTGCAGGATAAGGTGCGGACGATCTCCTCTCTGCATGTGCAGGAGCTTGAGCGCTTGGCTGAGGACGGAGAGGACGGCGGTTCTCTTGTTGCGATCCGGGTCGTCGGAAACGGCTTCCTATATAATATGGTGCGGATCCTTGCGGGAACGCTGATGCAGGTCGGGAACCATGAGCGGCGGCCGGAGGAGATGTCCGCCGTCTTGGAGGCAAAGGATCGGCGAAAAGCCGGCCCCACGGCTCCGGCAAAGGGGCTTCGGCTCTGTTATATCCGATATGGCGAAGAAAAGTCGCATAATAAATGATGAAATGACGGCAAAAAGCGAGAAATGCGGAAAAGAATTCTTGACAGAAGGGGCTTTGGACGTTATAATGCGAAAGGTGGCTGTCGAAGGGCAGACAAAGCATAAGAAACAAGAGAATTAAAGGAGGTTAAACCTATGAAGAGTTATATGGCTGCTACCGCCGGCGTAGAAAGAAAGTGGTATGTGGTAGACGCTGAGGGACAGACTTTGGGACGTCTGGCGTCCGCCGTTGCATCCGTACTGAGAGGCAAGAACAAGCCTACGTTCACCCCTCACATTGATACCGGTGATTATGTCATTATTGTAAACGCAGACAAGGTAAAGGTAACCGGAAAGAAGCTGGAGCAGAAGATCTACTACAATCACTCGGACTATCCGGGCGGAATGAAGGAAACCACGCTGAAGGAAATGCTCGCAAAGAAGCCGGAAGAAGTTATGAAGCTGGCGATCAAGGGCATGCTCCCGAAGGGACCGCTTGGAAGAAGCATGATCACGAAGCTCCATGTTTATGCAGGACCGGAGCATCCGCACAAGGCGCAGTCTCCTGAGACATTGACATTTTAATTAGGACGGAAAGGAGAGATACATTATGGCAAAGGCAGCAGCAAAATTCTACGGAACCGGCAGACGCAAGAGCAGCGTGGCCCGCGTTTACCTGACTCCGGGAAAAGGAAATATTACCGTAAATAAGAGAAATATCGACGACTACTTTGGTCTTGAGACCTTGAAGGTGATCGTACGTCAGCCTCTGACGCTGACCGAAAACGCCGATAAGTTCGACGTTCAGGTAACCGTACGCGGCGGCGGCTTTTCCGGACAGGCGGGAGCCATCCGTCACGGAATCGCAAGAGCGCTCTGCAAGGCGGATATCGAGAACCGCCCGGCACTCAAGAAGGCAGGCTTCCTGACGAGAGATCCTCGTATGAAGGAAAGAAAGAAGTACGGCTTGAAGGCAGCTCGTCGCGCACCGCAGTTCAGCAAGCGATAAAAATGCTGTTCGGTTCACATCCCGAACGGTTCAAAACGATTTACAACTCCTCAGGGCTTTTTGTCTTGAGGAGTTTTTTTGTTCTATGGAACTGCGTTTCCCATAGAACAAAAACGCTCCGCTGAGGATCGCACTGCGGCGGAGAGGAACTGTGTCGCTGGAGCGACCCGCCGCAGGCGGAGAATCTCGCAAGCGAGATTCTTTGTTCCAAGCGCGCCCCATGAGGAAAGAGTGTCCTATGAAATAAAAAACGTTCCGGCGGTTGCTTCTTGCCTGAGGCTGCGGTATGGGAGCGCAAAACTTTTATGCTATCGAGAGAAACATTACTGATCATGAAACAAAACACTCATGAAATGACGTAAAATAATAACGAGCGATTGAAAACGCCAAAAAGAAATAAAAAAACGATCCAAAACGTTGACGTACGGAAGAAAACGCGGTAAAATATTTAATAAAATTAAGGAGGTACGCTTTATGAGAAAGGGTGTAAAAAAACTATTGTGTATTGCTTTGGCTGGGGGGATGCTGGCTGTCAATATTTTGCCTGCTGCGGCTGCAACGCATTATCCGGAGAGCTTTTCAAACGTGCACGCGGGAGGGGTTACCGCTACGGGAAAATCAACGTTTAATGATCCGATGAATGGACGCTGTGCCAAAACCTCGTGTTCGATTGGTGCTTCTACATCGACCAGTGCGGCATATACGTACAAAAATAACAAAACGGGGAAAACGGAGACCAAAACGGTATATGCTGTGGGACAGTACGGCAGCTGCGCGCGGTGCAGCGCTCCGACTGCTGCGGAAACCGGCGTTTATGGTTTCCTCGATATTTCCATCAAGGGGACACACAGCTATACCATAGACGGCGGAACCTTTAAGGAAATTACGGAATGCCTTAATTCCAGCAACTAATCATTCATTTTCTTGGGAGGGCATATGAAAAGGCGAATTTTTTCCCTTTTGCTTTTGAGCATTCTTTTGGTTACCGCGTCCTGTTCCGAGCAGTCTCCCGGGCAGGAACTGCCTTCGGGGCAGCCGACGCCTTCGTCTACGGGCGGCAATACGATCACGGAGGCGGCGGAAACACCGTCTGTGACGCCGACGCCCGCGCTTCCGGCATTCGAACCAAAGGAGGATGAGATCTGCCTGACTTTGATGTGTAGCTGCGCGTATATTCCTCGTGACGAAAAGGTAAATGCTCTAAACTGGTATCTTCGCGAACACGGATACGGTTTTTATGTGGAAGTAATTGCGTCGTCGAGCTTTTTGGTCGATGGTGCTGATGCGCTTGATCTTTCTTATACAAGGGTTCTTGAAGCAAAGGACGCGGGGACCAAGGTGGATCTGCTGCTGCTTTATTCAAGCCCCGAGGAAGCGTTTGATGCGGTCGAGCGGGGCGTGCTGCTCCGGCTGAGTCCGTTTCTGGAACAGGAGGAACCGGACAGCTGGGTTGGCAAGGTGCCGCAGAGCTACTGGGAAAGCGTTCAGCTTGGAAACGGAGAAAAAAGAGACGTTTACGGTTTGTATTCTTCCCCATATGGCATAGTGGACGAATGTGCCATTGTGGTAAATGAGGAACTGTTTTCTTCGGCGGGAATTGCGCTGCCGACGGAGCTTTCATTGGAGGATCTGCCCGATTTGTTAGAGGAGCTTTCCGAGAGCGGCGCGCTGGAAAAGAACGGTATTTCCGCGCCGCTGCTTACAGAGGGAATGTCGTGGGAAAATATATGGTGCCTTACGGGAGGAGCGGCCACGCTGCGCGGTATTATGTTGGAAAGGCATGGCGAGACCTTTGAGTGCGTCAACATATTTAACAAGGAGAAGTTTATTGATGCAGCGGTTGCTATGTATGACTTGTATCAAAGCGGGAAACTAAAGGTTACGCCTGATGCAGAAGAAAAAGTACTTGCAAAGCAATTTGCGGTCGCCTTTTCTTTTGGCGGACCGATGGTGAGAGCCGTGAAAAAAGACGTATATCAGCAGGACGGGGTTCGGCTTTATAAAAGACCGTACTTTGCTTCTGCCCGTTCGCAGATTTGCGGTATCGCATCGTGGTCCGAGCATCCACAGGAAGCGTATCAGCTTCTGGCGCTGCTGTATTCCAACGAAGATGTTGCCAATCTTCTGTATTACGGAGCCACGGCGGCAAATGTGGAAGCAGGAGAACACGTGAAGGATGGCGTGGCCCTGTATGGGCTGACCAATCAGCTTATGCTGGATCATGTGCTGACTGACAGCGAGAAGGAGGCATACGTTGAAATACTGCGGGAGGCGCCGGTCATTCCCATCCTTTACAACGAACTGATCCTGAGCGGCGAGCTGGAAGCTGCGGAATGGCAGAACGGTGAGGTTTGGGATGTCTATGATCAGGAGGTAGAAGTTGTCTTTGACGAATGCAAGACAGAGGAAGAACTGAGGGCATATCTGAAAAGGAACCATGATGTTTTGGCAGAAAATCAGTGGTATCCGCGAATCATAGAATCCTGGAACCGGCAGCTGGCGCAGGATTAGCAGGAAAGATCAGGGGGGACGAATATGGGAGAGGTACTTTTGGAGGTTCGGGGGCTGACAAAGCGTTATGGGAAGCTTGTGGCGCTGAACGGATTTTCCTATCGGTTCGAGCAGGGGATCTATGGTCTGTTGGGACCGAATGGCGCCGGAAAAAGCACCCTGATGAAGGTGATCACGCAGAATATTGCGATGGACGAGGGGGAGCTCTGGTTCCGCGGAATGCGCATTCAGGGCTATCAGGCGCAATACATCGGCAGTATCGGCTATATGCCCCAACAGCAGCGAATTTATGACTCCTTTACGGGACTTCGCTTTCTGTATTATATGGCGGCGTTAAAGGGGATTGGAAAAGCGGCGGCAAAGGCGCAGATCCCGGAGCTTTTACGCAGGGTGAATCTGGTGGAGGAGAGTCGGAGACGAATGGAGACCTATTCCGGCGGCATGAAGCAGCGGCTTCTGATCGCACAAGCGCTGCTGGGCGATCCGTCGATTCTGCTGATGGACGAACCGACAGCGGGGCTTGACCCAAAGGAGCGTGTGCATATCCGTAACCTGATCTCGGAGGTTGCGCAGGAAAAGGTCGTGCTTCTGGCGACCCATGTGGTACCCGATATCGAGCATGTGGCAAAGGAGATCTTGCTGCTGCACAAGGGGCAAATGGTGTGCAGCGGAAGCACCCGGATGCTTGTGGAGACGGTTCGCGGAAAGGTGTTTGAGGCCAAGATCCCCAAAGAGGAACTGGAGGCGGCAATGAGACGTTATCTGGTTGCTGCGGTTATGCCGGAAGGAGAGGATGTGCGGCTCCGTATCTTGTGCAGGGACGGAAGCCCTGTGATCCCCTGCGAGGAGGCAGAGCCTACCTTGGAGGATGTGTATTTGTATCATTTTGGGGAAAACGCTTAGAGAAGGGAGTGCGGCGTGTTTCGGCAGGAATTTCTGAGATTATGGAATCACCGTATTTTGTGGCTGCTGCTGATTCTTTTGCTTGGCGTGAACGGGGCGATGTTCTGGCGGCAGTTTCATGCGCAGAAGCAGGGCGGAGGCTATACGACAGAACAATATAAGGAGCTTTGGGAGCGGCTGCGGGAGTATCCGGAGGAGGAGCGGCAGACGGTTTTTGAACAGTGGCGGAGGAATGCGGATGTTTTGTTGTTTTACTCGTCGGATATGCCGCCGGAAACGCTGACAGCGGTTTTCGATCCGGAAGAAACCGGCTGGGTGCTTGTTCTTTTGGAAGAGTATCATGAGCATCCGGAGGAGGTTCTGCTTACCGGGGAAGTCGAATGCGACGTCCAGCTTTTGACTGCGGTCGCCGGGGAAATACAAACGGTCGCGGAATACCCGGAATATCGTCAGGAGATGAAAGCGCGGGGCGAGCTTCTGCTTTCCGGTTCCATCCTGACGCAGCAGGAGAATACCTACAATATCCGGAATCTGGAAAAGACGCTGAAGGATTTTTCGGAAGCCGAGATGCCGGAGATCAAAGGGATCTATGACAATTCCAAAGGCGTGGAATCCGTTTCCTTTTCGGTGACAGGGCCTTGTTGCCTTGTACTGCTGCTGTATGCGGCGGCAGAATTGTTTGTTTACGAAAAAGAACAGGGCTTGGAAGCGCTGGTACGGACCGCTGCAAGGGGACGGCTTCCAAGGCTGCACGGCAAGCTGCTTGCATTTACGGCGTTTTCCGTGCTTACAGGCAGCCTGTTTTTCGCAGAGAACCTTTTTCTTGCACAGACTGCCTTTGGTCTGGGGGATTTGACGAGGCCGATCCAGACCGTGGAAGCTTATGTGTCGTCGCTGTATAACTTTACCGTCTGGGAATATCTGCTTGCCTTATACGCTCTTTGGCTGCTTGCCCTGATCGTTTGCGCCATGCTGATGGCGGTCTGCACGGTGCCGGTGCGCAGTACGCAGGGCTGCGCCCTGCTGGCGGGAGCGATTTTAGGAACGGAGTATGCGCTGCATGTTTCCATTGGAAGCACCTCGCATTTATCCGCTTTCCGGTTTGTCAATCTTATTGGCGCGCTGCCGGGGGACGAGGTTCTGGCGACCTACCGAAATATCAACCTGTTGGGGTATCCGGCTTCCTATCCGAAAGTTATGCTCGGTCTGTGTGCCGTGCTTCTGATGAGTTCTTATGTCGTGCTGGCGTTCAGCTTCGGCAGGCGATATACGGAGCGGATCGGGCGCAGCCTTTTTCCGAGGCTGCGTAGAAAAGAACGCAGAGAGCTTCCGGTATATTCGGTTCGCCTATGGCAGCAGGAGCTGTATCGGATCGGAATTTTGCGCAGGGGGCTTGTGATATTCCCCGTACTGCTTCTGTTTGGAGCTTGGTGGATCGTAGATATGTATCAGCCGCCCGAAGAGAGTGCGGATCAGCGGTATTATCAGCAATATGTTGCAAAATGGCAGGGGGAGATCACACCCGATAAACGTGCGGAGATCAACGAGGAGGCGCTGCGTTTTGCAGGGCTGGAGGAAGAATTGGAGCGTTTGCTGCAAAAGCAGGCGGAATATGGCATGAACGGCGACAGCGAGGCGCTGCGGGTGGTGGAGCTGAAGCTTATGCTTATATATAACCAGCTGACTCCCAGAAACGCCTTCGACGCATTTTGTAGATATGTAGAATATTTGGAAAGCACGGAGGAGGGGGCGATCGTAGATCAGCGCCCCTACGAGGAGCTTTTGCTGACGGCGGAGACGGATGTTAAAGCAAGCTTGTATGTTATTCTGGCACTGCTGCTGCTCCTTCCTCCGTTTTTCTCAAAGGACAGGGAGAACAAGATGATCGGCGTTGTCAGCGTTACCGGAAAGGGCAGGAGGCTGCTTCACCTGCGGCTTTTTTATGCGACGGTCGGCACCGTGGGGATTACCGCAGTCGCACTGGCGGCAAGGTATTATGCCGTGCAGAAAACGCTGCCCGTCTCCTCTGCCGAGCTTCGCTACTCTGCGTGCAGCGTGGAGGGCTTGTCCGAATATTGCGGCTGGTCGCTGGGACAATATATGACCTATGCCGTGGGGCTTCGGATCGTCGGCGCGTGCATGGTCATGCTGTTGATTTTTGGGATCGTGCATATCGTTAACAAAACGGTGATACAGTGGCTGCTCTTTGCGATGCTCTTTGTGCTGCCGCTTGTGGCTGCCATGCTGTACGCTCCGCTGACGGTCGGCTGCGTGCCGCTGTCCGGTCTGATCGGAAGCGCCTACTTTATTTTGTGGCCCCGCGCTTTTCGGTGGGGGCTGCTGGCAGGCATTTTGCTGGCGGGGATTGCGTCCGAGATTGTTATATGTAAAAAATATTCAAAAATATAGGAGGGGAATAATGAAGAAGAATTTTTTATGGGGACTTCTTTTATTGCTTCTGATCGGCAGCCTGACGTCCTGCAAGAAGGAAGAAGAAAAAGGCAGCGGAAATCCGACGGGAGCCGGGCAAACGAGTGAATGGCAGGGACTTCCCGACTTTGGCGGACGAACCTATTTTGTCGATACGGCGTCGGATCTCAAATCCGTAAACTCACAGGGGATCTTTGAAGTCAGCGGAGGACTGCTCAGCTACGTCAGCATGGAGGAGGGAAAAGCGGGGCAAAGCATGGTGTTATGCAGCGACCTTTCCTGCCGCCATGTGCACAGCGATCCGGAAAAGGACATACCGATAACCTGTGAGGCGGAGCCGCCTCATGGCGTTGGCTATGTTGTTTACGAAGACGGTTATGTTTATGTGATCTCGCAAACTCCGTATATAACCGATTATGGTTTGTATGTCCAGCGGCGCGCGATGAACGGAGGCGGCTGGGAGGAGATCGCGTTTCTTCCGGGATATCTGCTGGGCGGAGTGGAAATCGTCAGCTACCAATTTGCGGAAAACGGGAAGGCGTATCTTGCCGTATTGCAAATGCAGGAGGTTGACATGGCGTTCGGATCCCTGCAAAATTCCTGCTTTGGCGTGATGGAGCTGACCTTGGCCACTGGCGAATACCGCATGATCGTGCCGGTGAAGGACGATGCGTATCAGAACGTGTATTACATGAATTTACTTGGGGATTCATTCGTTTACTGCTATGTTTCGACCCCGGCTTCCATGTTGGAAGAGCTGAAGGACGCGGAGTTCGACACGGTGGCGGAGGAGCTTTACAAGAAATCCACAACAAAGGTCGTGACGGTAAATATGGATACGCTGGAGCAGACGACGTTTGGAGAATACGGTCAAAAGCCACTCTCCGGGCAAGAAGAAACGGACTCCTTCTTTGTGGACGTCAGTAAGGACGGCGTCGTTTACGTGGAGGATGGGACGGCATATCTGAAGTGTTATGGAGAAGATACGGTACACGAGCTTTTTGAAGTGCCAAAAGGCTATTCCACAATCTCCATGCGGTTGTCCAATGCTTGGCGGATACAGCTGGGGTCTTTTCAGGCAGGGAACTTTAACGTGAAATCCGTTTACGATGTGGAAAAGGACGGTACGGTTACGCCGAGGGAAAGCGGCACGTCTCTGGCGGATATCAGCATGTGCTTGGAAAACGGTTATTCTTTTGTCAAATTTCAGAATTCCGAAAGGTGGGGAAGCAGCGTCTGCCTTGTGGGGGACGAAGAGATCCGGAACAATCAAATGCCGGAAACGGTATATTATTTTTACAATGAGTAAGGTGCATGCCTCTACCGCACGTTGAATCTGCCCGTCAATTTCGCCGGAGCGGTTATTGCGGAGGTCTGTCGGAATTCGCTATAATAAATGCAGAAGACGCGGCAGGGCTGCGGGGAACGGAGGAAAGCAAACATGCTTCAGGGCGAAAAAATCGGGCAATTTTTGATGGAGCGGAGGAAGGAGCTGGGCATGACGCAGCAGCAGCTCGCGGAGCGGCTGCATGTCTCGTTTCAGGCGGTATCAAAGTGGGAGAACGGAGTTTCCTTTCCGAATATTGAGGTCCTGTACGATCTGGCGGTGGCTCTCGAAGTAACGACCGACGAGATCCTGCTTGGCAGCAGGCGGGAGGCGGAAGGGCTGTCCTACAGCAAGGCGGGGGTCGATATTGCCTATACGGACGCGATCAAGCAGGAGATGGCAAAGCGTCTGGAAACCCGCGATCCGCGGGTTCTGAACGGCTTGGGGCCGTTTGCGTCTCTGTATGATATTTCCTTTCCCGCCCTTCGCGAGCCGGTTTTGGTTCTGAAATCCGAGGAGCCCGGCTCCAAGCAGAAGCTGGCGATGGAGTACGGCTATACGGAATCCATCTGCCACGATATGGTCAACCATCTGGTAAACGATATCGCGGTCATGGGAGCCAAGCCGCTGGCGGTTCTCGATACGATCGTCTGCGGAAACGCCGAAAAGGCGACGATCCAAAGCTTGGTCAAGGGCGTGTCGGAAGCCTGCAGGGAAAACGAATGCTCTTTGGTGGGCGGGGAAACGTCCATTCAGCCGCTTGTGCTGGACGCAGGCGTTTATGTGCTGACGGCGACCGTGGCGGGCATTGCGGAGAGATCCCGGATTATCGACGGTTCGAAGATTCGGTCGGGCGACGCGGTTCTGGCGGTCGCCTCCAACGGTCTGCACACGAACGGCTATTCGCTGGTGCGTCTTCTGATGGACAAAAAGCCCCGGATCAAGCTCGACAAGATCGAAGGTCTGGCCTTTATCGAGCAGATCATGAAGCCGCACACGCCGTATTACCGGGCGGTCAAGGAGCTGTTCGGAAACGAGGCGCTGCACGGGATGGCGTATATTACCGGAGGCGGCATCGAGGGCAATCTGTGCCGGATCGTGCCGGAGGGGCTGTGCGCCCGCATGGATCTGGCAAAGCTGCGGGTGCCGGAGCTGTTTCGGTATATTCGCGCGCAGGGGAACGTCAGCGACGCGGAGATGCTCCGCACCTTCAACTGCGGCGCGGGTCTTGTGCTTGTCGTGGCAAGGGAGCGGAAGGAGTTTTTTCTGCGTCATGTGCGGAGGTTTTACGATTGCTATGAGATCGGCGTGATCGAGCCCGGCGCGGCGAAGATCGTATTGGAAAACCGCCTGAACTGGCTGTAGGCTTCGACCGAAAACCGATTGCCCGCAGCCTAAAAAACAGCCTGAAGCGGCGGCTCTGTCGGCACCGTTCAGGCTGTTTTCCTATTCGGAAGCTATTTTCTGTTAAGCGTTCACTTTCTCAAAATCCGAAGCCGGATGTTTGCAGAGAGGGCAGATATAATCTGCCGGAAGCTCTTCACCCTCGTAAATGTAACCGCAGACCGTGCAGCGCCATACGGTTTTGCTCCCGGCCTTCGGTGTTTCCGGCTTGGGCTTGATATCAGACTGGTAATAAGCATAAGTAGCGGAGGGAGAGGACGAAAGCACCTCCATGTCATCGACATGAGCGATGAACAGGGTGTGGGTGTCTAAGTCAATCGTCTGCTCCACGGTGGCGCTGATATAGCCGTTGGTTCCTTCGGTGAGATAGTAAAGTCCGTTTTCGCTGCGCTTGCAGGAGTTGTAGCCGTCAAATTTATCTGCCGTCCGTCCGGATTGGAAACCGAAGTGCTGAAATACGGCAAAGCCTGCCTCTTCACTCAGGATAGAGAGATTGAACTTGCCGGAGGCCTTTACCAGTTCGTGCGTATAATTCGCCTTGTTGACAGCGATACTAATCCGGTTGGGCTCCGAGGTCACCTGACCGGCGGTGTTAATGATGCAGCCGCTGTCTTTTCCGTTATAGCGGGAGGTCAGGACGAAGAGACCGTAGGTCAGTTTGTACATTGTTTTTTTGTCCATAGTCCATCCTTTCAGGTCATGGCGGCGCCGTCCACATTAATAACCGCTCCGGTCACATAGCTTGCGGCGTCGCTCGCCAGATAGAGGTAGGCGTTCGCAACGTCCTCCGGCTCGCCCACGCGTCCAAGCGGAATACCCGCGGAAATGCGCGCCACCATTTCCGGCGGCAGAGCGGCGACCATATCGGTCTTCGTTACGCCCGGTGCAACGGCGTTGACGCGGATCTGATCCTTGGCAAGTTCTCTTGCCAGAGACTTGGTCAGACCGTTTACGGCAAACTTCGTGGCGGGATAGCCGCAGCCGGAGGGCTGACCGTACAGGCTGACCATCGAGCTGGTGTTGATGATCGAGCCGCCGCCCTGCTCCTTCATGATCCGAGCCGCCGCCTGCGAGCAGACAAAAACCGCTTTCAGGTTGACGTCGATCAGCTTGGTGAATTCTTCGAGCGTGTAGTCGTACAGGCTGCTTCTGGAAGAAATTCCGGCATTGTTTACAAGAATGTCGAGACGGCCGAAGCGCTCCCGCACCGATGCGAAAGCGGCGGCGACCTCCTCCGGGCTGCACAGATCGGGGCAGATGCCCATGACGCGCTCGGCGTATTCCGGAAGCTGCGCCAGCGCCTTATCCACCGTTTCCTGACGGGAACCGGCGATCGCCACGTTCGCTCCGTTCTGAAGGTAGAGCTTGGCAATGGCAAAGCCGATCCCTCTCGTTCCGCCGGTGATGACGGCAGTTTTTCCTTTTAACATATTCGTGCCTCCTTCGCTTTAATAATTCTCTGCATGGATCTCAAAGTAGCTCTGCGGATGCGCGCAGGTCGGGCAGATCTCCGGCGCTTCCGTGCCGACAACGATGTGTCCGCAGTTGCGGCATTCCCATACCTTGACCTCGCTCTTGGCGAATACCTCCGCCATTTCCACGTTGTGAAGCAGCGCGCGGTAGCGCTCCTCATGGTGCTTTTCGATGGCGGCGACCAGACGGAACTTTTCCGCCAGCTCCGGGAAGCCCTCCTCGTCGGCAGTCTTGGCAAAACCGGCGTACATATCGGTCCATTCGTAGTTCTCGCCTTCGGCGGCGGACGCCAGATTGCTTGCGGTATCGCCGATCCCGTTCAGCTCCTTGAACCACATTTTCGCATGTTCCTTCTCGTTTTCGGCGGTCTTCAAAAACAGTGCCGCGATCTGCTCAAAGCCGTCCTTTTTCGCCTTGGAAGCGAAGTAGGTGTATTTGTTGCGGGCTTCGGATTCGCCGGAAAAGGCGGTTCGCAGATTTTTCTCGGTTTGTGTTCCTGCATACTTTGACATTGCATTGTCCTCCGGATTCTTGTTCTCCCATAAAAACGGGCGGGAGACGGACAAGAGCCGCCTCCTGAAAATCATTATATCCTAATTAAGAAGCGGCTTCAAGAGCGAACTGAAAATCGGCTATGCTTTTTCAAAAACGGCGGTGACGCGCAGGCTTCCTTCCCGGAGCTGCGCGAAGATCTCTCCGTTCATTTTGTGCATGAGCTGACGGCAGATAAAAAGCCCCAAACCGCTTCCCTGCCGGTCCTTCGCATTGGAGCCGCGGAAAAAGCTGTCGAAGATGTGCGGCAGCTCCGTTTCCGGAAGGGTGCCGCCGCTGCTTGTGACCGATACCAGAATGCAGCCGTCCTCCTCGGCGGCTTCCAAGGAGATCGCGGCGCCGTCGCCGTATTTTATCGCATTTTCCATCAGGTTCTGCAGGACCTCGACGCTCCGGTCGGGGTCGCCCTTGAGCAGGCAGTCGAAGGAAGCGGAGACGGAAAACTCCGTTCCCAGAAGCGTCAGCTTTTCCTCGTAAAAGTCGGAGACGGACGAAACCAGCTTGGAGAGATAAAACTCGCCGGGCGTGACTTCCAGACTCAGGAAATCCTCGCGGGAGGCGAGAATGATCTGCGAGACGTAGCGTTCGATCTCGTCGGCTTTTCTGCCGATGTTTTTTGCGACCTCCAGCTGGCGTTCCGGTTCGGGATAGAGACCCCGGGCAAGCGCCTGAGAGGAAAGCTTGATGGCGGAAAGCGGCGTTTTGATATCGTGGGAGAGCGACAGCAGAAGCGTTTTTTTCTCCTTTTGCAGAGCAAGCTCGCGCTTTTTCTGCGCTTCCAGATGCTCGCGCAGCAGATCCACGCCCCAGAGGAATTTCCCGAAGTATCGGCTTTTGGTCTCCTTCAGCGGGGGCGCCAGATTTCCCTTGGAAAGCCGGTAGGGAACGTCGGCAAGCTTCTGAAACGGAAGGAGGAGCTTTCGATGCACATAGAGAAGAACGGACACGACAAAAAGAGCGGACAGTCCCAGCAGTCCGTTCACAAGCAGCAGAAGACGCTTTTGTTCGGCGCCGCCGGTCGGAACATAGTCAAAGCGGTAGAGCTGCCCATCGATCTGCCGGAGGGCGTAGCTGTTTTCGACTTGGTAGAAGTCGGCGGAGCCGTCGGATCTCGTCACCCGGTAAACGCAGCGGTAAGAGGAGAGCGACAGCGCATCAAAGCCTTCGGCTTCGATGGTGCGGGCGATCCGGCGGATCTCCACCCGGTACGCCCTGCTGCCGCTTTCTTCCAGACGGAGCAGGCAGAGATTCGCGGTCAGAAAGAGAGCGGCGATCGCCAAAAGAACAAGAAAAAAGAGCTTGTAAAAATGCTTCATTGATATTTATACCCCACGCTCCATACGGTCACGATCTTCTGCGGATGCTTCGGGTCGGCCTCGATCTTTTGACGCAGCCATTGGATGTGGACGGTCAGCGTCTGCGGCTCGGAAAAGCTGTCGCTGCCCCAGACCTGCCGAAAGAGAAATTCCTTGCTCAGGGCGCGGCCCCGGTTTTCCATCAGGAGCCAGAGCAGATCAAATTCCTTGGCGGTCAGGTCGAGGGGGCTTCCGTCCTTGGTGACCGTGCGTGCGGATCGGCTGATGCAAAGACCGCCGTCCGTAAGCTCCCGGGCGCAGCGCCGCCGCAGGATGCCGCCGATCTTTGCCAGCATAATGTCGATGTCGTACGGCTTTTCGATATAATCGTCCGCGCCGGAGAGCAGTCCGTTCAGCTTATCCTCCTTCTCCGCCTTGGCGCTGACGATCAGAACCGGCGTGTTTCCCTGCTCGCGTATTTTTTGCAGCACGGAAAAGCCGTCCGCGCCGGGCAGGCAGATATCGAGCACGACCAGCTTTGGCTCCTGCGTCTCGAAAAGGCGCAGCGCCTCTTCGCCCGAGCCTGCCACCGATACCGTATAGTTTTCCGCCCGCAGGAAGTCGCGGAGCAGAGCCGCCAGCTCCTTTTCGTCTTCAACAATTAAAATATCCATTCCCAAAAGTCCTTTACCAGCCCATCTCCGTCAGCCAGCCGCTCAGGGCACGTTCCCGTTCGCGGGTCCGGGTGGGAGAGGGGAATTTGTCTAAAGTATACTCGCCCTGAATATTCCCGTCAACCAGATACAGGATTCGGGAGCATTGAGCCGCCACCTTCACGTCGTGGGTCACGAGCAGAACGGTGGTTCCCTCCCTGTTGAGCCGGGTCAGCTCCGTCATTACTCCGTCGGAGGCGGTGCGGTTCAGGGCGCCGGTGGGCTCGTCGGCAAAGATCATTTGGGGACGGTTGACGACGCTGCGGCAGATGCAGGCGCGCTGGAGCTGTCCGCCGGACACCTCGTTGATGTCGTTGTCCGCGATCTCCAAAATGCCCAGCTTTTTCATCAGCTCCCTTGCCCTGCGGACGGTTTCCCGGCGGCTTTCCCGGAGCTTTCCGGATTGGCAGGCGGGCAGGATGACGTTGTCCAGCACCGAGAGATTTTTCAGCATGTACATCTGCTGGAAGATAAAGCCCATTTCGTTCAGGCGCAGCTCCGCCAGCTCGCTTTCGGAGCACTCGCTCAGGTTTTTCCCGCAGAAGACCACCTCCCCGGCGGTGATGCGGTCCATTCCGGAAACCGCGTAGAGCAGCGTGGATTTTCCGGAGCCGGAGGGCCCCATCACGGCGATCATTTCGCCCTCGGAGACCGTGAAATCCACGTTCCGCAGCACGTTGTTCTGCTGCTTGTTGACGATGTAGGTTTTGCAGAGACTTTTGACGGTTAATATGGTTTTCATAGATTTTATCATTCCTTTCGCTTCGCTCAAGGCACAAACAAGTTATGAAAAAAGTTGTGCCCCTCCATTTTTTGATTTATATTCTTATAAGGAATAGCAATACACTACAGAGCACGGAAGGAGGAGTGGCGAATTTTTTTCGACCCCGCATAGATATATGTGCCGTCATCCTTTCAAGCACAAACAAGTGGGACTTTGAGCCCGGACTCTTATCATTGGTAATAAACCATGTTTATTCAGTCGCAGGATGACAGTCACTGTTGCTATTCCTTTGTTATTAAGGTGGTGATACTTATGATGAAGTTAAAATACTCCATCTGCTGTGGACTTGACGTCCACAAAAATGTTATCGTTGCAACCATCGTAATCACTAACAAGGATGGAATATCCGAATACAAACAAAAATCCTTTTCAACCATCAACTCGGATATTCAAAGGTTTCACAACTGGCTTATCGAGAATAATTGTTATCATGTCTGCATGGAATCCACTGGTAAGTATTGGATTCCTATTTTTAATTATCTCGAAAATGATATTGATGTGTGCCTTACTCACCCTAAATACGTCAAGGCTATCAAAGGTAAGAAGACCGACAAAAAGGATTCCAAATGGATTGCCGACCTCTACAAATTTGACCTTGTCAGATGTTCCTTCATTCCACCAAAAGATTTCCGACAGCTCCGTGAAATTGCAAGATACCGTTTTAAGCTGGTCTGCATGAAATCTTCAGAAAAGAACCGCATCCAGAACTGCATGACCGTTTCTAATGTGGGCATTGCCAGTGTATTGTCCGACCCTTTCGGTAAGACAGCAACGGAAATCATGTCTTACCTGTTGGAGCATACTGCTGATTCCATTGACGAAAAGGCTATCCGCAAACTTATTAAAAAGGGAGCTAAAGCCAAGTCTGATGAAATCATCGAAGCTATCAAAGGCTATAACATTGAAACAGACCAGGCTAAAAAGTTGGAACTCGCCCGCGGGCATCTGGAATATCTTGACGATATGATCACCCAAACCGAGGTTGAACTCTATGTCCGCATGAAACCTTATTATGAGTTTGTCAGGTTTGTAAGCACTATGCCCGGTATGACGGAACTGAGTTCTACAATTGTCCTTGCTGAAACCGGCATTGATATGGACATCTTTGACGATGCGAGACACCTGTGTTCATGGTGTGGTCTTTCGCCTGCGAACAACGAATCCGCCGGGAAGAAAAAGTCTGTCCGAATTGCCAAAGCAGGCGATTACCTGAAACCAATGATGGTACAGTGTGCCCTTGCCGCAATCAAGAATAAAAAGCAGCCTTATTTTGCGATCAAATATGGACGAATCAAAAAACGCCGAGGTCACAAAAAAGCAATTATTGCAATTGCAAGAATGATGATGGTCTGTATTTACCACATGGTATCAGAAAAGAAACCCTTTAGCCCTACTGACTACGAGGAATTGATGGATCCTCGAAACCATGCAGAGCGAGTGATTCTGAATGAAAACAATGTTTTTGCTTACCTTGAAAGCCTTGGTTACGATAGTTCTAAGTTAGTGAAACGCAACGATAATTAACTCTTTTTTGTTTTCTACTCTTGTGAAACTGGGGTTTTTACGAACCCTTATATAAGTGCGTCCAAAAATCTACTTTATTTTTCACTCTTACCTCCATAGGTTTATTCCATGCCGGAGCATTTTGACGCGGGGATCTTCCGCAGGCTTCCGGCGGAGCAGACTGCGGCGAAAAAGGTGGCGGTCAGCAGGAGCAGAGGATAGCAAACGAAAACCTCCAGCGGGCGGACGGTAAAGTTGATGCTGTAGGCTCCCATCATCCGAAAGATCGGCTGGATCAGCAGCTTGGACAGGGGCGTTGAGAGCAGAATGCCCGTCAGCACCGAAAGCAGCAGGACAATGCCGATCCGCAGCGCCTGCCAGAGCATCAGCGAGCGGTTCCGGAAGCCGAGCGCCTTCAGCAGGGCGATCTCGGTGGTTTCTTTGGTCAGAAAGCTTTTTATGATCAGCGTTGCCACCAGCATGTTGACGCACAGCACGATGCCGAGAAGCAGGTTTTTTACGTCCTCCAGCTGCCCCGCGATGTCGCCGATCATATGGTCGATATATCCGCCGGCGGTGTAAACGTCGTCTTCCGGATAAAGCCGGGCAAGCAGCTCCAGCCGTCGGCTGCACTCTGCCTTGTCGGGCGCGTCGGCGTAGGCGATCTGGAGACCGAAATTGCCGCTGGCATAGGCATAGTCCAACGGTTCGTCCGGATGGAAGCGGATGCCCTCGCCCAGGTTGTTCATCGACTGATACAGCGCGGTGACCGTAAAGGTCTTGGTTTCGGAGCCGAGGTTGATGCGCACGTCGTCCCCCACGCCCGCTCCGATCCGATCGGCGACGATATGGGAAAGGGCGACCTCTCCGCTGCTTTGGGGCGCGCTGCCTTCGATGTAAACGTATTCCTCCGCCGACACCTCGCCCAGCCCCTGAAGGGCGAGGGAGGAGGTCTTTTTGTCGCCGTGGGAAATGAACATGCGGAACAGGACTTCCTGAAATACCCTTGCGTCAATATCCTGCTCCGAAAGCCGGTTTCGCAGCTCCGCCTGTTTTTCTTCCATGAGCGCCCGGTTGTCCTGACTGGGGGAAAGGAGCAGCTCCTGAGAAATTACCGCGTCGCAGGGCGCCATGCCGAACAGCGTGACCAGCCGATCGGAGCGCAGCGTATTGATCGTATTGACCGGAAGAAGGATCAGCAGAATTCCAAGCGTAAAGATCACGAGCATGGAGACGTAACGCTTTGCCCCGCTGAAAATATCGTTGAGTGAAAGGAAGGGGATCAGCGGCAGCCGGCTCCGGTTCAGGCGGATCGGGCTCTTATGGGAGTAGCGTTCGCCGGTCTCTCCGCTGCGGATGGCGTCCAACGGCGAAAAGCGTTTGATCCTTCTTGTACAGAGGTAGCAGAAGCATATGACCAGCGCCGCCGTCAGGACCGCCGCGCATACGTTCAGCAGCCAGAGCTTCTCCTTGGGCAGCACCATGTTCCGCGATACGTTCCGGATCAGCAGCGAGGTAAACGGGAAGCTGAGGGCGAGACCTACGCAAGAGCCGAGTGCCGAGATCGTCAGATATTTGACGATATAGAGCCTCCGGATGGCGGAGATCGGAATGCCGATCGCCTTCATCACGCCGATCTCCCGGAACTCCTCCTGCATCGTAAATTGGATCGTAAAGCGGAGAATGACCATGGAAATAACGATCAGACACAGGCTCGCCACAAGCATAACGGCGGCCGTCATGGTATCCATAAAATACATCTGCTTCACGGTGGCGCGATCGAAAAAAAACAGGCTGTTCAGCTCGCAGTCCATCATCTTGCTTTGGAACTCCGGGTCGTCGGTGTTGACGAGCAGGGACAGCTGCGGATTGGACGTCTCGCTCCGTAAGGAACGAAAATCGTTTTCACTGATCAAAAAGCGGGTCGTGCCGACCGTTGCGGCGCCGAACAGGGCGTCTTTGGTAAAGCCCTTCACGGTGAAGGCGCGGGTCTCGCCGCCCAGCGTCAGGATCAGTTCGGCGCCCGGATAAAACTGCTCCGGATAACTGTTCCAGAGATAGGCGGTCACATAGAGCTCGCCGTCGTTGATCGTGAGGAGCTCGTTGTCGGTCTCGTCAAAGATCCGGGTCCCGCCAAGCGTGGAAATGCAGACGGTTTGGTTGTATTCCAGAGGCTTCCGATTTACCTGAATGTCCTTGCAGTCGATCTGAAGCAGAGTTGCCGTTTTATACTCGTAATCGTTTTTTGCGGCAAGGGCGTCAAAGCGCTTTAAGGCGTCGTCGTCCGTATTGGAGAGCAGGACAAAGTAGTCCGGCACCTCCGCCTTTTCCAGATAGCGGTTCAGAGCCGTGGAAACGGTCAGGATGTTGTTGACGCTGCCGGAGAGAAATGTGGCTGCCATGATGATGAACAGCAGCAGGATCAGATTGGTCGTCCTTTTTCGCCGCAGGTCTTTTTTTAGTATTCGCAGAAACATGGGGAACCTTCCTTTCCAAAGAGTGACCCAAGTATAGCAGGGGAGGTATTAAATAATCCTTAAATTTTCATGAAAAGTCGGTTGAAGGGAAAGAAAAGCTGTGTTAAACTATCCCCAAAGACAGAGCAAGGGAGGCGCTTATGGAATACGAAACCGTCCGGCACGAATTTCCGCCGATCTATGACGCGCGTTCCGAGATCCTGATTCTCGGTTCCCTTCCCTCGGTGAAGTCCAGAGAGCAGCGGTTCTATTACGGGCATCCGCAGAACCGTTTCTGGAAGGTGCTGGCGCTTGTGACGGAGCAGCCGGCGCCGGAGACGATCGAAGAAAAAAAGGCGTTTCTGCTGCGGAATCGTATTGCGGTTTGGGACGTGATTGCCCGGTGCGACATCGTCGGCTCCAGCGACAGCTCCATAAAAAACGTGGTCCCCAACGACGTCCGGAAGCTGCTGAACGAAGCGCCCGTCCGGCGGATCTACGCAAACGGCGGCAAGGCGTACGAGCTGTATAGGAAATATGTCTATTCGGTCTGCGGGAGGGAGGCGGTGAAGCTGCCCTCCACGAGCCCGGCGAACGCGGCGTTTTCGACGGAAAGGCTGTATGAAAGCTGGAAGCGGATCCTCCGGACGGAGGCACAAATACATACATGATGCATGTCGGTGGAGGTAAGAGGGAAAAATCAGGCCGATGCGCTGATTTTCCCCCTCGGCGGTTTGCGGCGGAGCACAAGCCGCCGGTGATCGCAGCCGAAAATTTGAGATTTTCGGCGCGGCGCTTCGCGGGAACACGCTCCGCTATTGGAGGTAAACATGGCAAAAAAGGAAAAGAAAGCGAAAAAAACAAACAAGCCGGTCTGCTCAAAGTGCGGCGCACCCATCATGCTGCTGGCGGCGGACGAGTTCAAGTACGGCTGTCCCATCCGCGCCTGCGCGCAGTGTCGGCAGCGCTATCTGGATCGGGGCTGGCATGAGATCGCGGTGGAGGGCTACCGGGAGTCGGACGTGTCCACAAAAAGCAACGCGAAGCAGACGCTGGGGCTGGGGCTGGCAACGCTTGGACTGATCGCGGCGAACGTGTTCAGCATTGCGGTGCTGCACCTGATCGTTTATATGCTGATCTTCTTGGCGATCGGCGCGGGAATCGGCTTTTTGGTTGCCTTAAAGGATACGTTCGTCTGCGCGACGGGCATGAAAAAAGCCGATCTGGAACAGCTCAAGGCGGAGTCCGAGCGGCGGCTCAGCAATCCGGAATATGCAAAACAGCTTGCGGAGCTGGGCTATCCGGTACCGTCGCGTTATCTGATTTGACGCTGACCGTGGAGGGCGCTATGGAAAACTTTAAGATCAAGGGCTTCAGCTTTGCGTTCGGCACGCGAAGGGGCGAGCTTTCGGGGCGGGAGGCGCGGCATTCGCTTGCGCTGCTGCGGGAGACCGGGACCGAGTGGATCGCGCTCTGCGTCGATCAGCGGGTCGCCGCAAAAAACAGTTTGGAGATTCGTTATAACTACAACCGCAATGTGACGGATATTGAGCTGATCGAGTTTATTCGCCATGCGCATGCCGAGGGAATGAAGGTCTGCCTTAAGCCGATGATCAACTGCATGGACGGAAGCTGGCGGGCGGAGATCAATTTCTGGGACGACGACGGCTCTTGGGCAAAGTGGTTTTATGAGTACGGCGGTTATATTACGCATATGGCGGAGCTGGCGGAATATACGGGCTGCGAAATGTTCTGCCTTGGCTGCGAGATGCTCGGAACGGAGCGGCAGGAGCGGCGCTGGCGGGAACTGATCGCCGCTGTACGACAGGTGTATCACGGCGCGGTCACTTATAATACGAACCACGGGCACGAGCTGGACGCCAACTGGTACGACGCTCTGGACTATGTGGGAACAAGCGCGTATTTCCGCATGCACAAGCAGGGCGAGACAGGGCCGGCGGCGCCGGAAGCGCCGATCATGGATCTGACGCGGGAGGATATGCTTGCCTCGTGGCGCGAGGTGAAGGAGCGGATGCGCGCGGTCTCCGAAAAATACGGCAAACCCGTGGTCTTTATGGAGATCGGCTGCCGTTCGGCAAGGGGAACGGCATGTCAGCCGTGGGATTTCCAAATGCGCCATCTGCCGTACGACGAGGACGAGCAGGCGCTGTTTTACGATACCTGCATGGAAGTGTTTGAGAACACGGACTTTTTCCTCGGCTTTTTCTGGTGGGACTGGTCGGCGCATGTCAGCGAGGAGCGGCTGAGAACGGGCGATACCGGCTTTTCCGTTTACGGGAAAAAAGCCGCCGAGGTGCTGAAAAAATATTACCGGCGGTGAGCGTGCAAACAGGGAGAAAAAAACGGCTGTTTTTTGTGCAAGATTGCATTCTTCGGGCGCTTGACAAAAAACGGAAAAAGGAATAAACTGAGAGGGGCTTAACAAAGACGTTAGGGATGTTTTCCCTACGTCTTTTCCTTTTTTATGGGAAAAGCTTCGCGAAAAATAAAATAAGGAGAGAACGCATGAAGAGAATTGGTGTTGTAATTCTGACGGTCTGCATCGCCGCAATGATGATGACGACCGCATTTGCAGAGACACTCACCGAAGAAGTCTGGCTGGATGCGTCCGGAGACACGGATGTAAACGGCACGCTGACGGCTACGGTAGAGACGAATGCAAACACAACCGACGGCTTGATCACGGTTTCCTATGATGCAGACAAGCTTTCCATCACGGAAGACGACGTTGAAAAATCCGACGGTATCGTAATGTGGGCGGTAAACGTTGTAACGCCCGGTACGTTAAAAATCAGCTTCATTGCAGAGGAACCTACCGAGTCGGGAACGCTGTTTTCGCTGAATTTTACGGCAAAGGCGTCCGTTTCGGAGGATGAGCTTGCCGAGCTGCTCGATATGAGCGGCGAGTATGTGAATACGACCGGCGGCGAGGCGGCGTTTGTGAAAAAGCAGCAGGAAGCGGATCCTACGCCGAGCCTTACTCCGGAACCGAGCGCAACCGTAACGCCCAGCCCGGAACCCACTTCGGCAGCTACGCCTACGCCCGCTCCGACCGAAAAGCCGGACGACGGAAAGAACCCGACAACGGGGGATACGTTCCGTTGGGGCATCATCCTGACCGTAGCCGTTTGCGGCGCGGCAGTGGCAGGCGCAACATATTATCAGAAGAAAGTAAAGAGATAGGAGGAAGACAAGATGAGAATGAAACGTATTGTAGCGCTTGGCGCTGCGGCTGCGATGCTTGTATCCTCCACCTTTCTGATGGATACGAGCGCATTTCGGGTACGCGCCGAGGAAAGCGCGGAGAAGACCGGAAATGCGGCAATGGAGCAGGTTGAGTCGAACGGTTCCGCCGCTGCTCTGAAGGAGACCGAATCGCTGAGCGAGAGCCTTGGACTTCCGACCGAAGCGACCGTAAAGGACGACGACATGGTTCGCGTTATCGTTACGCTGCGCGACGCCTCCATTCTGGAAGCAAACAGCAGCGCAACGGCAAACAGCTCCACCGATAAAAAGAGCGCGACGCTGGAAGCAAAGCAGGAAAAGGTGATCGAGAAGATCGAGGACACCGTGCTGGACGGCGAGACGCTGGACGTACATTATAAGTACACATGGCTGCTGAACGGCTTTGCGGCTTCCGTACCGTACGGCAGGATCGACGAGATCAAGAAGATCGCGGGCGTTGAAAACGTGATTTTGCAGCCGGTTTACACCGTTTGCGAGACGACGAAGTCCGACGCCGACATTCAGACCATTTACGACGGCGTTATGGTCGGTCGTGAGGAAGCGTGGGAGACCGGTTATACCGGAAAGGGCATGAAGATCGCCGTGATCGATACCGGTATCGACGAGGATCATCCGAGCTTCGCGGCTCTTCCGGAATCTTCCCTGACGGAGACCTCCGCAACGCAGGCTTCGGTAAATAAGGTGCTTGGACAGTTGAACGCAAGCTACCTGTATTCGAACCTTTCCGTTTCGGACGTTTACTACAGTACGAAGATCGCCTTTGGCTTTAACTATGTAGACGCAAATACCACCTTCAACCATTCCAAGGATACGCAGGGTGACCACGGCACGCACGTTGCCGGTATTGCCGCAGCCAACAATCTGGGCGAGGGCAAGGTGGTCGGCGTTGCACCCGACGCACAGCTTTATGTTATGAAGGTGTTTGGTGCAAACGGCGGAGCCTATACCGAGGATATTCTGGCGGCGATTGAGGACGCGCTGATTCTGGACGCCGACGTCATCAATATGAGCCTTGGTTCTCCGGCGGGCTTTACCTCGGACGGAGATATCATTGACGAGATCTACGCAAGCGTTTCCGAAACCGATACGATCCTTGCAATTGCCGCAGGCAATTCGGGCAGCATGGGACAGGGCAACCTGTGGGGAACGGACAAGAACCTGACCGAGAACCCGGACAACTCCACCGTAAGCTCTCCTGCCACCTATGAAAGCGCGACCTCGGTCGCTTCCGTGGAGAACGTAGCGGTACAGTCGTACTACTTTGAAGCGGCGGGAAGCCGTTACGGCTATAACGAATGCGTGAACAGCGTCAGCGAGCTGGCTCTGACCATCGCCGGGACCGCATATCCCTTCGTTGTCGTTGACAACTACGGACAGACTCTGGAGGATTTTGCCGGCGTAGAAGGCAAGATCGCCGTTGTTTCCCGCGGCGTTGTTTCCTTCGGAAGCAAGGCAATGCTGGCGGAACAGGCCGGCGCGGTTGCCTGCATCGTTTACAACAACACGAACGAAAACATCAACATGGATATGACCGGATCGACGTTCTCGATTCCGTGCGTTTCCGTTTCGATGAAGACCGGCGCCGCTCTGGTGGCTGCCTATGCGGAAGATCCGAACGCGACGATCGAGTTCTCCTCCGAGCAGGCGGGCATTCTGAGCGAAGACGGCTACACGATGAGCACCTTCTCCTCTTGGGGCGCCGCTCCGGATCTTTCTCTGGTTCCGGATGTTGCCGCACCGGGCGGAAACATTTATTCCTGCTATGACGGCGGTTCCTACGGTCTGATGAGCGGTACCTCGATGGCTACCCCGAACATGGCTGGCGTATCCGCACTGGTAATGCAGTATGCGCGCGAGGCTTATCCGGAGATGAGCGACGCGGAGCTTCACACCTTTGTCAACGCGCTGATCGTCAGCACGGCGACCCCGCTGAAAAATGCGGACGGTCTGACCTACTCCCCTCGTTTGCAGGGTTCGGGTCTGGTAAACGCTTATAACTCCATTATGACGACTGCGTTCCTGTCTGTGGCAGGAATGGACGTTCCGAAGGTTGAGCTGAAGGACGATCCGGAAAAGAACGGATCTTATCATTACAGCTTCATGGTAAACAACTTCGGCGAGACCGATCAGTGGTATGACGTAAGTACCACCGCACAGACCGAAAACGTTGATCTGACCTATGCGGACTACGGCTTTACGTTTATTGACGAGACGCCGCACAAGCTTTCGCCGGTGATCTCCTACACCTATGCGTCGGAGAACTATGTTTCTATCTACGACTACACCGAGGACGACCTTACCCGAAGCGACGACGCTCGCTGGCTGTATCTTGCACAGCTTGACAACAGCGTCAACGACAAGAACGACTTCTTCCGTTACGATCTGGATACCGACGAGGACTCCGACCGGGCGGATGTGCAGGCTTATCTGGACGCGCTTGTTGAGAAGACCGATACGACGGATGTATACCTTGAGACCCAAAAGCTTCGTGTTAAGGCGGGCGAGGAGGTTAAGGTCGGCATTGACGTATCTCTCCAGAAGGGAGATAAGGAATATCTGGATACCTACTTCGAAAATGGTATCTATGTAGAGGGCTACACCTTCTTGGATGCGTGCGCTCTGGACGGCGTTGACCTGTCGCTGCCTTATATGGCATTCTACGGCGACTGGACGCAGGCGCCGATCCTTGACTCCGGTTACTACTGGCAGTCGGACGAGGAGTTGATCGCAAACCAGTATTACAATGTCCTGTTCTCCAACTTATATGGTGAGACTTCTCAGATGAATCCGGGCATCAACC
Source organism: Lachnospiraceae bacterium (assembly GCA_030524525.1). Taxonomy (GTDB): domain Bacteria; phylum Bacillota; class Clostridia; order Lachnospirales; family Lachnospiraceae; genus ISDg. The sequence continues at coordinate 48,029 of JAUNGI010000006.1, forward strand.
CGTTCTTCGACGAGGCGTTTAACCCGGCGAACATTTCGGTTTCTCCGAACGGCGACGGAAATCTCGATTATATCGACGATATCTACGTATCGCTGCTCCGGAACGCAAAGGAGCTGAGCTTTACCTACTCCAATGCGGAGACCGGCGAGGTTTATTACGACCTGAGCTCCTATCATGAGCGCAAGAGCTACTATGTGGATGCATACGGAATGTGCGTGCCGTTTGTTTATAGCTGGCTGCTGGATGCGAACGATCCGGGCTATCTGTTCACCGACAAAGACGGCAATGTGCTTCCGAACAACACAAAGGTGAAGCTGACCGTTCATGCGACTCTGGACTATGACGAGCATGCGTCAAGCAATCGTTCCGACACTTGGGAGACCGTTATCACGGTCGATACCGAGAAACCGACCGTAACCGGCGCTTCCTTCGTGGAAGAGGGCGGAAGACGGTATCTGGATCTGACCTTCGGCGACAACGTGGGCGTTGCGGCGATCCTCTTTATCGATGCGAACGGAACACAACTGCTTGGCAAGTCGGCTTCCGATGCGGCGGAGCCCGGCACGCTGCACACGCAGCGGTTTGACGTGACCGGCTTTGGCGACTCCTTCCTTGTATACTTTGACGATTATGCAATGAACGAGGTCGGCTACATGCTGACGTATCAGCCGTAACAAAACAAAAACAAATTCGTTTTGCGGAGATGTGAGCCTTCACATCTCCGCTTTTTCGTTTCATGGGAGGGAGCGTCCCGTGAAACAAAAAACGCTCCGGGGAGATCGCACTGGATTCTTTGTTCCTTGGGCGGCGCGGAGCCGCCGCGACCGGCAACTTGGGGCTTCCTTTTTTCGGGGAATTATGGTACAATTCCTTTTTGAACCGAAATCGGGCGTTGATCTGAAATCATGGAGGAACGAATGAAAAAAATAGGAATTGTTACGGACAGCCACAGCGGCATAACGCAGAAAGAGGCGGAAAAGCTGGGCATTATTGTGCTTCCGATGCCGTTTTATCTGGGAGAGGAGTGCTTTTATGAGGAAGTCACAGTCTCTCGCCGCGAGTTTTTGGAACGTCTGCGTCTGGGCGCTCCGGTCAGCACCTCGCAGCCCGCTCCGGCTGCCGTGCTGGAGGTATGGGACCGCGCGCTGCTTGAGTATGAACAGATCGTCTATATTCCGATCAGCAGCGGACTGAGCGGTTCCTGCGCCACGGCAATGTCCTTGGCGGAGGAAAAGGCGTATAAGGGGCGTGTTTGGGTCGTGGACAACGGGCGTGTCTCCACGCTTCTGCACCGCGCGGTTCTGGATGCCCTTGAGCTTGTGCAGGAGGGCTACGGTGCGGAGCAGATCAAAGAGATCTTGGAAGCCTATCGCGATAAGATGACCATTTATGTGGCGGTCGATACGCTGGAAAATCTGAGAAGGGGCGGCAGGATCAGCGGAGCGGCGGCTTCATTCGGAACGCTTTTGAACATCAAGCCGATCCTGAAATTCGACGTCGGAACGCTGGACGCCTACATGAAGTGCCGGGGCTTTAAGCGTGCCAGACGGGAAATGCTGGAAGCGATGCGCCGGGAGTTTGAAACAACCTTCCGCGAGGCTTACGAGGAAGGGGAGATCTATCTTCTGGCGGCGACGAGCGCCGACGAGGAAACGACCCGCGACTGGATCCGCGAAATCGAGGAATTTTTCCCGGGAATGCCGGTTCTCTGCGACGACCTGTCCTTGGGCGTAGCCTGTCATATCGGCGCGGGCGGGCTTGGAATCGGCTGTTCGGTACGGCCGAAGCGCCCGGAGCGAAAGTAACGCAAACCCGTCGTTGACAAAGCGGAGGGCGGTTGCTACAATGATTTCAGATTTATAAAAACTTACATACGGAAAGGAGACTCCCATGTTTAAGGAATTCAAGAAATTCATCATGCGGGGCAACATGATCGACCTTGCGGTGGGCGTTATCATTGGCGGCGCGTTCAACGGACTGGTCAATTCCCTCGTGAACGACATCTTTATGCCGCTGATCGGCTTCTTTATCGGCGACACGGATTTTTCCAACTTCTATCTTCTGATGAGCAAGCTGCCGTACGACACGGTAGATTCCGCAGGAAATGCCATCTCGGTGCTGGAAAAGCCGGAGACGCTGGCAAAGGCGCAGGAGTACGGTCTGGCCACGCTGAATTACGGCAACTTTATTACCGGCGTGATCAATTTCCTGATCATGGCGCTTGTTGTGTTCCTGATGGTGAAGGCGATCAACAAGCTGCACGACCTCGGCAAGAAGCCCGTGGTAGAAGAACCGGCGGCTCCGACCACCAAGATCTGCCCTTACTGCCAGTCGGAAATCAGCATTAAGGCGGTAAAATGTCCGCACTGTACCTCCGATTTGGAATAGAGCAAAAACGCAGAATCCTCCAAAGTTCGCTTTGGAGGATTTTTTGACATTTCCTAACGCTTGCTATATAATGAGAAGCATCATTGGGAGTTTTTCTGCCTTGAGCAGGGCAATAAAATTCAGGAGGAAACAAGACGATGGCGGAACAAATTGCAAAACGCAGCGAGATCCCGTTGGAAAAGCGATGGGCGACCGAAGATATTTTTGCTTCGACGGAGGAGTGGGAAAAGTCCTTTGCGGAGGTCAAGGAAAGAATAAAGGATCTGGAAGCATATCGGGGACGCTTGGGGGAGAGCGCCGAGAAATTGCTGGCATACTTGGAATTACAGACCGAGCTGCAGCGGCAGATCGAGCTTCTGTATGTGTACGCGCACCTGAATGCGGACGTTGACACAGCGGACAACGAAAAGCAGTCGGTTGCCATGCGGGCAATGTCCCTTTGGAACCGGATGTGCGAGGCGGCGTCGTTTGCCGAGCCGGAGATCATGGAGATCGAGCCGAATACGCTTGGCGAGTGGCAGCAGTCCGAGCCGGGTTATGCGGTCTATGCCCGTTTCTTTGAGCTTTTGAACCGTAAGAGGGAGCATACCCGCAGCGCGGAGGTTGAGGCGGTGCTGGCGGGAGCGGGAGAGATGGCAAGCTCGCCGTCGCAGATCTACACGATGCTGAACAATGCGGACGCGCGTTTTCAGTCGATCACCGGAGAGGACGGAGAAGAAGCCGCAGTCACGCACGGACGCTACGGCATGCTGATGGAGAGCAAAAACCGCGAGGTGCGCAAGGCGGCGTTTTCCTCGATGTACGACTACTTTATCCGGCATGGAAATACGCTGGCGGCGACCTTTACCGCCAACATCCGACAGGATATGTTCTTTGCCAAGACGCGGGGCTACGCCTCGACGCGGGCGATGCATCTTTCCGAAGGAAACATTCCGGAGGAGGTCTATGACAACCTGATCTCCGTCGTTCATGAAAATCTGCCGCAGATGTACCGTTATGTGGCGCTGCGGAAAAAGCTTTTGGGGCTGCCGGAGCTGCATATGTACGACGTTTATGTGCCGATCGTTCCGGAGGTCGAGTGGAAGGTCGGCTACGAGGAAGCGAAGGAAACCATTTTGAAGGCGCTGGCGCCCATGGGCGAGGAATATCTGACCGCGCTTCGCAGCGGCTTTGACAACCGCTGGATCGACGCCTGCGAAAACGAAGGCAAGCGGAGCGGCGCATACTGCAGCGGCAGCAGCGTTGTACACCCCTACGTGCTGATGACCTATAAGGGAACGCTTGACAACATGTTTACGCTGGCGCACGAGATGGGACATGCGATGCACTCCTATTTCAGCAGCAAATACCAGCCGTACCAGACGGCGGACTATCTGATCTTTGTGGCTGAGGTGGCGTCCACCTGCAATGAGATCCTGTTGACGAAATATCTGCTTGCGACAACGGAGGATAAGAGCCGTCGGGCGTATGTGCTGAACCATTTTCTGGACGACTTCAAGGGAACGATCTTCCGCCAAACCATGTTTGCGGAATTTGAAATGCTTGCGCACCGTCGAATGGAGGCGGGGGAGGCGCTCAGCGCATCCGATCTGAACGAGCTGTATTACGGGCTGAACGAGACGTATTTCGGACCGGACATGGTGGTTGACAGGGAGATCGAGCGCGAGTGGAGCCGCATCCCGCATTTCTATACGCCGTTCTATGTGTATCAGTATGCCACCGGCTTTTCCGCCGCAGCGGCGCTGGCACAGCGGATTTTGGACGGCGGCGCGCCGGCGGTGGCGGATTATATGAAATTCCTGACCGGAGGCGGTTCCAAGGATCCGATCGAGCTGCTTCGTCTTGCCGGAGTCGATATGAGCAAAAAGGAGCCGGTACAGGCGGCTATGAAGCTGTTCGGCGAAATGATCGACGAGTTCGCGGCTTTGACGGCGGAGTGAGCTTGGAAAAACGGAGGAAAGAGCATTGATACAGGTTCGGGATCTGGTCAAACGGTACGGCGACTTCTGTGCCGTTGACCATCTGAGTTTTGCGGTGGAGGAAGGGGAGATCTTGGGATTTCTGGGACCGAACGGCGCCGGGAAATCCACGACGATGAATATGATCACCGGCTATCTTTCGGCAACCGAGGGCGACGTTATTATCAACGGACACAATATCTATGACGAGCCGGAGCTTGCCAAGCGGGACATCGGGTATCTGCCCGAGATCCCGCCGGTCTATCCGGACATGCGCGTGAAGGAATATCTCTCCTTTGCCGCCGAGCTGAAGGGACTGCCGCGCAGCGGAAGGAAGGAAGCCGTTGCCGCAGTCATGGAGGCGGTGAAGATCACCCACATGCAGGATAAGCTCATTAAGCATCTGAGCAAGGGCTACCGTCAGCGTACCGGTCTGGCGCAGGCGCTTCTGGGCGATCCGAAGGTGATCATTTTGGACGAGCCCACGGTGGGGCTCGACCCGGCGCAGATCATCGAGATGCGGGAGCTGATCCGGCGGCTGGCAAAGGGGCATACGGTTATTTTAAGCTCCCACATTCTGTTTGAGGTCAACGCCGTGTGCGACCGGATCCTCATTATCAATCACGGGAAAAAGGTCGTCATCGACACGCCGGAGGCGATCGTCTCCATGCTTGGCGGGACCGAGGGCGTTCATCTCGGCGTAAAGGCTTCCGAGGAGCAGGCGGCGGGCGTGCTTTCGTCGGTCCCCGAGGTGGAGCATTTTGCGAAGGAGGCGGAGGAGGAAAAGAAACCGTCCGATCCGCTCGTTCGCTTTGCGGTCTATGCAAAGCCCGAAGCCGACGTCCGCGAATCGTTGTTCTATGCGTTTGCAAAGGCAGGCTATCCGATCTATGAGATGCGCCCCATCAGCCGTTCCTTGGAGGAGGTATTTATAGCCGTGACGAGGGAGGAAAAAGATGCTGGCGATTTATAAAAAGGAATTAAGGGGGTACTTTACCTCGTTTCTGGGATATCTGTTCCTTTCGTTTCTGCTGATCTTTGTCGGAATTTATCAGTATGTATACAACTTCCGCATGGAGTACGCCAATTTTGCATACGCCGTCAGCGGGATCTCCACGTTCTTTCTGCTGCTTGTTCCCATGCTGACGATGCGCGTTCTGGCGGAGGAAAAACGGCAGAAGACCGATCAGCTGATCTTTACCGCGCCGGTTTCGGTAACGCGCGTCATTCTTGGCAAATATCTGGCGCTGATCAGCGTGTTTGCCGTTGGAATGCTGATCGTCTGCGTCTATCCGCTTGTTCTGCGCAATTACGGCGACACGAATCTTTCGATCGCCTACAGTACGATACTGGCTTTCTTCCTGCTTGGCTGTACCTATATGGCGATCGGGATGTTTATCTCTTCTATCACGGAAAGTCAGGTATTTGCGGCGGTCATGACGTTCGTGGTGATCCTGTTCACGTGGCTGATCGACCTTGTGATCGAGATGCTGCCCACCGACCATCTGACGGCGTATTTTGTCCTGCTTGGCTGTGCGGCGGTCATTGCCGTGGTGCTTTATCTGCTGATGAAAAGCGTTCTGGTTTCGGGCTTGGCGCTGCTTCTGGGCGGTGGCGCGTTGACGGCGCTTTTGTTTGCGGAGCCCGAGCTGCTGGACGGTTCGCTCGAACGGGTCTTCGGCTGGATCTCGCTGCTGGCGCGCTTTGAGAATTTTAAGTACGGGATTTTTGAGGGCTCGGCATATTTTTATTATCTTACCCTGACATTTTTGTTTGTCTTTCTGACGATTCAGGCGATCAAGAAGCGCCGTTGGGAGTAGGTGAGTGGAATGGAGGATACTATGAAGCGAAGCTTTCAAAGTCGAAAGTTCAAGGGCGGCGCTTATGCGGTGGTGCTTTCCGTTCTGGTGATCGTCGTTCTGGTCGCCATCAATCTGCTGGCTTCGGCATTTTTCCCGAAAAAGGATCTGACAAAGCTCGGCACCTACTCCCTTTCGGATGCCACGAGGGAGTACCTGAAAACGCTCTCCGCGGATGTGACGATGTACTACATCGTGGAAAACGGGGACGAAAGCGTGTTGTTTACCAGCTTGGCGGAGCTGTTTGCAAAGGAGAGCGACCATCTGACGCTGGAATATAAGGACCCGGTTCAGTACCCGCAGTTTGTATACCGCTACAACAATATGGGCGAGATCCGCAGCAACAGCATTATTCTTGTGAACGACGCGCAGCCCGAGCGCTACCGTTATATCGACTACGAGGAGATGTGTCTGTACACGACCGATACCAGCTCGTTTGAGGTGAAGAAGACGCTGTACGGCTACGATGCGGAGCTGGAGATCGTGAAAGGACTGATCGACATCACCGAGGAGAACTTTCAGAAGGTTTATTTTACCACCGGCCACGGGGAAGAAACAACGGTGCTGTCCAACGACGGCGAGCTGACGGATACGCTTTCCGACCTGCTGGAGCTGAACCGGTTTCAGGTGAATTATCTGGATCTATCCAAAAAGAGCGCGGTGCCGGACGACTGCGATCTGCTGATCGTTGCCGGACCCAGCAAGGATCTGTCCGCCGAGGACCGGACGAAGATACAGGACTGGCTGACCGCAGGCGGAGAGGCGATGATCTTTCTGTGTCTGGATTATAACGGCACCGGTTTTCCGGAGCTGACGGCGCTGCTGGATTATTACGGCATGACGCTGGAGCAGGGAATGCTGAACGAAGGGGACAGCGCCCACACGATGAGCGAAAGAACCTCCTACGTCGTCAGCGAATACGAGGGCGCCAACGTGCTGTGGGGACTCGGCTGCGGCGTTACCGTCAAAAACGAGCTGCGCGATACGCTCAAGGTCACGTCGCTGGCGGCGACCACGGAGAGCGCTTACCTGCGCACCGATTTCTCTGCGTCGGAAAAGGAGGAGGGGGACAGGACCGGCAGCTTTTCGCTGCTGACCTGCGCCGAGGAGGAGTACCGCGGCAATACCTCCCGTCTGTATGTGTTTAATACGTTTCTGTTTTTGTCCGACAACTGCATCGACGAGGCGCGTCCGCTTGGGAACCGCGCGATGCTGCTTTCTCTGCTCTCCGGAATTTCGGGCGAGGAACGCGAGATCTCGATCCCGGTAAAGCGGAATGCGGAAGAGGCGCTTGTCATGACCAATCGGGAAAAAACGCGGCTTGCCGTGATCTCCATTGGCGTGCTTCCGGGGCTTTGGCTGCTGGCGGGCATTTTTATGGTGATCAAGCGAAGAAAATAGGCGGAAGGAGCGCACGCATATGAAAAAGAAAAAAATAATCCCTCTGCTTGCGCTGCTGGCGGCGGCAGTCGTACTCGTTGCGCTCTATCTTGCGCTTTCTCTGAAAAATAAGAAGGAACCGCAGCAGAGCGGGGAGGAGACGGAGTTCTTTCAGGTAAAGGAGATCGCGGTGGAGAGCGTGGACCGCATCGAAATCTCCAACGCCTCTTTCAACGGCAGTTTTGTGAAGGAAGACGGGGTCTGGCGCTACGACGGCGGCGAGTTTTTCCCGGTTCGGCAGAAGACGATCGAGAATCTGCTCTCCATCCTCCTGTCGAACCTGAACGCGTTTGGCGTGGTGGAGGACCCTGCCGAGCTGTCGGAATACGGACTTGCCGAGCCTGTGGCGACGCTTGCGGCCTATGCCGGGGAGCGGGAGCTGGTGGGGATTTCTCTGGGGAACGCCCTTCCGACCAAGGAACAGTATTACTGTATGTTTTCGGGCGATTCCAAGGTCTATACCGTATCAGGGAATTACCGGCGCTTCCTGACGACCGCGCGGGAGGATTTCTTGGCGGAGCTGGAGCTGCCGACGGTCGCCGAGGTCAGTCAGCTTCAGGAGATCGAGCTGACCGGAGAGGCGGGCGGCTTTCATGCGGTTCGGGACGCCGCCAATCCCTACGACTATTCGGGGAAAGCCGTTTTCGATTGGTATTTCACGGAGCCCTACGAGCGGCCCGTCAATGCCGATTACGACGCGTGGTACCAGCAGTGCGCGTATTATTTGAGCTTTTCCTACGAAGCGTTGGTGGCGTACATGCCGTCCGACGTTTCGGTCTATGGGCTTTCGGAACCGACCGCCCGTTTGACGGTGGTCTACACGAGCCAAAACGGAGCCGAGCGGAATTCCTATACGCTGGAGCTTGGCTCCGAGGACGGAAACGGAAACTACTATGCCCGCCTTGAGGGAAGCGACTGGATCATGACGATCTCCTCCAAGACCGCCGAGAACCGTTTTTCCGGGAATGTCTATCCGTGGGTCTGCAAAACGATCGTATGGCCGGGAACACATGGGATCGCTTCTCTTTCGTTTCTTTTTGACGGAGAAGAGCACACGCTTGCGATCACGCTGGAGGAGAACGAGGACGGAAGCGCAGGGGATGCCGTGGGGACTTGGGACGGCGAGACGCTTTCGCAGGAACGTTTCTCCGAAATGCAGAGCGACCTGCTTTCGCTGCGCATCAGCGCTCCGGCGGAGCAGGACGCGAACGGGGAGGAGGCGCTTCTGACGATCCGCGTGGAGGTACGGGACGCGGAGACGATGCGCGGTCAGACCGTGGCATTCTTGCCGTACAACGAGGAGGCGTATGCGGTGAGCGTGGACGGGCTTGTAAATTTCCTGATAGATAAGAGAGATCTGGAGCTTTATTTGGAGCTGCTTCGCACCTATTGATTTCCGGCATATTCCCGGCTTGTCTGCATAGAATGTTCTTAACTATGTGCAGATGGGGGATGGGAGCTTGAAGCGGAGCGCAAAAATCAGTCTGGCTTTCGGCATGGGGCTGGGAAGCCTTGCCCTGATCTATATTTTTGTCGCCCTCTGGATGCAGCCGAAGTCGGCGGGGACCGGCGCCCGGCGCGGGCAGGAGCAAACGTTTCGGAACTGCTGTCTGTTGGAAGCGGACGGCACGCAGCTTCGGTTTCTTTACGATTATCAGGAATACCAGATGGAGCTTTCCAAGGAATGTCAGGAGGTTTCCGAGGAGCTAAAGACGCTGTCGTGGCAGCTGGCGGATCTGCAGACGGAGGACGACGTTGTGGTGCAGATCCGCGTCAAGCAGGAGGCGCTCGTTACCGATCAATTTACGCTTTCCAACGATCAGATCCGCATCGGGGACGAAACGTATGCGCTGGACGAGGAATTTCGGGCGTACGACCGGGAGCTGGGGCAGACCATTTCTCTGGCGCAGCTCAGCGTTTACAAGGATGTTCGGTTCCTGCTGCAGGACGGCAGGCTTGCCGGAGCGATCGCGGCGGATTCGCAGGTTCCCGACATTCGCGTGGCGCTGATGGACAGCAGCTTCCTTTCGCACGAGCATTCGGAGGTCGTTCTTTCGTCGGACACCGCCATGACCGTAACGTATCGCTACGCCGATTCCGGCAGGGCGGAGGAGAGCAAAACCGTCTCCGCAGGCGAGAAGCTGACGTTTGCGGCGTCGGAAAGAGAGACCTACTCACAGGTTTTGGTAAAGGCCTCCGGCAGTCTGCGGGTGGAGAGCCTGCTTCGCGGCGGGCAGACGCCCGAATATGAGGGCACATTGGAACTTTTCTTCCTTCCGGAGGGGATCTGGCTTGTCAACGAGCTGCCTCTGGAAGAATATCTCTGCGGGGTTCTTCCGAGTGAAATTCCGTCTACTTACGAAAAAGAAGCGATGAAGGCACAGGCGATCTGCGCGCGCTCCTACGCCTATGCGGCGCTGAATTCTCCGAAATATCCGGAGGTTTCCGCCCATGTGGACGACAGCACGAATTCGCAGGTTTACAACAATACCAAAACGACCGAGGCGGCGAGAGAGGCGGTGGCGGAGACCACAGGTCAGATGCTGTGGAGCGGAGAACGTCTGGTTTCGACCTATTATTATTCCACCTCCTGCGGCGTGGGCGCGGCGGTCTCCGAGGTTTGGAGCGAGGCGGAGGCGGCATATCTTGTGACGAGTCTTCACGCCGGCTGGGAGGAGCCTTCGGAAATGGTCTCGAAGCTTCTTTCGGCAATGAACGAGCAGGAGAGAGCGGAGCTGATGACCCGTGTGGACCTGTCGCAGGAGGCGGCGTTCCGGGCGTTTTTGGACGAGGAGCTGATTACGATCTCGCTGGACAATCTGACCATACAGGAAGAATTGAAGCCGTATGAGGAGGAGTTTCTTTGGTATCGGTGGCACGCGGAGGCGGAGCTTACAAAGCTCAGCGAAAGCGTCAACGCGAATCTGGCGCTGTACGCAAAGACCTTTGAGAAGGTGCAGAAGGTGACTGATCTAGAAGGAAAGGAGAAAGAGGACCCGTCCGTCGGGACCATCCGCTCCATCGAGGTCACAAAGCGGGGCAAAAGCGGCATTGCCATGGAGGTGGTGATCACCGGAAGTGAGGGGATCGCAACGCTGACAAAGCAGACCGCCATCCGCACCATTTTGTCGCTGCAAAACGAGGAGATCATTCGGCAGGACAACGAAGCGGTGAGCGGCGTCCGGCTGCTTCCCAGCGCATTCTTTTATGTGGACTGCGGGGACGGAACGGCAAAATTTACGGGCGGAGGCTACGGTCACGGCGTGGGCATGTCCCAAAACGGAGCCAACGAAATGGCAAAGGAAGGGCTGAGCTGCGAGGAGCTTTTGGAGCACTTCTTTCCGGGAACCGAGCTGCGCAGCCAATACGGCTCCGGCAGTTAATCCCGCTGGGCGGTATCTTCCGGGAGCGGCGGCTGATTCCGTTCTTTGCGTTTGCGCCGCAGGATGTTGGCGCGGATCTCGTACAGCTTGAGGAAACCGTTGATCTCCGCGCCGACAAACAGAATGTACATACAGATATACAGCCACAGAAGGCAGAGCACGATGGCGGTCAGATTGCCGTAGATCGCGGAGAAATTGCTCATGTTGTCAATGTAAAACGAGTAAAGGTACGAAAACGCCAGCCAGCCCACCGCGGCAAACAGCGCTCCGGGAAGCTCGGTCAGAAAGCTGCTGTGCTGTCCCCGACGGTTCGGGATCAAGAGGAACATCGCCGTAAACAGTATGGTCAGCACGGCGACGCCGATGGTGGTGCGCACGCTCTTTATGAGAAACGCCAGATTCGCAATGCTGGGGAAGGTCGTTTCGATGCGGGCGAATACCTGATTCCCAAAGACGAATACGACGAGCACCAGAATCAGAAACAGGGCGAACAGCAGCGTATAGATCAGCGAAAGAAATCTGCGCAGAAAGTAGTTTCGCTTTTCCAGACGGGAGTATACGTTGTTCAGACCGCGCTCCAAGGAGAGAAAGCCTTTGGAGCCCGCCCATAAAAAGGCGATGGCGGTCGTTGCCAGCATCGTGCCGGAACCGTTGGGAATGATTCGATCCAAAAGGGAGACGGCGTAGCGGTTGAGGGTCGGCGGAAGGAAAACCTGACAGATCAGCCGCATCGAATCGCCGGAGATCGGCAGATGCTCCAAAAGGGAAATGACGAACATCAAAAACGGGAAGCAGGAAATGACCATAAACAGCGTGGTCTCTGCCGCAAACGAGGTGATATAGTCGTCCCGCAGCTTTCTGCTGAACGTAACGATAAGTTGGAACGGCCCGGTCAAACGAATCATAAAACGAAATCCTCCTGTCGGCGGGGAATGCCTGCAAAAATCACCGGTCGGACGCAGCCGAACCGGTAATAGAGATATTTTACCAGTTTCCAAAAAGAAAATCAACCAAAACCGCTTTGGACTTGACTTTTCGGAAAACTATGCTAGAATGAAACAAATAAAGGCTGTGACGGTGTCGTTAAGAGATTGTTTTCTGTCAGAGAGAGGGGTTCGCCGGCTGAAAGACCCCTTCGGTTCCTGCAATGTCCCACCTTCCCACCCGAGCCGCAGTTCGGAAATGTTTTCAGAGTAGGGGCTGCCGTGTTCTGCGCGTTATGCAGAGAAAGTGCCTGAACAACAGGAAGCTGGGTGGTACCGCGAAGCAGAAGCTCCGTCCCTTCATAGGGGACGGTTTTTTTATTCTACAGGAAACTGCGTTTCCTATAGAACAAAAAAAGCTCCGCCGAGGTTCGCGCCCGCGCGGCGTTCGGCGCTGTAATATACGAATATGTCAAGATGAGATGGACTATGACAGAAAGTGAGGTTTTTCATGAAAGAACGATTAAAAGCGATCCAAGAAGCGTGTCTGACCAAGATCGAGTCGGCGGAAACGCTGGATAAGCTCAATGAGATCCGTGTGGAGTTCCTTGGAAAAAAGGGACGGCTGACGGAGGTTTTGAAGTCCATGAAGGACGTGCCGGCGGAGGAACGTCCGAAGGTCGGTCAGATGGTAAACGAGGCGAGAACCGTCATTGAAAACCGGCTGGAGGAGGTCAAGACGGCGTTTGCCAAAAAGGTGCGCGAGGAAAAGATGAAGGCGGAGACCATCGACGTTACGCTGCCTGCAAAGCGGCTGGAGAGCGGCCACCGGCACCCGAACAACGTGGCGCTGCGCGAGGTGGAGCGCATCTTTGTCGGCATGGGCTACGAGGTCGTGGAGGGCTCCGAGGTCGAGTACGACTATTACAATTTCGAGGCGCTGAATATTCCCGCCAACCATCCGGCAAAGGACGAGCAGGATACGTTTTACATTACCGGGGACATTCTTCTCCGGACCCAGACCTCCTCGACGCAGGTCCACGAGATGGAGAAGGGCAGACTGCCGATCCGCATGATCTCGCCGGGACGCGTTTACCGCGCCGACGAGGTGGACGCGACGCATTCGCCGTGCTTCCATCAGATCGAGGGGCTCGTGATCGACAAAAACATTACGTTTGCCGATCTGAAGGGGACCTTGGCGGAATTCGCGAAGGAGCTGTTCGGCGAGGAGACGAAGGTCAAGTTCCGCCCCCACCATTTCCCGTTTACCGAGCCTTCGGCGGAGATGGACGTGACCTGCTTCAAGTGCGGCGGCAAGGGCTGCCGGTTCTGCAAGGGCAGCGGCTGGATCGAGATCCTCGGCTGCGGCATGGTGCATCCCCGGGTGCTGACGATGAGCGGCGTCGATCCGAAGGAATATACGGGCTTTGCGTTCGGCGTAGGCTTGGAGCGCATCGCGCTGCTGAAATATGAGATCGACGACATGCGGCTGTTGTATGAAAACGACGTCCGTTTCCTGAAACAGTTCTAAGGAGGATAGGAATGAATACTTCGTTATCATGGATAAAAGCTTATGTGCCGGAGCTTGCTTGTACGGCACAGGAATTCACCGACGCGATGACGCTGACCGGAACCAAGGTCGAGGGCTATGAGTGTCTGGACGCGGATCTGGAGCGGATCGTGGTCGGAAAGATCCTGCGGATCGCGCCGCATCCCGACGCGGACAAGCTGATCGTTTGTCAGGTGCAGATCGCCAAAGAGGGCGAGAGCGTACAGATCGTGACCGGAGCAAGCAACGTCTCCGAGGGCGACCTCGTGCCCGTTGTGCTGGACGGCGGCCGGGTGGCAGGCGGACACGACGGCAAGAAGACGCCGGGCGGGATCAAGATCAAAAAGGGCAAGCTGCGGGGCGTGGAATCGTGCGGCATGATGTGTTCCATCGAGGAGCTGGGCTCCACGCGGGAAATGTACCCCGAAGCGCCGGAAAACGGCATTTATCTGTTCTCGAAGGAGCTGTACCCGGACGTGCAGATCGGTGACAGCGCCATCGACGTGCTGGGACTGCGCGACGTGAACTTTGAATTTGAGATCACGAGCAACCGCGTGGACTGCTTCAGCGTTCTCGGCATTGCCAGAGAGGCTGCCGCCACGTTCCGGAAGCCGTTTTTGCCGCCGCAGATCAAAGCCACCGGCACGGAGGGAAACGCCGCGGACCATATTTCCGTGGAGATCGAAGCGCCGGAGCTTTGCTCCCGCTATGTTGCCAGAGTCGTAAAGAACATCCGCCTTGCTCCGTCGCCGCAGTGGATGCAGAGAAGGCTTGCCTCCTGCGGAATTCGTCCGATCAACAACATTGTGGATATTACGAACTATGTTATGGAGGAATACGGCCAGCCGATGCACGCCTACGATCTGGATACGATCGCCGGGCACAAGATCATCGTGCGCCGCGCACAGGACGGAGAGACGTTTGAGACGCTGGACGGACAGGAGCGTGCGGTCGATTCGAGCATTCTGATGATTGCGGATGCGGAGAAGGCGGTCGGCATTGCCGGAATTATGGGCGGCGAAAATTCAAAGATCACCGACGACGTGACGACCATGCTGTTTGAGGCCGCCTGCTTTGACGGAACGAACATCCGTCTGTCCGGAAAGAAGCTCGGTATGCGTACCGACGCGCAGGCGAAGTTTGAAAAGGGGCTTGACCCGAATACGGCGATGGAGGCGATCAACCGCGCCTGCCAGCTGATCGAGGAGCTGGACGCCGGAGACGTGGTCGCCGGATGCGTGGATGTATATCCGAACAAAAAGGAGGCGTGGAGCGTTCCGTTCTCCTACGAGAGAACCAATCAGGTACTCGGAACCGCCCTTGACAAGGAGACGATGATTTCGTACTTCAAGATGGTCGATCTGGATTACGATGCGGCTTCCGGCGAGGTGATCGTGCCCACATGGAGACAGGACGTGCTTTCGCAGGCCGATCTCGACGAGGAGGTTGCCCGCTTCTACGGCTACGACAAGATCCCGATGACGCTGCCGTCCGGCGAGGCGATGACCGGCAAGGTCAGCAAGCAGCACCGCGTGGAGGACTTGGGCAGGGAGGTCGCGGAGCATTACGGCTTCTCCGAGGCGATGACCTACAGCTTTGAAAGTCCGAAGGTGTTCGACAAGCTCTGCGTGGCTGCGGACGATCCGATCCGTCGGACCGTGACGATCAGCAATCCGCTGGGAGAGGACTTCTCGATCATGCGGACGCTGCCCGTGAACGGGCTTCTGACTTCCCTTGCGGTCAATGTGAACCGCAGAAACAAAAACGTCCGTCTGTACGAGCTGGCGACGGTGTATCTGCCGAAGGCGCTGCCGCTGACGGAGCTTCCCGACGAGCGCCGCGAGTTCGTTCTCGGCTTCTACGGGGAGGGCGACTTCTTTGCGATGAAGGGCGTGCTGGAGGAGTTCCTGCAAAAGGCAGGTCTGAAGGAACGCGTTGTCTATGACCCGGCGGCGGGAAAGAGCTTTCTGCATCCGGGACGTCAGGCAAAGGTCTGCTATGCGGGCAGAGAGCTGGGCTATTTGGGCGAGCTGCATCCGGAGGTCGCGGACAATTACGGAATTTCGGAACGGGTCTATCTGGCGGTGCTGGATCTGCCGGAGATTTTGCCGCTTGCCACGTTTGATATCAAATACGAGGGCATTGCCAAGTTCCCGGTCGTTACCCGCGATCTGAGCATGCTGATGAAGAAGGAGATCTTGGCGGGACAGGTGGAGGAAGTGATCCGCAAAAACGCCGGAAAGCTTCTGGAGGGCTGTCAGCTCTTCGACGTTTACGAGGGCGCGCAGATCCAGCCGGGCTGCAAGTCGATGGCATATTCGATCCGCCTGCAGGCAAAGGACCATACGCTGACCGAGGAGGAGATCACGGAAGTGATGAACAAGATCCTTAAGGGACTCGGCAAGCTGGGCGTGGAACTTCGTTCCTAAGGGTCTTGCAACGGGACTCCCCTTCGTGCTATACTGAATGCACTGAGCAACGTTGGTGCGCGGCGTTTTCCGCCGTTTGGATATAGACAGAAAAGAGGATCTCATTGAAGAAAAAAGGAATTGGAACCGGCTGGATCTGGCTCCTGTTTTTGGTGTATCTTGGCTTTTTGCTGTATTTTTTGTTCCTGTCGGAGCACTTCGGAAGAACGGAGCGGGTGGAAGGCTTCCAGTATAATTTGCAGCCGTTTCAGGAGATCGGCCGGTACTTTCGGCATCGGAATGCGCTTCCGCAGTTGTTTCTGATCAACATCGTCGGAAACATCGGGGCGTTTCTCCCGTTCGGGCTGCTGCTTCCGTCGCTTCTGCCGAAGCGGATGCGCAGACTGCTCGTCGTTTTCTGTCTGACCTATCTGTTCAGCCTGAGCGTGGAGTGCGTGCAGATGCTGACCCATGTGGGCATTTTCGACTTGGACGATATCATTCTCAATACTCTGGGCGGAGTTTTGGGGTATTTGTGTTATATCGTTTTACGAAAAGCAGGCCTTTTTTCCGGCGGCTGAACAGGTTCATAAAAAGGAGACAATAGATAAAAGCCTCCTCGCGTAGGATAATAGAACTACGCGAGGAGGCTTTTTTCGTGTCCGGAAAATACACGGACGTATCCAACGGAACACAGGACCGGCTTTACATTCGCTTCACCGGTCCTGCGGAATCCTATCCGGGGCGTTTTTTATTCGGATCTATTAACTTAGGGGGCAGTTCAAAGTACAAAAGTCAATTTAGAACTCGAAATTTTGGATTTTGATATTGCAGAAACAAAAGAAAAATGCTATAATGATTTTGTCAGGAACAATTCGTCTACAAAATGAGAGTTAGGAGGGAGGATATGAAAAAGAACCGCGTTATTTTACAAATTGTTTTTCTAACGCTGCTGGTTGGTATGCTTCCGAATGCGTCTGCGGCGGATGGCATTGTGCAGCCGAGGGTAGCGTTGTTTTTATCAAAGTCGGAGCAGATGATTGACGGAGCAGGAGGAACCTATGTGGTATCCGTATCGGCATCTGGCTCTTGGACGGCGACCTCCAACGTTTCGTGGATCAGCTTCATCGTAGGAAGCGGAACCGGAAACGGTGTCGTGAATTATGCGGTATCGTCGTGTCCCGGCTCCACGGTGTATCGGGAGGGAACGATCACAGTTAAATCGCACAATGTGGTAAGGACACTGACCGTGATCCAGCGGACCGATCTGGTCTGGCCCGTGGCGAACAGCAGCGAAATCGTAAAATACAACAGCGCAAGCGGGTTGATCACATCGGAGGATGAAGGGGCAACGGTGAATTATGTAACTTACACAGAGAAGGGAAGGATCGTCTGCGGCGTAGGAAATGTCACCTCCTTTTACGGAGCAAGATTTTCAGCCGCCGGTTCCAAGTATAAGCGGCACTGGGCGATCGATATTGACGTTGGCACAAGTAAGGATATGGTTGCCCGTGCGGCGCTGTGCGGAACCGTAAGCGAAGTAGGATACGAAGATGAAAAAGGATACTATGTATATATAAGGCATTTGATTACAAAGAACGGGGCGACCACCACCCTGTACACAAGATATCTGCATCTGGCGAGCTATACGGTTTCCAAGGGCGACACGGTTACTGCCGGTCAAAAGATCGGGATCGTGGGGGGAACGGGCTCCGCATACGGAGATCTGCATCTGCATTTTGCCATTGTAAAAACAATTGGAAACAAAAACTATCTCCTTAATCCGGTTGCTTATTATCATGGCAGTGACGATAGAGGGGTAGTGGCTGGCGATAATGCTTCGCTTGCTGCATACAATAACAACCCAATGTTTATCATTTCCGCCGGGAAATGGGTGCCGAACCCGGATTGGGATCCGGCATATTCTGATTTCACCGGAACAGGAAGCGTCTTTTATAGTCAATACATGAATGCGATCCGAGGGGGGAATATCATTGAAAGTTGTGCGCAGTGAAAAAACAGAGTGTTGCCGCCGTTTTGCGGCAGGGATGACGGCGGCTCTTTTGTGTGCGGTGCTTCTGCTCTTTGGCTGCGGAGAAAACAAAACGCAGGAGTCCCCCGTTTTGTCGGGACCGCCGCGAACTGGACCGACGCTGTCGTTGAGTCCAACGCCGATGGGGAGTCCGACGCCGGCGCTGAGCCCGACACCGACGCTGAGTCCGGCACCGACCCTCATACCGGGAAAAACCGTCGTTGGCTGGCGGATCACGGAGGAGATGGATGAGGTTCCCGGCGAAAAAACCGTCCGAACCTTACGGTATTATGATGAGAACGGCATGGAAAGCTGCGTGGAAATATATGAAGACGAGGCGCTGACCACACGCACCGAAACGACCTACTGGGCGGAGGATGTGATCGAAGCGGAAATTGTTTGGACATATGGTTCGGACGGAACTGCAAGCCGGAGGGAAACAAGGTATGTTTTTACCGAGAACGGACTTTGCCTGCAGAAGACGATAATATCCTACACAAAGGAAAATGAAGTGTTTTCAATCTACAAAAGAGAATATGAATACTATGAGAATGGAGTGCGAAAACAGGAAATCGCAACTTATGATAATGATACTGTGATAAAGTATTATTATAATGAAGATGGAAAACTGACCTTGATGGAAGAAAATGAAGACGGCGAGCTGGTATGGCAAGAGAATTATCAGTATCCCGATGAGCATACCGTGCGAAGGGATTGGACAAAATGCGGTGGCGAGATAACAGAGTATGACTACGGTTACGAGGTAACGGTGTATGACGCGCAGGGAAGACAATTACGGTGTGATTGGTACGGCTACACACATTTTTATGAGGCGTGCGAGTATGGCGAATACGGGGTGCTTTGGAAGGAATGGCTGAACGATGAAGGGTATGTCCGAAGAGAAGAATATACATACGACAGCAATGGGCTTGTGGCAACATCGAAATATTTTTCTGATTATGAGGGTATATCAGAAACGGCGTATCAATATGACGAAGCGGGGAATCTGACGAGAGAAATAGTAAACGGAATTTGTGTGGCCCTCTATTCCTACGACAGCGCAGGACACTGCGTTGAGGAAAGCAGCTCCAGTGATGGTGAAACGTTTTCGGTAGACAGAACCTATAGCTACGACGACGCGGGCCGTCTCGTTTTTGAGACGGAGGTTGCTTCAAACAGAGCCGTGAGCTACGTTTATGATGATTTTGGAAACCTGATCGAGAAAAAAGAAATGAAGGATCAGTCAACGCAGTATTTTACGCGGTATGAGACGCTGCGTACGCTTACTTACGGTTACGAACCAATTTATGCAGACTCTGGCGCGGACTGACGCGACAGAAAGAAACACGGCATGGACGCGGAATGCAGCCATGCCGTGTTGCATTTTATGGGGGAATCGTGTATAATTTCCGTGATTGAGTTCGGGACGTTTGGCTTCTCTTCGGAGAATAAGAGGGAAACCCGGTGAGAATCCGGTGCAACCACCATTACCGTATTTGGGTGCCGCCCTTAAGTCGGAATACTCGTTAAACGTCGCTTCCGGATTCAATGCACGACGCTTCCTTGGGTGCCAAGAAGGGAAAAGAGTGAAAGATCATGCAGAACAATGCAAAGGAAACGGCGGTTCGGACAGCGGTCGAACTGCTGCGGAAAAAGGCGGAGGAGCTCTCCCGGCTTCCGAAGAAAACGGATTTTTCGGAGCGGGAGGTCATCATGGTGAAATCCTGTCTGGGGCCTTGGCCACGGGCGCTTGAGGCGGCCGGTCTGAAAGAGGTCAGCCAAGCCCGGACGGAGCGGCTTGCCCGGCGCAGGGAAAAGCGGATTCGTGCGAAGGTGAAACGAAGGGTCGCAAAGAACGGATAAATATGCGTGTCCGGGAAGACCCGCGCGTAGCAACGCGCAAAGGAGGAGATCACCATGAAACAAATCAGGAGCAGGTTCCTTGCATGGCTGTGTATGGCGGCTTTGCTTTGCGGGATCACGACCGTGTCTGCGGCGGCTGACGGCAGCGCAGACGAACCGACGGGCTATGTGGTTGTCAGCATCGAGGCGGCGACGACGGGCTACGGTTATTTGCTGGAGCCGATCACGGTTCCCGTCTATGAGGGCGAAAACGCCGCGCAGGTGCTTGACCGGGTGCTGACGGAAAACGGCTTTTCCTATAAAGCCGGAGGAACGCTGACGGCAAGCTTTTATCTGTCCGCGATCGGGCAGGGAGGCGTTTTGCCAAGCGGAGCCGCGGCCGCGACGGGCGCGGGAGCGGAATGCACGCCGCCGAAGCGGCTTGGGGCGGAGATGCCGGAGATCATTCTGGAGAACATCAAGCCCACGCTGGAGGGCTACTACGAGATGGAGGTCGAGACTGCGGAGGACCTGAACGACGGCTGGACGCAGGGCGAAAACACGATCGGAGAATTTGACTATTGTCCGCTTTCGGGCTGGATGTGCTCGGTCAACAACGTGTTCCCGAGCGACTATCTCTCCGCGACCTCGCTGCAGGACGGAGACGTACTTCGCCTGCAATATACCATGGCTTGGGGAATGGATCTCGGCGCAGGCTGGGGCGACTTTTTCCCGACCGCAAACAAAACCGAGCTTTGCCAAGCGCTGGCGGCGGTCAACGGTGCGGAGGATGCGGATGCAATGCTGGCGGACGACGCAGTTGCCGCAGCATATGAGGCGGCGGTTGCCGCCGGTCTGACGGTAGACGCCGGACAGGAGACCGTAGACGCCGCGGCTGCGGCGCTCAAGGAAGCGGTTGCGGCATATGAGGCGGCAAAGGAAGCCGTTACGCCGACTCCCACGCCGACCGAGGCGGTCGCGGAGCCGACGGAAGCGCCCGTAAAGCCGAGCGAGGATACGCCGGAGACCGGCGACGGTCAGACGACGCTGCTTCTGCTGGCGGCTGTTGCCTGCGGACTTGCGGCGGCGGGAAGCGCAGCCGCAAAGAAGTACGCGCGATAAAATTGGAAATTGAACGGGACGGTTCCTGCAGCGAACCGTCCGGGGAAGCGATGCGGATTCGGACAGAGTCCGCATTGCTGTTACCATAGACATAAATTTGCTTTGCTGTATGAGGAAACTATGAAACGGTTTTTGGCATTTTGCTTACTTGCGGTCGTGCTGGCAGCGGGGCTTTGGGGGCAGCCGGCGGTATGCGCCGAGGCGAAGACCGGCTCCGCTGCCGACTGGACGGCGGTGGCGCAGGGGATCGTCCGCTGGAAAAAGCTTGCGAACGGCTCGTCCGAGAGCGGTTATTTGCTGAACGACACGCACCTTGCCTTGGCGGGAAGCTCCGCGGGGGATTGGTACGCGTTTGCGATCAGCCGGTTTGGGGCGGCGGACAACCAGTCCGGCTATCTTGCCGTGCTGCGGGAATATGTGCAGAACAGCTACCGAAAAAGCGGCGGGCTGTCCGGAACCAAGGTGACGGAGTGGCACCGCATCGCGCTGACCGTGCTTGCCTGCGGGGGCGATCCGGAGCGCTTCGGGACCGACGCAAACGGCAGACCGATCAATTTGATCGCGGACGGAACCTATAATCGGGGAAAAACCGCGTCGCTGGGAGCGCAGGGGCTGAACGGCTGGATCTGGGCGCTTCTGACGCTGGATTCCCGGAATTACGAGGTTCCGGACGGCGCGTATAACAGCCGGGAGGATATGATCGCCGCGATCCTTTCGTGCCAGCTTGCGGACGGCGGCTTCCCGCTTGCCGGAAGCAATGCGGATGTGGACATTACGGCAATGGCGCTTCAGGCGCTTGCGCCATACTACAACAGTGGAACCGAATATACCTTTACCTTAAAGGAAACGAAGCGGCAGGTGACGCGCACGGTGCGGGAGGCGGCGGACGAGGCGCTTTCATGGCTTTCCGAACAGCAGCTTGCCGACGGAGCCTTCGCGTCCTATGGAACCGCCAACGCCAATACGACCTCGCAGGTCGTGGTCGCGCTCTGTTCGCTTGGAATTCATCCGGAGCGGGACGCGCGTTTTCGGAAAAACGGAAGCACCGTCATGGACGCGCTGCTCGGCTACCGGCAGGCGGACGGCGGCTTCTCCTATGCAAATAACGGCGGCTCCAATTCGATGGCGGGAGAACAGGCGCTCTATGCGATCACGGCGCTGCTTCGCTTGGAGCAGGGAAAGGGCAGGCTGTACGATCTGACCGACGTTAAAATTTCCGCTTCGGCTCCGACACCGACGCCGGGGAAAACGCCGTCCCCCACGGCCGTGCCGACCGCGTCGCCCGGAAAGCGGCCCACCGCCGTACCGACGCCCACCGTCGCGTCTGCGCCGAGCGCCATGCCCGATCCGTCCGCGGCAGCTTCGCCGGAGCCAAGCGGCGAAATAACGCCGCAGCCGACCTCGGAGCCCTCCGGAACCGGCGCGCCCAACGGAACGCTTTCTCCGACTGCCGGAGGAGCGGCTGCGCCGGACGTTACCCCGCCGCTTCCTTCGGACGGCTCGACGGAGCTTCCGGAGAAGCTGACAACGGCGGATTATGCGGCGGTCGTCGCTCGGCTGGAGCAGCTTAAAAGCATGGACGGCTCGGCGGAGGGACGCGCCGAGGAGATCGAACGGCTGGAACGGGCGAAGGAGGAGCTTGAGGCGCTGCTTGCGGAGCTTGAGGCGTTGAATCGGGAGTTGCCCGAAGCGCTGTATCCGCTGGACGAGCTGAGCTGGAGGGATCGCAAGGAGATCGAGGCATACTGGGAGCGCTATCAGGCGCTTGCGCAGGAGGACCGACAGCTGGTTCGCTGCGGAGAGGATCTGCGGAAGGCCAGAGCGCAGGTTCGCGCCTCCCTGCGGTGGCTTTGGCTCCGCGCGGGCGTCGGCGCGGCGGTCATAGCCGTGGCAGCGGCGCTTGCCGTTCGGGCAAGGCGGCGGAAGACCCGGCGGGAGGAAGAGGAAGGATGAAAAAAGATCTGCTGCTTGTTTTCTTTCTCGCGCTCCTGCTTGCGGTATTTATACAGGGCGTGGAGATCCAGTCGGTCGAGGAATATTACGACACGCATCCGGAGGAGATCCTTCCGGGCAGCGACACGGTAACGATTTCCATTCGCTGCGATACGATATACGAGCATTATGAGGAGCTGGACGAAAGCCTGAAAAAGGGCGGCTATCTTCCGCAGGACGGGATCATTCTTCCCGAGACCGAGCTGATGCTTTTGGAGGGCGATACGGTCTTTGATCTGCTGGAGCGCGTCGTTCGCTGCCGCCGCATTCCGATGGAATATCAGGGAGCGGACGAAAACAGCTTTGGAAGCGTTTATGTGCAGGGCATCCAGTATCTGTACGAATTCTCCTGCGGGCCGCTTTCGGGCTGGATGTATGCGGTCAACGGGAAGATCGCCGACGTGGGCTGCTCTCGCTACGAACCGGAGCCGGGGGACGTGATCTGCTGGTTCTACACCTGTGAGCTGGGAAAGGACGTCGAATGGGAAGAATGAGAATACTGGAAACCTATCACCCGCTGGCGCTGCTTTGCTATTTTGCGGCGGTGGTGCTTACGGGCATGTTTGTCTGGCATCCGCTGATCCTGCTGGAAGCCCTGCTGGGCGGGCTTTTGCTGCTGTCGATCTTGGAGCGCGGGGGAGCGTTTTTCTCCGATCTGGGCTTTTATGCGGCGCTGTTTCTGCTTGTGGCGGCGACCAATCCGCTGTTTTCGCACAACGGCGTTACGCCGCTGTTTTTCTTAAACGGCAATCCGGTGACGAAGGAGGCGCTGCTTTACGGCGCGGCGATCGGCTGTATGGTGGTGGGCGTTCTGCTCTGGTGCCGCTGCGGCGGTATGGTGTTTACAAGCGACAAGCTGATGTATCTGTTCGGGCGCGTCCTGCCGCGGCTCTCGCTTGTCTTTGCGATGGTGCTTCGCTTTGTGCCGCTGTTCCGGCAGAAGCGCCGTCAGGTCATGCAGGCGCAGAAGGGGATGGGGCTGTATTCGGCGGAAAGCCGTGCGGATCGGCTGCGCTCGGTCTTTCGGGTCTATTCGGCGCTGATCGGCTGGGCTCTGGAGCATGCGATGGAAACGGCGGGGAGCATGAAGGCAAGAGGCTACGGCCTGCCCGGACGAACGAATTTTCATCTGTATTTTTGGACGCGCCGAGACGTAACGCTGCTGGCGCTGACCGGCGTTCTGCTGCTGCCGACGCTTTTCGGGGCGGCTTCGGGAGCGCTTCGCTACGACTTTTATCCGGCGACGGACCCGCTTTGGGAGCGCTCGCTTGTCGCTTACGAGGCGGCGTTTCTGCTGCTGGCGCTGCTGCCGTTTTTTCTTGAGGGGAAGGAGAGTCTCAAGTGGAAATATTACGAGTCGAGGATCTGAGCTTTACATATCCGCAGCAGGAGAAGCCGGCGTTTCGTCAGGTTTCTCTTTCGGTCGAGGAAGGAAGCTTTCATGTGCTGTGCGGCCCTTCGGGGTGCGGAAAGACGACGCTGCTGCATGTTTTGAAGCGCGCCCTGCGGTCCAAGGGAACGCTGGCGGGGAAAGTGCTCTACTGCGGCAGAGAATTGGAGGGGCTTTCGGAGCGGGAGGCGGCGTCGGAGATCGGGCTGGTAAGACAGGACCCGGAGCAGCAGATCGTGACCGACAAGGTCTGGCACGAGCTGGCGTTCGGGCTGGAAAATCTGGGCGTTCCGCGGGAGAGCATTCGGCGGCGGGTCGGAGAGACGGCGAGCTTTTTCGGGATCCAGAACTGGTTCCGGCAGGAAACGGCGACGCTTTCCGGCGGACAGAAGCAGCTTTTGAATTTGGCGTCGGTCATGGCGATGCAGCCGAGACTGCTGCTGCTGGACGAGCCCACGTCGCAGCTGGACCCGATCGCGGCTTCCGACTTTTTGGCGGCGCTTTCCAGACTGCACCGGGAGCTTGGACTGACCGTTATTTTGGCGGAGCATCGGCTGGAGGAGGTGCTTCCGCTTTGCGACAGAGTCAGCGTGATGTACGAGGGAGGGCTGCTCTGTACCGGAGCGCCGAAGGAGGTCGGAAGATGGCTGACGGACGGGAGCCTGCCGTTGGAACGGGATGCGGCGGAACGGCTGTTTCTGGGCTTTCCCGCCGCCATGCGGCTGTATCGGAGGCTCGCGCCGGACGCCGGAATGTCCGGAGACATTCCGCTTTCGGTGCGGGAGGGACGCGCCTTTTTGCAGAGCGTCTGCCCGTCTCCGAAAAAGAAACGGTGGGAGACCACTCCTGTAGAATTCCCGGACGGGGAAGCCGCCGTCTCGCTGTCGGACGTCTGGTTCCGCTACGAGAAGTCCCTGCCGGACATCGTGCGCGGAGCCGGGCTGACCGTTGCCAAGGGAGAGTTTTATTGTCTGCTCGGCGGAAACGGAACGGGAAAAACGACGCTTCTGCACCTCATTGCCGGGCTGCGGCGGGCGTATCGGGGAACCGTCCGGATCTTCGGAGAAAAGCTGTCCTCGTATAAAAACAATGCGCTCTATCGGGGCGTGCTTTCGTATCTTCCGCAGGACGTGCGGACGGCGTTTGTGAAGGACACCGTAGAGGAGGATCTCCGGGCGCTGTTCGCGGCGCTTTCGCTGCCGAAGGAGACTTGGGAGGAGCGTCTGGCGGAGCTGGGGGAGCGGTTCGGAATTTCGGAGCTTTGGGGACGGCATCCATACGACCTGAGCGGCGGGGAGCAGCAAAAATGCGCGCTGGCAAAGCTGCTTGTGACGCGGCCGCGGCTCCTGCTGCTGGATGAGCCGACCAAGGGGCTGGACGCCCACGCCAAGAGGCAGCTCGGCGAACTGCTGAAAACGCTCTGCGGAGAGGGCATGACCGTGCTTTTGGTAACGCACGATATGGAATTTGCGGCGGGGTTTGCCGACCGATGCGGGCTGTTTTTTGACGGCGGTATTTTGGCGGAGGGGACTCCAAGCGAGTTCTTTGGAGAAAATCGGTTTTACACGACCGCCGCAAAGCGCATTTCCGAAGGTACCTTTCAGGGGACGGTCACCTGCGGGCAGGCGGCGGCGCTCTGGGAGGAGAACCGAAAGCTGCGGGGGAACGAAGAGTGAAAAAACAATGGGTATCTTGGCTTGTTTTCTGCGGGCTGCTGCCGATGGCGGTGGTGCTTGGCACGGCGCTGTTTTCCGAAAAGCGCTATGCCGTTCTCTCGCTTGTGACGGCGGCGGGCGCGTGCGTCCCCTTTTTCCTCCGGTTTGAACGCCGGCGGCCTTCGACCCGCGAGCTTCTCGTGCTGGCGGTGATGGTCGCCATGACCGTGCTGGGACGCGTCCTCTTTGCCCCGCTGCCCGGCTTTAAGCCGGTAACGGCGCTTGTGATCATAACGGCGCTGTCGTTCGGCGGGGAAATGGGCTTCCTGACGGGAGCCATGGGGGCGCTGATCTCGAATTTCTATTTCGGACAAGGGCCTTGGACGCCGTTTCAGATGCTTGTCTGGGGACTGCTCGGCTTTTTTGCGGGCGTTCTTGCGCCGCTTCTGAAAAGGAGCCGCGGGGCGCTTCTTGTTTACGGAGCGATTTCGGGAGCCGTATATTCGCTCCTGATGGATCTTTGGACCGTGCTTTGGTGGGACGGCGGCTTCAACGTGCCGCGCTATCTGGCGGCGCTTGCGACGGCGCTTCCCTATACGGTGCTGTATATGGTTTCCAACGTTGTGTTTTTGCTTGTGCTTGCGAAGCCGATCGGGAAAAAGCTGGAACGCATTCGAAGGAAGTATATGGAGGACTGAGAGGAAAACCGGCGCTTCCAAGAAGCTTATCGAGCCGGCGGAAAGGAGAACGGACATGAAGGTATTGCTGGTGGAGGATGACGCGATGATCGCGTCGGGGCTTGCGTATGCCCTCGAACAGGAGGGCTATGAGGTGACGGCGGCGGGGAGCGTTTCGGAAGCGCTTGCCGCCTTGCGGCAGGGGGGCGTTTCGCTCGTGCTTTTGGACGTGGGACTGCCGGACGGGGACGGCTATGCGGTCTGCCGCGCGGCAAAGCAGGAACGGGATCTGCCGGTCATCTTTCTGACGGCGGTGGAGGACGAGGGGAACGTCGTAAAGGGGCTGGATATGGGAGCCGACGATTACATTACGAAGCCGTTTCGCATTCGGGAGCTGCTTTCGCGCATCCGCTCGGTGATGCGGCGCTGCGAGGGCAGGACGGAGCGGGACGATCCGGCGGGAGAGCTTCGCTTCGGCGCGATCCGCATTTTTCCCCGGGAGGCAAAGGTATGGAAGGACGGACGGGACGTGCCGCTGACCGGCATGGAATACCGGCTCCTGCTCCGGCTCGCGCGGCATCCGGGACAGGTCTTTTCGCGGAACCAGCTGTTGGAAGGTATCTGGGACGTGTCCGGGGATTTTGTCAACGACAATACGCTTACGGTATATATCAAGCGTCTTCGGGAAAAGCTGGAGGACGATCCGGCGCATCCGGAGCTGATCCGAACGGTACGGGGGCTCGGCTATTGTCTGGGCGGGAAATAAGGAGGCGCGCATGTTAAAAAACCGGGAAATCCAAGGAATGCTCCTTTTGTCCCTGCTTCTGCTCCTGCTGTCGCTGACGCTGCTTTGGCTGACCCCGCTGCCGCCGCTTGTTTTGCTGCTCCTTCTTTGGGGGAGCCTGAACGGAGTTTTTCTTGTATATACGAGGCGGCGGTACCGGAAGATCGGCGAGCTGACCGAATATCTCTTCCGGCTCCAAACGCAGACGCGCGCGCTCGATATCCGGGACAATGCGGAAGGTGAGCTCAGCATCCTGAAAAACGAGATCTACAAGCTGTCCGAGAAGCTTCTGCGGCAGACGGAGCTTTTGCAGGAGGATAAGCGGTTTCTGGCAAAGTCGCTCTCGGATATTTCGCATCAGCTGAAAACGCCCCTGACCTCGCTGCTGATGATGGTGGAGCTGCTGTCGGAGGAGGGACTGCCGGAGGAAAAGCGCCGCGAATTTCTGGAGAACGTGCGGAGCGGTCTGGAACGTATGGAGTGGCTCGTCCTTTCGCTTCTGAAGCTGTCCCGGCTCGACGCGGACGCCGTGGAGTTTCAGCGGGAGCCCCTTGACGCGTACGAGCTTTTGCTGGAAGCCGCCGCGCCGATTTCGTATCTGCCGGAGGCAAAGGGCGTCCGGCTGCTGCTGGAGCCGAGCGAGGAACCGGTGACGCTGCTGGGCGACCGGCAGTGGCTTTCGGAGGCGCTCGGAAATCTGCTGAAAAACTGTATGGAGCATACGCCGGAGGGCGGCAGCGTCACGCTGACCTACGGAGGGAACAACCTGTATACCGAGCTGCGGATCGCCGATACCGGAGAGGGCATTGCGCCCGACGATCTGCCGCACATTTTCGAACGCTTTTACCGGGGAAAAAATTCGGGCAGCCAGAGCGTGGGCATCGGGCTGGCGCTGGCAAGGGAGATCGTTTCCCGGCAGAAGGGAAAGATCACCGTGGAGAGCGCGCCCGGAAAAGGGACGGCGTTTACCGTTCGGATCTACCGCTGAGACAGACGCAAAGCGTTTGTGACAAAATTGTCATAAAAAATGTCACCGGACTGTCATTTGGAACGGATATTCTTTGGGTATCTTAGAAAGCGGAGGGGTTCGATCATGGAACTTTTGAAAGTAGAACATCTGACCAAGGAGTACGGAAAGGGCGACGTCAAGGTGCGGGCGCTCGACGACGTGTCCTTCTCGGTGCAGAAAGGAGAATTTGTGGCGATCATCGGGCCCAGCGGTTCCGGAAAATCGACGCTGCTGCACCTGATCGGCGGCGTTGACCGGCCCACGTCCGGAAGGGTCTGGATCGACAATACCGATATTTATTCGCTGGACGAAACGAAGCTCGCCATTTTCCGAAGAAGGCAGATCGGGCTGATCTATCAGTTTTACAATCTGATCCCGGTGCTGACGGTGCGGGAAAACATTACGCTGCCGTTGGAGCTGGACGGAAGAAAGGTCGAGGAGGCGTACTTTCAGGAGGTCGTGCGGACGCTCGGACTGGAGGATCGGCTCAAGCATCTGCCGAACGAGCTTTCGGGCGGTCAGCAGCAGAGAGTCTCCATCGGACGCGCGCTGCTGCCGAATCCGGCGCTGATCCTTGCCGACGAGCCCACGGGAAATCTCGACCGGAAGACCGGCGAGGACATTATGTCGCTTTTGAAGCTGTCGCACCGGCGTTATCAGCAGACGCTGATCGTCATTACGCACGACGAAAGCATCGCCTTGCAGGCCGATCGGATGATCGCCATTGAAGACGGACGCATCACGCGGGACGAGACGATCCGCAGCGTCCATCCGTCGGGAGGTGTACGGGAATGAGCCATATTATGAACCGACTGACCCGGCAGCATATGGCGGCAAGCCGCCGTCGGACCCTTGTGACAATCCTCGGCGTGATCGTGTCCGTGGCGATGATCGCCGCGGTTTCCATCGGCGCGGCTTCGTTCAAAAACATGTTCCAGCAGATGGCAATGCAGGACAGCGGCTACTGGCACGCGATGCTTTCCGACATCACGGCGGAGCAGGCCGCCCGGCTGGAAAAGGACGACAACGTCGAGAATTTGTTTTTAAGCAGGGAGCTGATGTACGGCAGGCTTGCCGACGGCATGATCCAAAACGAGGAAAAACCGTATCTTTATGTCATGGAATACGATAAGAAGGCGTTTGAGGGAATGTCGCTCAAGCTTGTGGAGGGACGCTTTGCGGAAAACGCGCAGGAGCTTGTCATTCCAAGGCACCTGCTGACAAACGGCAAGGCGGAGCTGGCGGTGGGCGATACGCTGACCGTTACGCTCGGACGCCGCTATGTGGAGTATGCCGGGGCGGAGAGAGAATACTTGGGGCAGCGCGACGCCTACCTTGGAGGAACGGAGACGGACGAATCGGGCGAGGAAGCCCCCGCCGAGCAGTTTGAGGAGGCGGAAACGCGCACGTATACGATCGTCGGCATCGTGGAACGTCCGGGCAATTCACAGGAGGGCTATTATGCGCCCGGCTATTCCGCCTACACCTTTCTGGATTCCGACGCGCTTTCCCCGGAGGAAACGGTCAACGCAAGGCTCTTTCTGCACAAGGTCAATACGAAGCTTTACGATCAGGTGAAGGAGCTGGCGGCGGACGCCGGGGTCCCCACGGAGGGGCTGTCCTACAACGACGACGTGCTGATGTATTACGGCGTGTCCGGGTATCGGGATTTTGTATGGACGATACGGGCGATGGAGCTGATCCTTATCGCCATCATTATGGTGGGCAGCGTTTCTCTGATCTACAACTCGTTCGCGATCTCGATCACCGAGCGCAGCAAGCAGTTCGGAATGCTCTCCAGCGTGGGAGCCACGCGAAAGCAGAAGCGCAACGCGGTGCTCTACGAGGGCGGCGTGATCGGCGGGATCGCCGTGCCGCTCGGCCTGCTGTTCGGCTGTCTCGGAATGGCGGTGACGTTTCGGATCGTCCGTTCTCTGCTCTCCTCGGCAAACGGCGCCGAGGTTCCGCTCCGCATCTGCGTTTCGCTTCCCACGCTTTTGGTGGCGACCGGCTTTTCGGTGCTGACGATCTTTCTTTCGGCGTATCTGCCCGCAAGGAGGGCGTCGCGGATCTCCGCCATGGAAGCCATTCGGCAGACGCAGGATATTCGCCTGACCCGGAAGGCGGTCAGGACGCCGCGCATCGTCCGGTGGCTGTTCGGGCTTCCCGGCGAGATCGCGCTGAAAAATCTGAAGCGAAACCGCAAGCGCTACCGCGCGATGGTGTTCTCCCTGCTTGTCAGTCTGGTGCTGTTTACCACCGTCGGCTCGTATGTGTATTATGTGACCAACATGTATATGATGTCCGCCGACGGCAGTCTGCCCGCCATCAGCGTTTACTTTGACACACAGACGGACGACCCGGAGCTGTTTTCTCAGCTGTGCGCCGTAAACGGCATCCGGCAGGGCGGCGCATACGATCTCTGCACGATGTCTCTGGAAATTTCCTCTGCGGTCGCGAAGCCGCTGCTGACCGAGGAGGCGGTCGAAATGCGCTGCAGACAGTTCCGGCGATGGGGCTGGGAGGAGGAACGGATCCGCGAGTACCGCAAGAAGATGGAGAGCGGAAATACGGGTTTGGATACGGGCGTGAGCATCGAACTGATCCTGATGGACGACGACGCCTATGCCGCCTATGCGGAGAAGGTCGGCGCAAAGGAGGCGCCGGAGGGAATGTTCGGCGGCATTCTGGTGAACTGGGGCAGGACAAATTCGGCCGGCGCCCTGATGGAAGCTCCCATGCTTTCCGTTTCCGCAGGGGAAACCTTACGGCTTGCCTATGTGGAGCGGGAATATGAATATGACGAGAAGGAAGGAACGGAACGGGAACGGATCGTGCTCTCGCAGGAGATCCCCGTTTATCTGGCCGCCGAAACAAAGGAGCTTCCGTTCGGCTCGACCTATTTCTCCGTTACCGGCAGCGTGGGGCTGTATCTTCCGAAAAGTCAGTGGAAGGAGCTGGGCGGGCAGCTTCCGGAGGCGCTTCGCGACAGCGTGATCACCAACTATTATTTCTCGGTGGAGGAAGACGAGGACGAGGCGGTAGAGGAGGAAATGGAGACGATCCTGACGGCTCGGAACGCAGGGGAATATTCCCTGTATAACCGCATCGCGTCGGCGCGGGCGGACCGGCAGATGCTGCTGGCGATTTCGATCTTTGCCTACGGCTTTATTGCGCTGATCTCGCTGATCTGCGTCGCCAACCTCTGCAACACGATCTCCACGAGCTTTGCGCTCCGAAGACGCGAGTTCGCCATGCTCAAGAGCATCGGTATGGAGCCAAGGGTGTTCCGGCGGATGATCCGCTTTGAAAGTCTGCTTTACGGCGTAAAGGCGCTGCTCTACGGAATTCCGCTGAGCCTGCTGCTGACCTACGGGCTTTACCGTACGTTTACGCACGGGGATATCTATACGCCGTTCACGCTGCCGTGGCGGATCTACGGCATCGGCGTTGCCGCGGTTCTGCTGGTCGTCTTTATCGCAATGAGCTATTCGAGTCGGAAGATCAAGGACGAATCCATTGTCGAAGGCTTGAAATCGGAAATCGAGTAACGAAAACCAACCGGTCGGTACCGAAAATCGACCGGTTGGTTTTTTGGGGTTTACAAGGGACGGGAATTTGTTATACTGAGATCACGATACATACATAGGAATGCGAGGGAAAAGATGAAGGTACGGATTGAGCTGGAGCCGGAGCTGGCGGAGGAGACGGTTGTGATCCGGTGCCGCGAGCTTTCTCCGCAGGTGCTTGCCTTGCAGGAGGAGCTGCTTTCGGGACTTCACGCGGAGCGGACGGTGCTCCTGAAAAGGACCGTACGGGGAGCGCGGGGAGAATCCGGAGAGCCGGAGGAAAAGGAATTTTATGTGCCGCTTTCGGAAATTCTCTTTTTCGAGACCGAAAACAGGACGGTGCAGGCGCATACCCGGACGGAGATGTACCAGACCGAGCGGAAGCTTTACGAGCTGGAGGAGGAACTTCCGGGCAGCTTTATGCGCATCTCCAAGTCCTCGATCGTCAACCTGCGGCAGATCTATGCGATCACCAAAAATCTGGCGGGAGCAAGCCGGATCGAATTTTCGGGCTGCCATAAATGCGTGTATGTGTCCCGGAGCTTTTACCGGGCGCTCAGCGAGCGTCTGCGGAAGCTGTAGAAAAAAGAAAGGATGTGAAAATATGAAACGGAAAAAGGGGATCTTTTGGGGCGGCGTGTTTCTGCTGGTGGCGGCGTACATCATTGTCGGAAGTCTCGGCTATTTCGGAAATTTGGGCTTTTGGACGCTCCTGTTCACGGTCTTTCTGGGCGCATGGTTTTTGCAGAGCCTGTTTCATCTCTCCTTTGGCGGGATGCTGTTTTCGCTGGCGTTTCTTGCCATCTTGTACGACGAAATGCTTTCCATCGAAGCGCTGACGCCGTGGCCGGTGCTGTTTGCGGCGCTGTTCGGCACCATCGGGCTGAATCTGATCTTCCGACGGTCAAAGTCCCGCCGTTACTGGAATTTTTCGCATAGACGGAACGATTCGGAGACCGAAAGGACCGAGGTGCTGGAAAACGACCCGAACGGCGCGCACTTTCGCTGTTCAAAAACCTTCGGCTCCGCCGTTCGTTATGTAAAGAGCCAGCGGCTGGAACAGGTCACGCTGGAAAACGCATTCGGCAGTCTGGTGGTCTATCTGGACGAAGCGCGGCCGGCGAACGGACAGGTCAGTATCTATGCGGAGAACTCTTTCGGAAAGCTGGAGCTGTACGTTCCGAAAGCATGGAAGGTGCGGCTGCAGACCGCCGAGAGCTTTGGGCATGTGGAGGAGTTTGGAAGCGCCGCTTCGGACGGCGCGGAGCAGGCTGTCATCGTTGCGGAGACCGCGTTCGGCAGCATCGAGATCCACTATGTATAAGAAAAATACGGGAAACCCTTGAATGTAGTTTACAAAACCGCATAGAGGGGTTATAATCTCCCTGAAACGAGTTGCAAAGAAAAACGTGACAAGGGTCGAATCGCCACGTTTGCGGACGAAAAACAGGGAGGAAAACAGAAAATGAAAGAATATGGTATTTTGGTGGATTCCGGCTGTGAGCTGGATTCGATGGAGCTTCCGGACAATACGGGCTTTGAAAAGGTTCCCCTGAAGATCCGGATCGGGGAACGGGAGTTCTGCGACGACAGCCGCATTGATATGGAGGATTTCCACCGCACGCTTGCGGACTATCGCGGAAAAACGTCGTCGGCCGCTCCGGCGCCGGGCGAATGGGCGGAGGCGTGCCGTCCTTACGAAAAGGCGATCGCTCTGCCGATCACCGGAATGCTGTCCGGAAGCTGCGCAAGCGCCAATGCGGCGGTCAATATGCTGGCGGAGGAGGCTCCGGAAAAGCAGGTGTTCGTTCTGGATACGCTTTCGGCGGGACCGGAGATCTCGCTTCTGGCGCACAAGGCGGCGGAGCTGATCCGCCGAAAGCTTGATTTTGCGGCGCTTCGCGAGCAGCTTTGCGCCTATCACAAAAAAACGCGTCTGCTCTTTGTATTGGAGAGCGTGCAGAACCTTGCCAACAACGGCCGCGTTTCCCGGATCGAGGCAAAGCTGATGCAGACGCTGCGCATTCAGCTTCTGGGACGAGCGAGCGACGAGGGCACGCTGGAGCCTCTGAGCAAATGCCGCGGCAAGGGCAGAGTATGGCAGAAGCTGTTGGAGCAGATGCACGCCGAGGGATATCGGGGCGGCCGCGTCATCATCAGCCACTGCAACAATCCGCAGAGCGCGAAAGAGCTTCGGGAGCTTCTGCTGGAACGCTTCCGCGAGGCAAAGATCAGTATTATGAATACCAAAGGATTGACGAGCTATTATGCGGAGAACGGCGGCGTCCTTGTGGGCTACGAAACCGTGTAAGAGGAGCGCGCATAGTTTTTCGGAGAATCGGATATCCTTTTGGATAAATGAAAAAGGAGAGTAATATATCATGGATTACGCAAAAATATCGCAGGAAAAGCATGAGGAGTGGAATGGGAAGATCGGCATGGTGAGCCGGGTGCCGCTGGAAACGAAGGAGGATCTGGCGATCGCCTATACGCCGGGAGTTGCCGCGCCCTGTCTGGCGATTCAGCGGGAGCCGGAGCTGAGCTTTTCGCTGACGAGAAGAGGAAATATGGTTGCCGTGGTGACCGACGGTACGGCGGTGCTGGGTCTTGGCGACATCGGTCCGGAAGCCGGGATGCCGGTCATGGAGGGCAAGTGCGTCCTGTTCCGCGAATTTGCGGGGATCGACGCGATCCCGCTGTGCATCCGCAGTCATGACGTTTCGGAGATCGTGCAGACCGTCAAACTGCTGGCGGGTTCGTTCGGCGGCATCAATTTGGAGGACATTGCCGCACCGCGCTGCTTTGAGATCGAAAGACAGCTTTCGGAGTGCTGCGACATTCCCGTATTCCACGACGACCAGCACGGTACGGCGATCGTTGCGCTTGCGGCGATCCGAAACGCGGCAAAGCTTCTGCACCGTTCCCTTGAGGAGCTTCGCATCGTCATCAACGGCGCGGGGGCGGCAGGACAGGCGATCGCCCGACTGCTCTACCGTGTGGGCGTTCGGCAGATCATCGTCTGCGACAGTCACGGGGCGATCTGCGAGGGCAGAGAAGGGTTGAACGAGGAAAAGCGTCGGCTTGCCGAAATTACGAATCCGGAGCACAGAACCGGCAGTCTGGCGGATGTTCTTCCGGGAGCCGACTGCTTCCTCGGCGTTTCGGTCGGCGGCTGTCTGACCAAGGAAATGATCCGAACGATGGCGGAGGATCCGATGATTTTTGCGCTTGCCAATCCGACCCCGGAGATTTTGCCGGAGGAGGCAAAGGAGGCGGGAGCGAGACTGATCGGAACCGGACGCAGCGACTACCCGAATCAGATCAACAATGTGCTGGCGTTTCCGGGAATTTTCCGCGGCGCCCTCGACGTGCGCGCCCGCGTCATCAATGAGGAGATGAAGCTTGCCGCGGCGGAGGCGATCGCCTCCAGCGTGCCGGACGGAGAGCTTTCGGCGGAGAAGCTGCTGCCGGACGCGCTTGACCGAAGCGTTGCGCCCGCTGTGGCAAAAGCGGTGGCTGCCGCAGCCAAGGCAAGCGGAGCCGCAAGAAAGTAACACGGTGCGAGCGAAGGAAATTTGCGGAAACCGAGGAAAGGGATTGCAATCCTCTACTTCCGTGTGGTAAACTATAATGCGTGAAACCGTGAGTCCCGAACGCCGAAGGATTTCTCGGCTTTGCCTGAGTCAATGCAATAAACAACATGACAAAAACCGCAGAGCATGCTGCGGTTTTTGACAGGAAAGAAGCTTTTTATGGCAAATATCTATGTTTTGCTGATCCGTTCCAACACCATGTTTTCACGCATGATCCATATGGTAACCGGGGCGCAATATACCCATGCCGCCATCAGTCTTGATCCGAATTGCAGCAGGGTATACAGCTTTTCCAGAAAATATACATACATTCCGCTTCCCGCCGGCTTTGTCAGCGAAAGCGTTCACCGCGGGCTGATGCATAAGTGCCGCAACGCTCCCTTTGCGCTGTACCGCGCGCAGATCAGCGAGGAACAGTACCGGAGACTGGAGCAGCGCTTTGAGCGAATGCTCGCCGTGGGCAAATTCCACTATAGTTTGACGGGACCGTTTCTGTGCTTTTTCGGGATCCAGCGGAAAAAGAGCTATCACTATTTTTGCTCGCAGTTCGTGGCGGAGATCTTACAGGAGCTTGGCGTGATCTCGGCAAAGAAGCCGGCTTCTCTGTACCAGCCTGTGGACTTTGCGTTTCTGTCGGAGCTGGAGCTTTGCTGTAAGGGAAATCTGGGAGAGCTGCAAAACCGTCGGGAATCGCGGAAACGGCTGTCGGTTTCGATGTAGGCGGCTTTCGGAGAACGATTGCTCGGAAAATTGATTTATAAAAAAAGAATGTGCAGAGGCGCATTCTTTTTTTGCTTTATTAGGAAAGAATGTCCTATGAAACAAAAACGCTCCGCGAGGATCGTGCTGCGAGATTCTCTATTCCTATAGGGAGCGGTGTTTCTTGTCGAGCAAAAAAACGCCCCGCTGAGGATCGCGCTGCGGGCTCCTTTGGGGAAATCTTTAGACTTCTACAGGAATTTGTTACGGAATTTTTAATTCTTTTTTTTCTGCTTCGAAGGCATTGATTTTTCCGGGGAAAAGGTGAATAATAAATCCAGAAATCAGCTTCACAAGGGGAGAAAAAGGGATGAGAAGAGTTCGAAAGAGAAAAAACAGCGGCTTGCCGATGATGTGGTGGTTCCTGCTTGCCATGCTTGTGGTGTGTGTGCTTTTGATCATTGTGATGTGGCCGCGCGGAAAGAAAAAGGAGCTGGAAACGGAGCATATTCCGGGAAATACGGGCGTTCCCAGCGGCACGGCTTCGGCGGTGCCCGCAGGCTGGGACAAGGTGCCGAAGGCAGAAGAATCTGCCGTGGTTCGGAGCTTGGGAAGCCGCGTCATTTTTTTTGAGAAAAAAAACGATATGAAGGTCGAGGTGGCGGAGGACGACTATGTCCATCGGAAAATTACCGTTAAGGTCCGGGGGCTGAAAACCGAAAGCTTTTCCTCGGACTACATGAAATGCGTGTTTGACGGAACCTATTGGGCAGGAAAGAAAGCGATCCTGAACAGTATGGGCGGCGTCCTGAACGACTGGGAGCTGACGGTTGTTCCGGCGGACGGCGGCGGTTACGAGGCGACCGTCGTCTTTTCCGAGGAGAGCGTTTACGAATGCCGCGTCGCCGAGGATGAAAATTACTTTTTCCTTGACTTTTATCGTCCGAAGGAGCTGTACGACACCGTGATCCTGATCGACCCGGGACACGGCACGCCCGACCCCGGCACGACCGGTGCGGACGGCACGCGCGAAAAGGATCTGACGCTTGCCTATACGCTTGCGCTCAAGGAGCTTACGGACAAGCAGAGCCGCGCAAAGTTCTACTTTACGCGCTTGGAGGATTCGCGGCTGGACGAGGATTACAGCACCGACCTGCATCGTCGCCCGGAGCTTGCAAACGAGCTGGATGCGGATCTGTTTTTGAGCATTCACATGAACGCCCATGAAAAAAACAGCTATTCGGGAACACAGGCATATTACAACGAAACCCAGAACGACTGGCAGACATTCCATTCCAAGTCCTTTGCGCAGATCCTTCTGCCGAAGGTGGCGGACGCTTTGGAGATCAAGGCGCTCGGAAGCTTTCCGGCGGCGGAGCTGTATACCGTTGTGAAGGAATCGGAGGTACCCGTGGTGCTTTTGGAGACCGCGTATCTGTCCAATGAGGGAGATCTTGCGGCAGTGACCGATCCGGATCGGCAGCAGGCGGCGGTGCAGGCGATCTATGACGCGCTCATGGAGGCGGTCGGCGAGATCGAAGCGGATCGGCAGGCGGGAACCTCCCGCTATCCGTCGCCCACCCCCGAAGCCGTTCGTCCGACAGGAGCCGCAAATTGACCCGACCAACGGAGCAGAACAGAAATACATCGAGGTGAGAAGCTTTTATTATGAACCAAGGAAGAACCGGTTATCCGGGAAACGGGAACCATTATAAAAAGAAAAAGAAGAAAAAGCGCCGGCAGGAGGATCTGGTACAGCTGGGGCTGAAAGCGCTGATCGCGGTTGCCGCCGCCGGGCTGCTGTTTTGTCTGGGGTATATTTTCGTACAGTCCGTGAAGGATCAGAAGAAGTCGAACGAGCTGCCGGATACGCAGCATGTTGCTCAGAGCGGAACGCCGCAGATCAGTCCAAGCAATTCCGGAGGGGAAGAAACGCCTACCCCGACGGAAACGCCCGCGCCGACGGAGACGCCGACGCCCACCGCCACGCCCGTGCCGACCGCCACGCCGACGCCTGATCCGAGCAAAAAGCGCGTCGCATTTTCCTTTGACGACGGTCCGCATTACGAGCTGACCCGCAAGTTTGTGGACGAGCTGAAAAAGTATAACGGTCATGCGACTTGGTTTTTGGTCGGAAACCGGATGTATGACGAGGCGGCGGAGGGCATCCGCTATGCCAGCGAGAACGGAAACGAGATCGGCATTCACGGATGGACGCACGCTCTGTACTACGATACCTGCACCGACAAGGAATGGCAGGAGGAGCTTTCCAAA
This sequence comes from Lachnospiraceae bacterium, assembly GCA_030524525.1. Taxonomy (GTDB): domain Bacteria; phylum Bacillota; class Clostridia; order Lachnospirales; family Lachnospiraceae; genus ISDg. Next base: position 86,575 of record JAUNGI010000006.1, read on the forward strand.
ACCAAGGAGGTCATTGAGCAGTATACGGGAAAAACGCCGACGCTGATGCGGCCGTTCGGCGGGCGGATCACGAAGGAGCGGACGGCTTCCTGCGAGTTCTCCGTTATTTTATGGAGCGTGGATTCGGAGGACTGGCGGCTCAAGAGTCGGAAAACGGAGGAGGAAGCCGAGGCAAACGTGCAGAAGATCGTGGATAATGTACTGAAGAACGTCGGCGACGGCGACATCATTTTGATGCACGAAATCTACGAAAACTCCTACGAAGCATTTTGTATTCTCGCCAAGAAGCTGTCGGAGCAGGGCTATGAATTTGTAACGGTTTCCGAGCTTTTGGGCGATCCGGTCCCCGGAACAAAATACAGCAGAAGATAAAGCGATACCGCAAAGCCGATTTTTTTGCAGCCTGTACAAAATCAGGATGCAAAAGAAACGGTTTTGTGGTATTATTATTTTAATAGAGGCTCGTTCTGGGAACGATTTGGGAAGGACGGAAAACGGCGTGGAAAATACAAGAAAGAAAATAGGCGTCATTATTTCGGAGACGGAGGACGATTTTCACCTTCGGGCAATGCATTACCTGCAGAAGGAGCTGTTCCGGCATGATATGGACATACTGATCTTTACGACCCTGTGCCGCCACGGAATGAATGAGGACTTTGCGTCGGCGGAGTGCGCCATATACGACGTGATGAATCTTGACGTGCTGGACGGGATCATTGTCTTTCCGCACAGTCTGCATTTGCGGCAGCACTGGGATATGCTGGAACGCCTGAAACGGGAGTTCCATAAACCGATGATCACGGTGGAGGGAGCCGTGGACGGTCTGCCCTGCGTTCCGTTTTCGGAGGATGAGGGAATGCGGCAGATGGTGGAGCATCTCGTTACGGTTCACGGGGCGAAGCGCATCGAGCATGTTTCGGTCGAGGATGAGGAGAATGTTTATTTTCAGCTTTTGCAGCGGAACTTTTTGGAGGCGCTCAGACAGCTGGAGCTTCCGGTTACCGACCACACGGTTCACTATGGGGACGGCTGGATCTTTTCCGGCAACTCGTTGGTACAGGAGATGCTGGAACAGCCCGGCGGTCTGCCGGACGCGGTAGTCTGCTGCAACACCGAGGGAGCCGCGGCGCTGATCGTCGCGCTGGAGCGCAGAGGCTGCCGAGTGCCGGAGGATATCATCGTGGTGGGCTACGGCATTCCCAGAGGGGAAAGCGCGGAGGAGCTGCGGATCACGACCGTTGACCGGAACCCGAAGGAAATGGCGGCGGCTGCGGTAAAGAAGCTCGTTGCCATGATCGAGGAGCGGGAGGAAGCGATCTCTCTTGCCGGGGGCTGCTGCTATTTGCTTCCCGGCTATTCGTGCGGCTGTTCCCACGATATTTTGCGGAGCTATTCGCGGCATTTGCTTCGGGATGCGGACGCGGATTACAGCTCTTTTGTTTCGGATTATAATTTCATGACCGAGGAAATTACCGAGTGCGAGGATTATAGCTCCTGCATATGGAAGCTCGATTGGTACACCCGGTTCCTTGGGCATTATGAGTCGTTTTATGTGTGCCTGAACAAAGACGCGCTGGATTCCCGCGAGGAGTGCCGCGGATTTTCGGACCGCATGACGCTGTGCCTGAAGCACGACAGCGTCGGCGACGTGAATTTTCAGAGGACGTTTGACCGAAAGGAGATGCTGCCGGCGCTTTACGAAAAATGCGATCATCCGCGCGCCTTTATCTTTGCCAATCTGCATTTCGTTTCGCGCGTGATGGGCTATGTCGTACTGTCCTATGGAAATCAGTGCCGCATTCACGACCGTTATTTTGCCAAATGGCTGCGCTTTGTCGCCAATGCGCTGGAAATTCAGCGGAGCCGCACGGTCATGAACGAGGTACTGCTGGAAAACTATACGCGGGATTCCATGACCGGTCTGTATAACTACCGGGGCTATTTGAATGCCCTGCGGGAGCGCTACGCCGCCCGCCCGGACGAAGAGGCGCTTTTGCAGGTCGTCTCGCTGGATATCGACCGCTTTGCGGCGATCAACGACGAGTACGGACGGGACGAGGGAAATCAGGTGCTCTGCGGCATTGCCAATATTCTTACGGGAATGCTTTCGGAGGGCGAGGTCTGCGCGCGGGTCGGAAGCGACGAATTTTTGATCGGCGGCTTTTGCCGGGAGAAGGGAGCCGGTGAGGAGCTGATCAACGGCCTGCTGAGCCGGATCGCAAGCTATAATCTGAAAAAGCCGTTTTCGGTCTCGGTCCACTGCGCCCGCGTCTGTGAACGGATCGGCAGTGCGGAGGAGATCGCGGAGGTGTCCAACACCTGCATCCACAAGCGCAAGCGGATCAAGTTGACGAGCCGTGAGAACCCGAAAAAGAGCGAGAACTATAACGAAGAAGAACGGGAGAACGTCATCCGGCTGATCGACGACAATCTGTTTACCTATCAGTTTCAGCCGATTGTCAGCGCGCGCGACGGCAAGATCTACGCCTATGAGGCGCTGATGCGTTCCGGAAATTTCTTCCGGATCCCGCCGCTGACCATTTTGAAACATGCGGAAGAAGTGGGGCGGCTGTACGATATCGAGCGCCATACCTTTTTCAACCTGATGAAGCATCTTCAGGATAATTTGGAAAATTTTGAGCTTTGCAAGCTGTTTATCAACAGCATTCCGATGACGACTTTGACGGACAAGGATTTTGAGCTGTTGCGATCCTCTTACGGAAATTTGTTCCATAAGATCGTCGTGGAGTTTACGGAGCAGACCGAGGCCAGTCAGGAGCAGCTGCTCGCCATCCGCAACCGGCGGAACGAGCATGGATTTGAAACGGCGGTAGACGACTATGGGTCCGGCTATTCCAACGTCTCGAACCTGCTGACCTATATGCCGAATTATGTCAAGGTGGACCGCAGCCTGATCTCGAACATCGAGCAGGACGCAAACAAGCAGTACTTCGTCAGCAATATTATCCGATTTGCACATGACAACGGCTTTATGGCGCTTGCCGAGGGCGTGGAAACCTCCGGCGAGCTGCAGACGGTCATCCGTCTCGGCGTGGATCTGATTCAGGGCTATTACACCTGCCGCCCTCAGGACGAAATGCCGAAGGCGATCGATCCCGAACGCGCGGCGGAGATTCGGCACATCAACAGCGAGCTGCGGATCGGCAGAGGGAAGAAGGTCTTTCGTGCGGAAGCCGGAAGCCGGGTCGATCTGTCGCAGCTATATAAGGAAGATTATACGGAGCTTCAGCTCGCCGGCTCGGAGGTCGTTATCACCGGCGATCCGGAGCTGGATGCGGATATCACGATACGGATCCCGGACAACGCCGAGTATACGCTCTGCCTCGACAACGTGAGTCTGGAGAGCTGCGCCGACCGGCCGTGCGTGGAGCTGGGCGTCGGCTGCCGCTTGGAGCTTGAGATCCGAAATCAGGTGAAAATGAAAAAGAAAGGAATTCGGGTACCGGATAGCTCCGCCCTGAAATTGGAGGGCTCCGGCGATCTGCGGATCGAGGTCCACGAAAACGGGAGCTATGCAATCGGCGGTTCCTTTACCCAGAATTTCGGCGCTGTTCAGATTGGCCTGAAGGGCAGTTTGGACATTCAGGCGGACGGAAAGGAGAGCGTCGGCATCGGCGGCGGCTATGCGTCGTCCGCGATCCGCATTGCCGATACGCGCATGAGCATCCGGATGGACTGCGTCAAGGCGGTGGCCTGCGGTTCCTTCTATACGCGAATTCCGATCAATATTCAGCAGACGAAGCTGGACATTGCCCTGAACGTCAGCAGCGGCGTGGGGATCGGCTCCATGAACGGCGAGACCGAGATCATGCTGGATCGGGTACAGCTCGATGTGCGCGGCAGCGGGGACTACCTGACGGCGATCGGGGTCCTTGACGGTATGCACGGCGTTGTTACGATGCGGCAATGCGGCATGGAAGCGTTTCTGTGCGCGAAGGAATGCTACGGGATCGCGAGCCGGGCGGGAAGCATGGACGTTCATTTGCTGTCCTCCAATCTGCATTTTACGCACGAGGGAATGCAGGTCGTCGGCATCGGAAGCAGGATGCGAACCGGAAAGGGCCGCTTTGAGCAGTGCCGCTTTGCGCTGAAGATGACTTCCTCGAACGGCGTTGCGTTCGCTTACGAACCGGAGAAAATGAGCTTTCTGCAATGCGAGGGAGTCGATGAATAAGAGAGGTTACGGCAATGAACATTTGGAGAATGGCGGGGACGCCCGTCCCGACGGTGGGCGTTCGTGAGGAAACCGTCTCGGAAATGCGGAATATTCCGCTTTTGTTTACCGTGCTGTTTGGGGTTTTGGCGATCGTATGCGCCTGCCTGCTGCTGTTTTTTGCATGGAAAAAGCGGAAAAACGGAAAAGGCTCCGTGCGGATGGTGCTGCTGGCGCTGCTTTTGGTAGCGGCGCTCGGCGCGTGCCAGAAGGAGGAGGAAAACTATACGAAGACCGGGGAGAGCGAGCCCCAGTATGAAGACTCGGAAATTCCCGGGGACGGATTCGCCTCCGGCGACGATCTGCAGCACGACGAGCCGGGCGGAACCGCCGCGGCGACGCCGACGCCGGGGACAAGCGGCAGAACGTTCGTGGTAGCGCTCGACGCCGGGCATGGCGGGGCTTATCCGGGCTCCCAGTACGACGGCAGAACGGAGAAGGACGAAAACTGGAAGCTCGTACAGAAGATCAAAGCTTATCTGGAGGCCAATTATCCGAACGTGACCGTCGTCCTGACCCGAGAGGGGGACGAGGGGCTGTCGGACGATCTGGCGGAGGATCTGCGGCTGCGCGTGGAAAAGGCGAAAAACGCCGGAGCCGACGCGCTGCTGAGCATTCATTTCAACGCCTCCGAGAACCACACGCAGTACGGGTCCATGATCTGCGTGTCGAAGCAGGAAAACGTGCGGGAGCAGTCTAGGCTTCTGGCAAACTCCATCCTCGCGGAGCTGGAAGCGCTGGGGCTGAAAAACAACGGGCCGTATGAGCGCTCCAGCACCGACACGGTGGATGAAAACGGCGTGCCCGTGGATTATTATGCGATCAACCGGCACGGCGCGAATATGGATCTGGTCGCCCTGATCGTCGAAAACTGCTACATGGATCACGAGACCGACATTCCGTTTATGAGCACGGACGACGCCCTCGACGCCCTTGCCAAGGCGGACGCCGAGGGACTGATGGCTTATCTGAACGCTCTTCCGGAGGAAGGCTCCGACTAGAACCAGCCGCCGTCAAAGCCGATGACCTGACCTGTGAGGTAGGCGGGCGCCGTCAGCAGCAGTCGAACCATTTGGGCGGTCTCCGCCGGCGTTGTGCTTCGCCCTGCCGGGATTTCCTCGGCAATGGCGTCCAGCTCCTCTTGGGAAAGCATGGCGTTCATCTTTGTGTCTACCATTCCAAGCGCCAGCGCGTTGACCGAAATGCCGCTGGGAGCAAGCTCCTTGGCGAGCGCCTTGGTCAGCAGGTTGACCCCGCCCTTTGCGGCGGAATAGGCAGCCTCGCAGGAGGCGCCCCGGACTCCCCAGACTGAGGAGATATTCAGGATGACTCCCTTTTTTCGCGAGACCATGGCGGGAACGACGGCGCGGCAGGTTTGGTATACCGTCGTCAGGTTGGAGGCGAGAACCTCGTTCCAGCCGCTCTCGGACAGATCGGTGAGAAGACCAAGCGAGGCGGTTCCGGCGGTATTGATGAGACCGTCGATTTTTCCGAAGCGCGAGAGCGCCAGAGCCGCCATTGCCTCTGCCTGCGCGGCGGCGGAAAGATCCCCGCAAAAGCGTTCGCAGCGGCTTCCGAGTGCCTCGCACTCGGCTGTCAACGCTTCGAGCGCCCCAGCGTTTTTGTTGGCGCAGAGCAGCAGACCGCAGCTGTCCGCCGCAAGCCGCCGGGCAATGGCGCCGCCGATATCTCCGCTTGCGCCGGTTACGATATATGCATTCATGGATACCTCACAGAGCGGAGCATATTTATTTGCGGAGGATCGCGCCGGGAATTTCGAATTCTTGGCGGCGATCATAGGATGTTTGCGCTCCGCCGCAAACATCCCAAGGGGAAAAGGCCGCGCGTCCGCGTGTTTTCACCCTTCCTCCGGCATCGGTTGCATTTGTCTGTGTTCCAGTGTAGCATGTTTTCCCGGAGAACGCAATCCGGCATATTTTTGTAGGGGACGGAGAGACTATCCACATATAACGGTGGAAAACGCCGTGCGCCGTAGGATGAGCAAGCTCATCGACGGACGCCCGCCGCGAAGGGCTTGGGAGACGAGAGAAAACGCCGTGCAGAAAGCTCGAAAAACCTGAGGTTTTCCTCGCTTTGCGGCTGTCGCCGCACCTGCCGCCAGCGCCGTACGCCGTAGGATGAGCAAGCTCATCGCCCGCCACCCGCCGCGAAGGGCTTGGGAGACGAGAGAAAACGCCGTGCAGAAAGCTCGAAAAACCTGAGGTTTTCCTCGCTTTGCGGCTGTCGCCGCACCTGCCGCCAGCGTCGTGCGCCGTAGGATGAGCAAGCTCATCGCCCGCCACCCGCCGCGAAGGGCTTGGGAGACGAGAGAAAACGCCGTGCAGAAAGCTCGAAAAACCTGAGGTTTTCCTCGCTTTGCGGCTGTCGCCGCACCTGCCGCCAGCGCCGTACGCCGTAGGATGAGCAAGCTCATCGACGGACGCCCGCCGCGAAGGGCTTGGGAGACGAGAGAAAACGCCGTGCAGAAAGCTCGAAAA
>JAUNGI010000006.1:93406-95874 GCA_030524525.1 Lachnospiraceae bacterium
GCTGTCGCCGCACCTGCCGCCAGCGTCGTGCGCCGTAGGATGAGCAAGCTCATCGACGGACGCCCGCCGCTGGCGGCTTGCACGGCTCGTAGTTTATAAAAAATCTAGGGGAGAATTTAGAAGCAATGAAAAATCAGAAGGTATGGAAGCTGATCAAAAAACTGGTGTTTCTTGTCTGCGGCACGGCGCTGATGGCGCTGTCGGTCAACTGCATTTTTGAACCGATGGAACTGGTTACCGGCGGACTGACCGGCGTCGGCATTATTCTGAATCACATTTTGGAGCATTTCGGGCTGTGGAAGGTTCCGCTTTGGCTTGTGAGCTTTGTCGGAAACGTGCCGCTCCTGATCTGGGCGTATATCCAGCGGGGCAAAAAGCTGTTGGGAGCCACGTTGCTGGGAACGCTGCTGCACACGTTCTTTCTGTATGCCATTCCGCCGTTTCCGCTGCTGGAAGGAGATTATCTTCTCGCGTCCGCCGCAGGCGGTATTTTTATGGGCTTGGGCATCGGTCTTGTATTTGCGGCGCATGCCTCCACAGGCGGCAGCGATCTGCTCAGCATCCTGATCGCCGGAAAGGACAACCCCAACGCGGCGCCCGGGATCCTGATGATTTTGGACGGTACCGTCGTTGCCGCCAGCGCTCTGCTGCTCGGCTTAAATATCGCCCTGTATTCGCTGTTTGTCGTGGTGATCTTTTCCAAGGTGTCGGACGCCGTGCTGGAGGGTCTGCATTTCGCCAAAGCAATTTATATCATGTCCGACCGGGCGGACGAGATCTCCGACGCGCTGCTGCGCCAGATCGACCGCGGCGTCACGGAGTTCCGTTCCCGCGGCATGTATACGCGTAAGGAGGGCGCGACGGTTTTCTGCGTCATTGCCCGCCGGGAGTTGACGAAGCTGCTTGCCACCGTCCGTGAGATTGACCCCCATGCGTTCGTTGTGATACAGGACGTCCGCAGCGTTCGCGGAGAGGGCTTTATTGAAAATCCACAGTAAAAGCGTCGAAAATTCGTCAAAAACACCAGAAAAACCCTTCCGCCATTTTTGTTTATACAATTTGACCAAAACAGAAAAAACGAATTTGTGTATTTGCCATATAGTTTTTTTTTTCGTTTTCCTGTAAGATATCATCATATGATTCTGCCTTTTTGGGCGTGAATTTAGAGTGTGATGAAAAAATAGGAGGCAGCACTATGGCAAGTTTGAAGTTGGTTAACATTAACAAAACATATCCGAACGGATTCGTGGCTGTTAAGGATTTTAACCTGAATATTAAGGATAAGGAATTTATCATCTTCGTAGGTCCTTCCGGATGCGGTAAATCTACGACCCTTCGTATGATTGCCGGTCTTGAGGAGATTACCGGCGGTGAGCTGTATATCGACGATAAGCTGATGAACGACGTAGAGCCGAAGGACAGAGATATCGCAATGGTATTCCAGAACTACGCTCTGTACCCGCATATGTCGGTATATGACAATATGGCGTTTGGTTTGAAGCTGAGAAAGGTTCCGAAGGATCAGATCGAAAAGCTTGTAAACGAGGCGGCAAAGATCCTCGGTATCGAGCAGCTCCTTGATCGTAAGCCGAAGGCTCTGTCCGGTGGTCAGAGACAGCGTGTTGCCATGGGACGTGCGATCGTGCGGAATCCGAAGGTATTCCTGATGGATGAGCCGCTCTCCAACTTGGATGCAAAGCTCCGTGTACAGATGCGTATCGAGATCTCCAAGATCCATCAGAGACTGGAAGCAACCATCATCTATGTAACCCATGACCAGACCGAGGCCATGACGCTTGGTACCAGAATCGTCGTTATGAAGGACGGCGTTATCCAGCAGGTAGATACGCCTCAGAACCTGTATGACAAGCCGAACAATCTGTTCGTTGCAGGCTTCATGGGATCGCCGCAGATGAACTTTATCGATTCCGTTGTTACCGTAAAGGGCAACGACGTATACCTTGTATTCGGCTCCACGCAGATCAAGATTCCGGAAGCTCGCGCAAAGAAGCTGATCGACGGCGGCTACACCGACAAGGAAGTCGTTCTCGGTATTCGTCCCGAGGATATCAAGGACGATCAGGACTTTATCGCAGCCCATCCGGAAGCAGCGTTTGCGGCAACCGTCCGCGTATACGAGCTGCTGGGCGCGGAAGTATTCCTGTACTTCTCCGTAGACGATTACGATATTACCGCAAGAGTCAGCCCTCGTACGACGGCAAGACCGGGCGATACCGTTCAGATCTGTATGGATCTTACCAAGATGCATGTTTTCGACAAGGAAACCGAGCAGATCATTACCCACTAATTTTGAAAAGCAAGGCTCCCCATCTTCGGATGGGGAGTTTTTTTGTTCTATAGGAAACTACGTTCCCCATAGAACAAAAACGCTCCGCTGAGGATCGCCCTGCGTCGGAAAGGAATTGTGTCGCCAGAGCGACCCGCCGCAGGCGGAGAATCTCGCGAGC
>JAUNGI010000037.1 GCA_030524525.1 Lachnospiraceae bacterium
CAAAGTAAAAGGAGAAAATGATGAAACGCAGCAAAGAAGAAATCACCGCGGAGATCGCCAAGGTGGAAAAAGCTCGGCAGGCTGCAAGCAGAAAGGAAGCCCGCTGTATCCGGCGTCTGGTGGAATTGCAGCAGGAGCTGCAGGAAGCCAACGAGGTTATGCAGCGCTTGGCAGAATTGTGCAGCTGGAAATGAAACAGCAGAGTAAGGCAGTTATGCCATAGGAAATTTTGAAAGGAAGGAAACAAACCATGAAAAAGAAGATCTTACTGATCATTTTATCTCTGACCCTGATCTTGGGGTCCGTATCTGTTGCAGTCGCAGCCGTTACCGGCGGCGAAGAAAAGAATGAAGCGGCGAAAGCTGCCGACGCAGCGGCAACCGGCTCGGAGAAAGACGCGGAAACCAAGGCTCCGCAGTACGAAGTCACGATGCTGCACAGCGTAGTTTCTGGCGCGGCTGTGGTCGGATCGCATTTGCAGATCCTCGATAAGGACGGGAACATTATGGACGACTGGATCACCGACGGTACCGACCATGTGATCAACGCAAGGCTGATCGCCGGGGAGACGTACACGCTGCACGAGGTATCGGCTCCGGCGGGCTATGTGCTGGCGCCGGATGTGACCTTCACGGTCAGCGAAGATGGCAGCATCGACGAGATCGTGATGCAGGACGATTACACCAAGATCCAGTTTGTCAAGCTCTCCGAACTGACCGGCGAGCTGCTGGCGGATGTGCATATGCAAGTCTGGGACAAGGACGGCAAAGCGATCTTGGATTGGATCACCGACGGCACGATCGCACAGGTGGACGGACTGCTGGTCGCCGGAGAGACCTATACGCTGCACGAGGTGTCCGCGCCGAACGGCTATGTGCTTGCGGACGACGTGACTTTTACCGTCGGTACGGACGGCGAGCTGCAGACGATCACGATGACCGACGATTACACCAAGGTACGGATCAAGAAGACGACGAAGTAAGGGTCAGAGAGAATCGCTTTTGGCGGAGAGAGGGGGATAGTCCCAAGGGACAGGACTCCAAGGGACACAACCCAAGAAGAGAAGCACCGGGCGGGGCGAGAAGCTCTGTCCCGGTTTGAAAAAAATCAAAAAGAAAGGACTGAGGCAAAATGAAAGCATTTACAAAACGGCAGAGCCGTCTGTTGCTGACCGGTCTGCTGGTCGGTGTTTGTCTGCTGACCGCCGGTTTGCTGGGGCATTACAGCCGTGCGGCAGAGAGCCAAGCCGTCACGATGCAGGGGCACTCGTACGAGATCCGCACCGGCGAGCCGGTGATCGGCGCAGTGCTGCATCTGCTGACGGCGGACGAGACGCTGATCGCCGAGCTGGTGACGGACGGCGGAGACATCGTCTTTGACGCGGAGCTGACCGCCGGGGAGACGTACATTCTGCGGGAGGTCGCAGCGCCGCCCGGCTATGTGCTGGCGGAGGATGTGATCTTTACCGTGAGCGCAGACGGCAGTATCGACGAGATCGTGATGGAGGACGATTACACCAAGGTGGAGATCGTCAAACTCGACGGACGGGATCAGCCGCTGGCGGGCGTGCCGTTTGAGCTTTGGGACAAAGACGGCAACGTGGTCGAGGAATGGATCACGACCGAGGAGCCGCATCGGATCTGCGCAAAGTTGATCGCCGGAGAAACGTACACGCTGCACGAGGTCAAAGCGCCGGAAGGGTATCTGCCGGCTGACGACCAGACGTTTACCGTGAGCGAGGACGGCAGCATCGACCGGCTGACGGTCTACAACATCCGGAGCGATACGCCGCAGACCGGCGACCATAGCCCGATCTTTTGGCTTGTGGTGATTGGCGCGGCCGACGTGGTCTTTTTTATCGGTGCGGGGCTGTTTATCGCGTGGCGAAAGCACTGAAAATGAAAGTATTCTACAAAAGTAGAATACTTGACTGCAATAAAAGGCAAAAATAAACGCCAGAAAACGGAGCGCTTTTCAAATTCATACCGGGTGGGAATGAATGTCAATGAAAAAGGCGCCAACTCCTTATGCAACAGAATATGTGGAATTTGGGGTAGCCTTATATGATGCGGCTTTTGGGCCTTCCCGTTGGGGAGAACCGTGACGGCGATCTTTGCAGAGAAAAAGGCTAATTCTCTTGGAGAAAAAATTCCCGCAGTCTTTTTCGATATTCTCTCGGCGTCTCGCCGTATCTTTGCCGAAAGCGCCGTGAAAAGTAAAACGGATCGCAGAAGCCCAGTTCTGTGGCCAAATCGCCGAGAGGGCGATCGGTTTCGATCATTTGCCTCAGCGCTTCGGCAAAGACCATATCCTCGGCGTACTGCCGCACCGTTTTGCCAAGTTCCTTTTGAAATACCCGGTTCAGCGCGCTTTTGGAAATATAGAGCGCGGCCGCCACCTCGTTCGCGCCCATTCCGGCGGAGAGATTTTCGCGTATGTATTGCATAGCATTTTGCGCCGTTTCCGAGTAGATCGGTATTTTGACGTCACGCACATGACTATCCATAAGTTTGCCGAGGATCTCGTAAATTTCGGCGGTCAATGCCGCCGCGTCAAGCCAGCGGTCACCGCGGTACAGCGTGGTCATTTTTTCAAGCCAGCCGTCTTCGGTTTTGCAAATACCGATCTCCTCCATCGTTTCGGCAAGGTCGTAGCCGTCGGACTTGATTAGCGTGATGTGAAAATAGAGCTTTTCCAGAGTTTGGTCGCACCAATAATCAAAGAGAGTTCCGGCAGGGATTAGGTAAGCATAGCCGGGGAGCATTGTGATCTCCTGCTTTTCCGAGCGAAGCTTTCCGATTCCGGAACGGATCAGGTAGAGGCGGGAGTACGGCGAGCGAACGCCTTCTCCATGCCACCAAGGGGCTTGCAGACTGACGTCGCCGCTGTCCGTAATCTCCATTTTTAAGTCGTGCATTCCTCGCAGTATTTGTGGGTTCCTGTAAAAGCTCATATCAAATCTCCATATTTTCGCATAGAATCTCCATGGTCTTCCCGACGTTTTGATTATATAGTAGCGGTAATGAAAAAACAAGGGCAGAGCCGCCCGGAAAGGTTGGAGCCAATGGAGAACGATACGCAGAAATATTTGGAAACGATTGCCCGTGTCATTGCGGAGGGCAAATATAAGGATACTTGGGAATCCCTTGCGGAGCATCCCGTTCCTAAGTGGTTCTTGGACGGCAAATTCGGAATTTTTATTCATTGGGGCGTTTACAGCGTTCCGGCTTTTGGAAGCGAGTGGTATTCCCGCAACATGTACATAAAGGATTCCCCGGAATATAAGCACCATCTGGAGACCTATGGAGAACACAAAAAGTTTGGCTATAAGGATTTTATTCCGATGTTTCAGGGAGAAAAATTCAATGCCGACGAGTGGATGGAGTTGTTTTCGGCGGCGGGAGCGAAGTATGTGGTTCCCGTTGCCGAGCATCACGATGGCTTTCAGATGTATCGCTCAGAGATTTCGCACTGGAATGCATATGAGATGGGACCGAAGCGCGACGTACTTGGCGAGCTTAGCAATGCCGCAAAAAAGCTGGGAATCGTTGGTGGCGCTTCGACACACCGGATTGAGCATTGGTTCTTTATGAGCCCCGGCAGACAATTTGAAAGCGATATCACGGGAAACGAAAAGCGGGGTGATTTCTACTGGCCTTCTATGCCCGATGCCGCAACCGGCATGCATGATATCAACAGCGAGCCGTGGCCGAGCGAGGAATTTTTGAACGATTTTTTGATTCGCACCTGTGAGCTTATCGACAAATATAAAATTCGCCAGCTTTATTTTGACTGGTGGATTCAGCATTCTGCGGCAAAGCCATATCTTCGTAAGATCGCCGCGTACTATTACAATCGTGCCGAGGAGTGGGGCGAGGAGGTCATGATCGCTTATAAGCACGATGCCTTTGCGTTCGGGACGGCTGTTGTGGATATGGAACGCGGCAAGTTCGCCGAGATTCAGCATTTCCCGTGGCAGACGGATACCGCTGTTGGCAAGTGGTCTTGGGGCTATGCCAAAGGAAATCAGTTTAAGGAGGCGCGCGACATCATTCGCGAGCTTGTGGACACGGTTTCCAAGAACGGCTGTATGCTTTTGAATATCGGCCCCAAACCGGACGGTACGATCACCGAGGAGGAACGGGCGGTTCTTCTGGAAGTTGGCGGATGGCTTAGGACAAATGGCGAGGCTGTCTACGGCACGCGCTGTTGGAAAATTTCCGCCGAAGGACCGACTAGGACGCGGGACGGCATGTTTACGGATAATGACGGGTATGACTATACCTCGGAGGACTTCCGGTTTACGATAAAGGGTGATCGGATTTATGTCGTATGCCTCTCGTACCCGGAGGACGGGAAGATCCGAATAAAGTCTCTGCAAGGCGGTTCGCCGTATGTGAATCTTATTGATGTGGAGGTGCTTGGGTTTGAGGAAAAACCGAGGTGGTCGCGCGATGGAGAGGGATTGCATATTGAGACAGAAACCGTCCGAAGCGAGTTGCCGGTCGTGTTTCGGATCACAACGGAGTAAGCGCATTTGCAAAAGCGCTCTGCCCCTGCTTTGCGGTTTGGGGGGCAGAGCGCTGAAGCTTCAAGCGTTAAGCTTGGTCAAAATTTGAAATTCATTAAGGAGAGAACCGGCATTAGGCACAAATACATTCCGCGGAAGCGGTACCCGTCGTCTTCCTCCTGTAAAAATTGCAGGAGCTCTCCGGCAAGCGCCTCTTTGACCGCATCCTCCGGCAGACCGCATTTTTCGCTGATCTGCGCGCCGGTCGCACGGGCGGTTTCCGAATAAGCCGTCAGCTGATAAAGCGCATAGGCAATCTTTAGGTTGCTGAGATCGGAAAACGGTTTTATTGCGGATGCGATCTGACAGAGGTCGCTACCGTTCATAAAAAGCGCACGGTTGTCGGAGAAAAGTACGCAGCCCTGCTGCATCAGCGTGGTGTAGTCCGGACGCGCGAAGCAGGAATACCCCCATTCCGCATTTGCCGCATGTTCTGCCGACGCGTCTGCGTCCCATCCGGGGGTCTCCCGACGCATTGATTTCGAAAAGAGGAATGCGTGCAGGGCTGCCGATATGCGAAAGGCAAATGCAAGGTCCTGTCCTTCTGGAAGCGAGTCAACCTTCCGACGAAGAAAGGAGAGCGGAGCGTCCGTCGGAAAAAGCGGCGGATGCCCGAGCAGCTCGTCAACAGAGACCTGAAAGAGCTCGGCAAGCGTGGGTAAGAGCTGGATGTCCGGGCAGCATTGCCCCGATTCCCACTTCGATACGGCTTGATTGGTAACGCCCAAGGTCTTTGCCAGCTCCTCTTGGGTAAGTCCTTTTTTCTTTCTTAAACAGGCAATTTGCTGGTGGATTTTTAGTTCTGACACGTTTTTTACCTCCATGTGTATATGCTTCTTGCAGCCAATCTACAATCCTATTTTACGAAAGCGCGTCGGGAAAAGCAATCGCGCGTTTGTTTGAAAACAATTCAGCGTTCCAACCCGGAGTTGGAAAACCAAGGAGGCGGCAGCGGAGCGCCAGAAAGGAGTCGCCGTGTTAAGGGAAAAGGAAGCGGAGAAATACGCCCCGACCCACCGAGCCGCATTGTTTGTAAGCCGGTTGCGTGCCGGACGGTCGCTTTATATTTTCGAACCTAATAGCAGTACTTCCTCCTTTTTGCAGTAATAAACAGCAGTGTCAAAGCAGCCGCAGCCATCTCTGCGGCTACAACGGATAGCCAGATACCGTCGATTTTAAGAAATATTGGTAAGATCAGCACTGCTCCAACCTGAAAGAGTAACGTTCGCAGGAAGGAAATCAGTGCGGAAGTCAAACCGTCATTCAGCGCGGTAAAGAAAGAGGAACCATAAACGGCAACACTCGAAAACAGGAAGGAAAAGGAATAGATTCGAAAAGCCCGTACTGTCATTGCCATAAGTTCCTTATCATAGCTTACAAAAATGCCTGCTAAAGTTTTCGCGGAAAGTTCCGCGAGGAGGAACATACTTACAGCGAGCACTCCTATAATAACAAGGCTTTTTCTTAATAGGCTTTTCAATTCCCCGTGATTCTTTGCGCCGTAATGGTAACTGACAATCGGGGCAGTGCCGGTGGAATAGCCGATAAATACCCCGAGAAATATCATGTTCACATACATCAGCACGCCGTATGCGGCGACTCCGTTTTCGCCTGCGTATTTCATTAACTGAACGTTATACAGTATGCTCACAACGGAGGTTGATATATTGCTCATTAGCTCCGAAGAACCGTTTGCACAGGCTTTTAACAAAGCGCTTCCGTCCAGCTTGGCTTTTGTCAAGCGAAGCTGGCTGGAATTTGGTCTGCTAAAATAGAAAACAGGAATGATGCCGCCTAATATCTGGCTGATTGCGGTCGCAACGGCAGCGCCGGCAAGTCCCCAAGAAAATACCGCTACGAATAGAGCGTCCAATATCATGTTTGTAATACCGCATATCAATGTAATAGCAAGTCCAAGCTGCGGTTTTTCTGCTGTGATAAAAAAACTTTGAAATTCAAATTGGAGCATATACAGCGGAAGAGATATAAGTAAAATGCGTCCGTAAATAACACAAGCGTCTAAAACTGCGCCCTCCGCTCCCAATAAAACGGCAAGTGGACGGATAAAAAGGAACGTGACGGCCGCAATGACAATACCGCTGATGGCGGTACAATATATAAACAGGGAGAACAAACGCTGCGCCTTTTCCCGACAGCCTTCTCCCAGCGTTTTGGAAACCAAAGCGCTTCCGCCGGCTCCGAACATAAAGCCGACAGAGGCTAAGATCATTAGGACAGGCATTATCAGATTAACCGCGGCAAACGGCGTTTTTCCTACAAAGTTGGAAACGAAGAAGCCGTCCACTATGCTGTATAGCGATGTAAATACCATCATGATGATGGATGGAAGCGCAAACCGTAACAACCGGTTGAAATTAAAATGATCTGAAAGCTTAATGTACATAATACTCCTCATTCCGGAGCATTTGCGACGGGGTACCATCAAAGCAATTTGTGATGCTCCGGCACAAATTGCCGTGTGAAAAATAAGCTATCAAGCGTATTTTTCACACTAATCCACATTTCTGAGCGCCCTTGTCGCGAAGATGCGAAGAGAAATTCGCGAAGGCGATTTCTCTTCTGCAATCAACGCTATTTGCTTTCGCTCAGAAACAAATAGCCGATTGAAAAATCAGCACATCGGTGTGATTTTTCAATCTATCTCCTAAATCAACATGAGGCAAGCTTTGCAGATGTTGCCTCAAATCTTACTGCTTTTGGTTAAAACATTTTGGAAAGTGCAGCGGCAATTTCTTTGATTGCGGTATGGGTCGTGTTGATGCATAAATCATAATTCAATTTGAGACCCCACTTGCCGCCTGTCCAAAAATCGTAATATGCTGCTCTGTTTTTATCAATTAGAGCAATTTTCCGTTTTAATTCTTTATCCGTTAAATGTTCGTCGCCGGGAGCTTTCCTATGGCAGCGTTTCAGTTTGCTCTCCATATCTGCATATACAAAAAAACGGAACGGGTCATATTCCCGCAGGATATAATCTGCACAACGTCCCACAATTACACAGTCAGACTTTTCCGCAAGCTCCTTGATTATGCGCTGCTGTTCCAGCACTACGGATTTTGTTTGTTCCAGAACCGGGTTTGCCGGCGGATAAAAACTACGGCCTATATGGATGGGGAAGGCGATTACGGGCTTCTTTTCCACAAGCTGCTCAACATACTGCTCGGCAAGTCTTTTCCCGAATTCGCGCCCTCCGCTTCCAAATTCACGGCTGACCGTAATAATTCTGTTCATACTGTACTACTCCTTTCTTGAGATAAATAAAAAATGCGTTGTGAATGCAGACTATGCGGAAACGGAAACGCCTGCCTCTGCAATACGGAAGGCATAATCGTATAGAGTCCGCTCCCCGCTTAGCGGGAAAAACATAATAAAAACAGATTGTAATTTCGTTGAAAATCAAACGAAATGTAGCCTGCGGTCTTATTGATGCGTGTTCGGTTGTTTGCCCTGTAATATTAGCGCAATAATCGCTTGGGCTGCTTGCCCTACGCACATGCATAACACAAAGCACTATTAGTCTGACTTCGGACTGATTTTAAGCCGATTTCGGACTAATGTCAAGCGTTTTGTTCAATAATCGTTCGGTTTATCCTTGCATGAAATTTATTCCCGGTGTTGGGGCTGCCTTTTCGGCTGTCACGGCCTGCGGCAATGGCGCTGCCTTGCCGTGCGGCACAAAAAAGAGGGAAAGAACGGTGTCTTTCCCCCTTTTCGGATAACCGGATGTCAATACAAACCAACAAGAATTTCAACGCATCGTTCGATCCCCAACGCTCCGCTGTCCAGACAAATATGGTAATTCTGCGCGCGTCCCCATTTCATGTCGGTATAAAAACGATGGTAGGCTGCCCGGCGCTTATCCTTTGCTTTTAAGCGTTGTTCCGGCGTTTCCGGGCGCTCGCCGTATTCTTTGACGATGCGTTCCGCACGGTGTTCCATGTCGGCGTGAACGAATACCTTCAGGCAGTCCGCCCGGTCGTGCAAAATAAAGTCCGCGCACCGTCCGACAATTACGCAGGAACCTTTTTCCGCCAGCTCCAGAATGATTTTCCGCTGAATGTTCCACAGCGTGTCCTGATTGGTCGGCCCCATAGAGCGGTTGGAAAGAAACGGCGAGAGGGGACCGCCCGCGGCATATTCCCCTTCCTCTTTGATATAGTCTGCGGAAAATCCGCTTTCCTCCGCGAGCTTTTGGATCAGCTCGGCGTCATAGCAGGGGATCCCAAGCCTTTCGGCAGTTTTTCTCCCGATCGTGCGTCCGCCGCTGCCGAATTCGCGGCTGATCGTTATGATTCGATTGCTCATTCAATTTGCCTCCTTTGGTTTTGGCGCGCTATGATCGGCGCTCAGCTCCTTATACGTTCTGCGGATGATAAAAGCCGCAAAGAAAAATGTCAGCAGGTCGGCGACGGGAAACGAATACAGCAGACCGTCCAGCGCAAAGAACACGGGCAGAAGGATCGGCAGGAATACGCCCAAAATAACCTCCCGTGTCAGGGAAATGAGCGTGGATTCCACCGCCTTTCCCAACGCCTGCAAATAGATAAACGTTCCTTTGTTCAGCGTGGCGAGCGGCATCATACACAGATAGACCCGGAAGCTTTTCACCGCGAAATCGGTATAATATGCGCTTTCGTTTGCCGCGCCGAAAATTCCGATAAGCTGAACGGGGAAAATTTCCACGATCAGCAGAGCAACTGTGCCGACAGCGGCTTCTGCGATCAGCAGATAGGTAAAAAGCGTCTTGGCGCGGTCTTTCCGCTTGGCGCCGATGTTGTAGCCGACAATCGGAATGCAGCCCGCCGCCATGCCGACGGCGATGGAAATGGCGATCTGGAAAAATTTCATGACGATGCCGAGCACTGCCAGCGGGATCTGCGCGTATTCGGGCTGCCCGAAGATCTCATCCTGCGCGCCGTATTTGGTGCACATATTCTGAACCGCAGCCATGGAAACCACAAGCGAGATCTGCGAGAGGAAGCTTGTAATGCCAAGCGCAAGAAATTTCTTCATCAGCCGCCACCACAGACCGAAGCTGCTTTTTCCCAGCTTTACCGCCTTCATGTGGAACAGGTACCAAACCGAAAGCACGGCGGTCAGGATCTGTCCGATGACCGTTGCGACTGCGGCGCCCATCATACCTATTTTCAGCGGATAAATAAAAATGGGATCGAGAATGATGTTGGCGACGGCGCCCGTCAGCGTTGCAAACATGGCGAACTTGGGGCTGCCGTCCGAACGGATGATGGGATTCATCGCCTGACCAAACATGTAAAACGGCACGCCCAGCGCGATCCAGAAGAAATACTCTTTCGCATAAGCGTAGGTCTCGGGATTGACCTTCCCGCCGAAAAACGTCAGGATAGGCTCCTTGAGACATAAGTAGAACGCCGTCAGCACAGCACTGCTGATAATGCAGAGCAGAATGGAATTCCCGATGCTTTTATGAGCGTCCTCTTTATTGCCTGCGCCGAGGCAGATGCTGACGAAGGCGCAGCAGCCGTCGCCGATCATGACGGCAATGGAAAGCGCCACGACGGTCAGCGGAAACACCACCGTATTTGCCGCATTGCCGTATGAGCCGAGGTAATCGGCATTGGCGATAAAGATCTGGTCAACGATGTTGTACAGCGCCGCCACGAGAAGGGAAATGAGACACGGAACGGCGTATTTCCGCATCAGCTTCCCGATTTTTTCTGTTTCCAGAAACGAGTTGGATTTTTGCTCCATTGGAATAACCTCCTTTTTTTGACAGTAAGAACAAAACAAAAAGCGCATAACCTTACGTATGCGCAAAAAAAACGATACAAAAGGTCCCGCGTTCTGTGTCGTATCAGCTTGCAGGAATGCACTTCTTGTATCGTGTCAAAACAATATGAAATTCGGATTTATTTTACCACACGGGCGCGGAAAAAATCAAGAGCGGAAGGGAAGTTTTTCTCGCGCCTATGTGGTAAAACGAAAGAGCGTATGGTAAAATGTCCGCGAAGGCAAAGCCAGCAAGAAAGAAGCGAAAGCTGGGGAGAGCGAAGGTCTTCCCAGCGGGAGATTCTATCTTGCGCCGCGCGCCCCGCGAGCCGCACAGAAAGAAGGTCTGTGCGGCCTTGCCTGAGCAAACAGAAGGCAAAACCGGCAAGGAGGTCAAACATGGAGATCAGAGAATTTACCGTACAGGACATTGCGCGGGTAACGCCGCTGTACATAGCTTATTTCAACGAGCATGACGGAGACCGGTGGACGGAGCCTATCGTCGTCAAGCGCCTTGGGCAGATGCTGAACAAGGAGGATTCCTACGGGCTTCTGCTGGAAAAGGACGGCGAGCCTGCGGGCTTTGCGCTGGGCTGCTTCGAACAGTTTTACGATGGCGTCGTTTATAACCTGACCGAGATCCTCATTGCGGGCGCGTACCAAAAGCAGGGGCTTGGCACCGAGCTGATGCGGGAGCTGGAAAAGCGGGTGAAGGAGAAGGGCGCATTTATGATCAGTCTGCTGGCGGTCAACGACGAGAGCCATGAACGCTTTTACGGAAGATTGGGCTATGCCGACGCCAGCAATCTTGTGATCAAGGTGAAACAGCTTGGAAGCTTGTGAGAAGGGGGAGAACAGGATGGGGGTAATTCGCGTAAATTTCTATGAACAGGCTGCGGACGAAAAACTGAAATACGCGGTCATCGTTGCAAAATTTAACGGCAAATGGGTGTGGTGCAAGCACCGGGAGCGGAACACCTACGAGATCCCCGGCGGGCATCGGGAGCCGGGCGAACGCATTTGGGAAACCGCAAGGCGGGAGCTGTACGAGGAAACCGGCGCGACTGTATTTGAGTTGCGGCCGGTCTGCGTGTATTCGGTCGTCCGCGCATCGGAGCAGGGCGAAACGGAGACTTTTGGAATGCTTTATTACGCGGAGATCGCGGAGCGGGAGGAGGAGCTGCACAGCGAGATCGAACGCATTGCGCTGTTTGACGAGCTGCCGGGCGCGCTGACCTATCCCGACATTCAGCCGTTTCTTTTCCGAAAAGTGCTCGAAAAATTTTCGGACGGTCTGCCGGATGCGGAACGGCGTCTCCGAAATTTGCTGGCGCTTGAATTTAACGCCGATCCGGAGGATTTTCTGAAAAAGGAAAACATTCTGACGCTTTCGGCGCTTCACGAGGGGCGCAGGCAGTATTGCCCGGAACCTTACTTTTTCCATATGGTCACTACGGGCGGGAATGCGGTCGTTACGGCGGACAAGCTCCTGCATCCGTTTTTGAAGGAGTGGATCGGGGGGCGGCCGGGACATTGGCTGTTTGAAATTCCGAATCTGCATCCGCTGGAAAGGGAACTGAACAAATTCGGATATTCGCTGACCGCTACCCATCATATGTTCCTGCCCGCCGCGCCTGCGGCTCCCCAGAGGGAATATCCGGTCAAATGGTTTTACGACGAGGAGATCCGCCCGTTTTACGGGGACAAAAGGTTTCCGAACGCGCTTTGTCCGGAATATCTGCCGCACCGCCCCGACCGGATCGCCGTGTGCGCCTACGATGGGGAGAAGATCATGGGGATGGCGGGCTGCTCGGAGGACGCGCCGCACTGGCAGCAGATCGGGATCGACGTTATGCCGGAATATCGCTCTCAAGGCGTGGGGACGTATCTGGTCACGCTGCTGAAAAACGAGATTCTGGCACGCGGGGAGCTTCCGTTTTACGGGACGAGCGTATCGAATTATCATTCATGGAACATTGCGCTGAACTGCGGCTTCCGTCCGGCGTGGGTGGAGATCGGAGCGGAAAGGGAGAAGAATGGGGGAGAATAGAGGGATGTACCACATCGATTTTGAACTCCTATGCGCCAAGCTGGGGCTGGGACGTCTGCTTTCCGAGCCGAAACCGTTGAACGGTGGTTTCCTGCACCGGATGTTTGAGGTAAATGCGGAGTCGGGCAGATACGCCGTCAAGGCGCTGAATCCGGAAATCATGGCGCGGGAGGACGCGCTTGCCAATTTTGAGTTTTCGGAACGCGCCGCGAATCGGTTGTCGAAGGAATTGCCGGTAAGCCATGCAAAGCAATATGGAGGGAGCTATGTTCAGCAGGTCAATGAGCAGTATTATCTGATCTATGATTTCATGGAAGGAAAAACGCTTTCCGATGCGGAAATTACCGAGCGGCACACCGAGCGGATCGGCTGTGCGCTTGCGCGGATCCACGGCGCGGACGCTGCGGAGCTTGGCGCGCCGGAGGCGGCGAAAGCCGTGCCGGAGCGCAGAATACCGGAATGGAGTTGGTATGCCCGGCGGGGGCGCGAAGGGCGGCGGACTTGGAGGAAGTTCTTGGGGAGCTGAACCGGCTTTCGGAGCTTTGCGCGCGTGCCTTTGAAGGCTTTTGCGGAAGGAAGGCGCTGTGCCATAACGACCTCGATCCGAAAAATGTGCTGTGGCAGGGCGGCGAGCCGGTCGTGATCGACTGGGAAGCGGCGGGATTTTCCGGCGTGTCCCGCGATTTTCTGGAAACGGCGCTGTACTGGTCGCAGAATGCGGACGGTTCGGTGAACCGGGAGCGGTTTTTGGCGTTTGCGCGGGGCTACACGAGCCGATGCGGTTTGGAAGCCGTTGACTGGAATGCGGTGCTGCATCAGGGACTTGCGTCGAAGCTCGAATGGCTGGAATACAGTCTGAAGCGCTCGCTTGGGCTTACCGGCGCGGAGGACGCGGAGCGGAGGCTCGGAACGGAACAGGTCGTCCCGACCATTCGCGGAATACAGGCATATGCGCGGCAGTTTCCGGAGCTGACCGCACTCCTGCGGGAGGCGGAGGCACGGCGGGGGACACGGGCGGGAGAAGGAAAATAATTTTTTGCGGATTTGCTTTTTTGTATTGACAAACGAAAAAGGCGGCAGTATAATGCTAGCAAATTCCGTATATGTGGTTAATTTTGAAAAGCTGTGACGAAGACGGTTTCGTTTTAGCCTCTTACAGAGAGTCGGTGGACGGTGCGAGCCGACAGAGAAAAAACGAGAAACCCATCCCTTCCGAGCTGAAGGTCTGAACATCCATTGGAAACAGTAGGAGCTTCCGTAATTGCTGCGTCAAAGCAAAGGACTTGATGGAGTCCCAGAGTGGTGCGAAAGCACAATTTGAGTGGTACCGCGGGTAGATCATATGCTCGTCTCAAAGAATTCCTTTGAGGCGAGTTTTTTTGTTCTATAGGAAACTGCGTTTCCTATAGAACAAAAAACGCTCCGCGGGGATCGCACTGCGGCGGAGAGGAACTGTGTCGCCAGAGCGACCCGCCGCAGGCGGAGAATCTCGCAAGCGAGATCCTTTGTTCTTTCATAGGAAAGAGCGTCCTATGAAACAAAAACGCTCCGCGGGGATCGCACTGCGGCGGAGAGGAAGCTTTTCTTATTGAAACAAAAACCACGGCGGACGGAAACGGGAAGATTTAGGAGGAAAGCATGACGACACAAAATGTAGAAAGCAAGCTGCTTGAGGTTGCGGCCCGGATCCGCGAAATGCGGGAGATCGCAGGGCTCAGCGAGGAGCAGATGGCAAGGCTGACGGAGGTCAGCGTTTCGGAATACCGAAGCTATGAGGCGGGAGAGAATGATTTTCCGTTTACCTTTATCCACAAATGCGCGCTCGCGCTTCAGGTGGAGATCCCGGCGCTGCTGGAAGGACATACGGCAAAGCTGCGTTCCTACACGGTGACCCGCAAGGGACAGGGACAGGTGACGGCGAAGGAGGACGGCATCCTGATCAAGAATCTGGCGCCGATGTTCAAAAACAAGCTGGCGGAGCCTTATTGGGTGCGCTATGATTATTCGGCGGAGCAGCAGAAAAAGCCGATCCACCTGACGCGCCACAGCGGGCAGGAATTTGACCTCGTATTGAAGGGCTGCCTGAAAGTACAGGTCGGCGACCATGTGGAGATTTTGCAGGAGGGCGACAGCATTCTTTACAACAGCTCCACGCCCCACGGCATGATCGCGATCAACGAGCAGGACTGTACCTTTTTGGCATTCGTGCTTCCGGGCGAAAAGAGCGAGGAGCAGGACGTGGTCGATACGCTGGTGACCGGCCGCAGCGCCAAGAGAAGCTTTGTCAGCGATAAATATGTGAAATTGACCGAGGATGCAAAGGGACGGCTGAAAGCCGTGGATTTCCCGAATCAGGAGGAATTCAATTTTGCGTTCGATATCGTGGATGCGATCGCGAGAAAGGATCCGGATAAGCTTGCCATGATCCATCTGGACAAAGAGAAAAACGAGCGTCGGTTTACGTTTCAGGATATGAGCCGGATGAGCAACCAATGCGCGAATTATTTCAAATCCATCGGCATCAAGCGCGGCGACAACGTGATGCTCGTTTTGAAGCGCCATTATCAGTTCTGGGTCAGCATGCTTGCGCTGCATAAGCTCGGCGCGGTGGCGATCCCGGCAACGAATCAGCTGCTTGCGCACGATTTTGAATATCGCTTCAACGCCGCCAGCGTAAAGGCGATCCTCTGTACCGCGGACGGCGATACGGCGCATCAGGCGGAGCAGGTTTTCGACCAGTGTCCGTCGGTGGAGCATAAGCTGCTTGTCGGCGGAGCGCGGGAAGGCTGGAGAGATTTTAACGCGGAGTATGTGCTTTACAGCAGCCACTACGAAATTCCGGAGGATCGGCCGCAGGGCTCCGACCGGATGCTGATGTTCTTTACGTCCGGAACGACCGGCTATCCGAAGATCGCCGCGCACAGCTACAAATATGCGCTGGGGCATTATGTGACCGCAAAATACTGGCATCAGGTGGACCCGGACGGTCTGCATCTGACGATCTCCGATACGGGCTGGGGCAAGGCGCTCTGGGGCAAGCTTTACGGACAGTGGATGTGCGAGGGGCCGGTATTCACCTACGATTTCGACCGTTTCCATGCGGACGACATTCTGCCGCTGTTCGCGCAGTACCACATCACGACCTTCTGTGCGCCGCCGACAATGTACCGTATGCTGATCAAAGAGGATATCAGCAAGTACGACCTGAGCAGCATCGTTCATGCGACGACCGCCGGAGAAGCTTTGAATCCGGAGGTCTACAAGGTATTTAAGGAAAATACGGGGCTGCGCGTTATGGAGGGCTTCGGACAGACCGAGACCACCCTCGTGATCGGCAACCTGTACGGAGAGGAGCACAAGCTCGGCTCCATGGGCAAGCCGTCGCCGCAGTACCATGTGGATATTCTGGGGCCGGACGACAAGCCGGTGCCGGTGGGCGAGAACGGCGAGATCTGTATTTACACCAACGAGAAGGTTCCGTGCGGTCTGTTCCTCGGCTATTACCGGGACGAGGAGCTGACGAAGGAAGCATGGCACGACGGCGTCTACCATACGGGCGACGTGGCGTGGAAGGACGAGGACGGCTTCTACTGGTATGTGGGACGCAAGGACGACGTTATCAAGTCTTCGGGCTACCGGATCGGACCGTTCGAGATCGAAAGCGTTATCATGGAGCTGCCGTATGTTCTGGAATGCGGCGTCAGCGCTGCGCCCGACCCGGTTCGCGGACAGGTGGTAAAGGCAAGCATCGTGCTGACGAAGGGAACGGAAGGCACCGAGGAGCTGAAAAAGGAGATCCAGAACTACGTCAAGACGCATACGGCTCCTTACAAGTATCCGAGAATCGTCGTTTTCATGGATGAGCTGCCGAAGACCATCAGCGGAAAGATCCAGAGAAATAAACTGTAAGCGGTGAAAGATATGCAGTGGAAACGAGTTATCCTGCTCGCCGGTCATTACGGCAGCGGCAAAACGAATATCGCGGTCAATCTGGCAGCGGCGCTGAAGCGGCAGGGAAAGCCGGTGGTGATCGCCGATCTGGACATCGTCAATCCGTACTATCGGACGAAGGACAGCGAGGAGGAGCTTCGGCGGCTTGGAATCCCGCTGATCAGCTCCGCCTATGCGAACTCCAACGTGGACGTTCCGGCGCTGCCGCAGGAGCTGTACGCGGTCGTGGATCAGACCGATACCTACGCGGTGCTTGACGTGGGCGGCGACGACCGGGGCGCCTTGGCGCTCGGCAGGTATACGCCGAAGATTTTAGCGGAAAACAATTTTGAGATGCTGTTCGTAATGAATCAGTATCGTCCGCTGACAAGGGACGCAGCGGGAACCTTGGAGGTGATGCGGGAGATCGAGGCTGCCGGGGGGCTTCCGTTTACGGCGCTTGTCAACAACTCCAATCTGGGGGCGGAAACGACCGCGCAGGACGTTCTTGCCACGGCGGGCTATGCCGAAGCGGTCGCAAAGGCGTCCGGTCTGCCGATCAAGCTGACGACCGTAAAGGAATCGCTCTATCCGGAGCTGAAGGAGGCGTTTCCCAACGCGGTGCCGCTGCGGCTGCAAAACAAGCGGATATGGAATTAAAGAGGAAAGAAATGAGGATTAGGTATGAATAAGGTTACGTTTCAAACCGAGCAGTGCAAGGGCTGCGGACTGTGCGTCAGTGCCTGTCCGAAAAAGCTTCTGCGCATGTCGCCGGAGGTCATCAACGGAAAAGGGCATCATCCGGCGGAAATCACCGACCAGACCGCGTGCATCGCGTGCGGCTTTTGCGCCGTAATGTGTCCGGACTGTGTCATTACCGTAGAAAAGGAGTAAAAGGAACATGGCAGACAAAGTTTTAATGAAGGGCAACGAGGCGATCGCGGAGGCTGCGATCAAAGCCGGATGCCGATTCTATTTCGGTTATCCGATCACGCCCCAGACCGAGATCGCCGCATATATGGCAAAGCGGATGCCGAAGATCGGCGGGACGTTTTTACAGGCGGAAAGCGAAGTCGCCGCCGTCAACATGTGTATCGGCGTGGCGTCCACCGGAAAGCGGGTCATGACCAGCAGCAGCAGTCCGGGAGTTTCTCTGAAAGCGGAGGGAATTTCCTACATGGCGGGCTGCGATCTGCCGGCGCTGATCGTAAACGTACAGCGGGGCGGCCCCGGACTTGGCGGCATCCAGCCGTCGCAGTCCGACTATTTTCAGGCGACAAAGGGCGGCGGACACGGCGACTATCATTTGTTCGTCGTTGCGCCCGCCAGCGTGCAGGAGATGGTATCTCTGACGGCGCACGCGTTTGACGTGGCGGAAAAGTACCGCGTGCCCGCGATGCTTCTGGCGGACGGGACGCTCGGTCAGATGATGGAGCCGGTCGTGATCGACGATATCACGGTCGAGGAGCACGACAAGTCGTGGGCGCTGACCGGAACGAAGGGCGAACGGGAGCACAATGTGATCAACTCCCTTTCCATGCTTCCCGAGGAGCTGGAGCAGTGGAACATCGACCGCTATCAGAGATATGCGCAGATCGAAAAGAACGAACCCATGTGGGAGGAATACGAGATGGAGGACGCCGAGATCTGCGTGGTCGCATTCGGGATCGCCTCCCGCGTCTCCCGCAATGCGATCAAGGCGGCGCGCGAGAAGGGCATCAAGGTCGGCATGATCCGCCCGATCACGCTGTGGCCGTTCCCGAAGGAGGCGCTGCTTGCTTCCACGGAAAAGGCAAAGGCATATGTGACCGTGGAGCTGAACATGGGACAGATGGCGGAGGACGTGGAGCTTGCGACCCGCTGCCGCCGTCCGGTGCTTTCGGCAAACCGGGCGGGCGGCTGCATTCCGTCGCCGGAACAGGTGCTGGCGCAGATCGAAGCCGCAAATCAGTTGGGAGGTGAGCAGTAATGGGAAATATCGTTTTTCAGAAGCCGAAGTCGTTGACCGACAATCCGTTTCATTACTGTCCGGGATGTACGCACGGCATCATTCATCGTCTGGTGGCGGAGGCCATTGACGAGCTTGGCATCGAGGGGAAGACCATCGGCGTGGCAAGCGTAGGCTGCTCCGTATTCGCTTATAATTACTTTACCTGCGACATGGTGCAGGCGGCTCACGGCCGCGCTCCGGCGGTGGCGACGGGCGTAAAGCGGAGCAATCCGGACAATATCGTTTTCACCTATCAGGGAGACGGCGATCTTGCGTCCATCGGTACGGCGGAGACCGTACATTCGGCGGCAAGAAACGAGAATATTACGATCATTTTTGTCAATAACGCGATCTACGGCATGACCGGCGGGCAGATGGCGCCCACGTCTCTGCCGGGACAGGTCACGCAGACCTCGCCCTACGGGCGCGACGTCAATACGGTGGGCTATCCGGTCCGCGTCTGCGAGATGCTCAGCGAGCTGGAGGGCGCGTCCTATCTGGAGCGCGTGGCGGTCAACAACGTGAAGAATGTGAAGCTGGCGAAAAAGGCGATCAAAAAGGCGTTTCAGAACCAGATCGAGAAGAAGGGCTTTTCGCTGATCGAGGTTGTTTCGACCTGCCCGACCAACTGGGGAATGACGCCCGAAAAGTCCATGGAATGGTTGGAGCAGAATATGCTCCCGTACTATCCGCTGGGCGTTTTCAAGGACAAATACGCAGAAGGGGAGGCAAAGTAAATGGCACAGACACAGATGTTATTTGCGGGCTTCGGCGGACAGGGCATTCTGTTCTCCGGAAAGTTTCTGGCATACGACGGTCTGATCTCCGATAAGCAGGTCAGCTGGCTGCCCTCCTACGGACCCGAAATGCGCGGCGGCACCGCGAGCTGCAGCGTGGTATTCAGCGACGAGCTGATCGGCTCGCCGATCGTTTCGGAGCCGGATATCCTCGTTGCCATGAACCTGCCCTCGCTCGACAAATACGAGGATGCGGTCGTTCCCGGAGGCGTGATTTTTGTTGATTCTTCTCTTGTAGAACGCAAGGTTCGCAGAACCGACGTGACGACCTATTACATTCCGGCGACGCGTCTGGCAGCCGAGCAGGAGATGCCCACGCTCGCCAACATGATCTTGGTCGGAAAGCTGATCCGGGAGACCGGCGTGATCCGTACCGACAACATCGACAAGATCATCGACAAGATCGTCAGCGCCAGACACGAGGCGTTGAAGGAGCTGAATAAAAAAGCGATCGCCATTGGTCTGCAGTATGAGTAGAGCCTCGGCGGTACGCGGGATCGGCGGGGCATCGTTTGACGTTGTGATGAAGATTTGTCGGGAGCTGGAGCTTGGAACCGACTGAAAGAGTCGGCGTATCAAAAAGCCGCCGCATCTGCCAAGAGAGGGATGCGGCGGCTTTTGCCATGCGCGGGAAGGGAGCTCCCGGCTTTAATCTTCGTGGTACAGCCCGAACAGCTTGAGAAGCTTCTGCCAGAAGCTTAGCTTGGCGGGTTCTTCCTCCGGTGCTTTTTCCGGCTCTGCCGGATGAATGCCTTCGGTTTTTATGACGAACTGCACGCTTTTGACGTTTTCGTTCTGCGCGGAGACGAAGGAGGAAACTTCGGAGGCGTCGCCGCTCAGGCCGTTCAGCAGCGTGCCGAGCTTTTCGTCGATTTCCTCGCTCATGCCGGACGTTTCCTCGCGAATTGCGGAAGCGCCGTTTTTCAGCTCGTCGGTACCGCCGGAAAGCTGCGTGATGCCCTCATACAGCCGGTCGCTTCCGAGTTTCAGGGCGCTGCTTCCGTCAAGAAGCCGTGCCGCGCCGTCGGAGATCTGACGATAGCCGTCTGCAAGCGCGGAAACGCCGTCGGTATACTCGTTCAAACCCGAATCCAGCTTCGCGTATTCTGCGGCAAGCGCGTTCAGCGCCTCCGAAAGCGCGCCGAGCCGCTCGCTCAGGGTAAGCAGAGCGGAAATCAGTTCGGACATTTGCGCGTCGAACGCGGCGTAGCCCGCCTGTAGGCGTTCGGCTCCGTCCGAGAGGGTGCCGAGGCTCTGTTGAACGGAGGAAAGATAGCTCTGCGTGCCGTTCATTGCCGCATTGTTGGCAAGGAGAAGCTCCGCCGTATTTTCCAGCTGCGCGATCTGCGCCTCCAAGGCGGAGACGTCCTGCCCGGCGCTCTGCAAGGCGGCAAGCTGCTTCCGAAGCTCGTCGGCCTGCTGCCTTAAGTCGTTGGCTGCGGCGGTATTGTTTTGCCGCAGCGCGTCCGGATCCAGACCGTTTTGCAGCAGGAGAGCCTGATACTGTTCCCAGCTTACGTTTTGTTCCAAGGCGGAGGCTCCGTCTGCCAGTTCCGCGATCGCTTTTTTGATCGAAGAGGAAGCCTCCGACAGGGCGGAGAGGTCTTGGGCGGAGAGGGAAACGCCGCCAAGCGCGCTTTGGAGCCGGACGAGCGCCGTCCGGAATTCCGTCGAACCCTCCGTCAGCGCGGAAGAAGCACGATCCAGAGCGGAGAGGGCGGTCCGCATCTGTTCGATCCCTTGGTGCAGCTCCATAATTCCGCTGTCCAAAGCCGCCGCGCCGGTTTGCAGCTCCGCCGCGCCGTCTTCCAGAGAGGAGCAGCCGTCCCCAAGAGTCGCCGCGCCCGTCTCCAGCTCTGCAAGAGCGTCGGACAATTCGGCGACGCCTTCCGTAACGGTATCGCCGTCAAATTCGAGACCAAGCTTGAGCGGAATCCCGTTGAGGGAAAAACCGTCCGTCTCAAAGTCCTCCACGTCCGCGCAGATCTCCACGTCCGCGCCCATACCGGGCAAAACGGTATAGGTGAGCTGCTTCTTGCCCCCGGCATTGGCGACGGTCGCCTCCGGCGCGGAGATGTTTCGGCACCGGTCTGCGTCCAGCGTCAGGGAAGCCTGCAAGGCATAATTCTCAAAAAATTCGCCCTCGCATTCGGGGTTCCGGGAAACCTGCACCGTGATTTTCAGCGCGCCGCTTCTTCCCGCAAGCTGCTCCGCAGGATATTCCGTGCCGTCCATAAAGTAGCGGATGGAAATCGACCACGGCATGACGGTTTCCTTCAGCTTGCCTTCGTAGTACAGCTTTCCCGCTTTGGCGTCGATCGTCACGGTGTTGTCCAGATAGCCGATCTCGTCGGTGGTGGTCATGTTCCGAAGGCTTTCGTATCTGCCGTAGTCTATGATTTGACCGTCCTCATCCAAGTCGAAAATATTGACCACATAAATTTCTTTTACCGAACCGTCGGCGTTCAGGCTGACATATACGACCTCCTCCTTGGGCGTATTCGGTTCCGCCGCCGCAGCCGGCAGCAGAGCGGAGACGGCGATAATCGCCGTTAGGAGCATTGCAAGAAGTCCTTTACATTTTTGAATTCGTTTCATGATCTGCCTCCAAAATCTTTTTTCGGTTTTTTTGCCGGATAACGAGCCGGTCGAACAGGTACAGCAGGCCGGGAAGGACAAACAGCACGATCACCAGCGAGAAGATCGCCCCGCGTCCGATAAAGATTCCGAGCTGTGCCAAAAGCTGGTTTGAGGAAAGATATCCAAGCAGCAGTCCGACTACGGTAAGCACGCTTCCCGAGGTAAGAATGGATACCGCCACCTCGGAGACGGTTTCCGCCGCTGCCGTTTTTTTGTCCATGCTCCGGCGGTTTTCCTTGTAGCGGTCGGTCATGAGGATCGCATAGTCCACGGTTGCGCCGAGCTGGACGGAGCTGATGATAAGGTAGGCGATATAGAAAATGGGGGAGTCCGTAAAATAGGGAACCGCCAGATTCAGCCATATTGCCGTTTCAATGCTCAGAACCAGAAGGATCGGCAGGGTGAGGGAACGCAGCGTAAGCAGCAGAACGAGGAATACCGCCGCGATCGCCACCAAATTGACCTTTACCATGTCCGCCGTAACGGTTTCCATCAGGTCGTAGGTGCTGACCCCCTCTCCGGCAAGGTAATAGGAGCCGGGGTAATACTTCTCGGCGGTCGTCCGGAGCTGCTCCGTCAGGGCGAAGCCCTCGTCGCCCTCGGCGGGGACATCCGCAGACAATACCATCCGGCTGTAATTTTCGGAAACAAGCTGCGAAAGCGTTTCCTCGTCCAGATATGCGGCGGGGATCTCCGCGCCTGCCGTATCGACATAGGAAATGATGCCGGTAACGTGATCCAGTCCGTGCAGCTCGTCGGAGAGTGCCGTCTGTGTTGCCGTATCGTTCTTGGGCACAAGCAGAACGTAGGTGCTGTTTGCGCCGAACGCCTCTTCAATGGCGGCGGTGTCCGCGCCGAACTGCGTGTCCTCGCCGAAGATCCGGGAGGAGCCGTAATAAAATTCGTTCGCGTTGGAAGCGAGATAAGCGGGAATCACAAGAAGCGCAAAGACGCAGACCAGCGGGACCGAGACACGCCGCACCGCTTTTCCGAACCTCCGAAAGGCGGGAAGAAACGGCTTGTGCCGCGTCTTATCCGTCAGTCGGTAGGTGGAAAGGATCAAAGCCGGCATAAAGACGAATACGGTGATCAGACTGATCGCCACGCCCTTTGCCAACGCCAGCCCAAGATCCGGGCCAATGCGGAACTGCATTAGGACAAGTGCCAGAAAACCGATGACGGTCGTCAGACCGCTTGAGAGAACGGAAGCGGTAGACTTGCAGAGCGCGTCAAGCATGGCGTCTTCGACGTTGGGGTTCGTTTCGCGGCATTCGTCAAACCGGTGGATCAAAAAGACCGAATAGTCCAACGAAACCGCAAGCTGTAAAATGCTTCCCGCGGCGTTGGTCACAAAGGAGATCTCGCCAAAGATCAGGTTGGTGCCGCTGTTTATGACGATCGCAACGCCGAGTCCTCCTAAGATAATGAGCGGTTCCGCCCACGTTCCGGTCGTAAGGATCAAAACAAGCAAGACGAATACGACCGCGATCACCGTCATTTTCCGGATCTCCGAGACCGTATTTTTGGTCGCCGTGGCCGTGGACACCGCGTCCCCAGTCATGGCGTTTTCCTCGCCGATGATCGCCCGGATGTCCTCCACGGCGGAGATGCGGCTGTCTTCCGCGATCGTTACGCTGAACAGCGCGTTTTGGTCTTTGTAATAGTTTTCGACGGTGTCCTCATCGAGCATGGGAAGCGGCAGCGTAAGATCCACGGCGTCGTCGAGCCACGTTACGGACAGTACGCCGTCCACCCGTTCGAGCTTTTCTTTATATTCCAGCGCTTCGGGAACGGTCACGTCGCGGATCATAACGCGGGCGTTTGGGATGCCGCCGTCGAATTCCTCCTGCATGACCGTAAGCGAAATCGTGGAATGCGTGTCTTCGGGCAGATAATCGTTCATGTCGTAATTAACGCCTACCAGCTGGTTCAAAAACAGGCAGCAAACTGCCGCAGCCAGAAACCCGATCAAAATCGGCTTGCGGTGGGCGATAACGCGGCGATAGAAGGCTTTCTTTTTTCCTTCCATAGCAACTTCTCCTCTCTGTCATTCCTTTTTTACAACAGAATAGCGCAGGCAATGCAGAAAAAAACGGTCAAATGCGGGCTGCGTGTGTAATTACCGGACAAATGGGGCAATTTGGCGGTATAAATTCCACAACTGTCCGGTATTGTCCGTTGTTTTCCCGTCGAAAGGAAGTATAATAAAATCAGGGAGGTGGCGGATATGAAACACGAAGAAATTTCCTTGATGACCAAAAAGGCGCTTGCGGATTCCCTCAAGCGGGCGATGAAAAAGAAGCCGTTTCAAAAAATCACGGTCAGCGAGCTGATCAACGACTGCGATATGAATCGCAAAACTTTTTACTATCACTTCGAGAATATTTACGATCTGCTGAAATGGATGTTTGAGCAGGAGGCGATCGGGGTCGTAAAGCACTTTGATCTGATGGTCGATTACGAGGAGGCTATTATCTTCACGATGGATTAC
The DNA here is from genome assembly GCA_030524525.1 of Lachnospiraceae bacterium. Lineage (GTDB taxonomy): Bacteria > Bacillota > Clostridia > Lachnospirales > Lachnospiraceae > ISDg. The sequence continues at coordinate 24,238 of JAUNGI010000037.1, forward strand.
ATAGAAGAGAACGACTATATTATCAACTGCGCCTACGACTCCATCGGGCGGGACGAGTTGAAGCGGTTCTTTTATGCGGATTTTAACGAGGTCGTCGTTTCCGTCGTTTCCCGGGCGGAGGAAAAATTTAACCGGAAGCTGGACGAGAAATACAAGTCGTTTTTGTGCGGCTTCTATATGGAAGCGCTTGTGGGAGTGCTGATCGAATGGATCCGGGAACGGGACAAACGGGAGCGCGCGGTCGTTGTGGATTATCTTTCCAAAACGATTCGCGGCTCATTGACCGGCATCTTGCAGAGCGACGCCGGGAGTCTGCCGCTTCCGGGGGAGAAGGGAGAGCTTTTTTAGGAATGTCCGCGCACATCCGGCGTTTTTTGCGCTTGCCGGATGCGCGCGGTCTTTTGTTTTATGGTTTTACCTGCTTCCGATAAAGTAGGCTGCCGCAAGCACCGTAACGGAATTCCAGTAGATCGCGATCTCGTTGGTGGAATAGGATTCGTAAACGTCGGCGTAGCATTTCATCGGCGGCGTACCTTCGGGGATCAGCGCGCATGCCTTTTCGTCGGAGGGGCGTCCGTTCGGTCCGCCGGAAACATAGCCGGGGATCGGCTCGTCGATGCCGTCCGCAAAGGTCGGGCGATTATGCGGATTGCGGAACGGATTGCTGCCGTGTCCGGTCACATAGCTGACGCCGAGCGGATTCCGTCCCAAGAGGTAATGAAGCTGTTCCTCCGCAGCGTCGGCATAGGAGCGGTCGTTTGTCAAAAGCGCGGCGGCAATCAGCACGCAGGCGTTGCTCATCACCGAAAGATTGCTGCCCCAGACAAACTCGTCCGGCTTCAGCGACATCCGATAACCGCTGCGCTCAGTGACGGCAAGCAGCTCGTCCGCTTTTTCCAAAAAGGCGCTGCGGAATGGTTCTACGACTGTCTCCGGAAAGACGCCCGCATCGGCGAACAGAACCGAGAAGCCAGCGAAACCGGCAACGTCGCCCCAACCAAGAGCGGTCAGCTCCTTACAGCGCGGAAGCAGGGTCGGCAAAGCGGTCAGATACTGCGGGGCCTTTCTTGCCCGGTAAAGCTCGGCGCATGCCCAAAGACGTTCGTCCGCATCGCACGTGTCGCCGTAGCCGCCCGTATGGCAATCCTTCGGATCTTCAAAGACCAGAGCCGGATGCGCCGTCAGCCAGCTCCATGCCAGCTCCGCGGCGTCCAGCAGCCGCTCGGCATACGCCTTGTCGAAGGGCAGGTAGATCCGGTAGGCAAGCGCGGTGGCGGCGGCAAAATCAGCGGTCGCCAAACTGGAAACCGGATAACGGAAGAACGGCAGGGAGTCGTCCTCCGGCATCACAAACGGCGCATGGTATTGGGAGGTCAGCTTGTGGGCGACGCCGCCGTCCGGGAGCTGCATTCCGAGCATCCAATCCAGCTCGTAGCGGCATTCGCTCAGAATGTCCGGAATTCCGCCGCCGGATTCCGGGAACTGCAGGTCGTCCGCAAAGGCGGCGGGAAACAGCTCGTAGGCGTAGAGCAGATGACCCAAAGTGACCGCGCCGGGCGTAACATAGCGGCCGTAATCTCCCGCGTCGTGCCAGCCCTTGTTCAGGAAAAAACGCCGCTCCGGGGCGAGATAGTCCCGAACCTCGGCGCAGTGGCACGCCTTGTGCGTGAACTTTCCGGCGTAGGGCGCTTCGAGGGCGCAGCCGCAGCGCTGGAAATAGAACATACGGGAAAGGTCGCGAAACATGTCGCGGTAGCAGTCGGGACGGATGTGAACCGCGGGGGAGCGGTTCCCTTCCACGTCCTCCAGATAATAGGTTCCGGGAAGCGTCAGCTTGGAAAAGTCCACACGCCATGTGGTGTCGCCGCTTGCTTCGTCATAACCATTGTAGGAAATTATGGGGTCTACTCCTGTAGATTCTCCGCTTTCGGAAAGCAGTCGGCAGGAATTGCTTCCGGTCATGACCGCTTGCTTTTTGGAATCGGGGAGATATCCCACCTGATCCAGAAAAATTGCCATATGTGTTTCCCTCGCTTTCGCTGTTGATACTTGCATCGTAACGCATTTGAAGCAAAATGGAAATGTGTTTTTTTAGCTTGTCGAGCGCAGATTCTTTGTTCTTTTTTGAAAAATCAGTAGAATAATCAGATATCTTATGCTAAAATAGAATATAATTTTGTGGGGGCTGCTTCGCGAACAAACACTTCAATTAATATGGAGGCTTCGTCTGATATGATCAAATCAAAATTGAGAATTGCGCCCGGTTCTTATCTGCCTTATCTGGCAGCTCTGCTGGCTCTTGTTTCCGCAGCGGGCTATCTGATCAGCTGGCAGATCACTGGCTCGCAGTATCGCTTCAATACGTTTCTGGACCCGGGCTTTCCGCCGCTTGATTTTCCGGTCTGGCTGCAGTTCGGCGCCATGGTGCTTTTGGCGCTTCTGATGCTGTTCGCGGCAAAGCGTTCCCTGCCGCTGCTGGCAATACCGGCTCTGCTGTATTCGATCGGGACGCTTCTTCTCACGTTGGACAGCAGCGAGAAAAATTATCCGCTGCTGGTGATCGGCCTGATTTTTTTCTGGTTTTTTGTTGTTACCTCGTTCAGTGTGTTCCATTCGAAATGGCCGCTCTGTATTGTTGAGGGGCTGGCGCTTGTTGCCGTTGCCGTTTTCTGTATTATGGGCGAATCTCCCTTTGTCAAACAGGACGCCGTTATGGGAAAATGCTACGATCTGAGCCTTGTGATGCAGGTATGCGGCTATTACGGCGGGATGCTTGTGCTTTCCTTGGCGATCAGCAAGAAATTCAACATGGAAACGATCACGGCGACGACCCGGAAGGACGCGTCCAAGGAAGCCGCAGAAAAGTCCGAGCAGACGGAGGCAGCCGTCGGGAAAGAAGCGGCCGTAAACGCTGCGGAAGTCGGGGAAGAACCGGAGGGAGAGCCGGTTCCCGAAATTGTGGAAACCGTGCGGGAGACCGTTTCCGAGCCGGAGAAGCCGAACGATTCGGAGCCGACGCCCACCGTACCCGTCAGCGGCAGCCGCCTGCAGAAGGTGTTGAAGGAGGATATCGTATACGACCGCGATCAGCGGCTGATGTATAAGAAAAAGATCAATATTTTTTCGGTGCTGGGACTGATCCTGAGCGCATTGACCGTTTTGCTGGGCGTTATCATTACCTTTGAGCTGGTAAACACGCCGGTGCTGAAAAACGATGCGATCGGGCTTCCGATGCTGGCGATGGGACTGTTTATGGCGTGCATCTTCGGAACGCGCGTTACATATAAGGAGTACTATACGAAAACCGTCGTTACCGAACGGAAGGTAGTCCGGGAAGAAAGCAACTGGGAAGAAGTGCTTGCGAGCCGTCTGGAGGAGGACGAACAAAGCATCGCGGCTTTGACCGAAAACTATGCGCGCATGACCGAGCTGTACGGCAAGCTTCTGGAAAATACGTCGGAGCTGAGGAACCATATCGACCGGATCAGCGCTATGCAGAGCAAGCTTGAGTTGGAAACGACAGCGGAGGAAATGCCGGAAGCCGCATGGGAGCCGGAGGAAGCGGATGTACCCGAGGAAGAACGGCTGAGCGCGTGGGAAGCACAGGCGGCAGAACCGGAGGAGGAACGTCTGAGCGCGTGGGAAGCACAGGCGGCA
>JAUNGI010000007.1 GCA_030524525.1 Lachnospiraceae bacterium
TGCGCGTGCGCTCCAGCGTCAGCGTATAATGCAGCCCCGCGTCATAGTCGGGCAGCGCAACGTCCTTGGCGAACCACGCATAGCCCTCGTATGAGTACGGGTCGGTCAGATAGCCCGTGTTTCTCTCTTCCCGGAAGGGACTTTTCTTTGCCTCGGACACCGTCCCCGGAAGCTCCATCGTCTCCCGAAAGCTCACGTCAAAGCCTTCTCCCGTCCTGCCTTTTTTCTCCGGGTCGAGACACAGCTCCCAAGCTCCGGACAGATCGTAAAATTTCATATGCCGTTTCTCCCTTTTCCATTTGGTTGTAATGCTTCAAAGCTCCGCCGCAGTGCGATCCTCAAAAGAGAACCATTGCAGACGTCCCTCGTTGGAGACCAGCCCTCCCTCCGGCTCCGCTTTCAGCTCTGCAAAGAAGTAATAATTCTGGCGGATCTCGCCCCCGATCCTGCGAAGCGTAACATAGCCAAGCCGCAGCCCGGCAAGGTCTTCCTCGAAAAGTCCAAGCTCCTCCCGCAGCTCCCGCAGAACGCAGGCTTTCGCGTCGTTCTGCTCCTCCGCCTCAAAATGGCCGCCCGCAGAACCGATCCATACCTCGTTTGCCACGCGGCTCCCCTGCCGATATAAAAGCAGGACTCGGTCCCCTTGGAACAGGTACAGGCTGGTCATACTGCGCAACGCGCCCTCGCATTGGATCTGCATGTTTGGTCTCCCCCTCTCTGCCTGCTATTTTGCCTGAAACGCGCAGAAAAGTCAACAGGCGGCAGCCTTCATCAACCGTTTCCCGCCGTGTGAAAAACTGCGGACAAAAAAGCCATTCCACAAACACCACATATCGGCGAAGCGCCCATTGGTTTCAAATGATGTTCTGTGTAATGGCTTTAAGTTTCATGGCACTATTTTAACTCTTATTCGTTCACTGCTTCAACTTCTCCAATAAATCAATCAATTCCCCCCATTCGTGAATATGAAGGTGTTCACAAAGAGGAATCTTTTCATCGGAACGATCTTTATAGCTTTTTTCTGTGTCGTTATCGTACCAAATTGGGTAGATTCCAACTTGTGACGCGCCCTCAATATCGGCTGTTGGATTATCACCACAATACCATACTTCATCTGCGTCAAGACCGTTTTTTTGTAAAGCGATATCGAACAAAATACGATTTGGTTTTCGCATAAAATAATCGCTCGAAGTCATAACAAACTCAAATTGATTATTTGGCAGCAATCTATTTAGTCGTTCTGTTAAGGCATCACCCGACCATAAAAGGTTGCTTATAACGGCACTTCTTATACCATTTTCGTTTATGTAATCCAGCATTTTATCAGCGTCAGGCATAAGCGCGCCCTTGGATGCTCCATTCCAAAAAACAGTTTCCATTTCGAGAGGTGTAAGCGAAAACTCAATTCCAAGATATTCGTATAGCACCTTGTTGCCAACTTGACCGCAAATATCATAACCCATTTTGCGAATACTTTCGATATGCTTTCCAAAAATTAGTTCCGCACCCTTTCTAACATCTTCGAGAGTGCAGTTTTTTGGGTTCTTTGTAGCGTATCTCAGCAGTTCTGCGTTACCTCTAACAGAATCCCAATCAGGCTCATACAAAAGAGTATGACCATAATCGAATATAATCATTTTGGGGTATTCCACTCTATCCTCCAATCTTTTTCATTACAATCATAACACTTCTTGTTTTTCTGCTACTTTAACGCAATTCCCCGCCGTTACATGCTCGCTCTGAGAATTTCCACGACCTCGCTGCGGTTCAGCACCTTGTAGCCGCCCTCCTGAAGGAACGTCGCGTCGGCGATCCCTTCCAGCATATCCTCGGTCACGCCAAGCTCCGCAAGGCTTCTTACCAGACCGATCTCCTCCATCCATGCGTCCATCGCGGCAAGCCCTTCGTTCGCGATCTGCTCGTCGGACTTTCCGTCGGGAGAAACGTTCCAAACATTCACCGCCAGCCGCTTGAACTTCGGAAGTCCGTAAGGCAGAATATGGCGGTAATATGCGCCCGCCACTGCGGAAAGCGTCATGCCGTGCGTCGCATCCGTGTACGCGCCCACCGCCTGACCAAGCATATGCACCTCCCAATCCGTCGCTTTGCCCTTGGCAACGAGCGTATTGAGCGCCAGCGTGGCGATCCACATGATGTTGCTGCGGGCCTCGTAATCGGTCGGGTTCTTTACCGCAATGCGCGTGCTGTGAATCAGCGATCTCAGCAGTCCCTCCATCAGATAATCGGAGGTGTTGTCGTCCGTTCCGGAGAAATACTGCTCCAAAATATGCGACATAATGTCGTAAAAGCCCGCCTTCATCTGATATTCCGGCAGCGTATAGGTCAGCTCGGGATTGAGGATGGAAAATTTCGGATAGACCGCCTCGCCGAAAACATGACCGACCTTCCGCATGGTCTCCCGGTTGGTAATGACCGAGCCGCCGTTCATCTCCGAACCGGTTCCGACCATCGTCAGCACGCAGCCCACCGGAACGATCGGGCAGGTCGGCTCCTCAAAGCGGACGTAATATTTTTCCCACGGATCCTCGTCGCAGTGAACGGACACCGAAAGCGCCTTGGCGTAATCGCACACCGAACCGCCGCCCACAGCGAGGATCAGGTCGATCTCGTGCTTCCGCGCGATTTGGATTCCCTCGCGCAGCTTTTCCAGCGTCGGGTTGGGCATGACGCCCGCATCCTCAAAGATCTGCTTTCCGCATTCCCTTAAAACCGTCACGATCTTGTCGTAAAGCCCCGTTCTCTTGATCGAACCGCCGCCGTAAACAAGCAGCACCCGGTCGCCGTACTGCACAAGCTCGCCGGGAAGCTTTGCAAGCGCCTCTTTTCCAAAATGAATTCTCGTGGGGTTGACGTACGTAAATTCTCCTAACATAATATCCTCCTAGTTCCTATCGAATAAAATTTGTAAACACTCTCGCCTCTTTTTCCGGCAGGCCGTAACGCTCCCTGCCAAGCGCGATGCTCTTGATCAGAAACGACATGTTCCGCGCCAAGACCCGCATGGTCTGCAAGCCCTCCTCGTCCCCTTCGGCTTCGCCCTTTTCCCTGCCGTGAACGCTGTTCCAGTAACAGCCGGAGGCGACCGGCATGTTCGTAATCGTGAAATACTTGTTCAGTTCGTCAAAGGTTGCAGAGCAGCCGCCGCGTCTTGCGCAGACAACGCTGGCCCCCACCTTCATCGTCTTGTCAAACGAGGTGCTGTAAAACAGCCGGTCAAGACAGGCGATCAGCGTCGCGTTCGCGGACGCATAATATACGGGGCTTGCGACAACAAGCCCGTCCGCCTGTTCAAATTTGGGCGCAAGCTCGTTGACGATATCGTCAAAAACGCATTTGCCGTTCTTTACGCAGGAACGACAGGCAATGCAGCCCCGCACATTCTGAGCGCCGATCTGCACCGTTTCGGCAGCTATGCCGTTTTCGGCGAAAACCTTTTCCATCTCCTTCAGCGCGATCGCCGTATTGCCGTTGATCCGGGGACTTCCGTTCAGCATCAGAACCCGAAACTCCTTATTTTCCTCCATGCGGAAACTCTCCTTTCTTCTTCCGGACGTTTTTTCAAAAACGCTTTCAAAACCGATTGACTTTTTTCGGTTCTCGTGATAGCATCATTTTAACACCTGAACCTAACTTTAGGTCAAGCTATTTTTTTAATTTTTACAATCGAGAGGAAACGCTTTATGTATACGATCGGTCAGGTAGCGGAAATGTTCCGTCTGCCCATTTCCACACTCCGTTATTACGACAAGGAGGGCTTGTTTCCCAATATGGAGCGCGTCTCCGGCGCGCGCAGGTTCGGCGATCGGGAGATCGAAGCGCTCCAAGTCATCGAATGCCTGAAAAAATCCGGCGTTGAGATCCGGGATATCAAACAGTTTATGGAATGGTGCTCGCAGGGCAGCAGCACCTACCCGGAACGCAGGGATTTTTTCCTCCGTCAGAAAGAAATCGTGGAAAACGAGATCCGCAAGCTTGAAAAGGTTCGGGATATGATCTTATATAAATGCTGGTATTATGAGCAGGCGCTCAAGGACGGCGGCGAGACCCGCATTCGTGAAATGCTGCCGGACAAGCTGCCCGCAGACATACAGGCGCTTTACGATCACGCGCACGAGGAATAGACGGCAGCGTGGTGCGATCCCCGCGGAGCGTTTTTTGTTCTATAGGGAACGCAGTTTCCTATAGAACGAAAAAGCGCCGCCAAACGGCGGCGCTCCTTCCCTAATATATTTTCTCATTCAGATGACGGTACAGAATACCCGTATCTATGTAAACCTCCGAACGGGGATAGCCCAGCTCCACCGGTTCCTGCACCGGAAGCGAATCGAAAAACTCATACTCATAAGTCGTAACGATCTTACGGTTAATTTTCCCCTCGGAATACCTCAGACAGGTTTTTGTCTCCAGCAATCCGTATTCGTTATAGCGATATTCCTCCAGCACATTTTCCCCATATTCAACATACGAAACCGTCAGTTGTTCTCCGTTCGCTCCGTAGGTATAGGCTCTTTTGACGTTGTCCTCGCCAAATTCCTCGATCAAAGCGCCGCTGCCGTCATACCGGCATACGCGGGATTCCTTAACGCTGCCGCCACGCCCATATTCCAGCTCCCGAACCACGCGGGCGCCGTCCTCCATATCGTCCGAATATTGGAACTCCACCCAAGCCTCCGCTTCTCCCAAATCCGTGCGGAGAACCTGCGTAAGCGTTCCGTTTTCATCATACAGGTAGGTGCGGGTAAAGTCCATGGTCTTTCCCGTCTGATATTCCTCCCGCACGGTTTCCGTCCGGAGCCTTCCCGCCTCGTAGGTTGCCTCATAAAACGTCTCGGAATAAATGCCTCCTGCCGAACCGTCATCCAACTCACACTGATACGCGCGGAGCAGCTCCCCTTCCTCGCCGTAGGTCGCCTGATATTGAACCGTTCCTTTGGAATAGGTCACCTCAATTACATGTCCAGCCGCGTCATAACGATACTGATTGCTTTGTACGAACCGGATTCCTACGCACACGCCGTTTTCATATGTATATCGCGTGCCTTCCGTTCCTCCATGCAGTTCCAGAACCTCGTAGCCGGTGCCGTCCGGGCTGTAGCTGTAGCGCAGCTCGCTTTCCTTATAAGAGCTGCCGTCTCCGCTAGAATGTTTTCTAACGCCGACGCCGGATATGCGCCCCTGTTTATCATAAGAATACTCCCTTGTTTCCGTCGTCGTATATCCGCTTTCGTCGCTTTCCGTTTTCACATAGCGCGCCAGCCGCCTTTCGCCGGAAGGCTCCGCCGTTTCGTAGCTCCACTCCTCGCTGCAAGAATCACTTTTCCGTGACAACAGGTAACCGTCCTCGGTATAGGACGCGCTTGTCTCCAGAGTATCCAGCACGCGCTCCTCGTTTCCCTCATAGCATACCGTTGTCTCCTTTACCAAGGCATATTCTGGCTTGGGGAATTCCAGAAACGGCGTCGGCTCCGGAGTCGGCGTCGGACTCGGCGCTTCCGTCGGCGTCGGAGACTCGCTGACTGCCACCGAGGGCAGATCGGACGGCGCAGGTGGACGGTTTTCGCCGGGCTCCGGCGTTTCCTTTTTGCAGGCGGAAAACAGCAGGAGGACGGCCAGCAGAAGCAGCAGACGGAAGAAAGCCGCGCGCGTCCCCTTTTCTTTATTTTGTTCTACTCTACGCACCATGCGATTGTGTCCCCCTCTCGAAGCGCATTCATACACGATTTATAAAAAGCACTGGAGGTTCCCGTAAATGCAGAATATACCGGATCCCAGTTCGGATTCGGCACCCAGTTTCCCCCGGAAACCACAAACATTGGATTATTGCTGATTGCATTCAATATGGTGCCGCTTCCGTTATACATTACTCCGCGATTGTCGCTTCCATGATAATACGACACCGGATTCAGGTAATAATTCTTTCCTCCCACTGTCTTCAAAACCGCAAAATGAAGGTGCAGATCGCCATTCGCAGAACCGGTTTTGCCGACGATCCCGATTTTCTGCCCGGCCTTCACGACCGTTCCCACAGAAACCGTATAGCTCGCCAAATGCAGATATCTGGTATACAGCGTAGTCGTAACCCCGTTTTTTACAATCTGATGCTTGATGTACACATAGTTTCCGTTGGTTTCTTCATTCCCTACGGCGCTTACCACCCCGCTCATTGCCGCCCGGGCGACCATGGACGGACTATCTTCTACGTCAATATCGATCGCCCAGTGACGTAAATGCTTGGAGTTGGCAGACGTTGCTCTGGCTCCGTAAAACGAAGTAACGTCACCCAAGCCCGTGACCACATCCCCCTTCCGAGTATATTCTTTCCCATCAATTTTAAATCCTGCATCCGTAGCTTTATTCAACCCGCTCGCACTGTTATATTTTACCGTTCCGCTGCTGTCCGCCACCGGCCAAACAACGTTTGACTGCTGTACCATTAGCGTTTTCGTACTGCTACCGTTTTTTACCGTGATGGTCCCCTCGCGATAAGCGGTCGTGTTCGGACAGGCGGACACCGTATAGGAAAGCGTTCCATCTCCGGTTCCGCTTGCTGTGCGAACGGTAATCCAAGAAACGTTGGCGGTCGCCGTCCAAGAGGCAGGCGACGTAACCGTGACCGAATAGCTTCCGCCGCTTCCACCCGTAGTCTGCGCCGTCTTAGACAATGACAGCAGCAACGCCATCGGCTGAAGCTCGTCATCCTCTGCCTTGGCAGAAGGAACCACAGTCAGCCAAACTGATAAAAGAAGAACCACAAATACACCATATCTTTTCACTTACACCGCCTCCTTTGTTTTATAATACTCCACCTTAAACTCTTTTCTATAAATCACGAGAGTATTTATCTCATATCAAGTGTATCATATGTATTCTCATAATGCAAGCCACACATAAAAATGTTTTTTAATTTCCATGCGTCCCTACGAGCGCCAGCGCGCCATGTTTCTCTCATGTTTTTTCCGATAGACGGCTGCCAACTCCTTGGGCGAAACGGAATAGCAAAGCATCACATCCAGAGCTTGTTTCTTCCCGCCTCCGGAGAAAGCGGCTCCCAAATGTTTTTATATTTTTCCTGCAACTCTTTCTGAATTGCCTGCATTTCTGCAAATCCAAAGTTTTCCATAAAAACCTCCGTTCCGTGATGATTTACCGTCGCTCTACGGCTACGCTTTCAACATATCCCCATACGCAACCAGCGTTACGTTTCCCATCTCTGCCGCCTTATCCATACAGCCCTTTGTGAAACCGGTTTTTGCAAAGAGGTAGAAGTGCTTCTGTTTGAAGCGAAACAGATCGCTGCGTTCCACAAGAGTTTCCAGCACACCGAGATCGACTTTCTCGTTTGTCCACTTGCACTCGGCAAACACGGCGGCGTCCTTGTCCGTTCCCACAATATCAATTTCCTCCTGAGCTCTGGTTTTCGGATTTGTGCCCCACCAGCGGCCGAGGTCGCCGAAATTCACGGCACATTTACCGTCAAGCAGCAGCTTCCAAAGGTATTGCCTGCAGATTTCCTCAAACACGCCCCCCATATAGGACGACAGTCCGGGAGCAATACGCTTGTATGCAAGGTCGGCTGCCCCGCGGGAGATAATAGAGGTGTTCTCCGGTACGAAGCGGTACCAAAAGCGAAACATATTATCCTCAATGGAGTAGATTGTCTTCCGGCTTGATTTTTCCCCGTAAGGCGATTCTTTTTTTACAATGCCGAGCGTAATCAGGTTCTTAATATAAGTGGCGCATACGCTTGTGTCTTCGTCGATCTTTTGGGAAATCTCATGCATTTTGGTGCAGCCGGCGGCGATTGCCGTAATAACTGCATTGTAAATTGCCGGTTCACGCACTTCCTGCTTCAAAAGATTGTTCGGTTCCTCAAATATCGAGGACGAAGGATTCAGGTAGGTATTTTTGATATTATCCTCAATGGAAAGCTTATCATCCATTTGCATCAGATACTGCGGAGTACCGCCGACAATGCCGTATGCCAACGCCTTGTCAATGTCCGAAAATCTTGTAAAGCAGCGGCAGGCTTCCAAGAAGTCAAAGGGCTTGATTTTGAGCTGCGCCGTTCTTCTTCCGTAAAGCGGCGCTTTATACGCCAAAACGTGATCTTCCATATAAGACATAGAAGAACCGCAGAGAATCAGGAACAGCTTGGAGCTGTCCCTGTTTTTGTCGATCAAAAGCTGCAGCGTGGAAGCAAGGCTCTTGGACGCACGGGCAACATAGGGATATTCGTCAATTACCAGCACAATGCGTTTTGTCTTTGCCAGCTCGAAAACGTATTCCAATGCGGATTGAAAAGAGGCAAAGGCAGAATCGACAGCGATCCCCGTATGGTACTCCATAATGCACCTTGAAAGGTTATCAAGATTTTGCTTGGCGTTGCTCTCTACGCCGGTAAAGAAAATGGTATCTTTGTCTTTGATAAACTCGCTGATCAGAGCGGTTTTTCCCACTCGACGGCGACCGTAAATAACCGCAAATTCAAATCCAGCGGAAAGATAAAGCTTATTTAACGTATTCAGTTCCTGCTTTCTTCCTATGAACATCGTCGCGCCTCCTCAATTCTAGTTGTTTACGATTTACTAAATTATAACCAACTAAATTGAATCTGTCAATAGCTTCTGCAGCCTTTCCTTCCTTACGCTTTACCGGCGCATCCGCAGCGCCCGTCCCTGCTTCCCGCGCGTCTAAAGCCGCAGCGCGATCAACTCCTCCATGGGACGCGTCCCCACCGCCTGCTTCCCGCACGCCTAGAGCCGCAGCCGCTTCGTCCCCACCTTTTCTCCGAACGCCCGGTCGTGCTCGACGAGCAGCATCGTCGGTCTGCAGCGGCAGATCACCTGTTCCAGCTGCATCCGCGAGAAAACGTCGATGTAGTTGAGCGGCTCGTCCCACAGGTACAGATGCGCCGGCTGACACAGGCTTCCCGCCAGCAGAACCTTCTTTTTCTGCCCTTCGGAGAAGTCCTCCATCGGCTTTTCAAACTGCGGCCGCGAAAAATCCAGCTTCCGCAGGAGCGCAAGAAACGTCGCCGTGCGCACGCCAAGCCGCTCGGCATATTCCCACAGACTTCCGCGCAAATGCGAGGTGTCTTGGGACACATAAGAGATCGTCATTCCCGAAGCCACAAGAAGCTCGCCCTGCAAATTCCGGGCGGCGGACGCCTCGCCGAGGATCGCCTTTAAGATACTCGACTTTCCGCAGCCGTTTTTCCCCTGCAGCACAACGCGCTCGCCCTGCTCCACCGTAAAGGTCAGCTCGGAAAAGACCTGCCGCTCGCCATAGGAAATGCCAAGACGCTTTGCCTCCACCAGCACGCGCTTGGGATGAACGAGCGGCATCAGGCGCAGCTCCTCGGCCTGCTCCACGTCCTTCAAAAGCTGCTCCTTGTCGGCGATCGCCTTTTCCTGCCGCCGCTCCAGATTTTTCCTCCGCTGCTGCATCCGCCGCGACTGCTCCGCCACATAAGCCCGCGAATCGCGCCAACGGTGGGTATCCAAGATCGGGTCGTAGCCGATCTTGGTCGATTCGACCCGATCCGCCCATTCCCGGCTCTGCCGCGCCGCCGCCCGAAGCTTTCGGATCTCCTTTTGGAGCCGCTCGTTTTCCGCCCGTTCGAAGGCGTCCCGGCGTTCCTTGTTTTCCCACCAGCTCGAAAAATTCCCCCGCTCCACCGAAATGCTGTTCCGGTTAATGACCAGCACATGGTCGATGCAGGCGTCCAGAAATTTCCGGTCGTGGGAAACGAGCAGGAAGCTCTGCTTCCGTTTCAGATATTCCTGCACGATCTCCCTGCCCTCCACGTCCAAATGGTTGGTCGGCTCGTCGATCAGCAAAAAGCGCCTCTCCTTTGCAAACAGCACGGCAAGCATGATCCGCGTCTGCTCTCCTTTGCTGAGGCTTCCAAAGGCGCGATACAAAAGCTCCGCCTCCATCCCCAGCAGCTCCATTTCGCGAAGGACGCGCCACAGCTCGTACTCGGGGTCCATTTCCTCAAGCACGTCCGCCGTGTCTTTGCGCGCCGCCTCCGGGGACAGCGCAAAGGGGAACGAATCGAACAGCAGATCCGAAACGATGCTGCCCCTGTACGCCAGCTCGCCCTTTAACAGCCGCAGAAGCGTCGTCTTGCCCCTGCCGTTCCTTCCGATCAACCCGCACTTCCAGTTCGAGTCGATCCGAAAGCTTGCGTTTTCAAACACGTTGTCGTAGCTGCCCTCATAGCAAAAAGTTAAATCATTTACACAAATTTCCGACATAGATACCTCTGCTTTCCGCAGGGAATTTCCCCGCCTTTTCTGCTCGTCGCCTGTCGGTGCGGAAATTTGTCCGTATGCTCTTTTTTAAGGGAAACTCTGTGATCGCCCCGCCGCCTATAGGAACGTTTTTTCCCATACCGGAGCAAGAACTCTCACGGCGCGATCCTCAGCGGAACGTTTTTCTATAGAAACGCAGCTTCCAATAAAACAAAGAATCTCGCAAGCGAGATTCTCCGCCTGCGGCGGGCTGCGCAGCGGCACCTTCCTCTCCGCCGCAGTGCGATCCCTGCGGAGCGTTTTTTGTTTCATAGGACGTATTTTCCTATGAAACGAAAAAAGGATGCAGTTCGCCTGCATCCTTCTAAAATCCATTCAAAATTCAAAGACAGCCTGCCCCGCAGGCGTCCCCGACGTGATTTCCGATATCGCAGTTTCCCCAAAAAAGAGCGCACTGACCCGCTGCAAGCGACTCCTGCTCTTTACCGATTCCATTATCTAAGGGAAATGCGATTACTCATACTTCACGTTCCTTTCTTTCGTCCGGGCGCCACCCCGAACGGAGGCGATTCCACCCGCCCCGTGTACTTAAACTTAAACTAATACAGATCGCCCCGGTTGTCAAGGGAAATTTCCCCGGCGGGGCGCGGCTTACCGCAGCCGCTTTGACAAATACAGCACCAGATCGTCGTCATTGCGGCACTCGGCATACGGCGGGCATACGCCGTCTCCGTACCAAACGCCGGAGCCGTCCGGCACATAGCCCCGCTTTACATACATGCGCTGCGCGCTTCCGTAGCCGCCGTGAAGCCCCACGCCCAGATAGACCGTATCGGCATATTCCGAGGCGATCCCCTCCGCCGTGTCCATCAGCCGTCCGCCGATCCCCCGGTTCCGGTACTTCTCCAGCACGCCGAAATCCACGATCTCCGGCCAGCCCTTTCCGGCAAACGCGCCCCAGCCGCTGTTCGGATAGACGCTGACATAGCCCACCGGCTGACCGCCGCATTCGGCAGTCAGCGCCACTGCCCTGCCGTTTGCGGCGTCTGCGAGCCGCGTCCGGTATTTCTCCGGCGAGGCGTCCCAGCCCTGCTCCCGCTCCGCGTCCGCGATCGCCTGCGCATCGGCTTCCTCCATATCTCTGATTTGAATTTCCTCGTCCCTGTAATAGATCATTCCGTCCTCCGTTCCGGAGCGATGCGCCGCAGGGAACCCGTTACAGCTCGATCCTTGCCGTAAAATTCCGTTCTCCGCCGAAAGCTTCAACACATAGTCCTGCTGTTCCGGCATTCCGAAAAAACGGTTTATGATCTGCCGGCTTTTATCGCTCATCTCGACTCGAATGATACCATCTTCCTCCGCATATTTCAATGCGTTCCCGATCAGATTTTCAAGCGCCTGCCGCATATAGAGCGGGTTCGCAGGAATTGTACAGCTTCCCGACACCTTCGCGGAAAGCTTCTTTTCCTCGGAAAGCACCTGATATTTCCGAAGGCTCTCCTGTGTAATGCCCGCTAAGTCCGTCTCCTCTTTTACCGGTCTGCCGCTTACGTTCTCCGCTTTCGACAGCTCCAGAATATCGGTGATCGTCCGGTTCATATAGGCGGTATTTGCTTGGATTGACGCAAGATAATCCAAATTTTTTCAGGTCACAACCTCCGAGGCTAATTTCACCGTACCGATTTCTCTTGGAATCTCGTACTGCTGCCGAAATACCGTATTTTTTATTGCCTGCCACCCGCCAAACAGTTCGTTCAAATGCGAAGCATTTTGAACATATTTCCTCTGCCTTGTGCGCCACGCGCACCTTATATTTCAAAGTGCTAAATGCGAAGCATTTTGAACATATTTCCTCTGCCCGCTTCCCGTCTGCAAGATTTATCCGAGTTGTTTTTTCCCGAAAGATGTGCCATACTCAGGCTATCCTTTCCGAAGGAAAGCAAAATGCACGCACCTTGTCTGCTTTTTCCTTGCTTTCCTACCGAATTCCCGCTTCATGTCGTGGCATTATTATGCGAAAAATTCTAAGATGGCTTCAGAAAGGAGGACATATGGACCAACAAAAAATAGGACGTTTCTTAAAGGAACTCAGAAAAGAAAAGGGTATCACTCAGGAACAGTTTGCGGAAATGATGGGCGTCACCAACCGGAGCGTTTCCCGATGGGAAACCGGTTCCAATATGCCGGATTTGGATCTGCTTCTTATCATTGCAGACTATTACAAAGTGGAACTAAAAGAAATTTTGGATGGAGAAAGGAAAAAGGAAAACATGAACAAGGAATTGGAAGAAACTGTATTACAGGTTGCCGATTACAGCAATCAGGAGAAGCTGCGTCTGACCCGGCGAATCCATTATATTTTTATCGTCGGTGTAGCCGCGCTGCTTTTGTACATGGTGTTGGAGATAAAGGGCTTAACCGAAAGCGGCATTTATGAAGATATCGCAAGCTTCGCATTGGGTCTGGTATTTGGCGGGCTCCTCGTGGGAGTTCTGTACACAAGCCGGTATATGGCGAAAATCAAAGCGTTTAAGATGCGCTTATTAAAACGGAACCTGTAAGCGTTTGCCGTATCCGCCGACCGTTTTCAAAGGAGAATCCCACTTTGCAGGATTCTCCTTTTATAGTTTTTATTCCAAGCCGAGGTTCCGCTCCCTGCACTTTTCCACGGCGAAATCGTGCTTTTGATGCGCCGCCTACTCCTTCAAAATCTTCTCGATCGCCGCCAGCTCCTCTTCCGTAAACGCAAGCCGCTCAATACACCTTACGTTTTCCTCGATCTGCTCCGGTCGGCTTGCGCCGATCAGCACGGTCGCCACCGCCGGATTGCGCAGCACCCACGAAAGCGCCAGCTGCGAAAGCTTCTGCCCGCGTTCTGCGGCAAGCTCGTTGAGACGGTTGAGCCTTGCGACCATCTTTTCGTCCAGCTGACCGCCGATCCACGTTTCGCCTTTCCCGACCCGCGAATCCGCCGGAACGCCCTTTAGATATTTGTCGGTCAGGAAGCCCTGATAAAGCGGCGAGAACACGGCCAGACCGATGCCGTTCTCCGCGGCGAACGCGTCCAGCCCGTCGTCCTCGATCCAACGATTCAGCATCGCATAGGAGGGCTGGTTGACGATGAAGGGCGTATGCAGCTCCCTGAAAATTTTCATGATCTCCTCGGTCTGACGGCGGTTGTAGTTGGATATGCCGACATAGAGCGCCTTGCCCTGCCTTACGGCTTGGTCCAGCGCCAGCGCCGTTTCCTCCAAGGGCGTGTTCGGGTCAAAAACGTGGTGATAGAAAATGTCCACATACTCAAGCCCCATGCGCTTCAGGCTCTGATCGAGCGAGGCGAGCAGATACTTGCGCGAGCCGTTCCGGTCGCCGTAAGGTCCCGGCCACATTTCATAGCCTGCCTTTGTGGAAATGCACATCTCGTCACGGTACTGCTTCATGCCGCCGAGAATGCGTCCGAAATTTTCCTCGGCGCTGCCGTTGTACGGATTGCCGTAATTATTTGCAAGATCGAAATGCGTAATACCGAGATCAAACGCCGTATGCACCATTGCCTCCATATTGGCAAGGCTGCCGCGGTTCCCGAAATTCTGCCAAAAGCCCAGCGATACCGCAGGCAGCTTCAAGCCGCTTTTTCCGCAGCGGTTATAGACCATCTTTTCATATCTCTTTTCGTTTGCCGTATACATGTTCGTAAGCTCCTCACTTTCATTTTTTATCCGTGTTTTTTCTCCAAGATCAGGTGATGGAAAAAAGCGACGCCCTTATATTCCTCCCTGTCCGCGACCCTGCTTTCCAGCGCCTTCATATTTTGCTGCCATTCCCTGTCGGTATGCAGCTCCTGATTCTGCTGCAGGTCCCAGAAGGTCCGCATCCCCAGCACCTTTTTGACGGTCAGTCCGGGCGCCCAGCGCGTCAGCTCCCCGTCCTCGTAATAGTTGATCGTCCCATACCGGGAGGTAACGCCGCTCTCCCCGTCCAGCAGGGCGCCCGCGTGTTCAAAATTGTTCAGCAGCACCGCCATCTGCATGACGCGTCCCGCGCGATTGTGTTTCAGAACGGACAGCGTTCCTCCCGGCCGCAGCAGCCGCTCAAACTCCCGCAGGATCTCCTGCCGCTCCGCCGCGTATTCCAGCACGTTGTGACAAAGGATAACGTCGAACGCCTCATCCGGAAATTCCGCAAGGCAGCGGTAATCACCGCAGATCTGCCGGACGTTTTCATAGGGATTTTCCGCCAGCGTCCGCCCGTCCGGCTCTACGGCAACCACCGTATTGCGCTCCGCATAATGCGCGCCCATCACGCCGTTTCCGCAGCCGAATTCCAAGATCGTCTTTCCTTCAAACTCCCCCAACTGCTGCCACGTCAGTTCCTTTTGCAGCAGCTCCCATGCGCCAAGCTCCTGTAGCTTCATACCTTCCTCCTCTTTGCTGCTCGTTTGCTTATGACGACTGCGGTCTGACCGACGCGCCTCCGAAAAACCGTTCCGTGACCAAACGGACGTTTTCCTCCACCGGCTTCGTCCCGTCAAGGCGCAGGACCGGACGATCGAAGGTTTCCAGCCACGTTTGAACGGTATCCTCCGCTCTGGATCGCACCAATGAAAAAAAGCCTTCTTCCTGCTCGTACAGGTCTCCGCCCGGCAGAATTCTGTCGCCGAATTTCCGAAAGGATCGCTCTTTTACCCGCTGCAGGCGAAGCTCTCTGGGCGCCTCGAGCCATACGACATACCGAATGCAGGCGCGGACGGCTTCTCCGTAGTCCCCCTTTACCGAGGCAAACACAAAGTTCTCATGGGCTTTTATTTCCTGCAGCAAAAGTCTTTCGACTTCTTCGCGCGTGCGCGGAGCCGCATAGAGGTAGCGCGGATCGTTCTTAGGAAAATACAGATCCTCATTGTCGATAAAGTGAAAGCGCAGCTTCTCCGCAAGGGCTTTCCCCAGCGTGCTCTTTCCGACGCCGTTCAAGCCGCACAGTAAAATACCGATTCCCATAAAGCCCCTCTCCCGTCCTTGGTAAGGCGTAAGCCTTAATTTGATTATAGCGCAGCCATTCTCAATTATCCAGTAGAATCTAATCCTCATTTCTGAACGACCCTGCCGCGAAGATGCGATGAGCGCTATTGTGTGATTTTTCAATCTAGCTCCCCCCGCGGATCGTTTGCTGTCCGAAGGAAGCGCAGTTTCCTATAGCACAAAAAATCCCCCGGCTCCTAAGAGCCGAGGGAAACGGTAAGGGAGTGGGCATTCACGAAATCAGCCCTCGATAGAGATAAATTTCTTTTCTTCAACTTCCGGCTGTTTTTCCTTTTTCGGAACCGTGATGGTAAGCGTTCCGTCCTTAAACCTTGCGCGGATGTCTTCTTCGGTCACGGCGTCGCCGACATAGAAGCTTCTCTTGTAATGGCCGCTGTAGCGCTCACGCCGGATATAGCGCTTGTCGTCCTCGTCGTTCTTTTCCTCGGAGCGGCTCGCGCAGACGGTCAGGTAACCGTTCTTCAACTCGGCGCCGACGTCCTCCTTGGAGAATCCCGGAAGATCCATCACAATTTCGTATTCGTTATCGGATTCTTTTACATCCGTCTTCATCGCATTTACAGGACGAACGCCCGTGCTGCGGAAAAACGGGGTCTCGAAAAAGTCGTCAAACAAATTGTCCATAAAGTTTTCCTGAAAAATACTCGGTCTTAACATAAAGCATACCCTCTTTCTATAACTTCAAAGAATCGGATTGCCGATCCCGAACGTTTCCTTTCGGTGATCCGCTCTCTTTCTTTGTTATATACGTTATAGCACAGACTGTTAGCACTGTCAAGAGGTGAGTGCTAATTTTTTGTGAACTTTCTGTGAACCCCTTACGCAGGCTGCCCGACGGCGCGTTTTCTGACACGCCGTCGGGCAGTCTCTTTGACTCTGTTATGGCTGAATGTCAAACATGGACATCAGTTTTTTGAATGTATCCTGTCCGTCCAAACAGGTTTCCGTCAGATAGCCCTTTTCCCGTTCCCATTCCGAAAGCCCCCGATAATAGAACAGCTTCTTGGAGTCTTCCATAATGAATGGAACGATGCCAAAGCGCAGACACTCCTTGAGTGCAATCAGCCTTCCGACTCTGCCGTTGCCGTCCTGAAACGGATGGATGCGTTCAAATTCGTAATGAAAACGGATGATGTCGTTGATCGTGACCGTTTCCATGCCGGCGTACTCGGAAAGCAAAGCTTTCATACGAGCCGGAACGTCCTTCGGCTTTGCTGTTTCACGACCGCCCACCATGTTGGCTCGTTTCTTGTATTCGCCTACGGCAAACCATATAAGAGTCGAATCCTTCGTGCTTTGTTTCAGAATGTGATGCAGCTCCTTGATGATTTCCTCCGTGAGCGGTTCTTCCGCCGTGTCGATCACATAGTCGACGGCACGGAAGTGGTTGACCGTCTCGATAATGTCGTCAACGGGTATGCCTTCACCGACGTCTATGGTATCGGTTTCAAAGATGAGCCTCGTCTGCTCCTCGCTTAATCTACTTCCCTCCATGTGGTTGGAGTTGTAAGTCATACGCACCTGAAGCTCGTGATACAGACCGCCCGGCATACGGATGCTTTTCTCGTCACGAAGCGTTTGCAGTAAAGCGTTGTCCGAAACGCTCCGACAAAGCTCAGCCGCCGAACAGCCAAGGAACCCGGCAATTTTTTCAAGCACACGGTCGGCGAGCTTCTCCCCACGCCCAATTTTGGCAACGGTCCGAGAGGATATCCCCAGCTCTGTGGTGAGCGCGGTTTTCGTCAATCCTTTTTCGCTCAGCTTCCGAAGAAGCCCTGAGTATGAAACCATTGTGTTCACCTTCTTCCTTTACTTATTATACCCTATTCAAGCAAAAAGTAAAGGTCGATTTACCAAAAGGAAAGCTTCCCCTTACGCAAGCTGCCTGCGGCTTTTCTGCCGCGCCGCCACAAGCCCCACAGCCACAAGCGCGACGACAAACAGCGCCAGCATTGCGAAATTGCCGCAGATCGTTCCCAGCTCCCCGCTGTAATCCTCCTGAAGCAGCATCAGCGTTTTCTGGTACCAGTAGGCGGGCAGGAAATGCGCGATCGCCAGCACCGCGTCGCCCAGATATTCCATCGGCACAAAAACGCCGCACAGAAAGCTCATGCCAAGCGAGATCGTATTTGCGACCATACTGATAGCGTCCTGCGTCGTTACAAGCTGGCTTACAAGATACGCAAGGGCAAGACCGACCGCCAGATACAGAAGCAGATTCAGCAAATACAGCGCGCCCCTTGCGCAGAACAGCTCGCCTCCGAACACAATGCCCGCCCAGCCGCCGAAGAAGACCAGAAAAAGCAGACCGGTCAGGAACACGCCCAGAAGCAGCTCCCGGTTCATGCGGTGAAACGGGTACGACGAGCAGGAGATCCGCGTCTGCACCTCCGGCTTACGGAACACGCTCAGAACCGGGGCAATGCTGATCACGCTCATCACGACAAAAACATAGCTCAGATAGCTGAAAAAATAATAGATCTTGCTTCGCGTGCTTCCCGCGTTTTCCTTGGAAAGCTCCGTTGTCAGCGATGCCTGCAGCGCACGCTCCGCGCCTTCCGCCGCCTCCGTGACCGACGCCCCGCTGCGGCAGGAAAGCGCCGCAAAGGTCAGATAACGATTGACGTCCGTCGCAAACAGCTCGCCGGTCAGCGTTCCGGGAATCGTCAGAAGCTCGACAAGCTCCGCCAGCTCCTCGGCGGAGGCGCCCGCCGCGAGCGCCGCCTCATAGCCCTCCGAAATACGCAGTACACCGTAGACATTACGGTTATAAAGCGCGTCCTGCACGGTCGTCTCCCGGTCGTCGGCAATTTCGGTCGGCTCGTGCTTTTCCGAAAGCCAGCCGATCAGCGCCCTGCTTGCCTCGCTTTCGTCGGAATCGAATACCGCAAAGAGACATTTTTCAGCCGTAAAGCTTTCCGCCGGATTGGTATCCACATTCGGAAGAATAAAGCCGAATACAATGGCGGCAAAAATCCCGACATACAAAATGATCTGACCGATGTGACGGCGCAGGATCTGAAAATATACCTTAAAGACTTGCATATCTGTTCCTCCTCAAAATCCAGCCGCTGACCCCAAGCAGAAGCGCCGTAATGGCCGCCAGCAGCCCCAGATCGGTCAAGAACCTCTTGGGCGTATCGTAGCAGTTCAGCGCGTAGAACGCGTCGGTAAGCAGCGCCGCCGGATTGATGCGGTTCAAAAACGGCACGGAATGCTCAATCGAATCCTTGATGCCGACCGCGACCAGATCCGCCATACACGAAAGCAGCATGCTGATGCTGACGCAGATCCCCGATTTTGCATCCTCGGAGAGCCTCGGAATGCTTCCGATAATAATGCCCTCCGCGATTCCCACGCAGGAGCCGAGAAACAGCACGGCAAGCATCCCCGGATAGCGGTCGCCCAGCTCAACCCCCAAAAGCAGCATATAGTCAAGCGTCAGCAGCTCGGCGGCAAACTGAATGGTCAGCATGGCGGCAAACTCCGCGCCCACCATCGTCATCCGTCCCGCAGGGGAGACCTGCCGCCGCATGCCCAGCGCGCCGAGATTTGCCTGAAGCTTGCTCATGCGTACGACCGCCACGAACGAAGCAAAGAGACAGCTCATGGCGAAAATCGCATAGAAAAAGTTGTTATACAGATTCTGACTGCCATCCGACGTGGACGTTTCCGTATAGTACGGCTCGCCGCCCGTAAGCGTTTCGACCGCTGCCAAAAGCTCCTGCGGCGACGCGCCGGAGGCTGCCAGCCCGCGGACGACGGCTTCGGACTGCAAATATTGTTCCAGTACGGTTTTCAGCACGGTTCCCTCAAACGAGTTGTCCCGGAGCCGAAGCGTCAGCTCCTCGCCCTCAATGATCACGCCCTTGACCGTTTCCTCCGCCAGCGCTTTCTCCGCCTCGTCCATGGAAAAGCGCCGCACATCCAGCAGCCGCTCCTCGCCCTCCGCCGAAAGCGCCTCCAAAAACGCGTCGAATTCTCCGTATGCGCCCTCGTTCTCCGAAACGACCGCCACGGGAATGACCGAGAACCGTTCTTCTGCGTCGTACAGCTCCCCGAACGACAGGTACATAAAGGTCGTTAAGGCGATCGGAAACAAAAGCGTCCAGATCAGGCTGCTTTTCTTCCTGAGAATACTTTGCAGCGCATAGCGATAATTATGAAAAAACATTCCGCTCCCCCCTTAATCCCGAAGCTCTTTTCCGGTGATCTCCAAAAATACGTCGTTGAGCGTCGGAAGCTCCGAGTGGACGCCGCCGTAACAAAGGTTTGCGCCGTGCAGATAGTCGAGCAGATCCTCAAGGTTATGATTTCCGCCCGCATAGCTCAGCTTCAAAAGCTTTCCGTCGTAATCGACCTGATACACATGCGCAAGCGCCTCCAGCTCCGCCCGCCGCTCCGGCTCCAACCCGAAGATCTCCACGGTGATCCGCTCGGTGTTTTTGATCATGCGTTTCAGCTCCTCGACGGTGCCGATCGCCACGTTTCTGCCGTTGTCCATGATCGCGATGCGCGTGCAGATCTGCTCCACCTCCTCCATATAGTGGGAGGTATAGACCACCGTCGCCCCCTCCTGATTGAGCCGCTCGATGCCCTCCAAGATCTTGTTCCGGCTCTGCGGATCCACCGCCACGGTCGGCTCGTCGAAGAAGATCAGCTTCGGCTTGTGGGCAATGCCGCAGGCGATGTTCAGCCGGCGCAGCAGACCGCCGGAAAGCTTTTTGGGGCGGAACTTCCGGAATTCCTGCAAGCCCACAAACTCGATCGCCTCGTTTACATAGGTTTTGCGCAGCGCCTTGTCGGAGACATACAGACCGCAGAAATAGTCGATATTTTCCTCCACCGTCAGCTCGTCGAATACCGCCACGTTCTGCATGACCACGCCGATCCCGCGCTTCAGCTCGTAGCTGTCGGGCTTCATCTCCTGCCCGAATACCCGGATATCCCCTTTGTCATAGCTCAGAAGCGACAAAATACAGTTGATCGTCGTCGTCTTTCCGGAGCCGTTGGGCCCCAGCAGCCCGAAGATCTCCCCCTCCTTGATCTGCAAATTGAAATGATCCAACGCCACCAGCTCCCGGTATCGCTTTACCAGATTGGCGACCTCTACCGCATACGCCATAGTGCCCCTTCCTTTCCTTTTTTCATCAGTATACAATACCGGCGCGCCGGAAAAAAGTGCGGCGCGTCAAAAAGGGAAATGACATTTGTCACTTTTTCCTGTATACTGATTCCTGTATACTGAAAATGCCATACAAAAACGGGAAACGGAAGGGGGCGAGCCTATGAAGCATATCTGCAACAAGCTGCTGCTTCTGCTCTCGTGCGGCTATTTTGTCTTTTCCCTTTCCGGGATCGAACGCGCCTCCGTTGCCGCGCTCCTGCTCTCCCTTGTCGCCTGCTGTCTCGCCGAGCTTCGGATCAGCCCGTCCCCCCGCGAAGGGGCTGCCGCCGCCGAAAACCCGCGGAGGAGCTTTGCGCTTCTGCTGCTGACCTTTCTGCTGCTTGCCGGGAAGCTTCCGCTTCTGCTGCTGTTTCTTCCGCTTCTGCTTTACGACGGGCTCCGCTGCCGCTCCAAGACCGTCCTTTTGATCCCCGCCGCCCTGCTTTTGGCGGCGCGTCCCTTCTCCTTTGCGGCGCTGCCGCCGTTTCTGCTGCTTGCCGCCTGCGCCGTGCCCCTTGCGCTTGCGTCGGCAAAGCTCGACGACCTGACGGCGGAGCTGCGATTGCTGCGCGACAACGCCAAGGAGCGCCAGCAGATCGCCGAAGACAACTACCGGCTCTTACAGTCGCAGCAGGACGCCCTCGTGTCCGTCGCCACGCTTCGGGAACGAAACCGCATCGCCCGCGAGATCCACGACAGTGTCGGCCATCTGCTGACGCGCTCCATTTTACAGGTGGGCGCGCTGAAAACCTTGCAGAAGGACGCTTCGCTGCTGCCGTCGCTTTCGGCGCTGCAGGATACGCTCAATACGGCGATGACCGGCATCCGGCAGAGCGTGCACGACCTGCACGACGAATCGGTGGATCTGCGCCGCGTGGTGGAGGAGCTGGCGCGCTCCACCGACGCCCTGCAGGTGAACGTGGAATACGACATGGGGGACCGGCTTCCGAGGGAGCTGAAATACGGGTTTATCGCGATCATTCAGGAAGCGCTGAACAACACGCTCCGGCACAGCGACGCAACGGAATTTCGGATCCTGCTGCGGGAGCATCCCGCCTTTTGGCAGCTTCTGCTGTTCGACAACGGCACAAAGCGGCGCGAGGCGGCGGAGCCGGGCATCGGCCTCTCCAATATGGCGGATCGGGTGCGCGCCTTGGGCGGAACGCTGGAGATCCGGCAGGAGCAGGGCTTCCGCATTTTTATTTCCGTTATGAAAAAAAAGGAGATTATAGGTTAATATGAAGCTTGTCATTGTGGACGACGACCCGCTCGTGGCGCTGTCTTTGAAAACCATTCTGGAAGCGCAGCCCGAAATGACCGTGGCGGCGCTTGGAGGCAGCGGATCCGAAGCCGTCGCCCTGTTTGAAACGCACCGTCCGGACGTTCTGCTGATGGACATTCGCATGGAAGGAATGAGCGGTCTGGAAGCCGCCGCAAAGATCTTGGAAGCGCACCCGGACGCCCGCATTCTGCTGCTGACGACCTTTTCCGACGACGAATACATCGTCCGCGCGCTGCGCATCGGCGCAAAGGGCTATATTCTCAAGCAGGCGTTTGAGGGCATCGCCCCGGCGATCACCGCCGTTTTCAGCGGTCAGACCGTCTTTGGGGAAGAAATTATGGAAAAGCTCCCCTCTCTGATGCAGACGCCCGTCAGGAACAGCCCGGAGGACTACGGCCTAAACGAAAAGGAGCTGGCGATCATCCGCTTGGTCGCGGACGGACAAAACAACCGGGAGATCGCCGGCGCCCTCTATCTCGGCGAAGGAACCGTAAGAAATTATATCAGTACGATCTTGGAAAAGCTTGGGCTGCGGGATCGGACGCAGCTGGCATGTTTTTATTATAAGCGGCTGAGCTAACGGGACAAACTCGAAAGCCCCGCCGAAAACCGCCGAAGCCCTTCCTCGACCTGCGCCCGGGGACACGCCAGATTGACGCGCACGAACTTGCCGCCGTTCCCCCGGTACTGCCCGCCTGCCGCAACAAACAGCCCGTGCTCCCTGCGGAGCCGCCGGCAGAATGCGTCGGTATCGTCCATGTACGCGCCGCAGTCCACCCACAAAAGATAGGTCGCGTCGGAAGCCGCGCAGCGCAGCTTCGGATGACGCTCCTTCAAATACTCCGCCGCAAACCGCTTGTTGGCGAATAAATAGGCGCGCAGCGCCTCCAGCCATTCCTCGCCCTCGTTCAGGGCGGCGACCACGCCGTCCACGGCAAAGCAGCCCGGCTCCGCGATCTCGTCGGAATTTAAGCCCCGGTTCATCTTCTGCCGCAGCCCCTCCTCCGGCACCACCACCGCCGCCGACTGCAAGCCCGCCAAATTGAACGCCTTGCTCGCCGCCAGACAGGTCACGCTGTTTTGGGCGCAGGTTTCCGAAACCGAGGCAAACGGCACATAGCCGGTTCCCGGCAGCGTCAGATCGCAGTGGATCTCATCCGAAAGCACCGTCACATGATGCTTTTTGCACAGCTCGCCGATGCGGGAAAGCTCCTCGCGGCTCCAGATCTTTCCGATCGGATTGTGCGGATTGCAGAGGATCATCAGCGTTGTCAGCGGGTGCGAAAGCTTTTCTTCCAGATCCGCAAAGTCGATCTCATAGTTCTCGCCGTCGTAAACGAGGCGGTTTTCCAGCACATGCCGTCCGCCGTTTTCGATCGAATGAAAGAAAATATCGTAGACCGGCGTCTGCACCAGCACATTGTCCCCCACGTTCGTCAGCCGCTTGACCGCGCAGGTGACCGCCGGAACCACGCCCGTGCAGAAGATCAGCCACTCCGGACGCATCGAAAAGGCATGCCGCCGCTGCCACCAGCCGACGTACGCCTCGTACCACTCCTCCGGCACCACCGAATAGCCGAACACGCCGTTCGCCACCCGCTTTTCCAACGCTCTTATGACGGCGGGCGCGGTTTGAAAATCCATGTCCGCGACCCACATCGGAAGCTCCCGTTCGGGCACGTCCCATTTCAGGGAATGGGTCCCCCGGCGATCCACCGGCACGTTAAAATCAAATTCCATCCTTTTCCTCCCTACGCCTCCTCGGTGACGATCACGGTCGCCTTCGGGTCGATCGCCGGATCGTCGAAGATCCGCTCTCCGATGCTCTTTGCGCGGATGCTTCCGGAGATCGGATTTTTCACGCTGACAACGGAGGTCGTTACGTCCGCGTCTACCGTGGAATATTCGAACGCCAAGTCCGTATTCAGAAGCTTGCAGTTTTTCAGAACGACGTTTTCCATGTAGCACATCCCCTGCAGACTCTCGATCGTACAGTTTTCAAGGGTCACGTTTTTCGCGTTCCAGCCGAGATATTCCCCGGAAATAAACGAATCGGTCACGGTCACGTTTTCGCAGTTCCAGAACGCGTCCTTCGAAAGCAGACGAGAATTCCGAACGGTCAGATTTCTGCATCCGTCAAACGAATAGTTGCCCACCAGAGACAGCCCGTCGATCGTCATATTCTCGCAGTTCATGGCGAAATAGTCCCCCCGCGCGTCCACGTCCGCAAGCGTTACGTTTTTACAGTTCCAAAGCGTCTCCGCAGCGTGTGCCAGATGGACGTGCTCCAGCGTCACGCCGTCGCAGCGGCGGAAGCCCTTCGGCGCTTCGTAGGTAACGCGCCGGAGCGCAATGTCCTCGGTGTACCAGACGCCGGCTCTCGCCATTTCAAACATCGCGCTGTCCTCCACAAGGACGTGCTTGCAGTACCACAGCGGGTATTTCCACTGAAACATGCTGTTATAAATTTTCAGATTTTGGCTTTCCTTGAGCGGCGATTCCCCGTCCGCAAAAATACAGTCCCGGATCTCCAAGTCCCGACTCATAAACAGGGCGCGCTCCCCGGTCAGCCGCTGCTCCAAGATTTGTTTCATTTTCTTCTATCCCTCTTTCTCTTTCTTCTCGTTTATGTTAAACTTGCTGTGCGAAGCCCTTTCGGCGCGCTTCGCCCCAACGCAGGCCGAGCCTGCCCTATAAATTATACATACTTTTATGCCGATTGGCAACGGAAATTGCTGCCCGTCCGGAACGGAGAATCTTATGAATTTACAAACACAAAGCCGCCCGCTCTCGCTGCGGGACGTTCAAATCACCGACAAATTTTGGAGCAAGGAGATGGAGCTTGTCCGCACCGAGGTGCTTCCCTACCAATGGAACGCGCTGAACGACCGCATTCCGGACGCCGCTCCCAGCTACTGCATGCACAATTTCCGTGCGGCGGGGCGCAAGAACCGCGAGAGAAAAGCGCTGGGAGACGCCTTTTCCGAACCGAAATTTACGAAGCAGGGCTGGGTGTTCCTGCCCGAAGACCCCCAAGCCCCCGACGACCAGTTTTACGGCTTCGTCTTTCAGGACAGCGATTTTTATAAGTGGATCGAGGCGGTGGGCTATTCGCTCACGCAGCATCCCGACCCGGCTCTGGAAGCCCTTGCGGACGAAGCGATCGAGATCGTCTGTCAGGCGCAGCTGGAAAACGGCTATCTGGACACGCTCTACATTTTAAGCGGAACGGATAAGATCTTCACGAATCTGCGCGACCATCACGAGCTGTACTGCCTCGGTCACTTGGCGGAGGGCGCGGTCGCCTATTATCAGGCGACCGGCAAGACCCGGCTGCTGGACGCCGCCTGCCGCTATGCGGACTATGTCTGCTGCCGCTTCGGCGCGGAGGACGGGAAGCTGCGGGGCTATCCGGGGCACGAGATCGCGGAAATGGCGCTGATGCGTCTTTACGAGGCGACCGGACGCGAGCGCTACTGCGAGCTGGCGCGCTTCTTTATCGACGAACGGGGCGCGCGCCCCTATTATTTCGACTTGGAGCAGCAAAACGCCCCCGCCGCTCCCGACGAGCTTCGCTACGCCTATCATCAGGCGCATCTTCCGGTTCGGGAGCAGAACGAGGCGGTCGGTCATGCCGTCCGCGCCGTTTACCTGTACGCGGGCATGGCAGCCGTTGCCAAGGAGACCGGCGACGCTTCCCTGACCGCCGCCTGCGAACGCCTCTGGAACAATATGGTGCGGCAGAAGCTGTACATTACGGGCGGGATCGGCGCAACGCATCTCGGAGAGGCGTTTTCCTTTCCCTACGATCTGCCGAACGACACCGCCTATGCGGAGACCTGCGCCTCCATCGGTCTGATGTTTTTCGCGCGCCGGATGCTGGAATTAAAGCCCGACCGCCGCTACGCCGACGAAATGGAGCGCGCGCTTTACAACACCGTGCTTTCCGGCATGTCGCTGGACGGCAAAAGCTTCTTTTATGTAAATCCGCTGGAGGTCGATCCCGAAGCCTGCCGCAGGGACGAGCGCAAGTTCCATGTAAAGCCCGTGCGGCAGAAATGGTTCGGCTGCGCCTGCTGCCCGCCCAATCTGGCGCGCCTGATCAGCTCGGTGGGAAGCTACGCCTATACGGAAAACGACTCGACGCTGTTCGTCCACCTGTACCCC
This sequence comes from Lachnospiraceae bacterium, assembly GCA_030524525.1. Taxonomy (GTDB): domain Bacteria; phylum Bacillota; class Clostridia; order Lachnospirales; family Lachnospiraceae; genus ISDg. Next base: position 25,930 of record JAUNGI010000007.1, read on the forward strand.
GGCGGAACCGTGCGGAAGCGGCTCGGCAGTCAAAAAACGCCGGTGCGGATCGCCTCGGAGCTTCCGTGGAGCGGGAACGTGACCGTAAGCTTTCCGGAGGGATCGCCGGAATTCACCGTGGCGCTGCGCATTCCCTCGTGGTGCGATTCCTATGCGCTGTCCGGCGCCGAGGGCGCAAGGCAGGAGCTGCGGGACGGCTATCTGTATCTGACCAAGGCTTGGAGCGCCTCGGACCGGCTGACGCTTACCCTGCCCATGGAGGTGCGGGTCCGTCGGTGCAGCCCTCTGGTCCGCGAAAATATCGGCAGGGTCGCGGTCACGCGGGGACCCCTCGTTTACTGCTTGGAGTCCGTTGACAACGGGGAGGGGCTGTTCCGGCTTTCCCTCGATCCGTCCGCTCCGGCAAAGACCGAGCCGGGCACGATCGCGGGCGAAAACGTGGTGACCGTGCGGATGCCGGGCTTCCGTATGCGCCTGCCGGAAAACGAAAGCGGGCTTTACCCGCCCTATGCCGTGCCGGAAAAGGACCCGGTCATCCTGCGCTTCGTCCCCTACTACACATGGGCGAACCGGGGCGAAAACGAAATGACGGTGTGGGTGGAGAGCGAGTAGACGCAGAGCGGAGGGTTGGAAGACACAGCCGAAACTTTGCTTTGCCATGGAGGAAGGATCGAATGAGAAATGTTCAGGTCAAAATATGCGGACTGACTTCGGCGGAGGACGCCGAAACGGTGAACCGCCTTCGTCCGGATTATGCGGGGATCGTCCTGTTCTATCCCCGCAGCAAACGCAGCCAAACGCCGGCTCAGGCGCGGCGGCTCCTCGCCGCCCTGCACCCGTCCGTCCGGCCGATCGCGGTCGTCGTTTCCCCGACGGAAGCCGAGCTGGAACAGATCGCGGCGCTCGGCTTTTTTGCCGTGCAGATCCACGGCGCGGCTTCGGACGAGCTTTTGGAGCGCTGTCCGCTTCCGGTCTGGAAAGCGTTTCAGGAAACGGAGCTTGCGGATTTTGACCGCTATCGCCGGAATCCCAAAATCACCGGCTATGTGTTCGACGCCGCCGAGCCCGGCAGCGGTAAGACCTTCGACTGGAACCGGCTGGAAGCGCTTCCAAGGGACGGAAGGCTCCGGCTGCTCGCCGGAGGGCTGACGCCCGAAAACGTCGCCGCCGCGATTGCCGCCGCAAAGCCCGACGGCGTGGACGTATCGTCCGGCGTGGAGTACCGGGACGGCAGACCCGGAAAGGACGCGGCACGGGTGGAGGCGTTTCTGCGGGCGGCAGGAGGCGAAGCGCGGAGCCTTTGACGCTCTTTTATGCCGCAGTCGTTTCAGGTAAATTTCCGGTCATACAGCAGCGCCGCGATCAGCACCACAAAGCACGAACCCGCGTTATGCACCAGCGCGCCCGTGGTGGGATTCAGAATTCCCAGAACGGAAAGTCCGACCGCGAGGAAATTGATGCACATGGAAAGCGTAATGCTGAGCTTGATCGTGTTCACCGTGGCATTGGACAAGCGCTTGAGATACGGAATGTTCGAGAGATCGTCGCTCATCAGCGCAATGTCCGCGGCTTCCACGGCGATATCGCTTCCCATGCTGCCCATGGCAACGCCCACGTCCGCCGTTTTCAGCGCGGGAGCGTCGTTTACTCCGTCGCCGATCATGCAGACGCTCCGGTTCTCCGCCCGCAGCCGAACGATGCTCTCCACCTTTTCCTCCGGCAAAAGCTCCGCCCGTACCTCGCGGATGCCCGCCTTTTCGGCAAAATGCCGGGCGGCTCTTTCATTGTCGCCGGTCAGCAGCACCGTCCGCGTCCGCATTGCCTCCAGCCTTGCGATCATAGCCTTCGCTTCGGGACGAAGCGTGTCGGAGAGCGCGATCAGTCCGATGCAGCGCTCCTTTTCGGCGATCAGAACGGACGCCTTGCCCTGCGCGCGCAGGCGGGAAAGCTCCGTTTTCACGCGCTCGGAAAGCTCCACGCCGTTTTCCGCCAAGTATTTCTCATTGCCGCAGAACAGACGTTTTCCCCCGACCTCTGCCGATACGCCCTTGCCTGCCTCCATGGAAAACCGCTCCGCCTCGCCGATGACGGCGCCGCGTTCTCTTGCGCGGGCGACGATCGCCTTTCCGAGCGGATGCTCGCTTTTTGCCTCTGCGGAGGCGGCAAGCGCCAGAAGCGCATCCTCGGAAACGGACTCCTCAAAGGAGAGAAGATCGCTGACCTCCAATCTGCCGTAGGTAAGCGTCCCGGTCTTATCGAAGGCGATCGTATCGACCTTTCCCATCCTTTCCAGCGCTTCCCCCGACTTTATGATCACGCCGTGCTTCGTCGCCTGACCGACCGCAGCCATGATCGCCGTGGGCGTGGCAAGCACAAGCGCGCACGGGCAGAATACGACGAGAACGGTAACCGCCCGCACCACGTCCTTGGTCGCAAGCCATGTGACGACGGCGATCAGCAGGGCGGCAGGAACGAGCCAGCTTGCGCTTTTGTCGGCGATCCGCGCCATGGGCGCTTTTTTATTTTCCGCTTCCTGCACCATGCGGATGAGCTTTTGCAGAGAGCTGTCCTCTCCCACCTTTGTGGCGCGAATGTCAATGGCGCCGAACCGGTTGACGGTGCCGCAGAAAACGCTGTCGCCCACCGCCTTATCCACCGGAAGCGATTCGCCGGTCATAACCGACTGATCCACCGAGGTCTCTCCGCTGACGACCGTGCCGTCCACCGGGACGGTCTCCCCCGGCAGGATCCGAAGGATGTCGTCCCTGCGGATCTCCTCGGCGGCGATCCGCTCCTCCTTTCCGTCCCGAATGCGTCTTCCCTGCGTCGGCGCAAGAGCCACCAGCTTTTTCAGCCCCTTCTTTGCCCGGTTTGCGGTCATGTCCTCAAGAATGCCGCCGATCGCCATAATAAAAGCCACCTCTCCCGCCGCGAACAGATCGCCGACGGCAATCGCCGCCAGCATGGCGACGGTGATCAGCAGGGCGGAGGATATCTTACTGATCCCCGGATTATACCGAATGCGCCATACGGCAAGATACAAAAGCGGCACGCCGCTGATCACGACCGTGAGCCACGCCGGATCGACCGGCCACTCCACCCCCAGCCTCGGCAAAGCAAAGCTGAGCGCCAAGAAGCAACCGCCGACCAACGTCGCGGGGACGCCGCCGAGAAAATCGCTGATCTTCTTTAACATATGCTGACCTCCGTTGACGCCGTTTCAAAAACGGCATATAATGTATTCGTTACAAAACAGATTGTTCCGTTTCGTCGTCATTATAAGCAGACGCGAAAAACGGCGCAACGATCAATTTTTCTCGAATGTTCGTTACGGAACATTTGATCGGATTTGTTCGGGAGGCGGCTATGGACAGACGGCAGAAAAAGACAAGAGAGGCGATCCTTCAGGCGTTCGCCGAGCTTTTGTCGGAAAAGAATTATCATCAGATCACGGTGCAGGAGATCATTGACGCCGCCGACGTGGGAAGGACGACGTTTTACGCCCATTTCGAGACAAAGGATTTTCTGCTCAAGGAGCTGTGCGAGGAATTGTTCAACCATATCATAGACACCGCCATGGGACTGCCCCACGGACATTATCACTATTCCTGCGGCAGCGCGGCGGACTCCGTCTTTCTGCACCTGCTCCGGCATTTGCAGGAAAACGACCGCAACGTCCTCGGTCTGCTGTCCTCGCAGAACAACGAAATCTTTCTGCGGTATTTCAAAAGCAATCTGAAAAAGCTGATCGTGACCCAGTATGCGGACAAGGGGCTGCTCAAAAACTCCAAGCTTCCGGAAGCTTACCTTGTGAACCACATTTCGTCTTCGTTTGTCGAAACCGTGGACTGGTGGCTTTCCGAGAAAATGAAGGAACCCCCGGAAACCGTCACGGAGCTGTTTCTGGGGGTCATAGAACCGTTGCTGGAGGAGCGGGCGTAGATTGAAAAATCATCGCATCAGCGTGATTTTTCAATCGGCTATTTGTGATGCTCTGGCACAAATAACCCCGTCGCTGGCGCTCCGGAAGGGGAATTAGATTTTCAGATCAGAAAACGGATCTGCTTCCTTCTCTCCGTTTCCTCCGGCACGATATACCGATAAAGCGCTTCCAGCGCCTCGGCGATCTTTTCCGGCGCTTCGGCGGGCTCCCCCGCCTCCGTTAAAACGCAGTTCACAAAATGCACGCCGAACACCCGGCTTTCCACGCCGGTATCGACCGCGCCGTTTCTTTTGTAAAAGCCGAGCCGCCGGGCGGCAAGCTCCGGTTTCGGCGCATCCGCCGGAAATTCGCTCTCCAGCAGGAGCCGATGCTCCGGGTAGAATTCCCGCAGCGCGGCGAGGGCTTCCCCGCCGATCCCCAGATTGCGCTTTTCCGAAAAGACCGCAAAATAATCGAGCAGCGCATAGCCGATCCCGTCGGCGCGCAGAACAAGCGCATAGCCCGCCGGTTCCCGGTCGAGACAAATGCGCAGATTATCGTATACGCCCTGCTCCGTCATGTTCAGAATGGACTTGAGCGGCTTCAGCTCCGCCTGCGGAAAATCCGCCGTCATGCGGGCGGCGTAAAGCTCCGAAATCTCGGCGGCGCTCATTTTTTCCAGTGTTATCATTCTCCTGCAAACTCCTTTTCATGCTCCTTAAAAAAATCATAATATGCCCGCACGTTCGGCAGCTCGCTCCATTTCCGCACCGCAACGGGCGATTCGTCAAAGTTATAGACCCTTGCGCCCCGAAGCGACAACAGAAACGGCGAATGCGTGGCAATGACGAGCTGACAGCCGTAAAACCGGGCGCTCCCCTCCAAAAACTGCGCCAGCTCCTGCTGCTTTTCCGGGGAAAGGCTGTTCTCCGGCTCGTCCAAAAGATACAGCCCGTTTTCCTGCACCTTCTCCACGAAATAGATAAACGCGCTCTCGCCGTTCGAATGCTCCCGGACGTTTTTCATCAAATGCTCCCGGACATAGCGGGACTGGGTCCGGCTCCGGGACTGATTGACCTGCTTCAGCCGGTCGTAGTCCTCGATGGAACGAAGCTGAAAATCCGAATATTTCGCGTCGAGATATTCTTCAAACAGCTCCTCCCGCTTCCGGTGGATGCCCTCGTTCAGCGTCCGCAGATTCAGCATAAAATCGAACACGTCGTCGCTTGTGATCATCCGGCTGCCGGTCGGGACCGGAAGCTGCGTCTCATAGCCGCACAGGCGCGTATAATCCTCGAAAAAATTCGTGCGGTTGAACAGCGTGTCCCGCGCAAGCTCCAGCTTCTCGGCGATCACGTTGAGGGCGGTGGACTTTCCGGAGCCGTTCCCGCCGTAAAAGATCGTGACCGGCGCAAAGCGCACCTGCTCCAGCCCGTTTTTCGACAACACCTCAAAAGGATAGTAGGTGTTGTAGCAGGTTCGCTTGACCGACAGGAAAAAGTCAAATTCGGTATCCGCATCCGGGAACCGGAACTCCGACAAATAGATCATTTTTGCACACCCCCTCGCTGCTTACTATAATACCCGGAAACGCCCCTTTCGGCAAGAGGGAGCTGCACCCTTCCCAGCCGCCCCGCAAATTTTCGCCTCAGGAACCTCCCCGGTCTATTGACAGAAAAGCTTCCCTGTGCTATCCTCGTGGTTAGTTAAGGCTAACTACAGCCGGATCAAGGAGATCGCCGATATGAAAAAGACAAAACGCTACGATACGCTGCGCTGGAATCCGCGCTTCCTCGTTTTATGCTGCATCCTGCAATTCGCCTACGGACTGCTTTCCATGGGCTTTGCCCTCATCATCAATCTGGTCGCCAATACGGCGGCCTCCGCAGAAAGCGTCCGCGAGCTGCTCTCGGTGGGACTGATCGCCGTTCTGTTCGCCCTGCTCTATCCGTTCAGCCGCCTGCTGGCGGACGACGCGATGCAGACCTACGGGGAGCGGGCGGCGCAGTCCGTGCGGAGCAGGCTGAACCGTTCGATCTTTTCGATGGACAGCGCGGAATTCGCAAAAAAAGACACCGGAGAATATCTGAATACCCTGACCGGCGACGTCCTGCTGCTGCGGGATCAGTATTATACGCAGGTCCCGCTCATTTTTTCCTATGCCGCCCAGTTTATTTTCTGCGTGGTCTATTCCGTTCTGCTCAATCCGGTGGTGGCGGCGGTCATGATGGTCCTTTCGGTCGTTCAGTATTTTGTCCCGATGCTGTTCGGCAAAAAGATCAACCGTCTCACCGTCGTCCAGTCACAGCAAGCGGCGTCCTTTACCTCCAAGGCAAAGGAACTGCTGCTGGGCTTCTCCGTCGTAAAAAGCTACGGCGGCGAACGGTCCGTCGAGGGCGAATTTGACGAAGCCAATCAGAATATGGCAAACGCCCGGCTGCGCGCCCAGCTCATGACCCAGCTCATGATGAAAAGCAATCTGCTGATCGCTCTGCTGATGGTTCTGCTGTCGGTGCTGACGGCAGGCTGGTTCGTCGTGAAGGGAAGCATGACGCCCGCAACGCTGCTGACCGTTTTTTACATTGCCAACCGTTTTTCGATGCCCGTAATGGATTTTGCGGCGACCTATACGCAGATCAAGGGCAGCCGCGGCGTTCAGGAACGGCTTGGGGAATTCCTTGCGGCGCATCCGGCGCTTCCGCCCCGGAAGGCGGACGCGGTACGGCAGGGGATCGAGGCGCGGGACCTGAATTTTTCTTATTCCGAGGACGCCCCCGCCATCCGCAGCTTTTCTTACTTCTTTGAAAAGGGCAAGAAATATCTGCTGCTGGGCGAAAGCGGCTGCGGAAAATCCACGCTTCTGAAAGTATTGGCGGGGCAATATCCGAGCCGCGGCGTTTATGTGGACGGAAAGCCGCTGGAAAGCCTGCCCTCCGGAAGTCTGGCGGGCAGGCTTGTGCTGGTGGGCCAGCAGCCCTACGTCTTCCGCCGTTCGGTGGCGGATAATATCGACTTTCTGGGACTCGGCGACCGAAAGCGGGTCGAACAGGAAATCCGGCGCTGCTGCCTCTCCGACTTTATCGCCTCCCTGCCGCAGGGCGTCGATACGCCGGTGGACGAGGAACAGCGGCAGCTTTCCGGCGGTCAGAAGGCGCGCATCGGCTTGGCAAGGGCGCTCTACGCCCAGCCCGATATCCTTCTGCTGGACGAGGTGACCAGCGCGCTGGACCCGGAGACCGCCCGGGCGATCGAGGAGATGCTCTTGGGGCTGGAGGGCATTACCATCCTCCACATTTCCCACAAGCCGAACCCTGAGCTTACGTCCCGGTACGACGGCGTGCTGACGATGGAAAACGGACGCTTGCTGTCCGAAGCGTAAAAAGAACTCGTTTTCAACCCTCCGTTGTATTTTCCCAAGTTTCCCTCCATTGTTTTCAACCGAAGTTTTATGTATAATACAACCAACGCAAAAAGAAATCGAGGTACGATAACCATGGAGGGAAAGACGGAAACCACCGTTTTAAGCAGCCGGATCGCCGCCCTGCGGAAAAACCGGGGACTTACGCAGGAGCAGCTTGGCGCGCTTGTGGGCGTGACCGCGCAGGCGGTCAGCAAATGGGAAAAAGGAGGCGCGCCGGATGTGGAGCTGCTGCCAAGCTTAGCGGAGCATCTGGGCGTTTCGATCGACACGCTGTTCGGGAGAAGCGAGCAGGAGCTGGAACGCATGCCGGAACGGCTGAGCCGCTGGCTGAGCGCCCAGCCGCCCGAGAGGCGGGTAAACGCATTGTTTGACCTGCTGTGCGCACTCTTTCCTACCATGCTGGACCCCTTGTCCCCTCTCGACATTTCCTGCGAAATGCCGGACAACTGCTATTGGAACGATCCACAGCAAAAAGACGGTGAAAAGATCTGGCTGCGCTCCAAACTCGTTTCGGAAGAAGGGCTGGTGCTTGCCGTCCAATCCAAGAATTTTCCGCTCTATTTGGTACTGCCGGAGCCGCCGAAGGGCTACGAACAGCATCTGGCAGAAAATGATGACTACCGTCGGCTTTTTGCCGTGCTGAGCAAACCCGGCGCGTTGGAGATTCTGCGCTTTCTGTACGGGAAGAAGCGATGCTTTCACACGCCCGCCGCCGTTGCCAAGCGTCTGCATCTTTCGACGGAGGAAACGGAGGCGCTCCTCAAAGAAATGGAGGGCTGTCATCTGGTCGAAGGGGAAACGCTGGAGATCGTGGAAGGGACGTTGTCCGCCTATATTCTCCATGACACAAGTGCGCTCGTACCGTTTCTCTACTTCGCCCGATGGTTTATGGAGCAAAAGGAAGCATGGCTCTACGGCTGGGACACCCGCAAGCGTCCGATCCTGTTGGCAGAAAACGCAGAGGAGGCGGGGAAATAAATGGCGGCAAACAAGACAAACATCAAACCCTACGTCCATGCATTTTATAAGGGTGGTCGTCTGCGCTTCGCCGCCGTCCTGCTGCTGACCGTTCTGAGCGCGCTTCCAAATCTGATCGTTTCGTGGCTCCTTGGCGAAATTCTCGACATTATCGCCGCCTCGAACCTGCACCGGCTGCTCCGTCTGCTCTCTCTGCTGCCGTTTCTGTTTCTTTTGATCGTCCTGCTGAATGTTCTGCTGTACCGCACAAAAAGCCGCTTTATCCATGGCGCGATGAGGCGCTATAAATCGACCGCCTTCTCCCGCATTTCCGAAAAGAGCATCAGCGCCTTTTCCACGGAAAATACCGGCCGCTATCTTTCGGTTTTGAGCAACGACCTTTCCGCCATTGAGGAAAACTATTTGAATCGCTCGTTTTTGCTGATCTTCGACTGCGTTTCCTTTGTCGGAGCACTGACCATGATGTTCTGGTGCAGCTGGGAGCTGGCAGCGGCGGCGCTTTTCCTGAGCGCTCTGCCGATCGCCGTTTCGCTCTGCATGGGCGGCGAGCTGACGCGGCGGGAGCAGGCGGTCAGCAACCGAAACGAAAGCTATATGTCAACGCTCAAGGATCTGCTCCAAGGCTTCTCGGTCATCAAAAGCTTTCAGGCGGAGGCGCAGGCGAAGCAGCTGTATGAAAGCGCCAACGCTGCCGCAGAAAAGGCAAAGGATCGCCGCCGCTTTTGGGACGGTCTTATGGTCACGGTCTCCGGAGGCTGCGGCATGATCTTCCAGTTCGGCATTTTCTTTTTGGGGGCCTTTCTTGCCATTCGGGGACGGATCACCGCAGGAACGGTGCTCATCATCGTCAACCTGTGCAATTTTATTCTGTCGCCCATCGAGCATGTGCCGCAATACTGGGCAGGACGGAGGGCAGCCGAAGGACTGATCGAAAAGCTGGCGGACGCCGCCTCCTCCCATACCGCCGCTTCGGGCGTCGCCATCCCGCCAACGCTCACGGAAGCGATCGCCCTCGAGCGGGTCTCCTTTGGCTACGAACCGGAAAAGCCGGTGCTCAAGGACCTCTCCCTGCGCTTTGAAGCCGGCAAGAAATATGCGGTCGTCGGAGGCTCCGGCTCCGGTAAGTCCACGCTTTTGCATTTGCTGATGGGCGCGCATGCCGACTACACGGGTTCCGTCACCATCGACGGGCGGGAGCTGAAAACGATCGATACCGACAGTCTATACAACGTTATGAGCCTGATTGGACAGAGCGTATTTCTCTTTGACAGTACAATTGCGAACAATATCACAATGTTCCGTGAATTTCCGAAGGAACAACTCGACGACGCCGTCCGACGTTCGGGCCTGACGCAGCTGCTTGCGGAAAGAGGCGGCGAATACCGCTGCGGAGAAAACGGAGCCGGACTTTCCGGCGGCGAGCGCCAGCGCATATCCATCGCCCGCTGTCTGCTGCGGGGCACTCCGGTGCTTCTCCTCGACGAGGCCACCGCGGCGCTCGACAACCAAACCGCCTATGCCGTCACCGACTCCATCCTGCATTTGAACGGTCTGACCCGCATCGTCGTCACGCACAGGCTGGAACGCGGGCTAATGAAGCAATACGACGAAATCGTCGTCCTGCGCGACGGCAGCGTTTTGGAACGGGGCAGCTTTGACGCGCTGATGGCGCAGAAGGGCTATTTCTATTCCCTGTTTACGCTTTCAGCGTAAGCTCTACCGGGCAATGATCCGAGCCGAGAACCTGCGTATGGATCTTCGCGTCCTCCAGACGCTCTTTCAGCGTTTCCGATACGACAAAGTAGTCGATCCGCCACCCTGCGTTCTTGGCTCTTGCCTGAAACATGTACGACCACCACGAATAGACCCCCTCCAGCTCCGGATAGAAATACCGGAAGGTGTCGATAAAGCCGCTTTCCAACACCCGCGTAAAGCAGGCGCGCTCCTCGTCGGTAAAGCCCGCGTTCCTTCGGTTGGTCTTCGGATTTTTCAGGTCGATCTCCCGGTGCGCCACGTTCAGATCTCCGCAGAAAATGACCGGCTTTTTCTCCGCCAGCCCCTTTACATAATTCAGAAAATCCGCTTCCCACTCCATGCGGTAATCGAGCCGAGCCAGCTCGCGCTGGGAATTGGGCGTATAGACCGTTACGACCCAGAACTCCTCAAATTCCGCGGTAATGACCCGCCCCTCCCGGTCGTGCTTTTCCGCGCCGATCCCGTAGGTCACGCGCAGCGGCTCCTTTTTGGAGAACAGCGCGGTGCCGGAATAGCCCTTCTTTTCGGCGTAATTCCAATACTGATAATATCCCGGCAGCTCCAAGTCGTGCTGCCCCTCCTGCAGCTTTGTCTCCTGCAAACAGAAAACGTCCGCGTCGGCTTCCCGGAAAAAATCCAGAAAGCCCTTCTGCATACAGGCTCTTAAGCCGTTTACGTTCCATGATATAAGTTTCATATAAACTCCTATTCCGAGCAAATTAACGCGGCATCCGTGCGATCCCCGCGGAGCGTTTTTTGTTTCATAGGACGCCCCTTCGTAATGAAAGCTCTTTCCTATGAAACAAAAAACCCCCGGCAGCACATTTCAGCCGCCGGGGGAAAAAACAAAAAGGGGTTCGTTGTCAGCGCTTCACAGCTTACATACTATACCGTTCCGACCGCTCATCCACAATGCGGATCTTGCCCTCCTCGCCGACCAGCGTCTGACCGGACTGGATGGTGTCGCGGCTCTCCACGATACAGTTCTCGATGTAGGTATTGTCGCCGATATGAACGTCGTTCAGGATGATCGAGTTCTTGATCGTAACGTTGTTGCCCACATAAACCTTCTTGAAAATGATCGAATTTTCAACCGTTCCGTTGACAATGCTGCCGCTGGAAATCAGGCTGTTCTTGATCACGGCGTTCGGGTTGTACTTTGCGGGCGGAAGATCGTCCACCTTGGAGTACACGTCCGGATACTGCTTAAAGAAGTAGTCCCGCACCTCGCGCTTCAAGAAGTCCATATTGGTACGATAGTAAGCCTCCGTGGAAGAAATGTTGCTCCAGTAGCCCTCCATCTCATACGCATATATGTTCTTCGTGTCTTTATAACGGATCAGGATGCCGTGAACAAAATCATAGTTGTTGTCCGCGATGCATTTTTCCAGAAGCTCGATCAGCAGACGGCGGCGGATCACGTAAATGCCGGTGGAAACCATCCGGGTCTCGGCGCTCAGCGGCTTTTCCTCAAACTCCGTAATGCGTCCGTCTTCATCCGTGGTCACCAGACCAAACCGGCTGATATCCTCGTTTTCGGGAAGCTGGGTCGTAACGACCGTAATATCCGCCTGCTTTTCAATATGCTCGTTGATGACCTGATTGTAGTCGAGCTTGTAAATGCCGTCGCCCGAGGCGATCACAACATAGGGCTCGTGGCTCTGCTTCAGGAAATCAATATTCTGGTAGATCGCATCGGCGGTTCCCCGGTACCAGAAGCCGTTCTCTTGGGTAATGGTCGGCGCAAAAACATAAAGTCCGCCCTGCTTCCGTCCGAAATCCCACCACTTGGAGGAATTCAGATGCTCATGCAGCGAACGGGAGTTGTACTGCGTCAGCACCGCCACCTTTTGAATGTGGGAATTGGTCATGTTCGAAAGCACAAAGTCAATGCTCCGGTAGCTTCCGGCAACCGGCATGGCCGCAATGGCTCTGCGGCTGCTCAGCTCCTGCATGCGATTGGAGTTGCCTCCTGCGAGTATAATTCCGATTGCTTTCATTGTGCGCCACCTGCCTTCACCAAACTTTCACCGCTGTCCAGAACGCCGTTGATATAATCGTCTTCACAGGTTCCGCCGGAAATCACGGTATTCTTTCCGATCTTCACGCCGTCCGGAATGACGGAATCCTCCGCAACGGTCACAAGGCCGTCCGCGTAAATATGCGGCTTCCAAGTGTTCGGCTTCTCCTCGCCCACGCCGATCTGACAGTGGTTTCCGATGACCACGTTTTCCGCCACGATGGCTTTTTCAATGTAGGTTCCCTTGCCGATGATCGTGCCCTTCATAATGATCGAATCGCGGACCACCGCCCCCTCCTCGATCACCACGTCGGCGCCCACGACGGAATTGTGCAGCTCGCCGTAGACCTCGGTGCCCTCGCCGATGATGGCGCGGTTGATTACCGCATTGTCCGCGATATACTGCGGACGGATCACGTCGCTCTTTGTGTAGATCTTCCAGTATTCGTCGTACAGATCGAAAACCGGAACGATGTCGATCAGCTCCATGTTGGCAGCCCAGTAAGAGCCCAGCGTTCCCACGTCCTTCCAGTAACCGTTGAACTCATAGGCAAATACCCGGTCCCCGCGGTTATGGCAGTACGGAATAATATGCTTTCCGAAATCGCAGCCCTCCTGCTCGGACAGGGTGATCAGCGCCTCCTTCAGCACCTTCCAGGTAAAGATGTAAATGCCCATGGACGCCAGATTGCTTCTCGGATTCTTGGGCTTTTCCTCAAATTCGCGGATGCGCATGTCGTCGTCGGTAATCACCACGCCGAAGCGGCTCGCCTCCTCCCAAGGCACCGGAATCGTCGCGAGGGTAATGTCGGCATTGTTCTTCTTATGGAAATCCAGCATCTCCTCGTAATTCATCTTGTAGATATGATCGCCGCCAAGTACGAGCACATACTCCGGATTATAGGTTTCCATGAACTTCAGGTTCTGATAGATCGCATTTGCCGTACCGGTATACCACTCCGCATTCGTACTTTTTTCATAAGGAGGAAGGATCGACACCCCGCCGATGTTTCGATCCAAGTCCCACGGAATGCCGATCCCGATATGGGTATTCAGCCGCAAGGGCTGGTACTGGGTCAATACGCCCACCGTATCAACGCCGGAATTGATACAATTACTCAGGGGAAAATCAATGATGCGGTATTTTCCGCCAAATCCTACGGCCGGTTTTGCTACGCTGGAGGTCAGGACACCGAGGCGGGAACCTTGTCCCCCTGCAAGCAGCATAGCAATCATTTCTTTCTTAATCACGCAACCACCTCGATTACAGTTTTTAATGAGACAAGTATAGCACACCTTTCGGGAAAAGTGAATAAAATTGATAAAAATAATTCGTTTTTTTGTGCGCTTTTATGCACAATCTACAAAATGGAGCACCTTACGTCAAGAAACTCCATTTTTTCGGGTTTTGTGTCAACAGAAAAAGAAAAAAGTTCGGTAATCTACGATTGTTTTTTCGAGAAAAAATGATATGATTACTATTAAAGTCCCGGATCACGTCCGTGGGACAAAGCCTGCATGCGCAGACCGAGCGATCCGTTTGCAGAAGCGGCGCCTTGTATATTATGGAGGAAACTATGACAACGATCGACCTGAATCAACCTATACATATCCACTTTATCGGAATCGGAGGCATCAGCATGAGCGGGCTGGCGGAGCTTCTGCACAGCAAGGGCTTTGTCGTTTCCGGCTCCGACCGGGCGCGCTCCCCGATCACCGAGCGTCTGGAGGCGGACGGCATCCGCGTCTGTTACGGACAGCGCGCGTCCAATCTGACCGACGACATCGACCTTGCGGTATATACCGCCGCCGTGCATCCGGATAATCCGGAATACGCCGCCTGCGTGGAAAAGGGAATCCCCCTGATGGACCGGGCGGAGCTGCTCGGACAGATCTCCCACGCCTTCCCGATCGCGATCGGCGTGTCCGGAACGCACGGAAAGACGACCACCACCTCGATGATCGCGCTGATGCTGCTGGAAGCCGGCATGGACCCGACGATCTCCCTCGGCGGTATGCTGGACGCGATCGGCGGGAACCTGCGCATCGGCCGTTCGGACAATTTCCTGTTCGAAGCGTGCGAATACACGAACAGCTTCCTTAAATTCTATCCGAGCGACGAGGTGATCCTGAATATCGACAAGGACCATTTGGATTTCTTCAAGGACTTGGACGATATCCGGCACTCCTTCCGGCTCTATGCCCAGCGGCTGCCCGAAAACGGCTGCCTCATCATCAACGGACAGATCCCAAGGCTTGCGGAGATCATCGAGGGGCTGCCCTGCGAGATCGTCACCTACGGAATGCTTGCGGAGGACGACCCGGACGACCGCTACCGTTTTGCCGCCCGGAACGTGACCTACGACGAGCTGGGCTGCCCTTCCTATGACCTGTACATCGACGGAGCTCCCTCCGGACGCATCCGACTTTCGGTCGTCGGCGAGCACAACGCAGCCAACTCGCTGGCTGCGATCGCCGAGGGCACCCGCCGTCGGATCCCCCTCTCCGTCATGCAGACGGCGCTGCTGCACTACACGGGAACCGAACGGCGCTTTGAAAAGAAGGGAACCGTGGGCGGCGTCACGATCGTGGACGACTACGCGCACCATCCGACCGAGATCAAGGCGACGCTGACGGCGGCGAAGGCATATCCGCACAAGACGCTCTGGTGCGTATTTCAGCCCCACACCTACACCCGCACCAAGCTGCTGCGCGCCGAATTCGCGGAAGCGCTTTGCGCCGCCGACAAGATCGTTCTGGCGGACATCTTCGCCGCCCGCGAGGTCAACACCGGGGAGATCTCCAGCAGAGATCTGTGCGAGGATCTGAAAAAATTAGGGAAAGATGCCTATTATTTTCCTTCCTTCGATGAAATTGAAAATTTCCTGCTAAAAAATTGTGTCAACGGCGACCTGTTGATAACCATGGGGGCGGGAGACATTGCAAAAGTGGGCGATTTCCTGCTTGGGAAATAAGTTATCCACAATATCCACAGTCAGGATGGGGATTTCCTGCTGTGGATATTTTTTTTCTGTTTTTTCCCCGCCGGCAACCGTCCGGCGCGCCGCAAAGCCCCCGTCCCACGGGCTTTCGGCAAAAGGCAAGAAAATGCAACATTTTTCGCCCGCCGTTTATCCACAATTTCCACCTTATCCACAGCTCCTTTCTACCCGTTTCGTACCTCTTTTTTGGCTATTTACTTTTGATTTTTCTTAGTCTATAATGTGGTTCGCACCGAAGATAACCAAAGGGGGAAAAGCTGATATGTGCAGGATTGGGATCAAATCAAACGGGAAAAGGCAGTATACGCAGGTGCCTAACCGTTTCATCGACCGGTATATGTCCGACGCCAACGGTTCTTATCTGAAAGTGTATTTTTTTCTGCTGCGTTTTCTTTCCGAGGATCGGGATTTCTCCATGAGCGCCCTTGCCGACCGCATGGATTATGCGGAAAAGGATATTCTGCGCGCGCTGCGCTATTGGGAGAAAAAGGGCATTCTGGAATTCACGCAGGACAAGGACGGCAATCTGCTCTCTCTCGACCTGCGCGACCTGACCGAGGAGGAGCCGGAGGAGCCAAGCCTGCGGCGGGCTGACTCGCCTGCCTCCTTCCCGCAGACCGAGACCCCGCCCTCAGAGAGCCTGATCGAAAAGGTGGAGCAGCGCCTCGGCAGACCCCTCGGCTCCAAGGTGGAGCTGGATCTGATCACGTTTCTGCGCGAGGAGCTGCAATTTCCGGAGGATCTGATCCTGCATCTTTATCAATACGCGGTGGAGCAGACCGGCAGCAACTGCGGAAAGGGTCTGAACCGTTACATAGAAACCGTCGCCATCAACTGGAACCGGCAGGGCATCGCCTCCCTCGCCGACCTGCAGAAGCAGAGCGCGCCCTTTGAGGAGGCCGCCGCGCTGTACCGGAGGGTCTTCTCCCTGCACGAGCCGCTGAACGAATCCCAGCGGGCCTTTCTGCGGAAGTGGACGGAGGACTGGAAGCTGTCCCCCGTTCTGTTGGAGGAAGCCTTCCGCCGCGCCTCGCTAAAGCCGACCTCGGACTGCCGGTATCTGGACGCCATCTTAAAGAAATGGCACGAAAGCGGCGCCCGGAGCTTGGAGGACGTGCAGCGTCTCGATCAGGCCCACGAGGAACGCAAACAGAGTCTTGAAAATGCCCGGAAAACTGATATGATAGGCAGTAGAAGAAAGACCGCGCCCAATCAGTTCAACGACTTTGACCAAAGGGAATATACCCAAGAGGACTGGGCGGAGATCGAACGGATCATGCTCCGGAACTGACGGAGCGAGTGCCGACGCCTTATCGGCATAGCCATATAAATACTTTTGCTCCACAATGGAGGGAACCATGCCGCTGAACAATTCCGAATATCAGGTCATCATGCGCGAATACGACGAGCTGCGCCTTGCGAACCTTCGCGAACAAAAACGCCGGAAGGAACGGGTATACGCCGCGCTTCCGGTGCTTGCCGAGATCGACGAACAGCTCATTCACGGCTCGGTGCAGTCGGCGAAGCTTGCCCTGCGGGGCGATCCGGAGCTGCTGCTCTCGCTCAAGCGGACGAACGACCGGCTGATCGCGCAGAAAAAGGATCTGATCCGCTGCGCGGGCTTTTCCGAAAACTATCTGGAGCCCATCTACCGCTGCCCGATCTGCAAGGACACCGGATATGCGGAAAACGGATTCTGCCGCTGCTTCCGACAGGCCGTGATCAACCATTTTTTTATGGATCCGGGCCGCCGGGAGCTTTTGGAAAAGGAAAACTTTTCCACCTTTGACGAAAGTCTGTATTCCCGCACCATGATTGACGAGGACACCGGCAGCACATACTATGAGCTGATGAAGGATTTCCTTCAAAAGGCGAAGGAATATGTGGAGCACTTCGATACGGAAAAGCGGAACCTGCTGATCCGGGGCGAGACCGGCGTGGGCAAGACCTTTCTTACCAACTGCATTGCCAAAGCCCTGCTCGACAAAAATTATACGGTGCTCTATCTCTCCTCCTTCCGGCTGTTCGAGATCTTTGAACGATACAAGTTCGGTCACGAGGACGACAGTGCCAACGCCCGCCGCGCCTTTGACACGATCTTGGACTGCGACCTGCTGATCATCGACGATCTGGGAACGGAGCTGACCAATTCCTATACGAACTCCCAGCTCTTTATCTGCATGGAGGAGCGCGCGCTGCGCCATAAGCCGATCGTCATTTCCACCAATCTGTCGATGGAAAAGATCAAACGGCGCTATGCCGAACGGGTCGTTTCCCGGCTTTTCAATTTCCAATACATCAAGATTTTGGGCAGTGACAACCGAATCAAACGGAGCATGATGTAGCCCCGATTGAGATACATTACACATTCTATGGAGGAAAGCACATGTCGCAAGAAGACAAATTGATCGAAACCGTTTCCTACGCCCCGCTTGGCATTATCGCCATGGAAAGCAGCCGCGGAATCGGAGAAAAGGTGAACAAATATATTGTTTCGTGGCGCAACAACCGCGAGCACAAATATATGAGTACGCCGCATCAGGACAAGTACCGCCGCGACACCTATCTGATCGACTGCAAATGCACGCGTTTCGGTACGGGAGAGGCAAAGTGCGTCATTAACGAAAGCATCCGGGGCATGGACGTGTATATCCTTGTGGACGTCTGCAACTACAGCCTTACCTACACGGTCTGCGGAAACCCCAACCATATGTCGCCCGACGACCATTTTCAGGATCTGAAGCGGGTCATCTCGGCGCTGAGCGGCAAGGCGCGCCGGGTAACGGTCATCATGCCGTTCCTTTACGAGAGCCGTCAGGACAAGCGTTCCTCCAGAGAGTCGCTGGACTGCGCCCTCGCCCTGCAGGAGCTTTCCCATGTGGGCGTCGATTCGGTCATTACCTTTGACGCGCACAATCCGTCCGTGCAGAACGCGACCCCGTTCAAGTCCTTCGACAACGTCATGCCCTCCTATCAGTTTGTAAAGGCTCTGATCAGATATATCCCGGACATCCGCATCGACGCGGAGCATCTGATGGTCATCAGCCCGGACTTGGGCGCGATGAACCGCGCGGTCTATTTCGCCACCGTTATGGACACCGATATGGGCATGTTCCACAAGCGCCGGGACTACACAAAGATCGTGGACGGACGGAACCCGATCGTTGCCCATGAATTTCTCGGCGGCGACGTAAACGGCAAGGACGTGATCGTGCTTGACGACATGATCTCGTCCGGCGACAGCATGCTCGACGTTGCCAAGGAGCTGAAAAGCCGGGGCGCAAAGCGCATCATCCTCTGCTCCACCTTCGGTCTGTTTACGAACGGCACCGCCAAATTCGACGCCGCTTATCAGGAGGGACTGATCTACCGCGTCATTACGACGAACCTGATCTACCAGACGCCGGAGCTGCTGAGCCGCGAGTGGTACATCACCGCGGACATGAGCAAATATATTGCCCTGCTGATCGACTCGCTGAACCATGACGCGTCCATCAGCGAATTCCTCAGCCCCACCGACCGCATTCATACGCTTCTGGCAAAGCACAGAGCCGGCGAGCCGATCTCGGACTGAGGCGGGACGCTCCAAAGCTTGACATTGCTTTTCCGTTGTGTTAGAATTTGTTCGATTTTGGAAGGATAGGTTAAGAGTCTTTTCAAAGCAATTATTCCGGACCACCCCTTTGCGGAGTCAAGGCCATACGGACAGCCGGGTCCACTGCCGACCGGCAGCTTTGCGCTGCCTTATTGATCGAGTTAAAAGCTCGAATTTTATAAGTTGGTTACTTCATAACCGAATGCGCTTGTACGCAGACTTGTGAAACGGTCAATAAGAGTAGTAAAAGTATGATTGCTATATAGACTCTAATCTCCCCGTCCTATCTGAACCCAAGGTTTCTCGGATTTTTCCGGACGTCGGCCGCCCTCTCGGCGCCACCGCTGTTTCAGATCAAAAACGCAAGTTGTGCATACCGCACGGCCTGCGTTTTTTTTTGTTTCAGAGGAAAACCCGTCCTAGGAACGAAAAACGCGCCGCAGGCGAAGCTCTTTGTTGTGACCAAGGAAAAAGGGAGGGGAAATCCTTGAAAAACAGTCGAATCCGTTTAGATCAAAGCCGCGCGCCCATCTATGAGGCGCTGGAAACGTTCCGGCGTATGCGCGTCGTACCCTTTGACGTGCCGGGACACAAGCGCGGCAGGGGCAATCCGGAGCTGACCGCCTTTTTGGGGCAGCAATGCGTCGGCATGGACGTAAACAGCATGAAGCCGCTGGACAATCTCTGCCACCCGGTTTCGGTGATCCGCGAGGCGGAGCAGCTGGCGGCGGACGCCTTCGGCGCGGCGCACGCGTTTCTGATGGTGGGCGGCACCACAAGCTCGGTGCAGAGCATGATCCTGACCGCCTGCAAGCGCGGGGACGAGATCATTCTGCCGAGAAACGTCCACAAAAGCGTGATCAACGCCCTTGTTCTCTGCGGCGCGATCCCGGTCTATGTGAATCCGGAGGTCGATCAGCGGCTGGGCATCTCTTTGGGAATGCGGCGGGAGCAGGTGGCAAAGGCGATCGCGGAGCATCCAAACGCCGTGGCGGTTCTGGTAAACAATCCCACCTATTACGGTATTTGCAGCGACCTGCGCGCCATTGTAACAATGGCGCACAATGCGGGAATGCTCTGCCTTGCGGACGAAGCTCACGGCACCCACTTCTACTTTGGCAGCGCTCTGCCGGTGTCGGCGATGGAGGCGGGGGCGGATATGGCTTCCGTGTCCATGCACAAGAGCGGCGGCAGCCTGACCCAGTCCAGTCTGCTGCTGGTGGGCCCCAATGTCCACGCGGGCTATGTGCGCCAGATCATCAACCTGACGCAGACCACCTCCGGCAGCTATCTTCTGATGTCCAGTCTGGATATCAGCCGCCGAAATCTGGTCTTCCGGGGACGCGAGGTGTTCCATCAGGTGGCGGACATGGCGGAGTATGCCCGTCAGGAGCTGAACGCGGTGGGCGGCTACTACGCATTTGGCAGGGAG
This sequence comes from Lachnospiraceae bacterium, assembly GCA_030524525.1. GTDB lineage: Bacteria > Bacillota > Clostridia > Lachnospirales > Lachnospiraceae > ISDg. The sequence goes on from JAUNGI010000007.1 coordinate 46,055, forward strand.
CTGATGAACGGCAATTCGGTATTTGATTTCGACTCCACAAAGCTGAGCGTCCATACGCTGGATATCGGACTGGCGGGAATCGAGGTCTACGATATTCTGCGGGACGAGTACGACATTCAGATCGAATTCGGTGATATCGGCAATATCCTCGCCTATCTTTCGATGGGGGACCGCCCGCAGGAGCTGGAGCGGCTGGTCAGCGCGCTGGCGGAGATCCGCCGCCGCTATCAAAAGGACGGCACGGGGCTTCTGCATCAGGAGTACATCGACCCCGTCGTCGTGACCAGCCCGCAGGAGGCGTTTTACGCCGAGAAGGTCAGTCTGCCGCTGGAGGAAAGCGAAGGACGCGTATGCAGCGAATTTGTTATGTGCTACCCGCCGGGCATCCCGATCTTGGCGCCGGGGGAGCGGATCACCGCAGAGATCTTGGAGCATATCCGTTACGCAAAGGACAAGGGATGCAGCATGACCGGCTCGGAGGACCCTGATCTGAAACGGATCAACGTATTGGCATAAAGGAGGGATCGACATGGAAATGTGGTTCAGTGAATTTCATACGCCGGATGTAAAACACAGCATCCGGGTAACAAGGCATCTCTACTCCAAGCAAAGCGCCTATCAGCAGATTGACATTTTTGAGACGCCGGAGTTCGGCCGCGTTCTGACGCTCGACGGCAACGTCATGCTGACGGAGCGGGACGAGTTTATTTACGACGAAATGATCACGCATGTGCCTATGGCGGTGCATCCGGGCATTAAGGATATCCTTGTGATCGGCGCCGGGGACGGGGGCGTGGTGCGGGAGCTTACCCGATACGACCGCGTCGAGTGCATCGACCTTGTGGAGATGGACCCCAAGGTGCTGGAGGCCTGCCGCGCCTATCTGCCAAGCAACGCCTGCCGGATGGATGACCGTCGGGTGCATCTTCACTTTGAAAACGCCTTAAAATTTATCCGTCGGCGCGAGGCCGCCTACGATCTGATCATCGTGGACTCCACCGATCCCTTCGGCCCCTCGGAAGGGCTGTTCACCCGCGAATTTTACGGAAACTGCTACAACGCCCTGCGCGAGGACGGCATCATGGTCAATCAGCAGGGCAGCCCGTTCTATGCGGAGGACGCCAACGCCATGCAGCGCAGTCACAAGCGCATCGTCAGCACCTTTCCGATCAGCCGGGTCTATCAGGCGCACATTCCCACCTATGCGGCGGGCTACTGGCTGTTTGGGTTTGCCAGCAAGAAATACCACCCGATCGACGATCTGAACGCCGAGGCGTGGAAGGCGCTCAATCTGCATACGCGTTACTATACCCCCAGACTGCATGTGGGCGCGTTCTGGCTGCCCGCGTTCTTGGAGGAAATGCTGGAGGAGGTGGAGGAATAGCCATGCTGCGACCAAATATCGAAACCTTTATCGGCTGCGACGCGGATTATGCCGACGCCCGCATCGTCCTCTACGGCGCGCCCTTCGACTCCACCACGAGCTTCCGCCCCGGCGCGCGCTTCGGCCCCTCCGCCATGCGGCACGAAAGCTTCGGATTGGAGACCTACAGCCCCTATCAGGACGCCGATCTGACGGACTGCGCCGTGTTTGACTGCGGCGACATGGAGCTGTGCTTCGGCAGCCCGGAAGCGGCTTTGCAGGATATCGAGGCGCGCGCCGCCGAGATCTTAAACGACGGAAAGCTGCCGCTGCTGCTGGGAGGCGAGCATCTGGTCACGCTTGGAGCCGTGCGGGCGGCGGCGCGGAAATACCCGAAGCTCCATATAATTCACTTTGACGCCCACGCCGATCTGCGCAGGGATTATCTGGACGCAGAGCTCAGCCACGCCTGCGTCCTGCGGCGCTGTCACGACCTGCTGGGGGACGGCCGCATTCACCAGTTCTGCATCCGCAGCGGAGAACGGGAGGAATTCCGCTTTGCCAAGGCGCACACGGAGCTGCATCCGTTCGGCTTCGACGGGCTGGAGCAGACCATCGGCTCCCTCCGGGAGCAGGGCGTCCCGCTCTACCTCACCATTGATCTGGACTGTCTCGATCCCTCCGTATTTCCGGGCACCGGCACGCCGGAAGCGGGCGGCGTCAGCTTTATGCAGCTGCTGAGCGCCATCCGCACGGTCTGCACCGGGAACGTGATCGGAGCGGACGTGAACGAGCTTGCCCCGGCGCTGGACGCCAGCGGCGCTTCCACCGCAGCCGCCTGCAAGGTGCTGCGGGAGCTGATTCTTGCACTGTATAAAGAAAGATTTTCATAAAAAGGAGAATATGACCATGAGCAAGGTTCTTGTCATCGGATGCGGCGGCGTTGCCTCCGTCGCCATTCACAAATGCTGTCATGTAAGCGAGGTCTTTACCGAGTTGTGCATCGCCAGCCGCACCAAGTCCAAATGCGACAAGCTGGCGGCTGAGCTGGCGCCCCAAACCGCCACAAAGATCACCACCGCGCAGGTGGATGCGGACGACGTGCAGCAGGTCATTGCGCTGATCCGTTCCTATCAGCCGGAGCTGGTCATGAACATTGCGCTGCCCTATCAGGATCTGACCATTATGGACGCCTGTCTTGCCTGCGGCGTCAACTATATGGACACCGCCAATTACGAGCCGGAGGACACCGACGACCCGGAGTGGCGCGCCGTCTATGAAAAGCGCTGCAAGGAGGCGGGCTTCTCCGCCTATTTCGATTACAGCTGGCAGTGGGCGTACCGCAAAAGGTTTGAGGACGCCGGTCTGACCGCGCTGCTGGGCTGCGGCTTTGATCCGGGCGTGACGCAGGCTTACTGCGCCTATGCGAAAAAGCATGAGTTCGATTCCATCGACACCATCGACATTCTGGACTGCAACGGCGGCGATCACGGCTATGCCTTTGCCACCAATTTTAATCCGGAGGTCAATCTGCGCGAGGTCTCGGCTCCGGGCAGCTACTGGGAAGACGGCCGCTGGGTCGAGATCCCGCCCATGAGCGTCAAGCGGGAATATGACTTCGATCAAGTGGGGCGCAAGGATATGTATCTGCTTCACCACGAGGAGATCGAAAGTCTGGCGCTGAATATCCCGGAGGCAAAGCGCATCCGCTTCTTTATGACGTTCGGTCAGAGCTATCTTGACCATATGCGCTGTCTTGAGGACGTGGGGATGCTGTCCACAAGCCCCGTGGAATTTGAGGGACAGCAGATCGTTCCCATCAAATTTTTGAAAGCGCTGCTGCCCGACCCCGCCAGCCTTGGGCCGCGCACCAAGGGCAAGACCAACATCGGCTGTATTTTCACCGGGAAAAAGGACGGCAAGGAGAAGACCTACTACATCTACAATGTCTGCGATCATCAGGAGTGCTACCGCGAGGTGGGCAGTCAGGCGATCAGCTACACCACCGGCGTCCCCGCCATGTGCGGCGCGCTGATGCTGCTGACCGGTCAGTGGAACAAGCCCGGCGTCTACACCGTGGAGGAGCTGGACCCCGATCCCTTCTTGGATGCGCTTGACCAATACGGTCTGCCCCGGAGCGAGAGCCGGACGCCGGTTCTGGTGGACTGATGGGCGCGCCGCGGACAACAGACCCCCGCCCGCCGTTCGCGGGGCTGAACGGACATACTCCGGAGGAGCTGTTTGGCTCGCTGCCCACGCCCTGCTATATTCTGGACGAGGCCGCGCTGCGCAGAAACGGCGAGCTCCTTGCGGACGTGGCAAAGCGCACGGGCTGCAAAATTTTGCTGGCGCAGAAGGCGTTTTCCAACTACGAGCTTTACCCGGTCTTGGCGCCCTATCTGGCGGGAACCGAGGCAAGCGGTCTGTACGAGGCGCGCTTGGGAGCCGAGGAAATGCCGGGCGGAGAAGTCCACGTTTTTTGCGGAGCCTACCGGGACGAAGAATTCGCGGAGCTGCTGCGCTACGCCGATCACATCGTATTCAACTCCCCCCGCCAGCTGGAAAGGTTCGGTCCGGCGGCAAAGCAGGCTGGAAAAAGCGTGGGGCTGCGCGTCAATCCGGAGCGCTCCACGCAGGAGGGACATGCGATCTACGATCCCTGCGCTCCCGGCAGCCGCATGGGTACGACCCGCGCCCAATGGGATGAAAAAATGACGCCGGAGCTGCTCTCTCTGCTTGACGGACTTCACTTCCACACCTTATGCGAGCAGGATTCCGACGCCTTGGAGGTTACGCTGGACGCCGCGGCGGAACGGTTCGGCGACGTTCTTCCCCGCATGAAGTGGCTCAACATGGGCGGCGGGCACCATATCACCAAGCCGGGCTATGACGTGGTCCGGCTGGAACGCTGCATCCGCAGAGCACAGCAGGCTTGGGACATACAGGTATATCTGGAGCCGGGCGAGGCGTGCGCGCTGAACGCGGGCTACCTTGCCGCCCGCGTGCTGGATGTTTTCCGAAACGGGGAGATCCGGCTCGCGATTCTGGACGCAAGCGCCGCCTGCCACATGCCCGACGTTCTGGAAATGCCCTACCGCCCGCCGCTTTACGGCGCGGAGGACCGGGACGAATTGCCCTCCCACGGCGCGGGAACGCCGGATAACCCGCCCCATGTCTTTCGACTCGGCGGCCCCACCTGTCTGGCGGGGGACGTGATCGGCGATTACGCCTTCCCGGCGCCGCTTCGCGAAGGCGAGCTGCTGCTGTTCGGAGACATGGCGATCTATACCACCTGCAAGAACAACACCTTCAACGGAATGCCGCTGCCAAGCATCTACGTCCTGCGAGAGGACGGACGGCTGGACTGCCTGCGAAGGTTCGGCTATGAGGACTTCCGGGGACGCTTGGGAGGAAAATAGGAGGAAAATAAAAAGAATCCCGCATTGCGAGATTCTTTTCCTACTCCGCGCTCTCCCATTCCCGTATCAGCTGCCAAACGGACGGCTGCCGGTCGCTTCGGTCGTTCGCCGTGGCCTTCTCCGCCACCCGGTAAAGCGCTTCTCCCAGCGGCCAGCGGTCGTAGGTGCGGCTGTAGCCCCCGAACAGGGCAAACGCCATTGCGCCTGCGGTATATACGTTGGTCACCTCGTCCAGCGGCGCGCCCAGCTCGAATTCCTCGGGCGACATAAAGCTGGAGCTGCCCCACATGCGTCCCATGTCGTTGACGCAGGGCTTTTTCCGAAACAGGTCGATGTCGCAGAACGTGGTTTTGCCGTTCTCGAAATCGTACAAAATACTGCCGTCATAAAAATCAGCGGCAACATAACCGCGCCGATTGACCTCGGCAAGAAAATCAAGCACGTCGCGGAACACCTTCCGGCGCACGGAAATCGACAGGTTCATGAACCTCCGGTGCCCCTCCGGATACATTCTTCCCATGCAGTCGCCGTCTGCCCAGCAAAATACAAGCGCAAACCCGCCGCCGATCTCCTCGGCGCCTACCAGCTCGATCAGATTCTGCTGCTTCAGATCGCGGTAGATCGGCAGAACCGCTTTCAGCCGCTCCACCGCCGCCTCCGGCGTTCCCGAATACTCCGCCGTCGGCGCGCCCGCGAATTTCACAAAGTACTTCTGACCGTCCTTTTCCGTGCCAAAGCAGATATTGCCGGAATCCTGATCGTCGAAGACCTTGAACACCCTCCCATATCTGCTCAAAAAGGCAAAATCAAACGGAGCCTTCAATTTGAACGAACAACCGTCGATCTCCTGTATATGCAGCCCCTTGCGCATCTCTTCCTTTATAACCAGCTCCACACGAATCCTCATTTCCGAGCGACCTGCCGCGAAGACGCGACTCCCATCCGAGCTATTTGCTTTCGCTCAGGAACAAATAGCGGACCGTTTCCGGCTTTATTTCTCCACCTTCCTCTTCCAGCGCGCCAGACAGTCGTTCCACTTGGCATAGCGCTCCGAATCTCGGCAATCGGAAAGCTCGTAATGCGCCTTCAGATAACTTCCCAAATATTGCGTCACCTTTTTGGCGCCGCTGTAATTCATATGGTCGCCGTAATCTCTCGTATCCTTCGTCCAGTCGATGGCGACCTCGTCCGACAGCAGATTCATGTCCAGATACGGAACCGAAAGCCGATCTGCCAGCTCCTGAATCCCGTTGTGCCTCTTATAGTTCCAGCACTTGGCGCTCGGCGTGCTGTACAGCATAAGCTCCGCGCCGTTCTTCTCGCACAGCTTTGCAATGTACGAAACATACCGTTCGTTCAGCCACGCGATCTTTTCCGTCTCCTCCGTCGGAACCATATAATTTTTTTTCTCCGCCGGGCGGCTCTTTTTATTGAACAGATAGCCCTTGCCGTCGTCCGTCCATGTATATTCCACCCTGCCCGAAAGGTCGTTCACGTTCAGACTCTTCCAGCGGTCGTGATAATTCAGCACCGGAAGCGAATCCCGGCTTACGTTCACCAGAAATTCAATGCCGGTGATCTTGCGGTAGATCGCGTTCGCCTCAAGAAGCACGACCTTGGGCTTCTGCGTCCTAAGCGCCTGCTGCAGCAGGGACGCGGAGTAGGGAAGCTGCTGCGCCTTCGTACAGCACACATACGAGGGGATGCCGTACTGCTCCCACAGAGCCATCGGGACAAGTCCGGAATACGCCAGACTGTCGCCGATCACAAGCACCTCGATCGTATTTTCCGGCTCTCCCAAAATTCCGTTCGCCTGCACGTCCTGCATGCCGAACTCCTTCCGGTTGTTCTTCGGAACAAACAGCCGGGACAGCAGCAGAAGCATACACAGCAGCCCAAACAGAAAGACGAAGCACCGGGCAATTTTTCTTCCCTTTTGTTTCATAAGAATACCCCTAAAAATTTGCATAGATCGGGTCCACCGGAATGTAGCCGGGGCCGTATGCGCCAAAAACGATAACGAACAGGATCAGCGCATAGTACAGCGCCCAGCGAAGCACGGTCGGCTTTTCCGCCGTCCGCTGCCGGATCTGCACGCCGCGTTCCTTCAAAACGCCAAACAGGAAGACGATCGCGACGGTGACGCCCACGATGATGAAATCCTGCCGATCCATTCCCATTTCAAAAATCTTTCCGCTTTTGAACGAGGAAAGCGAAAAGCTGCCGACCATCCTGCCGAACATTTTCATGCCGATGCCAAGCTCCGGCGCACGGAAAAACAGCTCGCCGATACAGACCAGAACGCCGGTCTTCAAAATGCGGAGCCCCGTGCAGACCGCTCCGTTCCGGCGGAGCCGAAGCTTCTCGTAGGTCTTGTGCACGAACGGCTCAAACACATTGCCGAGCAGGATCAGCACAAAGTGATAGATCCCGAAAAAGATATAGTTCCAGCCCGCGCCGTGCCAAATGCCATTAGAGAACCAGACGCAGAACAGGGCGACCGCCCCGGCGAGCAGCGGGCCGAAATGATTTCCGAGCCGCTTGCGCCCCCACGTCGTCAGCTTCTTTAACGGCTTGGAAAGCGTGACCGGATAGAAAATATAATCCCGGAACCATGTGCCCAGCGTGATATGCCACCGTTTCCAAAACTCCGAGATGCTCTTGGAGAAAAAGGGCTGCCGGAAGTTTTCCGGAAGCCGGATGCCAAAGATCTCGGCGGCGCCGATGACAATGTCCATCGTGCCGGAAAATTCCATGTAAAGCTGACAGGTATAGCCCACCGCGGCAAGCGCGATCACGCCGCCGTCATACTGCGCATAGTCCGCGAACACCGGCTTGATAAAGGCGTTCAGCCGATCCGCCACAACGACCTTTTTCATAACGCCGTACAAAATGCGCTGCGCGCCGAACGTCAGGCTCCGGTAGGAAACGCTCGGACATTCCCAGAGCGCCTGCGCCGTATCGGAATAGCGGCAGATGGGTCCCTCCATGATCTGGGGGAAAAAGCTCAGGAACAGCGCCAGACGGAACAGGTTCCGGTCGGCGGGAACGCTCCCCCGGTAAACGTCGAACAGATAGGACAGCGCCTGCAGCGTATAGAACGAAATGCCGATCGGCGCAAGGATCTTCACCGTGGACAGCCTGAGCGGTAAATGCAGCACCTCAAACAGATTGTTCAGGTTCCAGCCAAAGAACGCCGTATATTTGACCGCGACCAAAATTCCGATGTGCAGCACCACCGCAAAGCCCATCACCATGCGCTGCTTATGAAGATACTGCTGCTTGATCGCCTTGCGCTCGCTCCGCTCCACGCCCTGCAGGGCGGCGTCCCGCTCGTTCGCAAGCAGGGAGAGCCACAGCCCGATGTGATGCACCGAAAGCGTGGAGAACAGCAGATAGAGCAAAAGCTTTCCGCTGAGGATCCAAAAAAAGACATAGCTCGCGGCAAGCAGAACGACCCGCCGTCCTTTCTGCGGAAGCGCCTGATACAACGCCACCGTCAGCGGCAGAAAAACGCCCAAAAAAACCACCGAACAGTAAGAATACATCTCTACCTCACCAAAGCGCAAACGCTTATTCTTCCATCAGCCGCTGGATCAGCGCCCAGATCGCCTCTGCGGAATTGAAATTCTCCGGCACGATCTCCACGGTCGGTACGGTAACGTCAAATTCGTCCTCGATCCCCGCGATCAGCGAAATGATCATCAGTGAGGTCAGATAGTGACCGTCCACCAGATCGTCGCAGGTCTCGTAGTCCACCTCCGGGTTAATTTCCTCCAAAATCTCAATCAGTTGTTCCATGTTATTCCATTCCTTTCTTTTCGCCGTTTTCCTGCGGCATATTCATTTTATAGGTTTCCAGCGTCCCCCGCACAAGCTCGGCTTCGCCGCCGTCCCGCAGAAGAACCACCGCCGGCAGCGCCCGGCTCAGAAAGAGCGAGATGCCCTCGGTCATACAATATGCGCCCGTATTTTCAAATACAAGCACGTCGCCGATCTGCGGGCCGCACAGCGGAAGCTGCTTTACCAAAATGTCGTTGACCGTACAGAGGGAGCCGCAGAGGTTCCACTTCTCCGGCTCGCCCGACCGCTCCGGGTACGCGTGACAGAGGGGAAGCTTCATCGCCATAGACTGCCCGTAATATACGAGATGATTCATGCCGCCGTCCACGATCGCATAGTTCTGATCGTGGTTGCTCTTTTTGTCCACGATCCGGGTCAGGTAAACGCCGCAGGACGCGGCGATGCTCCGTCCCAGCTCCAGCACAAGGCGGGGCTTTTCCTCCATCCCGCGAAGCAGCTCCGAGAATTCCGCAAGAAACGCGGCCTCGTCAAATTCCTCCGACGCAAAATACATCACCGGGAAGCCCGGCCCAAACTCCAGCTCCCTTGCCTCGTAGCCGAACTCCTCGCGCAGCCCCCGCAGAACGCCCTGCACATAGTCCAGCTCGCGCCGAAGCCGCTTCAGCGACGTCTTCTGCGTTCCCGAAAAGTATTGCAGCCCCTGAAAGTCCAAAAACGGGTAGGACGCGCGGTTTCGGATGGTCTCCCGCACCTCCTCCTCCGCCATGCCGAACTGGTTCCCGCTCGTAAGACGAAGCAGCACCGGAAGCCGTTCCCGCCTTTCCTCGGAAAGCCTTGCCAGCAGCGCAAGCTGCGAAAGCGATTCCGCCGTGTAAGCCCCGATCGGGCCGCCGCTCCGCGTCAGCTCCGCAATGACCTCCGGCGATTTATACACTCCGGAGATCACAAATTGCTCCGAGGGCAGCGCAAGCTCCTGGCAGATGCGCAGCTCGCCGGGCGAGCACAGCTCAAAGCGATCGACCAGACCCTCCAGCTCTCCGACGATAAACGGATTCGCCTTGATCGCATAGCAGAGCCCCACGCCGTCCGGCAGATTTTCCCGCAGAAAGCGGACGCGCTCCCGAAGCACACGGGCGTCAAAGACGTAGGTCGGCGTCGGAAAGCTTCGAGTCAGATATTCCAGCTCATGTCGTTCCATTTTTTTCACCCTTCCTCTCCTTTGCCAGTCGGAGCAGCTCCTTTCGGTCAATCTTGCCGTTCTTGGTCATGGGCATGCTCTCCACGGGCTTTAGAACGCCGGGGATCATATAGACCGGAAGCATTGTTTTCAGCGTTCCGAACAGCTCCTTTTTGTCCAGCGTCCCAAGATAAAAGCCGTATAGCCTGCTCTTTTCCGCGTCGAATACGCAGCAGCAGCGTTCGATCCCCGGAACCTCCGACATGCGCTTTTCGATCTCCTCCAGCTCGATGCGGTGTCCCATGTACTTGATCTGAAAATCCTTTCTGCCGCAAAAAAACAGCTCTCCGTTTTCGTCGAACCTTCCGAGATCGCCGGTGCGGTAAAGAACGTCGCGGAACCTTTCGTTCAGCGGATTCTGCACAAACGCCCGCTCCGTCTGCTCCTTTGCGCAGTAGTAGCCCAGCGCCACGCCGCTTCCGCGCACGCAGATCTCTCCGGTCTTTCCCACTTCCGTGACCCGACGGTTTTGGTCGTCCAGCAGCACGATCTGCTTATTGGGAAACGCTCGCCCGACGGGAATTCCGGCTTCGTAGTCCCGGCTCCGGTCGATGCGGTGATAGGTACAGTTGCAGGTGATCTCCGTGGGACCGTACAGATTCACAAACGCCGCCTTTGGCAGATGCTCCATCCAAGACCGCAGATGCCGAAGCGGCATGACCTCGCCGCTGAACAGCACCTTGTTTACCGTTTCCGGCGTTTTGTAGTCCAGTCCGTGGACGGTGCTGATGAGGCACAGGGCGGAAACCGCCCACACAAGCGTCGTGACCCTTTTCTCGCAGAGATAGTCGAGCAGCTCCGCGGGGCGGGAAAACAGCGATCGGGGAATGATCACAAGCGTGGCTCCCACGGCGACCGCCGAGTAGATATCCTTTACGGAAACGTCAAAGTCAAACGGCGCCTGATTGCCGATGCGGTCGTTCTCCCCAATGGAAAACAGCTCGGTAAAGCTGCCGATAAAATCCAGCACCGACCGGTGGCTCACAACGACGCCCTTCGGCACTCCGGTGGAGCCGGAGGTGAAATTCGCATAGAGCGGGTCAACGTCCAGCATCGTTTCCCTTGCCCCCGCAAGCAGCGCCCCGTCGATTTCCGCCGTTTTCAGCTCCTCCACGCAAAGCAGCAGCGCCTCCGGAAAGATCGCGGCGGCAGCCGGCCGGCTTTCCCGGTCGGTAAGGATATACGGCGCGCGCAGCACCTCCTCGATCTGCAAAAGCCGCTGCGGCGGCAGCTCCGGATTGAGCTGGGAATAAAAGCCCCCCGCATAGACGATGCCGAAAAAGGCGCAGACCGTGTCGATCCCCTTTTCCATATAGACCGCGACCGGCGTATTGGCGTCAATCTTCGCCGCCAGCGCGCTGCCGATGCGCCTGCTCCGTTCCAGAAGCTCCGCGTAGGTGCAGCGGCTCTGCGGCCCCTCCACGGCGATCTTCTCCGGATATTTTTCCGCCGTCCGTTCCAGCCATTCCAATACACATTTCATAATATTATCTCTCCGTTCCAGCCAGCATCATACCGGCTTTTGGTTCAGCCAGCCTGTAGTCAATCTTAATTTTGCTGAAGATTATCCGGCAGAACGTTTTCCGCCCGGCGCAGCCAGACGGAGAATTCCGTATGATACGGCTCCGCAGGCGCGGTCTCAAGCCGCAGCTCTCCGTGATGCAGCTCCACGATGCGCCTTACGACCGAAAGTCCCAGACCCGTGCTGCCGTTCGACTGACGCGCCGCGTCTCCGGTCACGAACGGCTCGAACACTCTTGCCGCGATCTCCTTGGAGATCCCCACGCCGTTGTCCGCAACGGTCAAACGGAGCCGCGGGCCTTCGTCCGCGATCGCCACAAAGATCGTCGTCCCCGCCGGATTGTACTTTAACGAATTGCCGATCAGATTTCCGATCAGACGCTTGATGAGCGTCCGATCCGCATTGACGTAAAGCGGCGCGTCCGGGATCGCAAGCTCCAGCTCAAAATGCTTTTCCTCGATCTCGTTGTATTTTTCGGAAAAGATCTCCTTGCAGGTCTCGCACAGATCCAGACATTCCAGCGTGGGGCAGTATTCGGGATGCTCGATCGACGAATATTCAAACAGCGAATTGACCAGCTCCACGGCGACCTTCGACTTTCGATAGATCGCTTCCAGATACTGTTCCTTCTTTTCCTCCGGGACCGCGCCTTCCGCAAAGGCGCGCGCATAACCGTAAATGACCGTCAGAGGCGTTTTGATATCGTGTGAAATGTTCGCCACGATCCTCCGGCTCTCCGAATTGATCCGTTCTTTTTCGCGCAGCGCGCTTTGCTGCGATTCCAGCAGCTCGTAAAAGCTTTGCAGCATCGCCCGGAATTCCAGCGGCGTGTGCTCCCAGTCGAGCGCGTACGACTCGCCGCTCTTGTACGCCACCACCGCTTCGTTCAGCAAACGGAACTGTCTGCGTACCGTGTGGGAAAACCAGACCGCCTGAATGATCGTGACGGCGAGCAGCAGCGGAACGGCAAGCAGCCAAATTCGCCTTGTTTTCTGAACGACCTCGTCGTAGCCGTCCATGCTGATCGACGAACCGGCAAACACCACCTGCCGCCACCGTCCCTGCCAATTCCGATATTGATATTTATATATCTCTGCCCCGTTATAAACGCCGTTGATCATCTGAAACTCGATCCGGCTGAGCTTTTCCCTGCCGGGAAACAGATCCCCCTCAAGAATGTTCAGATCCTCGTCCAGCACCGCCTCGGCTTCGCAGACCATTGCGTCGTTTTCCCAGTCGTAGGAGACCAGAAAGACATGGTGCCGCAGGTTCCCGTCCTCGTCCGTCTTTTCCAGAATGTTGTAATAGCCGTCGTCGTTCCAATCCAGAATAATATCTACGTTTTCCTTCTGTATCTTCTCGCCGAACACCTTGTCGCTCGTGTATATGATCCGCTCATTGTAATCCATCACGACGTACTTGCAGCCGGGAAAGCTTTTCATTGGTATATTCTGAAAGTTTTCCTCAATCAGATCCTGCTCATACTCCAAAAAGTCCGACATGGACGGAAACGCATTGAACAGAATTCGGTTGCTCCAGCTGTTAAACAGCCAGTAAATAATCAGGCAGGACAGAATATAGATAACAAAACGTATCATGCAGGTAACGACAAAGCTGTGCGTTATGTCCTTATAATTCACTTTCAATTTTGTACCCCAGCCCCCGGATCGTCTTAATATATTTCGGATTTGCCGTGTCGTCGCCGATCTTGGCGCGAATGTTGGAGATATGCACCATCATCGTATTGTCGTCGCTTGCGTACCACTCTCCGTTGACGCATTCGTATAGCTGCGCCTTTGTAAATACCCTTCCCGGATTGCGCATGAGCTTTGCCATGATTTTCAGCTCGACCGAGGTCAGCGGCACGGTCTCTCCGTTCTTTTTCAGAATATACTGTTCGGTGTCAAATTCCAGCTCGCCGACCCTGAGCGTGGCAGCCGCGGCGTTCTCCGATCTGCCCATCCGGCAATATCTGCGGAGCATCGCCTTGACGTAGGCGACGACCTCCAGCGGGTCAAACGGCTTGGTCAGATACGCGTCGGCGCCGATATCCAGCCCCAGTACGCGATCCACGTTCAGGTTCTTCGCGGAAATAATAATGATCGGAATATCGGTGCTCTGCCGGGCGGCGCGGATAAAGTCGTAACCGTTCATCTCCGGCATCATGATATCCACCAGCGCAACGGAAATGTCCTCCTTCGCCAGCACCGAAAGAGCCTCCTTCCCGTTTGCCGCCGGATAGACCGCAAAGCCGTTGCTCTCCAAATAAAGCGAAAGCAGCTCCACAATGTCGCTGTCGTCCTCCGCAACGAGTACCCCGTATTTCATATCCGTTCCGTCTCCTGTCAGATAAAAGTATATGCCTCGGCACATTTTCTGCGCCGGACCCTGCCGCTTCGCAGTTTCTCCCTGCAAATGCGAAAGGGACCGAGGCTCCTACCCGAAGCCTCAGCCCCTTTTGCATCATATAAGTTTCGGATAAAGCCCTCCTATACCAAACCTAAAGATTTCTTAAGGTATTCGGTTATTTCCCGCGAATTACGCCGGTCAGCGTTTTCCAACTGATTTTCTGCCCGGTGTACAGCACCAGTCCGCGGTAGATGCGGGCGGTCAGCCAGACAAGCGCCGCAGACGCTAAAAGCAAAAGCACCGTGGAAAGAACGCCGATCCCCCAGCCCACCGTTCCGGTCAGAAGCTCCGCAGGCACGCAGAACGGCGCGGTAAACGGAACGACCCGGCAAACGCGCAGAACCGTTTCGTTTTCCGCAAGCAGAGCGAAGTACGGCACGAGCCAGCCGATCAGAACCGGATAGATAAAGACCGCCTGCGCGCTTGCGGTGTCCTCCGGCTTGGAAACGATGCTTCCCGCCACGCCTGCCAGCGCAAAGAACAGCAGACAGCCCGCGCTGAACACAACGATCGCCAGAATCACGGACGGAACGCTCAGCGCCGTGCTGCCAAGCTCCTCCCGCAGGAAATTCACCGCCTGCGTTACCGTACTTCCGCCGTCCGGAAACAGCTTCGCCGCAGCAAACGAGCTTCCGAATACGCCCACCAAAATGCAGCCGATCCAAATAAAGCACTGGAGCATCGCCGTACTGAAAATGGCGAGCACCTTGCCCGTAACGAGCGCATACGGGTGGATGGAGGTCAGCAGCGTTTCCATAAGCTTGGAGGTCTTCTCCACCGAAACCTCCTTGCTGACGCTCTGCCCGTACAGCAAAACGATGAAGTACATAAACAGTCCGAACATCATGGGCGCAAGATACTTTATCAAAGTCGCGGCAAGGCTCGTCTGCTCGCCCGCCTCGATGCTCGACGACATCACGGGCATTTGCAGCAGAACCACCTGCGCGGGCTGAATGTCCGCATTCAGAAGCACGGCGGCGTAAATGCAGTCCGTAAGCGCCGTTTCCAGTTCCTCCACGGAGTCTTCCTCCACGGACGATCCGTCCGGAATGAAAACGCTTAAAACGAGCCGGTCTTCCTCCCGCTTCAGCACGCCGGCGCAGGTACGCTCGGACTGCTCCGCCGCATAGGCGATCAGCTCCTCCACGGGACGCGTCCCCACCGTCTCCAGCGCAACGTCCGCCAGCTCCTCCTCGGAAGAAAACAGCTCCGGCAGGGCGTCAAGGGAAAGCTCCGTTTCATTCATCAGGCACAGCCGCTCGATCCTTCCCTCCTGCGCCTCCTCGTCTTCCTCCTCCGGCATGGCGGTGATCAGAATGACCGCGGCGAGCACGCCCACCAGCAGAACGCCGATCAGCGCGGTAACGATCTTGAAGCGGGCGTTGCCCATATACTGCTTGCAGGTAAACGAATAGGCAAGCTTCCAATTTTTCAGTGAATGTTTCATAAAGCCCCCTTCTGCGTCTTCCGCTCCTTTTTCAGGCTCTTATAGATCCCGAACAGCTCCTTGAGCTTGATCGGGCTGCCGTTATGCGTGATGAGCAGCTCATAGATCGTCGCCACAAAGCGAAGCAGCAGCAGATCCACCGCCACAAGCACCGCGATCGCAAGGAACGCCGCCCAGCCGCCGATATTTCCCACCAGCAGCGCGCCCGGCAGCAGATACGGTGCGGAGAGCGGAAAGATCAGAGAAAACGTCACAAATGCGCTTTCTCCCGAAATCTGGAGCATGTTTGCCGCCGAAACGGCGACATAGACGCCGATCATGTTCGAGATCGTCAGGAGCATCAGCCCCTCCTGCGTTTCCTCGATCTTGCTGACCGTCGCGCCGCACATGGCGGCAAGAACCGCGTAAAACAGAAAGCCGAAGCAGATCACCACGGCGGACAGCAAAAGGTTGAACGGATTGATATTTGTCCAAATGCCCGCCGGAAGCAGCCCTTCCAGCACGCTCTTTTTCCCCGTCACCAGCCCGGTCACCCAGTTGGAGCCAAGCAGCAGTCCGATCATGACAAACATCTGCCCCACCGAAGCAAGCAGCATTGCAAGCGTCTTGCCCATCACAAGCGCCATCGGACGAACGGAGGTCAGCAGAAGTTCCACGACGCGCGTCGATTTATCCACGACGATCGAAGTCGCGACCTGTGAGCTGGCAATGCAGTTGACCATCATAACCACGAACGCAACGCCGTACATGAGCCAATACTGCGCGTTGGAGATCTTCGTGTCTTCTTCCGCGATCGGCTTGTTGTTTTCGTCGGCATGCTGCACGAGCAGCGCTACCTGCGTGTCCAAAACCGCCCGCTGCGCGTCCGTCAGCCCCGCCGCCGCTTCCTTAAAAGCCGCGACGCAGTCGGTCAGGCGATCCGCCAAGAAGCTTCCTTCCTCCTCGCCGATCGCTCCCGACGCGGGGCGCACGACCTCCATCGTCAGCCCAAGCTCTCCCATGTACAGCCGGGCGATCACGGTATCCTCCGTTTCCTCGCTTTCCAAGACTTTGAGCATTTCCTCATAGGGCACGTCCGCTTTTTCCAGCGCCGCCTCGGCGAACGCCGGCTCCGCGTGCACCGCCTCAAAGCTCATGCCCATCTCCGAAAAGGATGTTCCGAACAGCTCCTCGGTCTCGTCGTACCAGACGATCCTGCGGATGCTGCTTTCGGTGAGCTTCTCGTCCCCGCCGCCCTGATTCTGAATCAGCTGCAAAAGCGGCATGGAAACAAGGGAAAGCACCGCCAGCAGGATCGTAAAGATCAGATAGCCCCTGTTTTTGAGCGTCTGCACCAGCGTAAAGGCAAAGACCTTTCCGGTACCGCGAAATTCACTCCTCTTCATGGCTCTCCCCTACCTTTTCCACGAATATCTCGTGCAGCGACGGCTCTCTCAGCTCAAAGCGGACGATCGTGACCCGATGCTCCGTCAGGGTTCGCAGAAACGCCATTGCCTGTTCCTCTCCGGTCACCTTCAAATGGTATTCCGACGGCAGCTTCTCGGCGATGGTAAGTCCGGCCTCCTCCACATAGGCGGCGATATCCTCGTCGCATTTTACAAACAGATTCACCCTGCCGTAGCTCTTCTTGATCTCGTCGAGATTGCCCTGAAGCACCACCTTGCCCCGGTTGAGAATGGTCAGGTCGGTGCAGAATTCCTCGATCGTAGGCATCTGGTGGCTCGACATGATGATGTATTTGTCCTTCTGCATTTCCTCCCGGATCACGGTCTTGAACAGATCGGTATTGACCGGGTCGAGTCCGCTGAGCGGCTCGTCCAGCACAAGGATCTCCGGGTCGGAGATCAGCGCCGCCATCAGCTGGATCTTCTGCTGATTTCCCTTGCTGAGCTGATCGGCACGGTTCGCCTTGCTCTTTTGCCCCTTGCCCTTTTTGGGCGGGAAGATGTATTCGTTCAGCTGCAAGCGATCCGCCCAATAATGGATGCGCTCCAGCGCTTCCAGCTTCGGCACCTGCTTTAGGCGCGCAAAATACAGAAGCTGATCCAGCAGCGAATATTTCGGGTACAGCCCGCGTTCCTCCGCCAGATAGCCGATGTTCCGCTCCGAGGGTACCATCGGCTTGCCGTCCCAGAGGATCTCCCCCTCGTCGTATTGCAGCATGCCGAGCATAACGCGGATCGAGGTCGTCTTTCCGGCGCCGTTCGTGCCGAGCAGGGCGTAGACCCCCGGCTGCTGCATGGCAAAGCTGAGATGGTCCACGACCACCTTATCCCCATAGGATTTTGTTAAGTTTCGTACTTCAAAGGACATAACTCCCTCCATCACACAATAAACAAGCATTCCCGCGATCGCCCCTCGTATTCGCAATCCGCGCTGCCGCGTCCTGACTCTAAAAGACGATCGCTCCGTGCTCCGCACTCCCGCGATCGCCCTCCGTATTCGCAATCCGCGCTGCCACGTCCTGACTCTAAAAGACGATCGCTTCGTGCTTCGCTCTCCCGCGATCGCCCCTCATATTCGCAATCCGCGCTTTCGCGTCCTGACTCTAAAAGACGATCGCTTCGTGCTCCGCACTCCCGCGATCGCCCTCCGTATTCGCAATCCGCGCTTTCGCGCTCCTTGCTCATACGGGGGCGCCCAGACGATATCCATGGATTTGCATATGCAAGCACATGCGAATCCATGGCTGTCGTCTGGGACTTTTAGAGTATATCATATTTACCTCCGTACAACAAGACGAATATCCTAAATTTCCCTAAAGCATTACCGGGCTGAACGCCAGTCCGTTTTCGGCAAGCAGCTCCGCCTCCCGCTTCTGGCAGGTAAACAGCAGCACCTGTCTGCCGCAGTCCGCCAGCAGCCGCAGCGCCTCAAGCAAACGCTCGTCGTCGTAAAAGGCGAACGCGTCGTCGAAGATCAGGGGCAGAGCCTCCTTCCGGTACATCGTCTCGCCCACCGCGAGCCGAACCGCAAGATAAAGCTGCTCCAGCGTTCCGGCGCTGCACTGGCTGCTTTGGAGATATCGGCTTCCCGTGTCGATCTTGAGCTTTAGCTTTTCGTCGAGCGTCACCTTCCGGTATGCGCCGTTCGTCAGCTTCTGCACATAAGCGGACGCCGTTTTGTTCAGCTCGCGCCCAAAGCTGTCGTGGATTTCCTCGGAAAGCTTCTTAAGCGTATCCTGTGCAAGCGTTATCGCCTGCTTTTCCTGCGTATCCTCCGCCAGTCGGCTTTGCAGCTCGCACAGCCGGGTACGGTTTTCCAGACAGCGCGTCTCGATCTCTGCTCCCTGCTCCAACGCGCCCTCCAACCGGTCGATCTGGGTCTGCAAGCGCCGCGCCTCTGCGAACAGCTCCCTTGCCCGCTGCTCCCGATTGGCGGCCTCCGCCAGAAGCCGCCCTTGGATCGCCCCGACCGCAGGCTCCGTCAGCTCCGTGATCGCCGAAAAACGCCGAAAATACGCAAGCAGCTCCTCTTCCTGCAAATGCAGCGTTTCTTCCGCGCGCCGCTCCCGCTGCCGTTCCTCCGAAAGCGCTTCGCGGCGGCTCCGTACCACCGCCAGCTCCTCGCGAAGCCGGGCGATCCGTTCGCTCTGTTCCTCTTCCGAGGGTTCCTTGGCAAGCTCCTGCTGCAAGGCGAGCAGCTCCTCCGACGCCCGCGCCTTTGCTTCCATGCGCTCCGCCGAAAGCCGCTCCGCCAGCGCCTTTCGCTTCCGCTTCCGCCAAAAGGCAAAGCCCGCCAAGCCGCAGGCGCAAAGAAGCGCGGCAAACGCCGCGGGCGGCACGAAGAACAGAAGCGCCACGGCTGCCGCCAGACACGCCGCCGCTCCGCCAAGCAGCGCCCCAAAGCCCTGACGAACCGACGTTTTCGCGCTCTCGCACGCCTGCGCAAGGCGCTCGTCCGACCGCCGATGCGCTTCCGCACGCTCGGCAAGCTCCCGCTTCTTTTCCCGATAAGCCTCCAAGCGTCGGACGGCTTCCTCGCTCCCACCCGGCTCGGCTCCCGAAAGCTCCTGCTCCTTGACCGCAAGCTCCCGCTCCTTTTGGGTCAGCTCCCGCTCCCGATCCTCATGCTCCCGCAGATCGGAGCGATACGCAAGAAACCGCTCGTACCTTACGGAGAATTCCGCGTCCCGGCTTTCGTCCGCCGCCGCTTCGCTCTCTGCAAGCTCCCGTTCCAGCTCCGCAAGCCGCCGCTGCGCCTCCCTGCGCTCCTTGGCTCTCGCGTCCAGCTGAAGCATCTGCGTTTCCTCCTGCGAAAGCTCCCGCTGCAGCTCCGCGATCTGCTGCGGCAGCTTTTTGGCATCCAGCTGCTTTGCCTGTTCGGAAAGCTTCGCCAGCGCCCCCGGCACATCGACCTCCTGCTCCCGCGCCGCCGAAAGATTCGCCATATAATTTTGCAGCTCCTCGGCAAGCGCCGCGTCGGTGGCGGCTCCGGTCTGCGGAACGCTGACCGTATTCAAAAAGCCGCT
The DNA here is from genome assembly GCA_030524525.1 of Lachnospiraceae bacterium. GTDB lineage: Bacteria > Bacillota > Clostridia > Lachnospirales > Lachnospiraceae > ISDg. Next base: position 65,727 of record JAUNGI010000007.1, read on the forward strand.
TTCCGAAAGCTCCGGCAAAAGCAGCTCCATAACCTCCCAGCGCGCGGGGATCTCCCGTCCGGTCGCCAAATTCGTCAGCCGAAGCTTCCGCTCGTTCTGATAAAAGATCCGCTCGATCCGATACGCTTCCCCGCCGATCTCCAGCTCCATCGCCCCCTGATACGCCCCCGGCGCGTCAAGCGGCTGATACCGGGTATACAAGTCCTGCTTTGCCGCCCGTCCCCTCGGCTTTTCCGTCCCAAAGAGCATGGCGCGCAGAAACGCGGCAAGCGTCGATTTCCCCGCCTCGTTTTCGCCGTATATCACATTCAGTCCGTCCGAAAAACGAACCTCTTTTTTTTGAAATTTCCCGAAATACTCCGGGTACAAGCCTATGATCCTCACTTCGTCGCTCCGCCTCCCCCGCTAATCCAGCAGCGCCTTCAAGCCGTAATACAGCGCCTTTTTTGTCACCTCGTCCTGCGGCTCGATCCCTTGGATGCGGTCGATATACATGCCGATCAGATTGTCGTGATTGGCTGCCCGGATCGCCTCGAAATCGTACTCCGGAAGCGTCTCGTCCCGCACCTCGGTCACATAGCCCAGCTTCGCCAGCGCCCCGATATCCGGCGCAAGATGCTCCTCCCGGCTCCCCTCCAAAACGATGCGAAACAGGTTTTCTTCGCCCTCCGCCGCAAGCAGCCGCTTTGTCCGCTCCTGAATCGACCCGTTCGTGTCCTCCGGCGTCACCGGCACCGTCAGATCGACGTAGCGCCGCTTGGCAAACGGCACAAACTCCGTTCGAACCTCTTTTTTTCCGTCCGGCAGCAGGTCGATCTCCGCAAATACATAGCCGTGCTCGCCCGTCTCGTTTTTGTCGAGGGGCTCCAAGGAACCCGCATAGAACATCCCGTCCGCAAGCTTCTGCGGCTTATGGATATGTCCGAGCGCCGCATAATCAAAGCCCGCCAGCGCAAGCCGCTTGAAGTCGATGGGTACGTCCTTCGGATCGCCGCCGTGCGCCAGCAATACGGCGATCTCCCCGCCCTGCGCGCGCACGTCCCGAAGCCGCGCCTCCGAAATGTCGCGCGTGTGGTAGCTGAAGCCCGTTACCGCCGCCGAAAGCTCCGGAAAGCGCACCGTCTGAAGCTCCTCTCCCGAAAGCATGGTCACATGCTCCGCCCACGGGAAATCCGCATAGTTCGAGCGGCTCCCGATATAATCGTGATTTCCAGCGATCAGCACGACCTTTGTCCTTTCCAGCCGGGAAAACTGGTAATTGACCTCCCGCAGCTCCCGCACGAGCGGCTGTCGGTGAAACAGATCGCCCGCAATCAGCAAAAGCTCCGCCTCCCGCCGGTTGCATTCGTCCATCAGCCGGCCGAACGTCTCCCAGATCTCCTTTTCCCGCAGCTCCGCCCAAGGCTGCTGCTTGTCCGGCTGCATTCCCAAATGAATGTCCGCCGTATGTATCAGTTTCATCCACGCTTCCCCCTTTTCTCGATCGTGTGCGCCGCACTCCAATGCCTCCTACAGCATATCAAAGGAAGACGGCTTTGTCACGCGCTTATTTTTCCAGAATCGGCTCGTAAACATAGGTATACCGGTCCCTCCGCATTCCCTGCTGATCCACGATCTCAATACAATTTCCGTAATCGTCGTACCGGTATGTTTTCCTGCGAACCGAGTCGGTACCGTCCTCCTTGAGCAGGATCTTCTCGGAAAGCCTGCCGTTTTCGTCAAAAACGCATCGCCATTCCTCTTGGCTATCTGAGATTATTGTGCCGTCCGAATTACAATGCGAAGCCGCATAAACCAGTTCACCGTTTTCATAACGATACTCCTCTTCCGCTCGATAAAAGGTATCATATTGAAATTCACCGCCTCGTTCTATTTTTTTTAGCAGATTCCCGTCCGAGTCATACAAATAACTATTGATTGTATAATGCGGTGTGACATCCGTATCTCCCAATACATACAAATTTGCCGCCTCATACGACCATAAAATCCCATGTTCGCCATATGCAGCCTCATAAATCAGGGTACAGATACCCTCTTCCGGATAATAACGTTCAGTAATCACATTTCCTTCCTCATCATGCCAGAGAATCAAGTAGTCCTCCAACGTATTATCCTTCGGATCGCGTCGTTCACAACGAACGCTTCCGTCTTCTAAATACTGATAAACCTCAACGACATAAGGCGTCCCGTTGCCCCAACAATACTGCTTTTCCACTAGTTTCCCCTGCTCGTAAGCGTATGTTGTAATGCTTTTATTCCCATATTCGTCTGTTATGCTTTCAAAAACACAGTTCCCCTGCTCGTCGTACGCATATTCTTCTCCGCCCAGCGAAACGTCCCCGCTGACGTTGCACCGATAGCCTTCCACCTTGATCAGCCGATTGTTTTCGTCGTAGGTTCTTTGCTCCGTTGTATCCTCTCCGTCTACATGACGCCGCTCCTCCACCAGCAGCCAGCCAAGCAGCTTTCCGTCCGGAATGGGCGTAAGCGTAGGCGAAGCGTTCGGAGCAGCGCTTAACGTGGGGGTTGCCGACGGCGCAACGGTTCCGGAAAAGACCGGTCGCTGCCCGCCTTGCGTGGGCTGCGGCTCTTCGTTTGTGGTTTTGCCGCAGCCGGGAAGCAGCAAAGAGAATAAGAAAATAAAGATAATTATTACTCGTTTCATGCTTGACCGCCCCTTTCTTTCTATCATTTTGCAATCTCCACTGTTTTGCCGTCTCGATAAGCATTTAAGAATTTTGTATAAAATGTACAAGAAGTTCCATTAAAATCCTTATAGGCAGGATCAAAGGAAGGATTTATTTCCCATAAGCCTCCATTTAGAATGAACATAGGATTATTGGCATATGCTTTTATGTCTGCCTTCTCCTTTACCCCTCGATCGTCACTGCCATGATAATATGCCGTTGGATTTAAGTAATATGTAGCACTGGAGGAAACCTTTTTCAAGACAGCAAAATGCAAGTGTTTGTCCCTTCCGGCAGAGCCGGAACTACCGACATTTCCCAACTTCGTCTTCGTGTTAATAAACTGTCCCTTCTGGAGCCCGTCAGCAATTTCCTGCAAGTGCAAATATCGTGTATACAGCGTCACGGTCGAATTGTCCTTACTTGTTACAGTATGTTCTAAATAGACATAATTTCCGTTTACTGAGTGATTCGTCCCAACTTCTACAACCTTTCCACATAGAGCAGCGCGGGCTTCTGCCGAACTAGCATCATCTATATCAATGTCGATTGCCCAATGACGTGGGTAGTTCGAATTTGAAGACGTGAACCTTGTTCCATAAAAAGATGAAATTGCTCCGAACCCAATAACAACTCCTCCTTTTGCAGAAAATTGTTTGTTTCCTACATCTTCTGCTGTTCTTTTCTTTCCCGCCATATACTGGCTGCCGCTTACCGGCCAAACAAAAGAATACTGCGTGACCGGAATCACAATTTTTTTCGTCACAGACGTCGAAGTGTAAACGAAAACAATTTCTCCAATCCTCCACGCATCGGAACCGCTGAAAGCCGTAATAGAGCAGTTGACCGTCGCCGCTCCCTGTCCCTGCGTTGCCGACAAGCGGATCCATTTGGAGGCTGTCGCCAGCGTCCATGTGTAAGTACCGGATAACGCAATCAGGAAACTGTAGCTTCCACTTTCACTTCCTTGGTGGATGCTGGTCGGAAGAATAGGGGAAGCCGCTCTCGCTTCTTCTATCACTGCTGCGGACTTAAAATTGTCGTTCATAAAAATCTCCATTCCGGAGCGTTGGCGACGGGGTACCATCAGAGCTATTTGTGACGCTCCGGCACAAATAGCTCTGTGAAAAATAAGCTATCAAGCTTATTTTTCACGCTGCCTTCTCGCTTTATATTTCATCTATTTGCAATGTCAGTCCCATCCTTATCCAAGTTTTGCTCTATCATCAATTGGATTCACCCCCAACCGTTCTTTCAAAAATCGGCTCGTAAACATAGGTATACCGGTCCCTCCGCTTTCCCTGCTGATCCACGATCTCAATACAGTTTCCGTAATCGTCGTACCGGTATGTTTTCCTGCGAACCGAGTCGGTACCGTCCTCCTTTAGCAGGATCTTCTCGGAAAGCCTGCCGTTCTCGTCAAAAACGCATCGCCATTCCTCTTGGCTCTGCAAGGCGCCGTTATACCATGAGGCTGCATAAATCTGCTCTTCCCTGTCGTAACGGTACGCCTCTTCCTCCAGCAAAACGGTATCATCCCCGGAGATAGTTTCCCGAAAGCTTTTGTAAACCAGCTTCCCGCTTTCATAGCGGTACTCCTCCTCTTCGCACCACCAATCATCATAATCCAAAAAGCCGGTCGTCGCTTTCTTCTTGATCAAATTCCCGGTCAAGTCGTACGAATAATCGGTGGCTCTGTAGACAGGTCCTTCTCCCTCTTCATAAATGTCAAAATCTTCTTCATACGACGACAAAATACCAAACTCCCTATATTCTGCCTTGTAGGTTGTGCGGCAGGTCCCGTCCTCCAAAAACGAACAATTCTCAATCACATTTCCCGCCGCATCGTACCGAATAAGCGAGTAGTACCTCAACGTATTGTCTTCTCTGCGTTCTTCATAGCGGATGCTTCCGTCTTCCAGCGCAATGTACAATTCGGTTAAGTAAGGCGTGCCGTCTGCCTCGCAAAATTGCTTTTCAACCAATCTTCCGTCTTCATAACGACTTTTTTCCATGGATCTGTTTTTATACTCGTCGATCGTGGCTTGCAGAATGCAGTTCCCCTGCTCGTCGTACGCATATTCTTCTCCACCCAGAAAAACATCCCCGCTGACGTCGCACCGATAGCTTTCCACCTTGATCAGCCGGTTGTTTTCGTCGTAGGTTCTTTGCTCCGTTGTATCCTCCCCGTCTACATGACGCCGCTCCTCCACCAGCAGCCAGCCAAGCAGCTTTCCGTCCGGAATGGGCGTAAGCGTAGGACTCGGTGTTTCGACAGGGCGCTGTGCTTCGGTGGGAGAAGGCAAAATCCCCGGCGAAACCACCGGCGTCTCCGAAACCGGCATTTCCGTCCGCCGCTCCCCTTCAGCGAACGGGCGATCACCGGATTTTCCGCAGCCGGAAAAAAACAGCGCCATACAGAGAAGGCAGACCGTTCCTCGCTTCATGCTCCTCGCCCCTTTCCCGATTACATTCGCTTTTCTTTCAAAACATTTTATCACATTTCGCAACCATCGGCAATAATTCCCCAAGATTTAATATTCTCGTAACAATTTCCTGCAAAAGGACAACGGCGTTTTGCTTTGCGAGATTCTCCGTCTGCGGCGGGTCGCCCCGGCGACAAAGCTTCCTCTTCACCACAGTGCGATCCCCGCAGAGCGTTTTTTGTTCTATAGGAAACGCAGTTTCCTATAGAACAAAAAAAGGCTCCTACCGGACGGAAGCGTCCTTGTAAAAGCCTTTTTCAATCCCCGATTCAAAAGTTGATTATTTCCCGTATATTTTCATCCACAGTCCCCGCCAACCGAACAATGCCGGGCAGACAATAAAAGCTAACGATATTTTCCGCGCAAAACGCCTCCTTGGAAGCGGCGCATAAAAATACGCGTTTCTGCTGTGCCAGCGCCAGCCCAAGCTCAATATGCGCGCCCCTCCCTGCGGGAAGCAGGATAATCACCGTATCCGCGTCCCTAACGCCCTTTTGTTCGGCTTCGGCAATTTCCGTCAGCTCGTCCGTTGTTTTCGAATCGCCGACCTGCTTCGTCCAATCGTAAGTGCGGCGCCAGCCGTTTTCTTCCAGCTTCTCGGCATAGGAATTAACCAGCTCGCAGTTTTGAAGCCCCGATCCGATATAAAATTTCATAAAACGTCCCTTTCCGATTCTTCCGACATTTCGTCCCCGCAGGAAGCTTCTGCGGCACGCTAACAGCGAAGGAACCGAACCGAATAGCCCTCCAAGTGACAGCCGTTTTCCAGCGGCACACGCTCGCCGGTCAGCAAGTCTACCGCAGAATCGGCTCCGCACGAAAACCTTGCGTCGAAATCGTTTTCCTCCGCATTGACGCAGACAAGCACCCGCTCTCCGTCCGCCGCGCGCTCAAATACGCACTGACGGTTCGTCAGAACGAGCGAACGAAAGGTTCCGTAACAGAGTGCGCGGCTCCCGCGATGGGCCGCAGCAAGCGTTCCGATCCACCGGGTCAATTCGTTTTCCTCCGGCTGCCGCACCTCAGGCCGCAGCGCCGCGTCTCCCTGCGCCTTCTCGCCCTTCATCCCCCACTCGCTTCCGTAATAAACGCAGGGAATGCCCGGCATTCCAAAAAGCATCCCGTAAACAAGCGGAAGATGTTGCGGATTGGTCAGGATGCTTGCCACGCGGGTCACATCGTGGTTGTCCGCAAAGGCGAGCAGATGCTTGCCCTTATAGAGTGTCCACGGCTCCGGCCCAAACTGACGCAGCAGCGAATGCACGATCTCAAACAGATTGTAAGAATTGAACGCCGAATAGAGCCCCTTATAGCACTCGTAATTCGTAACGGAATGCAGCATTTGATCGTTCATCAATCGGTTATAATCGCCGTGCAGCATCTCCCCGCAGAGCCAGAATTCCGGCTTTTCCCCGTCGCAGAAGCTCCGAAGACGGCGAACAAAATTCGGATCGAGGCAATACGCCACGTCAAGCCGCAGTCCGTCGATATCGAACTCCCGGATCCAGCCCTCCACGGCGCCGAGCAGGTACTGCACGACCTCCTCGTTCTGTAAATTCAGCTTCACGAGGTTGAAGCAGCCCTCCCAGCCTTCGTACCAGAACGGATCGCCGTAGCAGGATTGCCCGTCAAAATGAATGTGGAACCAATCCTTATAGCGCGAGTTCCAGCCGTTTGCAAGCACGTCCTGAAACGCCCAAAAGCCCCGTCCCACATGGTTGAACACGCCGTCCAGCACGACCCGGATGCCCGCCTCGTGCAGCGCCCCGCACACCGCCGCAAAATCCGCATTGGTTCCAAGCCGGCAGTCAAGCTTTGCATAGTCCCGCGTATCGTAACCATGCTCGTCCGATTCAAAGATCGGCGAAAAATAGACCGCCGTGATCCCAAGCTTTTGCAGATGGGGAATCCACTCCGTCACCCGACCGATCCGATTCACAAGCACCCCGTCGTTTTTCGCCGGCGCTCCGCAGAGCCCCAGCGGATAGATCTGATAGAAAACACTTTCGTCCGCCCACATATATGTCTGTCCTCCTATTGTTCAAAAATAAGTTGGAATATTCACGGCGCATGGCTGCCAACCGCTCACATTATACCATGCCTTCGTGCGCTTTTGCGCACACTTAAATCAGAAGTGCTAAACGCAGGGCGTTTTGCACATTATCCCAAGACCGTGTGCGCCTTTGCGCACACTTAATTCATTAGCGCTAAATGCGAAGCATTTTGCACATTATACCACAATCCGGCGTATTTTTACAGTCCCCAAATACTTGCAAGCCATCGTCCCGTCCGGATACGCCACCGCGCTCTAAAATACCCGCCTCCTGCGAAAAATGTACTCTGTAATACTATGTCAGCCCGTTGTCGGTAAAAGAAACTTTCTTGGGACGCTTGCACTTTCCGGCATTCTCCCCTATAATAGCCATGAATTCAGAACAATAATACACATACAAGTGAGGTATCTATGAAACGCTTAACTGCTTTTTTGCTTTCGCTGCTTCTGCTGCTTTCCTTGGCAGCCTGCGATTCCGCCGACAAGTCGGAGAAGGAAACGCCCGCAGAGATTCCCGTAGCGGTTCTCAAAGGGCCGACCGCCATGGGAATGGTGCGGCTGATGTCCTTAAACGAGGAGGGCAAAACGTCCAATCACTATAATTTTACGATTGCCGGAGCCGCCGACGAGATCACCGCTTCGCTGATCAAGGGCGATCTTCCGATCGCGGCGATCCCCTGCAACCTCGCCGCCACGCTTTACAACAAGTCCGAGGGCAAGCTCGTCGTTGCCGCTGTCAATACGCTGGGCGTGCTCTACCTGATGGAGAACGGCGATTCGGTACAGTCCCTCGAAGATCTGCGCGGAAAGACCGTCTACGCCACGGGCGAGGGAACCACGCCGGAATATACGCTGCGCTATCTGCTGAGCTCCGCCGGCATCGACCCGGATAAGGACGTGACGATCACCTATCTATCCGAAGCCTCCGAGGTCGCCGCCCGTCTCGCCGCCTCCGAATCCGGCACGATCGCCATGCTGCCTCAGCCCTATGTTACCACTGTCATGCAAAAGAACGAGTCGGTGCGCATTGCGCTCGATGTGACGGCGGAATGGGAACGGCTGAACGAAGACTCCACCGTTGTGACCGGTGTAATCGTCATCAACAAGGCTTTTCTGGAAAACAACCGTGACGCCGTAAAGAGCTTTCTTTCGGAATATGCGGAAAGCACCGCCTTCGCCACCTCACAGGTCGAAGAAACGGCCGCGCTCTTGGAGCATTTTGATATTTTCCCCGCGGCGGTCGCCCGTCAGGCGCTGCCCTACTGCAACATTGTGAATCTGACCGGCGAGGAGATGCAAAACGCCGTCAGCGGATATTTGCAGGTGCTGTTCGAGCAGAATCCGGCGTCGGTCGGCGGAAAGCTGCCGGACGACGGGTTTTATTATAAAGGGGAATGATCATCGCGCCTGCATCTCTGCCGAAACTCGGAGGTGTAGGCGCAGCATTTTGTTTTCTTCCATCGCTTGATCCCCTTGTCCGCTTATCTAAGCAAAGTACTGTTCGGCGCTATGCAAAGAAAAATTTTTACGGTGGCAAACAGCTGCAGCATTTTGTTCCCATCCAATGAGCAAAGCAAGCTTCGACTGTCGAAGCCCGCAACAGCAAGATTCTGACCGCAAAACCGTCCAAAGAACTTCAAAAGCCCATCGCCCAGTTGGATATGCCTGTATATTTTTACCGGAAAAACCTGTCAGAATACTCTCGGCAATTATCCTATCTTCTTACTGCGCAGCTTTTCCCGCTGTGCATCCAAACATCCCCGTTAACCTGAATAGAAATGGATACACGCGCATAAAGATAAGATTTCATTCGTTTCTTCCATTACTCCAACGCTTCCAATTCCTTAATACTCTCAATAAAGTGCCGCTCCACCGGCGAAAGCAGCTCCTCCTGCTTTTTCCGATATTTTTCATATTCCTCGTGCGCTTTATCAATGGCCTGCTTATGGGTTACGCGCCCTTTCGTTGTTAAAATGTCCCGCCGGGTCATTTTCAGGTAATCGTCAATCGTGTCCAGCCAATCCTTCATGTACATTGGCTCATGCGCCAGCGCACGCACCTCCGCAATATCAAGATAGGCTGATACGATTTTATTCAGGGCGTCCAATTCCTGCTGTGTCAAATAATTCTTCGCAATCTCAGTATCCGACCGCCGGATCTGCCTGCCTTCCCACGAAGTCAGCCCCATATTTTCCTTTTCCGCATCGGCACGCTGATAGACGATCTCCGCCGCCGTATGTCTGTGTGCCGCCCAGTGCATTTTATTTTGCACCTGCTTAAAAAACTGAACGGATGCTTCCGCACTTGGATTATAGTCGATGCTGGTGGAATAAATTTCCAGAACCTTTCGCCAAAACACCTTTTCCGACGAGCGAATGTCACGAATTCGAGCAAGCAGCTCATCAAAATAGTTCCCTCCGCCCAGACGCTTCAATCGGTCGTCATCCAGCGCAAATCCCTTTTTCATATATTCTTTCAAAATTTCGCTCGCCCAGATACGGAACTGTGTGCCGCGCAGGGATTTTACCCGATAACCGACAGAGATAATCACATCCAGATTATAATAATCAACCTGATAGGTCTTTCCGTCTGCCGCAGTTGTTGCAAAATTTGCAACAACTGAATTTCTATCCAGTTCGCCCTCTGAAAAGATATTTTTTATATGCCTTGATATGGTTGATTTATCCCGCTGAAACAGTTCTGCCATCTGATCCAACGACAGCCAGACCGTATCTTCATCGAAGGAAACATCAATTTTTGTCAGCCCGTCCTCGGTCGTATACATAATAATATTGGAATCATTCATTTTTCCCGACCTCCTTGCGAATGCTCTCGGCTCGGATATAATACTCCAAAAGGCGAAGCACATATTCCGGCGCATGACGATTCCCCAGTTCCCAGTCTGTGACCGTCCGGTAAGGGATCTCAAAAAATTCACAAAACTCTTTGCGGTTCATCCCCGTACTCTCCCGCAGTTCCTGCATTTTACTGCTGCAATCCATAACACACTCTCCATAAAACAAAAAATCCAGCTTTGCGGGATTCCTCGCCTGCGCCGGGCTGCAAAGCAGCCGCCTTCCGCATCGCCGCAGTGCGATCCCTGCGAAGCGTTTTTATTTCATAGGACGCCCTTCCCCACGAAACAAAAAAACGCGTTGCATACTCATTATGCCAGCATTTCGTGCGCTTCGGCGCACACTAATTTCAGAAGTGCTAAACGCAACGCGTTTTGCACATTATACCATTTCGTGCGCTTCGGCGCACACTTAAATCAATAGTGCTAAACGCAACGCGTTTTGCACATTATACCACACTGCCGGCGAGTACGCAACGCGTAAATTTCTTAACAGCCTATTTCTTTTACGGGTTTACAATACATGGGTTAAGCAAAATAGGAATAAAAGCAAACTGTCCGGAAAATGTCCACACACCTTTAGATTGTGGATTGCGATTGGCGCTGACATACTCCATTACTGGTTATCCGGTGGACAATCAGCCAGACAAACTGAACTTTGTCATTACGAGACGTATTCTTTCAACTCCTCCAGAAATTCTTTATAATCATCATCAGACCAATAGAAAATGAGATTTTCCTCGGAATAATCTTCTGATTTTTCTTGCATGAAACTATTGCTGACATCATATCCAAATTTTCGTAAAACCGTTTCGGCAAACTCTCTAAAAAACATTCCAATTCCGGTTATGACATTACCATCCTCTACGATCCCTTTGTGTACGAAGTTGTTTTTTTCGACGAATCGAAAAGTATCTGCCATCTGCATGAAATACCCCGCGGTAAACTTCTTGCCGTAAAGTATTCCGGCTTTAGACAACAACAGGGGAGATGATGAAATCGCTGCGAAAATAACTTCCGAGTTCGTTCCTTCCTTAAGAAAATCCATCAGCTTATCATCAAACAGTGCCGGCAGAGGGTTGATTGTACCCGGAAGAATCACACAATCATAATCCGTTATTTTTACTTCTGTCGTCACCTTAGTAGGGAAAACTCTTAACCCGTCTTCGCTTATATATTTTTTATTCTCAGTTGCAATAAAATCAATCTTCTCACCAAACCAAACTGTTAGTGCAGATGTAAGGCAAGTTATTTCTTGTAAAGAAAAATCCGGATATAATAAAACCGCAAACTTTCTCATTATGTTTTCCTCCATAAATTGCACTTTACCGGTTTGTTTGAATTCAATTATACATTACCACTGCGGGAGATACAAGCACTTTATACCGTTCATACATACTATCTTTGCAATAACTTATGTTTGAATTTTATCCCTGCCCAGCGTCACCCATGTGTCAAGCAAACACAAAAAACCACTTTATTACTGAACAGCTCCTATACAATAATCTAGTGTTGCAATCGAGGTCGTTTTATTCCGCGCATACATTTAATCTTGATAGTTTTGATATATCACCGCTCAATCTCCACGACTGAACGGACACACAGCCATTCACTGATCAAAATTATTCAGTTGTTCCGCATCCCGTTAGTTGGCGGTTTTCATCAGCTTCTTCATGAACTTCCAAAGCCAGATTCCATCTTTCAACCCCAGCCGGTAAAAGAACATTTCGCTCTCTACGCTGGAATCGAAGATAGAATTGCAGTAGCGTTTCACAACTTTATAATCATGCATGAAGCCTTGAAAATTCGCCGTCAAGTTACTGTCAAATCAGGAGTGTTGCCTTGCAACACAATGATACAGATTGTACTTTGAAGTTCACAATCCATATTACTGTTCTCCTTAAATCATTTCAAAATGTCGTAAGGCTTCCATGATAGCAGTCTTCTTCTCCGCCGGGCATTGCGGCTGCTTAGCATCCTCAGACTTTGCCTTATTATAATTCCCCCGCTCAATCATACCACACTTCTGCTTCACCTGTGCGATATACAGGCTGCTGACCTTCAGGCCGCTATGCTCCAAAACATACGCCTTGATTTCATCATAGGTTGCCTTTTTCTCCGCCGCCGTCAAATCCATCTCGTCCATCTTCACTTCGACTTCAATATGCTGAGTCGATTTCAGTTTGGACAAAAGACATACCGTCTCCACGCTCACCGTCCACGGAAACATGTCCACCGGCTGCACCTTCTTCACCTCATACCCCCCGGCGGTCAAATGCTTCAAGTCCCGCGCGAGCGTCGCGCTGTCGCAGCTGACATAGACGATGCGGCTCGGCTGCATAGCGAGCATCGTGTCAAGCACGCGCGGCTCGCAGCCCTTACGGGGCGGATCGACCACGATCACGTCGGGGCGGCAGTTTTCCTCCTCGTAGACGCGCGGAAGCACCTCCTCCGCCTTGCCCACATAGAAACGCGTGTTGGAGAGGCCGTTCCGGACGGCGTTTGCCTCCGCGTCGCGGACGGCGGGCGCAACGATCTCCACGCCGCGCACAAAACCCGCCTTCTGCGCAAGGAAAAGGCTGATCGTGCCGATGCCGCAGTACAAATCCCACACCTGCTCGGTTCCGGTCAGCGCCGCAAAGGAAAGCGCGGTCTCGTACAGCTTGCGGGTCTGCTCGGGATTGACCTGAAAAAACGACTGAGGCGAGACGCGGAAGCGAAGCTGCCCGATGCTGTCTTCCAGATAGCCCGGCCCAAACAGGTTGACGACCTGCTCGCCAAGGATCACGTTCGTATCGGCTTCGTTGATATTCAGACAGACGCTGCTCACCGTCGGTTCCGGAGCAAGCGCGCGCAGACGCTCCACAAGCAGCTCCTGCCGGGGCAGATGTTTTCCGTTAATAACAATACATACAAGGTATTCCCCGGTCTCGTAAGAGCGGCGGATCAGAATATGGCGCACAAGCCCCCTGCCGCTCGTCTCGTCGTAAGCGGGAATCCGGTATTCCGTCAGAAAGCTTCGGATCGTTTCCAGAATGCGGTCGTTTTCCCTGCCGCCCAACAGGCAGTTCGCCTGTTCGACGATCTCGTGGCTGCGGCTCGCATAAAAGCCCATCCGCAGCCTGCCCTCGCGATCGACGCCGACCGGAACCTGCGTTTTGTTGCGGTAATGAAAGGGCTGCTCCATGCCGATGACCGGCTCCACGGGAACCGACAGCCCGCCAATGCGCTTCAGGTGGTTCGCGACCTTCTCCCGCTTAAATTCGAGCTGCCGTTCGTAGGACATCGCCTGCAGCTGACAGCCCCCGCAGCGGCGCGCCGAGGGGCACGCCTCCGGAATGCGCGAGGGAGAGGGCGTGAGGATGTGGAGCATCCTGCCATAGCCGTAGCTCTTTTTCAGCTTGGTCACGACCGCCTCCACGCGGTCGCCGATCACGGTATCCTTGACAAAGAAGGGAAAGCCGTCCGCTTTCCCTACGCCGCTGCCATCCTCCGTCATATCCTCGATATACAATTCCAATCGCTGATTCTTTGTAAACATAGAAAATGTCTCCGTATATTATACCATGATCTCGTGCGCCTCGGCGCACACTTAATTTAGCAGTGCTAATTGCGATGCTTTTTGCACATTATTCCATGATCTCGTGCCCTCCAGCCCACATTTAATTCGTAGTGCTAAATGCGATGCTTTTTGCTCATTATTCCATGATCTCGTGCCCTCCAGCGCACACTTAATTCAGCAGTGCCAAAGCGCAAAGCTTTTTGCTCATTATTCCATGATTTCGTGCGCCTCGGCGCACACTTAATTCAAAAGTGCTAAATGCGTAGCATTTTGCTCATTATTCCATGATCTCGTGCGCCTCGGTGCACACTTAATTCAGCAGTGCTAAACGCGATGCATTTTGCACATTATGCCATAAGTGCAGCGCTGCAAAAACTCGCCCAACTCCCCCACACGAACTGCGGAAAACATGCCGCAAAAACTTGCCCAACTCTCCTCAACTCGCCCACACGCGCTGCCGGAAGCACGCCCCCAAAAGCTATTTCTCCGGCCGAGTGGACTGGCGCACGTTGCTCTCCAGCGTCCGCTGGAAGCCGAGCCAGCCGCCGTCGTATTCGGGCGTGCGGAACAGCTCCGTGAACTGCTCCATTTTGGCGTCCAGATCGTCCGCCATCGCAAGCGCCATCGCCTCGGCAAGCGCCGGAACCTTCGGAGAGCCGAATTCGGGCTTCCGGTGATGCGCCAAAATGCAGTGCCGCAGCTCGCTTGCAAGCTTCTGCGGAAAGCCGGGGATCTCCCGGATGTGCGCGCCCACCATTTCAGCCCCCAAGAAAATATGTCCGAGCAAATTCCCGTCGTCCGTATAATCGTTTTCCGGGAAATCGGAGATCTCCCGCAGCTTTCCCACGTCGTGGAACATCGCCGCCGTCAGCAGCAGATCGCGGTTCAGCACCGGATAATTCCGCGCAAGATAATTGCAGATGCGCGTTACGCCTAGCGTATGCTCCAGAAGTCCGCCGACAAAGCCGTGATGCACCGTCCGCGCCGCCGAATGCGTCCGAAACTGCTTGGCGAACGCCTCCTGCCCGAAAAAGCTGAGAAGAAGCTGCTTCAAATGGGGCTCCTTGACCGATTCGATAAATTTCAGCAGCTCCGCATACATTTCCGAGATATCCTTGTTTGTGCAGGGCATATAGTCCGCCACATCGTATTCGCCCGGCTCGGCCCTGCGGATGCTGCGGATATTCAGCTGGTTCGCGCTGTTGAATACCGTCACCTGCGCGTCCACCTTCACATAGTCGAGCGGCTCAAAATGCCCGACGCCGGGCCCCAAATCCCAGATCTTGCCGTCCACGCGTCCGGTCTTGTCCTGCAGGGTCAGCGACATGTAATTTTTCCCAACCTTGCTTTTCAGTACCTGCGCCTGCTTGCACAAATAGACCTCCCGAATGGTTTCGCCCTCCCGAAGCGTTTCAATATATCTCATGAGTTTCTTTTCCTCCCGCTGATTTTTTGCTTATTCCCCTGCCTGTATTTCCATGGTTTTGACCGTTTTCTTTCCGTTCCGATAAAACGTAATGTCGATCTCCTGCCCCGGCAGATAATTATTCAGTACCGTAAAAAACTGACTGGCAAAGTAGATATCGTGCTCCCCGATCCGCGTGATGATATCGCCGCGCCGGAATTCGTTCTCATAGGCGGGCGAATCGCTCCGGACCTCGGTGATCAGAAGACCGTTGTCAAGCGAAAGCTCCGTCAGAACTGCCTGCGAAAGCTCCTGAAAAACCGCGCCGAACGCATTGGGCTGTTTTCCGTTTATCATATATTGCAGAAGCGGTTTCAGCTCGTTGATGCTGTATGCCTGCTGCATCTGCCGTTCCCCGGCAAAGCAGCGGGTCAGCACGCCGACCATCTCCCCCTTTGCGTTTACCAAAACGCCGAAGCCGTCCTCATAGCCGAACATATTGGTGGAGATCAGCGACACCGAGCTGTCCGTAATATAGCCGATCTCCCCGGTGGAGGAGACCATTCCCACATCCACCGAAAGATGCTTTCCCGTGGGGCTGCCCACCGCGATCACCACGGCTCCGGCGGAAAGCCCGGAGGAGTCGCCGACGGAGATCACCCGGATCTGCTCCAGCTCCTCCGCGCCGTAGTTTTTGTGGGACGCCCGGATAACCGCCAGATCCAGCTCCTCGTTCGCCTCCAGCAGCTCCGCGTCGGCCACCAGTCCGTTGCAGAACGTGACCGAGAGCGAATCCACCCGATCGGCGTACAGCTGGGAATAGTTCACCAAAATCAGATATTCCAGCTGATTGTCCGCCAGAATAATGCCCGTATGCTCCGATGCCACCGGAGCGGTCTCTCCAAAGATCGCGTCAAGCTCCTTCCGCACGGCAGTTACCGTTACAATGGCGGGCGAAAGCGTATCCGCCACCTGCTGCACGCCCAGCAGGATCGAGCTGTACTCCTCCAAAGCCGCGGGATCGACCTGTGTGGTCGCGCCGTCGCCGCCGTTTCCGATCGGCGTTCCGGGTACGGTCTGCGTCGGAAAATCCACCTCCACGCGCTTGTTTTCCTCCAAAATATTGGTCAGCACATAGTCCGAGGCTTTATAAGAAATGCTTGCGATCACGCCGAACATGACCGCCAGCAGAAACACCGTGACAAACATACCTGCCCGCTTCTTCTGCTTGCTGCCCCACTTCTTCTGACCGACCTCCTGCTTGATAAAGCCGAAATTCTCATTCGCCTGCTTGTTTTCTTCCAGCGCGTCCCGCTCTTTGCTTTCGTTTGCCATATGCGCTCCTATTCCGCCTTTGCAAGGCTGAATATAAATTCCGTGCCTACGCCCTCCGTGCTTACCACCTTAATATTCTCGTTGTGGGCGGCAATGATCTGCTTGGTAATGGACAGGCCCAGCCCCGTTCCCTTCTTGTCCTTGCCCCGGGAGAGGTCGGTCTTGTAAAACCGTTCCCAGACCTTGCTGATGGATTCCTTCGGAATGCCGATGCCGTGATCCTTCACCGATACCAAGATCTTTTCTCTCTGCTCCATTACGGTGACCTCGATGGTGCTGTCGGTATGACTGAACTTGATCGCATTGTCGATCAGATTATGCACGACCTGCTGAATCTTCCCGCGATCGGCGTAGACCATCATTTCGTTTTCCGCAAAGATCAGCCGGATGCGAAGGTTCTTCTGCGAGCATTTCCCCTCAAATGTCATCGCGGACTGCTTGAGCATCTTTGTAATGTCGAATTTGGAGCATTCCAAACGCACGCCCTTATTTTCAAAGTTGCTCAGATCGAGCAGATCGTTCGTCAGGTTGGAAAGCCGGTCGGTCTCAAACAGGATGATATCCAGATACTTGCCTTGGATCTCATAGGGGATCGTGCCGTCCTTCATGGCCTCCGCATAGCCCTTGATGGACGTCAGGGGCGACCGGAAATCGTGACTGATATTCGCAATGAAGTTTTTCTGATAATTCACAAGGTTCGCGTGCTGCTCCGCAAGATAATGAATGGAATTCCCAAGCTCCCGATACGCGTCGTTGGCGCCCGGCTTCATCTCGTAGGAAAAATCGCCGTCGGCATACGCCACCGCCGCCTTTCGCAGCCGCCGCAGATTGCTCTCATGATAATACGCAAACCACGAAAGCAGCCCCGCAAAGCAAAGCAAAACAAGCCCCGCGATCATATTGCTCAGAAACATCAGCCGATCGACCTCGGCAAGCACGCGCCCCATGGGCTGCGCAAAGATCAGATAGCCCCGGAGCTGAATGCCGGAAAGCATAGGCTCCACAACGGCAAGCATCGGCTCGTCGGTCAGAGCCTTCAGCTCCAGATCCTCCACATAGACCTGTTCCAACAGCCCGGTTTGCAGCTCCGCCAAGTTGACCCCCGCCGCCGGCTCTTCCTGCGCCCCGTCAGCCCGCTCTCCGTCAGCCTGCTCTCCGCCCACCGCCGGGGCGACGGAGCCGTCGTCCGCCGTATCCGCCAGCAGCGTCCCCGTGCGGTCGGTCAGCCAAATGCGTGCGTCGAGCAGCACCGCCGCCATCCGAAGCTGCTGTACGAACGCCTCGCGGGACACGCCGTTTTCCACATAATCTTCCTGATATTCGTCCGAAATCAGCCGGACCTCCTGATACAGGATCTGCTTCTGCCGCTCCAGCAGCCGGTTCCGCTGGTAATAATAGCCGAACACGTTGACAAACAGCAGCACCAACACGGCGACCGTCAGAAAGCCGATGAAATATTTCTGCCAAACATGGTACTTCACGCTCATCCTCGTTCCTCAGACGTTTTTATACGCCGCGCAGTTCAAATTTATATCCGATGCCCCAGACCGTCCGCAGGCTCCACTGCGCATGATCCCGCAGCTTCTCGCGGATCCGCTTCACGTGCACGTCCACCGTCCGCGTATCGCCCATATAATCATAGCCCCAGATCCGGCTCAGAAGCTGCTCCCGGCTGAACACCTGATTCGGATGCGCCGCCAGATAATACAGAAGCTCCAGCTCCTTCGGCGGCATTTCGATCTGATTTCCCATGTAAACGACCGAATAATTGGACTGATTGATGACCAGATCCTCATATGCCACATATTCGCCCTGCCTATGGAGCACGCCGCCCGACACGGGCGCAGGCTCCTGCGGGGGCTCCTGCTTGAAGCGCCGCAGAACCGCCTTGATGCGGGCGATCAGCTCCTTGGAATCGAAGGGCTTCATAATATAATCGTCGGCTCCCAGCTCCAAGCCAAGCACCTTGTCAAAGACCTCGCCCTTGGCGGACAGCATGATGATCGGCGCGTCCGAGGTCCGGCGGATCTGCCGGCACACCTCGTAGCCGTCCAAGCCCGGAAGCATCAAATCGAGCAGCACAAGGTTCGGCCGGTACTCGGCAAACTGCTCGACCGCCTCCAGCCCGTCTCCGACGATGCGCGTATCGTAGCACTCCTTCGTCAGATACAGCGCGATCAGCTCCGCAATGTTATTGTCGTCGTCCACGATCAGTATTTTCTGTTTCTCCGCCACGTTCTTCCCTCATCTCTTATTTGAACACCACGATGGTAACGCCGTGGTCGCCCTCTCCGTAAGCCCCCGCGTGAAATTCCTTCACATATTTCAGGCGGCGGCAGTGATTCTGCACCGCCGTCCGCAGCGCTCCGGTGCCTCTGCCGTGAATGACCGTCACCTGCGCGAGGTGCGCCAGATACGCGTCGTCCAAATATTTGTCCAGCTCCGCGATCGCCTCGTCCACCCGCTTTCCGACCAGATTGATCTCCGGACGGACGGTGCTTGCCTTGGCGGCTCCGACGGAGCTTCCGACAACGTGCTTTTTCTCTGCGCTGCCGCTCGGCTCCTCCTCCACGGGCTCCAAGTCGCGGATATTGCACTTGGACTGCATAATGCCCATGGTTACAAAGCAGTCGCCCTTTTCGTTCGGCAGCGTGTGAATGGTTCCGGTCAGGTTCATGCTCAGCACCCGCACCGTATCGCCGATGCGGAAATCCTCCGGCTTATGCTCCTTCTTCTTTTCGCGGCGCACCAGCCCGTTTTTCTCCTCCACGGCTCCGAGCCTCTCGCGCACCTTCCGGCGCTCCTCCTCAAGCGCGTGACCGGCTCCGGAAGACTGCTCCAGCTTGCGGATGCGCTTGATGACCGAGTCGGCGTATTCCTTCGTTTCTTCGAGAATGTCCCTCGCCTCGGCGTTTGCCTTTTTGAGGATCTGCTCCCGGCGTTCCTCCACGTTTTTCTGCTTCTGCTCCCACTGGCTCCGGATGAGCGCCGTTTCCCGACGATCCGCCCGCGCCGCCGCCAGCTCCTCTTCCAGAAGCTGCCGCTTTGTTTCCAGCTCGCCGAGCATCTCCTCAAAGCTCTTGTCCTTCACGCCGATAAACTCGTTTGCCTCCCGGATGATCTCCTCCGAAAGCCCCAGCTTTTTGGAGATCGCGAAGGCGTTGCTCTTTCCGGGAATGCCCACCAGCAGACGATAGGTCGGAGAGAGCGTCTCCACGTTAAATTCGCAGCACGCATTGACCACGCCCGGCGTCGTCATGGCAAACACCTTGAGCTCGGCGTAGTGGGTCGTCGCCAGCGTGCGGATGTCGTAGCGGTGGAGCGAGGTGAGGATCGCCATTGCCAGCGCCGCGCCCTCGGTCGGGTCGGTTCCGGCTCCCAGCTCGTCGAACAGCACCATGTCCTCGTCGGTAACGCTTTCCAGTATCTGCACCGTATGGGTCATATGCGAGGAAAACGTACTGAGGGACTGCTCGATGCTCTGCTCGTCGCCGATGTCGGCATAGACCTCGCGGAAAATACCGAGCGTCGAGCCCTGCTTCGCCGGAATATGAAGTCCCGCCTGCCCCATCAGCGTAAACAGCCCCACCGTTTTCAGCGTAACGGTCTTGCCGCCCGTGTTCGGGCCGGTGATGACGAGCATCGAATAGTCCTGACCGAGCGAAATGTCGATCGGAACCACCTTTTTACGTTCGATCAGCGGATGCCGCCCCTGCTTGATGCAAAGCGTCCGGTCCTCGGAAAATTCCGGTCGCGTCGCCTGCATATCCCGCGCCAGCTTCCCTCTCGCAAAGATAAAGTCCAGCTCCGCCAGCGCTTCCTGATCGTAGCGCAGATTCTCCGCGTCGGGGGCAAGCTGCGCCGAAAGCTCGGCAAGCACCTTTTCGATCTCCTCCTTTTCCCGAAGCGCCAGCTCCCGCAGATCGTTGTTGAGCCGCACCACCTCCATCGGCTCGATAAACGAGGTGGAGCCGGTGGCGGACTGGTCGTGCACCATGCCGCTGACCTGATTTTTGTATTCGCTCCGATACGGGAGGCAGTAGCGCCCGTCGCGCATCGTGATCAGCGCGTCTTGGAGCATCCCTGCCGCCGAAGCCTGACTGACGATGGCGTTCAGGCGGTCGCGGATCTTGTCGTGGACCGTCTTCATCTGCCGGCGCACGCTGCGAAGCCCGGCGCTCGCGTCGTCCGCCATTTCCTCTTCGGAAAGAATGCAGCGCTGGATCTCATGGTTCATCGGCGAAAGCGGCGCCAGCAGGGAAAAGGACTCGGTCAGCGAATCCTGCCGCTCCTCGTCGCTCTGGCGTTCGCAGGAATAGCCGTAATTTTTTGCGCGCAGCACGGCGGTCAGCAGGGAGCTGATGCGCAGAAGCTCCGGCATCGTCAGCGTTCCGCCCCGCTCCAAGCGCAGAAGGGAATCCCGAACGTCCGGAACCCCGCCGAACGACAGGTTTCCCTTTTGGCAGATGCGCGCGTAGGCGTCCGCCGTCTGCTGCTGCAAAAGCTCCGCCTCCTCCCGCTCCGTCCGGGGCAGAAGCGCCGCCGCCCGCTCCTTTCCGAGCGCGGAATCGGCGCAGTGCGTAAGCATATCGCGAATTTTATGGAATTCCAAAGTATAAATTGCTTTTTCGTTCATAACTTAAACCCTTTTACCAATGGAGCCGGTGCAGCTCTCCCTCGCAGCGCATCCCCTCAAAATCGTTCTGCCGCAGCGCCTCGTACAGTACGATCGCCACCGCGTTGCTCAGGTTCAGCGAGCGCGTCTCGCCGATCATCGGAATGCGGATGCAGGTCTCCTCGTGTTCCACCAGAAGCTCTTCGGGAATTCCCGCGCTCTCCTTTCCGAACATGAGGTAGCAATCCGGCTCAAACGCCGCGTGCGTGTAGGCGCGCCGCGCCTTCGTCGTGGCATAATATATCTTCGCTCCCGGATTTTTCCGGCAGAAGTCCGCATAGTCCTCGTACACACGGACGTCAAGATCCTTCCAGTAATCCAGCCCGGCGCGCCGAAGCATCTTCTCGTCCAGAGAAAAGCCCAGCGGGCGGATCAGGTGCAGCCGTGTTCCCGTGGCGACGCAGGTTCTGCCGATATTTCCGGTGTTTGCCGGGATCTCCGGCTCATGTAATACAACGTTCAGCATAGACCGCCTCAGACGCTCTGCTGCCGGTGACGCTCCACGAAGCTCCGCACGCGTTCCAGCGCCTTTTTCAGATTCTCGATGGAGTAAGCGTAGGAAATGCGCATAAAGCCCTCCCCGCTGTCGCCGAAGGCGGTTCCCGGTACGATCGCCACCTTTTCCTCCTGCAGCAGCAGATTGGCAAATTCCTCGCTGCTCATTCCAAGGCTTTTGATGCAGGGGAAAACGTAAAACGCGCCGTACGGCTCAAAGCATTCCAGCCCCATGTCACGCAGCTCGTGCAGCACCAAGCGGCGGCGCTGATTATACGATTCGCGCATCATCTGCACGTCGGCGTCGCCGTTGCGCAGCGCGTCCACCGCCGCAAACTGGCTCGTCGTCGGCGCGCACATAATGGCAAACTGGTGGATCTTGAGCATCTGTTCAATGATCTCCGCCGGGCCGCAGGCATAGCCCAAGCGCCAGCCGGTCATGGCATGGCTCTTGGAAAAGCCGTTGATGACGATGGTCCGCTCCTTCATGCCCGGAAGCTCCGCAGTGGACACATGCTCGTAATCGTAGGTCAGCTCGCTGTAGATCTCGTCGGAAACAACGACGATATCCTTTTCGATGCAGACCTTGGCGATCTTCTCCAGATCCTCTCTTGTCATGATGGCGCCGGTGGGATTGTTCGGGAACGGAAGCACCAAAAGCTTCGTTTTCTCCGTCACCGCCTCCAAAAGCTCCTCCGCCGTCAGCCGGAAGTCGTTCTCCGCTTTCAGCGGAATAATCACCGGCACGCCCTGCGTCAAAATAACGCACGGCTCGTACGAAACATAGCTGGGCTGCGGGATGATGACCTCCTCGCCCGGACAGATCATGGCGCGGATGGCAAGGTCGATCGCCTCGCTGCCGCCGACGGTAACGATGATCTCATGCTTGGGATCGTATTGAAGCCGGTACCGGCGGTGCAGGAACCGGCTGATCTCCTCCTTCAGCTCGGCAAGCCCGGCGTTGGAGGTATAGTGCGTCCTTCCCTTTTCCAAGGAGTAGATGCCCTCCTCTCTCACATGCCAAGGCGTCGGAAAATCCGGCTCGCCCACGCCGAGGCTGATCGCGTCCTTCATCTCGCTTACGATATCGAAAAATTTCCGGATTCCGGAGGGTTTTATTTCCACCACACTGGGGTTTAACGGGTTTCTCATGGAGTAATTAACATCCTTTCGTCTTTATTGTCGTTTACGAGCGTTACGCCGTGCTCCTTATACTTTTTCAGCACGAAATGCGTGGCGGTGCTGAGCACCGATTCAAGGGGCGACAGCTTATCCGAAACGAACTGCGCGATGCTCTTTAAGCTCTTTCCCTTGAGCATTACGGTCAGATCGAACGCGCCGCTCATCAGATACACCGCTTCCACCTCCTCGAACTGATAGATACGCTCGGCGATCTTGTCAAAGCCCTGACCGCGCTGGGGCGTTACCTTGACCTCGATCATGGCAATGACCTGCGACAGATCGGTCTTATCCCAGTCGATCAGCGTCGTATAGCCGCAAATGACCTTTTCTTCCTCCATTTTGATCAGCTCCTCGGCGACCGCCGCCTCGTCCTGTCCAAGCATGATCGCCAGATCCTTTGTAGAAAAACGGGCGTTCTGATCGATCGCCTCCAAAATCTGCATCCGTAAACTCATGATATTTACCTCTCTTTCTATATTGCCAGCGCATCCGTCCGAAACGGTTCCAGATAGCGCTGTTCTTCCTGATTTTTCAGAATTCTCGCCGCATCCGCGGTCAGTCTTCCGATCTCCGCCGCCTCCACGCCCGCGTCCCACAGCGCCGCAAGCAGCCGCTCCGGCTCCGCCGTGACCATCAGCACGCTGCCGCCGCCCCTCATCTGGTACGGATTGACGTCGAAGCGCTCGCAGGCTTCCACGGTCTGCTGACGAAGCGGGATGTCCGGAAGCCACACCTCCATGCCGAGCCGCAGACGCTCTCCAAGCTCCCACAGCCCGCGGAAAACGCCGCCGTCTCCGTAGGTTGTCATGAAAAGCGCCCCGTTCCGCCAGCCGAGACGGATCGCCTTTCCCGCGTCGAGCGTTTCCCAAAGCTCCTCCACGCCCTTCCGGAAGTGCTTCGGAAGCGAGGCAAGCTCCGGCTCCCGCTCGTGGTACAGCTCCAAGGTGCCTTCCGCGCCCGCATAGCCGGTCATAACGATCTTATATTCCGCCGGTTCGCTCAGCCGTTCGGCGGCTTGCGCCTCCGCCGGGCGCGCTTCCCCTGCCTCCGCCCGGTCTGCGTCGGCGGCTCGCCCGCCTTCGTTTTCCGAGCGCGCGGGGCTGCCCGCCGCCGTGGCGGTCATTACAAAGCCCTGCACCGACCCGCGCCGCAGCTCCGCGTTCGCGATCGGAAGCTTCAGCCGTTTCGCCGCCGCCTGTGCTCTTTTCAGAACCGCGCGGAACTCCGACTCCGCCGCCTCTGCCCCCGCCGTTACCGACAGACCAAGCTGCACGCTCTCCGTACCGGCGGCGAGCAGCCGGTTGACCGCCCGATACACCGCAAATTCCATCCGATAGGGTTCCGTTCCCCAAAGCGTCGCCTCTGCAAGCAGAGGCTTTTCGGCTCGCGCCGCCAGCCGCAGTCGCTCCGCGACGGCAGCCCGCTCGCCCGCGCCGGACACGGGACGCGAAAGATAATCCGCGCCGAATAATTTTTCCGTCAGGCGGTCGTACTCCGGGCCGCTGAGATCCCCAAGTTTCGGAAACATTTTCCCACCTTCCTGCGCGGCGCGCTACGC
>JAUNGI010000038.1:0-23503 GCA_030524525.1 Lachnospiraceae bacterium
CAGCACGGCAGGAGGATGCAAACGAAGCCCCTGCGGAGGCGGAGGCAGACGCGGCACGGCAGGAGAATATGAACGAAGCCCCTGCGGAAGCGGAAGACACACCGGCTGCGCCGGAAGAATTGCAGCAGGAAACCGCCGAAAGTCTGTCGGCGGAGACGATAGAGGAGGAACCGCTGCCGGTCATTGAATTACCGGTCATCGGCGTTCCGATCGAGGAACCATTCGCCGGAGAGACAGAACGAGCAGGATCGTTTGCCGGGGAGACGGAACGGACGGAGCCACCCGTCGGCGAGCCGAGCGTTCCGGAGGAGCCTTCGGAGAAAGCGGCGGACGGAAGCGTTCCGGATCTTTCGCAGATCCGCGTGGAGGAGCTTGTTTTCGATCCCGATTCTTCCGCTTGGGAGGAGCCGGACGACGGGCTGCTTCGGGACGATGATCCGGAAAAGTGGATGCAGGAAGTGGATATTACGGCAAACGAAACGAAGCCCCCGAAGGAAGAACGGGAGGCGTCGGAACGGGAGCTGACGGAGGCGGCGCTCGCGGCGATGTTCCGGGAGGACGACGTGGCGATCGAACGCGCCTTGTACGATCTGCTGAAAAAGGATTGAGAGCGGAGCGCCACGGGCGGAAATGAAGGAAAATATGAGGAAAAACATGCAGAAACAAAGCTGGAAGCCGGGAAATATGCTCTATCCCCTGCCGGTCGTTTTGGTAAGCTGTCAGGGAAAAGACGGAAAGCCGAATCTGATCACGATTGCGTGGACGGGGACGATCTGTTCCGATCCGCCGATGGTCTCCATATCGGTGCGGAAGGAGCGCCATTCGTACGATCTTATCCGGGAATCGGGAGAGTTTGTCATTAACCTGACTACGGAGGATATGGCGTGGGT
Organism: Lachnospiraceae bacterium; assembly: GCA_030524525.1. Taxonomy (GTDB): domain Bacteria; phylum Bacillota; class Clostridia; order Lachnospirales; family Lachnospiraceae; genus ISDg. The sequence goes on from JAUNGI010000038.1 coordinate 891, forward strand.
GACGGACTACTGCGGCGTCCGCTCCGGCAGAAAAGTCGATAAATTTGCGGAAACCGGTTTAACGCCGGTTCCGTCCACGGTCGTGCGCGCGCCGATGGTGGGCGAATCGCCGGTCTCCATTGAGTGCCGCGTCAAAGAGGTGCTGCCGCTCGGAAGCCACGATATGTTTGTGGCGGAGGTCGTGGCGGTAAACGCAGCGGAAGCGTATATGGATGCAGACGGACGGTTTGACCTGTCGAGGGCGAACCCGATCGTATATTCACACGGAACGTATTTTGGACTGGGGAAGGAATTGGGAACCTTCGGTTATTCCGTGAAAAAAAGTTGAGGACATCTGTGGGAGGATTATCATGAACCAATATCTCATTCAGGGCGGCAAGGCGCTGGCAGGAGAGGTAACGATTGGCGGCGCAAAAAATGCCGCGCTGGGCATTCTGGCTGCCGCCATTATGACCGATGAGGAAGTGACCATCGAAAATCTGCCGAACGTCAGCGACATCAACGTGCTGTTGGAGGCGATCGCCGGGATCGGCGCAACCGTAGACCGGATCGACGCGCATACGGTTCGCATGAGCGGGCGGACGATCACCTCGGAGCTTGTGGATTCCGAGTTCATTCAGAAGATCCGCGCCTCGTATTATCTGCTCGGCGCACTGCTCGGCAAACGCGGAAAGGCAACGGTGGCAATGCCGGGCGGCTGCGACATCGGAGCGAGACCGATGGATCAGCATCTGAAGGGCTTCCGGGCGCTGGGCGCGGAGGTTGTAAACGAAAACGGGTTCATTAAGGCAAAGGCGGAGGAAATGCGCGGGACGCATATCTTCCTCGACGTGGTCAGCGTCGGCGCAACGATCAACATCATGCTTGCCGCCGCCATGACGCAGGGAATGACGATCATTGAGAACGTGGCGAAGGAGCCGCATATCGTAGACGTGGCAAACTTCCTGAACAGCATGGGAGCGAACATCAAGGGGGCCGGTACCGACGTGATCCGAATCCGCGGCGTGAGCCAGCTCCACGGCAGCACCTACTCGATCATTCCCGACCAGATCGAGGCGGGGACGTTTATGTGTCTGGCAGCGGCGACCAAGGGAGATATCCTTCTGAAAAACGTCATTCCGAAGCATTTGGAGGCGATCACCGCAAAGCTTGTGGAGATCGGCGCCGAGGTGCAGGAGAACGACGATTCGGTTCGGGTCGTGGCAAACCGCCGGCTGCGGGCAACGCAGGTGAAAACCCGCGTTTATCCGGGCTTCCCCACAGACATGCAGCCGCAGATCGCAACGGTGCTGGCGCTTTCGCGGGGAACCTCAACGGTAACGGAAAGCATATTCGAGAACCGCTTCCGTTATGTGGGAGAGCTTCGGAAGATGGGCGCGAATATTTCGGTGGAAGGAAACGTGGCGGTCATCGAAGGAGTGGAAGGTATGGCGGGAGCCGCTTTGGAAGCGCCCGATCTGCGGGCGGGAGCGGCGCTGACGATCGCCGCTTTGGCGGCAAAGGGCGAGAGCAGCATTCGCCAGATCGAGTATATTGAGCGCGGCTATGAGGATTTTGAAGGAAAGCTGCGCGAGCTGGGGGCCAATATTACAAAATGTCCTGTGGGCGGGAAAAGCAAGACAAGCAGTATTGCCTGAGTGCGTTTCGGCCGATGTAGGCGCAGGAACCGATGCGTTCCCACAGGTGAAGGAACCGGTTGTCGTTTGCCTGTGAGAGCGCATTCTTTATTCTATAGGAAACCAGAGCGACCCGCCGCAGGCGGAGAATCTCGCAGGCGAGATGCTTTATTCTTTGAGTTGGAGGGAAAATTATGGATAAGTTACTTTTTACTTCGGAATCGGTGACCGAGGGTCATCCCGATAAGATCTGCGACCAGATTTCGGACGCGGTGCTGGACGCGATGCTGGCGCAGGATCCGATGAGCCGCGTCGCCTGTGAGACTGCCATTACGACCGGGCTGGTGCTCGTGATGGGAGAGATCACGACGGAGGGCTATGTGGACATCCAGAAGGTGGTTCGCGACACGGTTCGCGAGATCGGCTACGACCGCGCCAAGTACGGCTTCGACGCGGATACCTGCGGCGTGATCGTGGCGCTCGACGAGCAGTCGCCCGATATCGCCATGGGCGTGAACAAGGCGTACGAGGCAAAGAACGGAGAGCTTTCGGACAGCGACATCGCGGCGATCGGCGCGGGCGATCAGGGCATGATGTTCGGCTATGCCACCAACGAAACGCCGGAATACATGCCCTACCCGATCTGCTTGGCGCACAAGCTGACCAAGCGTTTGTCGGAGGTCCGCAAGGACAAGACTCTGCCGTATCTGCGGCCCGACGGAAAATCGCAGGTGACGGTGGAATACGACCAGAACGGAAAGCCCGTGCATTTGAACGCCGTTGTGCTTTCGACGCAGCACGACCCGGACGTGACGCAGGAGCAGATCCATGCCGACATCCGGAAGCATGTGCTGGAGCCGGTGCTTCCGGCGGAGCTTTGGGACGAGCGGACAAGGGTGTACATCAATCCTACGGGACGGTTCGTGATCGGCGGGCCGAACGGCGATTCGGGTCTGACCGGCAGAAAGATCATCGTCGATACCTACGGGGGCTATGCCCGTCACGGCGGCGGCGCCTTCAGCGGAAAGGACTGCACGAAGGTCGATCGTTCCGCGGCATATGCCGCCCGCTATGTTGCGAAAAACCTTGTGGCGGCAGGCATTGCGGATAAGGCGGAGGTACAGCTTTCTTACGCCATCGGCGTGGCGGAGCCGACCTCGGTCAACGTGGAGACCTTCGGTACGGGCAGGCTCGACGGCGAAACGATCGTCAGGCTTGTGCGCGAAAACTTTGATCTGCGTCCGGCGGGCATTATTCAAATGCTCGATCTGCGCCGCCCGATCTACAAGCAGACCGCCGCGTACGGACATTTTGGAAGAACCGATCTGGATCTTCCGTGGGAGAAGCTCGATAAGGCGGAAGCCTTGAAAAAATACTTATAAACGATGAGCATTAAGAAGCGAATTACGGTCGCGGTCGCGATCATCTGCCTGATCCCGGTGCTGCTGATCACGCTGACCTGCAGACTGATCATCCGGTATCATATGGAGAGCATCGCCACGGTTTACAATGTTGAAACGGATACGGTGACCGTGCTGCAAAATCCGATGCTGCTTTACGCGAACCTGACCAAACAGATCTATTTCGACCTGCAGAACGTCACGCTTTACGATCAGGAAAAGCTGACGGATCCGGAATATCTGGAGGAGGTCAATCAGCAGTTAAAAAACCGCTACTCCTTTCTGGTGATCCGAAAGGGCGCGGACGGGATCGCCTACTGCGGAAATTGGGATATTTTTTCGCAGATGAAAAACAATCTTCCGGATTTCGGCAATAGCTATGTAAACGGCGAGATCGGACTTTACGTCAGCGGGAACTATCCCACGCTGCTCAAGCAGCTCGATTATATGGGAACGGACGGCATTCCGTGCAGTCTGTTTATTATTACCGACGTCAATAACCTGCTTCCGCAGGTGAAGGATTTTGCGGTTCAGGTCGTCATTTCGTTTCTGCTGATCCTTCTGCTGACTGCCATGCTGCTGATCGTCTGGCTGTATCAGAGCATTGCCAGACCGCTGGGCGTGCTGCGGATGGCGGCGAATTTGATCGCGGAGGGCAATCTGGATTATGCGATCCCGGTTCGGGAAAACGATGAGATCGGGCAGCTTCAGAAGGATTTCGAGGTCATGCGGATCCATTTGAAGGACATGAGCGACCAGCAGATCGCCTATGAGCAGGCGTCGCGGGCGATGCTCAGCAACGTTACCCACGATCTGAAAACGCCGCTGACGGCGATCAAGGGCTATGCCGAGGGTCTGATCGACGGGGTGGCGGACACGCCGGAGAAAACGGAAAAATATCTCAAAACCATCTATGCCAAGGCGTGCGCCATGGAGCAGCTTGTGGACGAGCTTTCCTTTTTCTCAAAGATCGACAACGACCGGATGCTTTATAATTTTCAGGCGGTGCCGGTCAAGGAGTATCTTCTGGACTGTATCGACGAGGTGAGCCTCGACTTGGAGGTCAAGGGGATCGCCCTGCATTTCTCCTGCGGCTGCGGAGACGACGTGAAGGCGATCATCGACCCGGAGCAGATCCGCCGGGTCATCAACAATATCATCGGAAATTCCGTGAAGTACATGGACAAGGAGAAGGGAGAGATCACGATCCGGGTCCTGTGCGATGCGGATATGGTCTGGATCACCGTTGAGGACAACGGCTCCGGGATCAAGAAAAAGGATCTGCCGCATATTTTCGACCGTTTTTACCGCGGCGACACGGCAAGAGGGACGAAAAAGGGTGGAAGCGGATTGGGACTTTCCATTGTGAAGTCGATCGTAAAGGATCATGGGGGTGCGATCGAAGCAGACAGCGTAGAGGGCAAGGGTACTGCCATTCGATTCTCCGTGCCAAGGCAGCGGAATGCCGCGCCGGAGGAGGTCGATAAAGAGGCCGGAAAGAGGAAGCTATGGATAAAATCCTGATTATCGAGGACGAAGAAGCGATTGCCGAGCTGGAAAAGGACTACCTGCAGCTTTCGGGCTTTGAGGTGGCGATGGAGGGCGACGGCGAGCAGGGGCTGCGCCGGGCGCTGGAGGAGGATTTCAGCTTGGTCGTGCTTGATCTGATGCTGCCGGGAACGGACGGCTTTGAGATTTGCCGCCGCATTCGGGAGATCAAAAACATCCCCATTTTGATGGTGTCCGCAAAGCGCGAGGACATTGACAAGATCCGCGGACTTGGCATGGGCGCCGACGACTATATGACGAAGCCCTTCAGCCCCAGTGAGCTGGTGGCGCGCGTGAAGGCGCACCTGAGCCGCTACAAGCGCCTTGTGGGAACCGACGAAAAGCACAACGAGGTCATTGAGATCCGAGGGCTCCGCATCGACAAAACCTCTCGCAGAGTCTATCTGAACGGGGAGGAAAAGAGCTTTACGACCAAGGAATTTGATCTGCTTACCTTTCTTGCGGAAAATCCGAACCATGTGTTTACAAAAGCGGAGCTTTTCCGCAATATCTGGGAAATGGAATCCATTGGGGATATCGCAACGGTGACGGTTCACATTAAAAAGATCCGCGAAAAGATCGAGATCAATACGGCGAAGCCGCAGTACATCGAAACGATCTGGGGCGTGGGGTATCGGTTCAAAGTTTAATGTGCGCTGAGGCGCACGGGATCATGGGATATTTCCCAAAACGCGTCGTATGCCCGTCGTTTCCAGCAGCTTCAAATTGCAGGCAGGGAGGGCTTCCGTTATAATATCCGCGAAGGCAAAGCACGGACGTTTCGTGAAAAATGGCTTTGCCGGAATGGAGGAAGGGAACTATGCGACGAAAACTGATTGCTTGTGGACTGCTTGTCGCCCTGCTTTTGGGCGGCTGCAAAACGACGGAGGACGTCGGGCAGAAGACCGGCGGGCCGACTTCCGCGCCGACGGCGGTTTCCGAGAAGCCGGATGCGGCGCAGCCCTCGGAACCTGCCGCAGCTCTGACGCCTGTCGGCAGATTGACGCCGGAGCCGACCGACGGGCAAAACCAGACGGCAGAGCCGGTTCTGACCGAAGAAGCCAAGCCGACGCCGGAGCAAGATCCGACGGCGGGGGCGGATGCGACAAAAGCGCCCGGACAGCCCACGGAAGCGTCCGGACAGCCCACGGCGGGGTTGATGCCCACGGAGAAGCCGCCCGTCGAAGGCGGCGGGAACTCGACGGAAGCGCCGGAGCCGAGCAAAACATTGTCCCCGACGAAAATACCGACCCCGGGAAAGACACCGACGCCGATAAAAACGCCTGCGCCAACGAAAACGCCGACCCCGGGAAAAACGCCGACACCGATAAAAACGCCTGCGCCGACAAAAACGCCGGTAACCACCCCGTCGGCAACCGCTACGCCAAAGCCGGTGCAGACTGTCGGCGAGCTGGAGCAGATCACGGTAAACGGCAAAAAGATCTCGGTGGGCGATTCGGTCGGCACATTGACCGCCGCGCTTGGCACACCGGTCCGCAAGGATAAGGCGGACGGCAGCTTCACTTATTATGTGTACAATAAGGATTACAGGAACCTTTCGATGATCGCCGTTTCGGATACGACGCAGAAGGTCGTTGGATTTTTTGTCTGCTCGGTAAACCTCGGCTACGGCGGGCTGACCTCCGCCTCCACGCTGAGCGCCTTTCAGAGCAAATACGGCGCGAAGGCGGCTGCGGTCTCCGACTTGGGGGCCAGAAAGCTGACGGACAGTAAGGGAACGGCGGTATTTTTCTTTGATATTCACAACGACAACACCTTGTACGCCGTAAGCTATATGGCTGCCTCCGTTTCGTGGAAGGAGACCGATGCAGGCAGCCAGCCTGCGGTGGAAAAGGAGATCCTGGATATCTGCAACGCGTATCGCGCGAGATACGACATCGCTTCGCTGGCATGGTCGGACGACGCCGCGTCGATCGCCAAGGCGTATGCAAAGAAGATGGCGGCGGAGAACTTCTTCTCGCATACAAGTCCGGACGGCAGTACGCTGGCAAGCCGGACGGCGTCGTTGAATTACAGAACGGTGGGCGAGAATATTATCGCCAATTATATGCGCCTCGGACATTTTTCGTGGAAAATCTCCGGCGGCGTGGCGAATGCGACGGGCTGGATCGCCTCTGCGGGACACCGGAGCAACATTCTGAACGCCGCGTTTACCCGTCTGGGCGTGGGGATCACCGACGGCAGCACCACAAGCACCTATACGGATTACGGCGTGCAGGTCTTCTACACGCCGCGCTGAAAAATGAGCTGAAAGTTCTCTCATGGATGTTTGTGACGCAGCGGAAACATCTGGAGAACAAAAATTGCGCCGGATCGCAAGCCGAGAATTGGAGATTCTCGGCTTGTGCCTGTGTATTAGCGGCAGGGCTCCGAAAATAAAATTTTTCTTTTGGGAGGAAAATATGATATATAAAAAAGTCGATTTACGGATTCCTTATGAAAAGGCGGGACTTTCGGCGGAGGGCGCGGGAGCTTCCCTGACGACCTATGTGCCGGAATATTCGCCGGAGATTGGCTATCACCGCCGCCCCGCCGTTCTGATTTGTCCCGGCGGCGGCTACGAATATCTCTCGGATCGGGAGGCGGAGGCGATCGCGGTCGCTTTCTTGGCGGAGGGGATTCCGGCGTTTGTGCTGCGCTACAGCGTTTGGAAGAAGCAGTTCCCCACGGCGCTTTTGGAGGCGGCGGCAGCCATGGCGTACATTCGCGCCCATGCGGAGGAGTGGGACGTCAATCCCGAAGGGATCGCGGTCTGCGGCTTTTCGGCGGGCGGACATCTGGCTGCCAGCCTGCTTGTGCATTGGAACAAGCCGTTTGTCACCGAGCCGCTGGGACTTTCCGAGGAGCACCGGCCCAACGCGGGCATCCTTTGCTATCCGGTCATTACCACGGGAGAGCTTGCGCATCAGGGCTCCATTGAAAACATAACCTGTCGGGACGCGTCGGAGGAAACGCTTTCGCTTGTTACGCTGGAGCGGCAGGTGGGGGCGCACACGCCGCCGACCTTTTTGTGGCACTGTGCGGACGACGGCTGCGTGCCGGTGGAAAACAGCCTGCGCTTTGCGGGCGCGCTTTCGGCGGCAAAGATCCCGTTTGCGCTGCATATTTACACGGAGGGCGGGCACGGGCTGGCGCTTGCCAACGAGGTGACCGCAAAGACAAGCGAACAGCTGCAGCCGACGGCGGCGGGCTGGCTGCCTTTGGCGGTACAGTGGCTGAAGGAACGCTTTCCCGCGTCAAAGACCGGGACAGAAAAATAAGCTTTGTTTCCGCAGCGAAACAAATTTTCTTTGGAGGTAAGTATGGCTGACAGAATTTTGAAGGATTTACAACCCGAAAAGGTTTTCCGTTATTTTGAGGAGATCTGCGGAATTCCGCATGGTTCGCACAACATTCGGCAGATCAGCGATTATTTGACCGGATGGGCGGAGGAGCGGGGGCTTTCCTGCACGCAGGAGCCGTGCGGCAATGTGATTGTCCGCGTTCCGGCAACGCCGGGCTACGAGCAGGCGCAGACCGTGATCCTGCAGGGACATATGGATATGGTGGCGGTGAAGGACGCCGACTGCGGGTTGGATATGGAGCGGGACGGACTGGAGCTGCTTGCCGAGGGCGATTATATTTCGGCGAAGGGAACGAGTCTCGGAGGCGACGACGGCATCGCGCTGGCGTACGGTCTTGCGATCGCCGATTCGGACGATATCCCGCACCCGCCGCTGGAGCTGCTGTTTACGGTCAATGAGGAAACCGGAATGGACGGCGCGCGCGAGCTGGATGTCCGGCATTTGCAGGGCAGAACGCTGATCAATATAGATTCCGAGGAGGAAGGCACGCTGCTGGTGGGCTGCGCAGGCGGCGCGCGGGTGGACATCAGCGGCGAAACCGAGAAGGCTCCGGCGGAAGGAAGCCGTTACCGCATTACGCTTTCGGGCATGCAGGGCGGGCATTCCGGCGCGGAGATCCACAAAAACCGGGAAAACGCGATCGCCGTTCTGGCGCGTGCGCTCGATCGGCTTGCGGAGCAGGTCCCGTATGTGCTGGCAAAGCTTTCGGGCGGCAGCAAGGACAACGTGATCCCTTCGGAGGCATGCGCCGATATTTTCTGCACGGCGTCTCCGAAAAAGGCGCTGGAGGAAGTTTTTGCCGAGCTGTATGCGGAGCTTTCCGTGCGCGAGCCGGATATGAAGCTGCGCTGTGAGGAAGCCGCTGCGGTCGGCGACGGGACTGCCGCCGAGCCTTTGCGGGAAAGCGGCGAAGGGCTTTCCGCAGCATCCCGCGACCGCCTTCTGAGCCTTTTGCAGCTGCTGCCGTTCGGCGTTGTCCGCATGAGCGCCGCAATGCCGGGCGTGGTGGAGACTTCGGCGAACATCGGAACGGCGCTTGCCGCGGAGCGGGTGCAGATCACCTGCTCTGTGCGCAGTATGATCGCCTCCGCAAGAGATCAGCTCTGCCGTCAGATCGCGCTGCTTGCCGGGGCGCTGGGCTATGAGGTGCGCGTTCACGGCGCTTATCCGGGCTGGCAGTATCGGCAGGAATCCCCGCTTCGCGAAACGATGGTTCGCGTCTATGAGGACATGTACGGAACAAAGCCGGCGGTGGAGGCGATCCACGCCGGGCTTGAGTGCGGCCTGTTTTTGGAGAAGCTCCCGGAGCTGGACTGCGTCAGCATCGGCCCGGATATTTTGGATATCCATTCAACGAGGGAACGGCTCTCTGTTTCGTCCACGCAGCGGGTGTGGAGCTATTTGCTGCGCGTCTTGGCGGAATTGAGGTAGAGGACTGCAAGAGCGGAGGAGGGGGATTAAGCCGGCTCTGTGAATAAAGCGATATACCACAAATGTGTTTCCGGCTTTCGGAAGTGAAACACCGCGAAATCACGAACTTTTTCAGGAGGCGGACATGATGATCGATCTAACGAATATCGGGAAGTACACGGAAAATAATCGGATCGAGGCAAAAAAAGCTTTGGGGGGCTTGCCTCATAGTATAGGGGAAACCTATTCTGCTTTTGCCAACACATTGGGCGGTATTTTGCTTCTTGGTGTAGAAGAACATACGGATAAATCTCTTCATCCCATTGATTTACCGAATCCGGAAAAACTAATCAAGGAGTTTTGGGATATTATAAATAATCCCAAGAAAGTCAGCGTGAACATTCTTTCCCATAAGGATGTTTATGTTCAAGAAGTTCAAGGGAAACGAATGGTTGTTATTAATGTTCCGCGAGCGCAGCGTTTTGATCGTCCTGTCTATCTTGAAGGTAATTCTGCGAATACTTACCGGCGAAACGGAGAAGGGGATTACAAATGCACAAAGGAAGAAGTAAATGCCATGCTTCGTGACGCTGCCGTAAGAACACAAGACATGCTTATCATTGAGGAAATGGGGCTGGATGTATTTTGTTATGACAGTATTCGCCGGTATCGTGTTCGGATGAGAAATTATCGTCCCGGACATGTTTGGGATGAGTTGGAGGATGTTGAGTTTCTCTACAAGCTGGGGGCGATCGGCAGAAGCGACGACGGAAAACTGCACCCCACAGCCGCCGGATTGTTGATGTTTGGATATGAATATGAAATCGTCAAGGAGTATCCTTATTATTTTCTTGATTATCAGGAGCAAATGGATGCAGAAAGCCGTTGGACAGATCGCATTGTATCGTCGTCCGGGGAATGGAGCGGAAATATATATGATTTCTATTTCCGAGTTTATAATAAAATCACACAGGATATTAAGGTGCCTTTTGTGATGGAAGGCGGTAATCGTATTGACGATACCCCGGTACACAAAGCTTTACGCGAAGCGCTTGCTAATTGTTTGATAAATGCGGATTACTATGGCAGACAAGGTGTGGTAATAACAAAAAGAAAAGATTCCTTTACATTTTCCAATCCCGGCGGTTTTCGTATTGACTTAGATGCGGCAAAAATCGGAGGGATATCCGACCCAAGAAATGCCTCTCTGATCAAAATGTTTAGTCTTGTGGAAATCGGTGAGCGTGCCGGGAGCGGAATACCAAATATTTATAACGTTTGGAAGAAACAGGGCTGGGTTCCGCCTATCATTGACGAATCTTTTGAACCCGAACGGATTACGCTATCGCTTTTCATTGAAAAAAACGGCGATAAAAAAATGGCGATAGAATGCGGCGATAAAAAAGTGTCTGCAAAAACAGCGCTGCACAAAGCGGCAATTATTGCTTATCTTACAGAGCATGTCGAGGCAAAAAACAACGATATATCGGAGCTGCTGGGGCTAAAGCCTTCCCGCGTCAGGGCGATTCTTGGGGAAATGGTTGAAGAGGGTTTTATTGTTGCGGAGGGCGGCAATAAGAAGCGAATATACAAATTAAAATCGTAAGAAAAAATATATAGGGAGAGTTATATCAGGAAGCCCTCCCCGCACCGTGGACATCCTTGCGGAGCCGTCCACGGTATTTTATTGAAATTAGTACTTGACATAGTAAGGTAGCTGGTATAATATAGGACTTACTAAGAGGAAGGAAAGGCAGCCATGAATGCACAATTCAAAAAGGGCGTGCTGGAGCTGATCGTACTGGAATCCGTGCGAAAGCGGGATATGTACGGCTATGAGCTGGTGGAGGAGGTTTCCAAGGTCATCGACGTCAACGAGGGAACGATCTATCCGCTGTTAAAGCGCCTGACCAATGAAAAATATTTTGAGACCTATCTGCGGGAATCGACCGAAGGGCCGCCCAGAAAATATTATCATCTGACCGTGGCGGGAATCTTGTACCGCGACAGCTTGGAAAAGGAATGGAATGAGTTTCAGCAAAGCGTCTGCCGTTTTTTGAAGGAAAAAACGACGGAGGCGGGAGGTAATCAATGAATAAAGCAGTGTTTTTAGAAGAATTGAAGCAGCATCTCAAGGTGTTGGAGGAGAGCGAGCAGCAGGATATTCTGGATGAATATTCCGTACATATTGCAATGAAGATGGAGCGGGGAATGAGCGAGGAGGAGGCGATCCGCGATTTCGGAGATATCCGCAGGCTCGCTCAGGACATTCTGGAGGCGTATCACCTTGACCCGCAGTATGCGGACAAAAAATCCTCCGCCGAGACCATACAGGAAAAAGCGTTCGACGCGGCGGCAGACGGAGGCGCGGCGCATCGGCTGGGATATCGACTGAAAGAGCTGTCGGTCTCCGGTTGGAAGCTTCTGCTGCGGGGCGGTAAGCGGCTGTGGCGTTTTCTGGTTCGGTGTGCAGGCGGACTCTGGCGGCTGGTTTGCCGCTGCTGCCGCAAAATATGGCTTCTGCTTTGCCTGTGCGGAAGAAAGCTTACCGGAAAAGCCGGGGAAGCGTCCTTGGGAGCGGAGGCAGCCGCCGAACCCGTGTCGAGCCAAGGCAGCGGCGGAAAGCCGTCGGCGGGAATGCCGGTCAAGGCGGAAGGAGAGGCTGCGGGCAAGGGCCCGGAACCTGTACCAAGGAAGAAAGGAACGGTAGTGATGTTGGGAGATATGTTAAGAAAAACGGGGCGGCTGACCGGGCGCGCCGTACGGTGGACGCTTCGCTGGTGTTGGAATTTGCTGCTGCTTGGCACGGCGGTGCTGGCAGGCATTTGCGCCATCTGTTTATTGTTCTCGTTTGGCGTGCTGACAGTATTGCTGATCGCGGGCTATCCTGTTTGGGGCGTTGCGGTCGCCACGCTTGGCGGCTTCCTGAGCAGCGCGTCGCTGACCCTGCTGTTGCTGCGGGGGATCCGACGGAAGAAGCAAGTCGCCGCAGCCGAGCCGAAGCTGCCGGAGGGAGGCGGCAACGCGCAGGAGAAAAGGACGGCGGAGCCCGCCGCAGCGGAGACGAATGCGGCGGAGGAAAGCGCAGAAGAGGCGGAGGACGCAGCGTTTTTTGCCGGAAATCAGGAGGTGTTCATTCATGCGTAATATAACAAAAGTGCTGCTTGGGATTTTCTTCGCCGGAATACTGCTTGGCGGTATCGGCGTGGGCATGGCGTTTGTCGAGTATTCTTCCTTTGAGTATCTGGGGGAGGAAACGATCGGCGGCACGGAAATGAAAACCGACCGGCTGGTATTTACCGTCGAAGAGGGCGCAGCGAAAAAAATAGAATTGGATCTCCGTTTTTTCCATGAAATGTCGGGACCGGTGGTTTACGACAGCAGCCTGCCCAAAAACACCATTGTCTGCGAGATCACCTACAACAGTGAGCTGCGGTGCTTTGACAGCGGGAGCCGAACCAACAAAACGACAGAATATTACTATGTGGATACCGTATGGATCGGAAACGAATTTTCCTTGCTTATGGAAAGAAAGGACGAGATCCTGAAAGATCTGAAGGACGGAAAATTTCGAAGCTATGACTGGGACGACGAAATTACCGTGAAGATCAAGGCGCATCCGGGCTTGTCGGGAAGGCTGGAAGTGGACGACTGATTCTTTTTGCCGTTGTGACGGGGGCGCAAAGGTGATATAATATACAAAACGCTTCGCGGACAGCGCGAACGACAGGCAGGAGGATCCCGTTATGACGCCCCAAAAAGAATGGCTGGCGCTGTATGAACAGAAAAAACAGAATACCGCGTCACAGACAGACTTCAATACATATTTTGAACTGCCGGAAATTGCCGGGAAAATGCTGACGGTCATGGATATCGGCGCGTGCGAGCTTCCCAGCGGGAAACTGTTGGTGCGCGATCCCCTCGTGTACCTCGGCAGCCGAGGGGAGCAGCCCTATTTTCAAACCGCGCCTGCCGGAACGTACCGCGTGGAGGTCTGCGTGGTGAAGCCGGAGGAAAGCGGCGGCTGTGCGCGCTATGCGGCGGTTCGGCTGCGTTTTTCCGAAAAAAGGGCGGTCCGCTTTTATGAGGCGCTGATCGGCAATGAGGATCTGAACGAATTACATGAGGACGAGTATTTTGGATTCAACGTGGACGCTGGTCTGGGCTGCATTTGCGACGCGGCGGTGCATTCGCTCTTCTGCGATTGGTCCGAAAAATGGGATCGGGAGCATCCCGGCGGAAATCAGTACGACGATTATTTTGCGGCGCTGTTTGCGGAAAGCTTTCGGACGCGTCCGGAATTTCAGCGCAGCGGCGGCGATTGGATCAACTGGAAGCTTCCCGGCACCGAGTACCATATCCCCATGTTCCAGTCGGGCTTTGGTGACGGAGCCTATCCGGTCTATTGGGGCTACGACGAGGCGGGCGGCATCTGCCAGCTCGTGATCCAGTTTATTGATATCGCGCTTGCGTACGGGCAGGCGGAAGGAGATTGACCATGGCTTTCGATTATAAAAAGGAGTACAAGGAATTCTATCTGCCGAAGAACGAGCCGTCGCTTGTTGAAGTGCCTGCAATGAATTATATCGCCGTTCGCGGAAAGGGCGATCCGAATGCGGAGGACAGCGAGTATAAGCAGTCGATCGGATTGCTTTACGGCGTTGCGTTTACGATCAAGATGTCCAAAATGGGCGATCATAGGATCAACGGTTATTTTGACTATGTCGTACCTCCGTTGGAGGGCTTCTGGTGGCAGGAGCATACGGACGGGATCGACTATTCCCGCAAGGCGGATTTTCACTTCCTTTCTGTCATTCGACTGCCCGAGTTTGTTTCCGAAGCCGATTTTGCATGGGCGGTGGAGGAAGCGACCCGAAAGAAAAAGACGGATTATTCCAAGGTCGAATTCTTCCCTTATGCGGAGGGGCTATGCGTCCAGATGATGCACGTTGGCCCGTACGACGCGGAGCCCGTCTCGATCGCGCGAATGGATCGATTTCTGGAAGAACGCGGATATGAGAACGATTTCACGGAGCGGCGGATGCATCACGAGATCTATTTGTCCGACGCGCGGAGAGTCGCTCCGGAGAAGCTGAAAACCGTGCTGCGGCATCCGGTCAGAAAAAAATAGGATAAGAGACTGTCGCAAAGAAGCTGTGCTCGGCGGGGCGGCTTCTTTGTTTTTTGTTTTATAGGAAACTGCGTTTCCTATAAAACAAAAAACGCTCCGCAGGGATCGCACTGCGGCGGAGAGGAAAATGCCGCTGACGCAGCCCGCCGCAGGCGGAGAATCTCGCGAGCGAGATTCTTTGTTCGAGGAATGTAAATTGATCTGACAAATTTACGTGAAGGGAGAAATTCAATGGAAAATCAATGCGAGAAAAAAATAAACGTTGCCGCATGGTCCGCAAACTACGCCGTCCGAACGCTTACCGACGCGGACGTGCCGAGCATCCTGACACTCTGCCTTCAAAATCCGCTGTATTACAAATTCTGTCCGCCGCTTGTAACGGAGCAGAGCATTCGGGAGGATATGAAGGCGCTGCCGAAGGGGAAGCGCTTGGAGGATAAATATTATGTCGGCTATTTTCAGGGGGAGCGCCTGATTGCGGTCATGGATCTGATCGACGGCTATCCGAACCCCAAGACCGCGTTCATCGGTTTTTTTATGACCGAGGCGTCGGTTCAGCGCCGCGGAGTCGGCTCGGAGATCGTCCGCGAGCTGTGCGATTTTCTGCGCGAGCGGCGTTATGCGGCGGTTCGGCTCGGCTGGGTCAAAGGAAACGAGCAAAGCGAGGGTTTTTGGCACAGGAACGGATTTACGGAAACCGGCGTTTCTTACGAAACGAACGGTTATACGGTGCTGGTTGCCGAACGGCAGCTGTAAAAAGAGCTTTTTCGGCGGAAAAGGCTATGGATTTCTGCCGCAGAATGATGTAAAATGTGCGTGAAGGCAAAGCAAGCAAGGCGAAGCGCCGGAGAGCAGCGACCGAGGAACGGTCGCAGGCGAGCCGGAGGTGCGGCTTGCGCCGCGAGAAAAGACATTGCTTTGGTATGGAGGAAAGAATGATTAAAAATTTACGCAAAATGGGGTTACTGCTTGCAACGGTAAGCATGTTTTTTGTGGTTGGCTGTTCTTCGGACAAGGAGAAGGAAACCGAGAACGATCCAACGACAACGACCGTGCCGTCGCCCACCGAGAGCGCCAAGGACGAACCGGCGGAGTGGCACGAGCTTGGGCAGGAGGAGATCACAGCCGCCATGGGCTTGGGCTGGAATTTGGGCAATCAGCTGGAGGCGTCCAAGGGAGGCTGGCCCTCCGAGATCGCATGGGGCAATCCGGTGGTCAGCGAGAACCTGATCAAAGCCGTAAAGGAGCAGGGCTTCAGCACGGTGCGCATCCCTGTTTCCTACTTGGATAAGATCGGCACCGCGCCCGATTATACGATCGACGAGTTTTGGCTCGACCGCATCCAGCAGGTCGTGGACTATGTGATAAATAACGACATGTACGCGATCATCAACATCCACGGAGACGGTTACTATACGGTGGATAAGGCTTGGCTGCTGTGCGCCGAGGACGACGAGAAGCAGAAAGAGATCAAGGAGAAGTATGAGGCGGTCTGGAAGCAGATCGCGGAGCGCTTCAAGAATTATGACGAGCATCTGATCTTCGAGTCGATGAACGAGGAGTTTAACGGCAGCTACAACACGCCCGATGCGGCTGCATACGCCAACATCAACGCCTACAATCAGATCTTTGTCGATACGGTGCGGAAGACCGGCTCGAACAATACAAAGCGCTGGCTGCTCGTGCCGGGCTGGAACACGAACGTGGACTATACGGCGGGCAACTACGGCTTTGTGATCCCGGAGGATACGCTCTGCGAGGCGGAGGGCAAGCGGCTCATGATCTCCGTACATTTCTACGATCCGTATAACTTTACGCTGGACGAAAACGCCTCCTCTCAAACGACCCAGTGGGGGAAATATGCCGTTGAGAACTACGATAATTGGGGGCAGGAGGATTACGTTGACGGTCAGATGAAGAAGCTGTACGATTCCTTTGTGAGCAAGGGCTATCCGGTCATCATCGGTGAAATGGGCGTGATCAATAAGACGCAGGCGGACGCAAGCTTCACGGAATTCCGGCGCTATTGGGCGGAATATGTCGTTTTGGCGGCGAAAAGCAACGGCTGCATTCCCGTGTACTGGGATAACGGCTATAACGGAGACAAGGGGCTGGGGCTGTTTGACCGGACGACCTATGAGGTCACGCAGCCGGAGCTGATCGAAGCAATGCTGCGCGCGATCAATTCCGAAACCGTTTATGAGGTTGCGGCTCCTGCGGGGTTTGAAAAGTGATCAAAGGCGCTTACATTGTTGGAGGCACGGGGGCAGGATTGAAAAATCCGGTTCCCCGTGTTTTACACTATAGTATGAGCCTCAAAAATACGAATCAAAAGGAGACGCCGAAATGAAAAAAATGTCTTTCACGATTTTAGTGGTTCTTTTGTTATTCGGTATGGCTGCTTGCAGTTCCTCAAAAGAGTTTACGCCGGATTACGAGTCGGCGGTTGGGGTGATTTTTGTTAACGCCGAAGAGGAATTACCTGAAAAAGCGAAAATCTATGCCGATTTTGAAAATAACAGCTATACATTTGATTTGGATGCTGCCTGCGTGTATTTTTTCTATGCCAACGCTGACGAAGCCTATGCCGGAGATATGAATTTCACCAGTATGACTTTTGGTGCAGGTTTGGATAATGGTACCGTAGGGGCGACGGGGGAAATTGCTTACCTACCCAATGAGACGTCGCAGAATACTGTTGCGGGATATTATTTGTACCATGATGAGACGGGCGTTTATTTCAGCACGGAAACTTATTTTGACAAGATGGAAATAACCGACGGATGCACCATGGAAGGGGTTGATTATCCGTGCGAGGTCGCGTTCGCCGTAAAGAAACCTGCGGTATCGTTTGCCCTGATATATAATAATAGCGAAGCGAATGCCACAAAAACTGACTATACGCCGGATGAAGTGGTTGACTACCAAACCTTTGATTTGAAGAGCGACATCAAATCTGTGACAGTGATCTGTTATGATGCTGACAATCAAGAAGTATCATCTGAAACAGTTACACCGGAAAACCCCAATGCTGCAATCTGTTATGATAACGGAGGACAATTTCTCGCGAGCAAAATTTTACATTTTAGGTGGCAAGAGTGATTTCCTATTTCGAGAGATCGGAAATCAGAATTTGCGCTTAGCATTATTATACATCAAACACTCTCTATGAATTTTGCACTTTACATTGCCGGGAGGTGCTTTATGCCTGAAAAAATATCGTTCCCTGAACATGAGTATGAGTCGATTCAAAATTATTTGGATAAACTAGGGTATTGTTATACTACGAGGGTATATAAAGAAATCGGGAAATATAAAGTCGGGGAATTGTATACTGCCCCATGGGGAGATGTATTGAAAATAGAGGAAGTTAAAACATACCGGAAAGTATCAGAACGCCCCTTCTATGACGAAATGAACGATGACGAAAAGGCGGAAATCTGTAAATATTCTGAAGACATGGGGCTGCCGTTTGAATTTATAAAATTTTCTAAGACTACAATGTAATTATATTTCGGCAGCGACAAATTCCAGTTTATCGCGCAAACGAAAAACTCAAAACAGGGCGGCGGGGCAGATATTGACTATCCCGCCGCCCTGCTTGTTACCGTTCCATATCCTGCGCCCTGCGGGCCGAAGAGGGAACGAATTATGACTTCCCCTCCGGACCAGTGGCATAGCCCGCTTCCATCGAAAACGCTTCGCGAAAGCCCGCGAGAAAGCAGATATGCTCCGAAGGACCCGCCCATTGCCAGCAGGGCGGGAACGCGTGCGCCGTGCAGTATTCCACAACAAAGCTCAGCAGCTCGCTGGCATAGCCCTTCCCTCTGTGCTCTTTTGCGGTCACGATATAATCGAAGCGAGTATTGCCGTATTCCGATATGTGGATGTCCGTATAGGCGACTGCGCGTCCGTCGAGATAGCCGACAAACAGGTAGGTTCCCTTCTGAGACGCCCGTCTGCGCGTCACAGCCACCTCCCACGGTTCCCCGCCGGGAATCAGAATATCCGTCGCCACGCGCTCGTCCCAAGCGTTCAGGACGCGGATCTCCATGCGCCGGGGCGCTGTGATTCGGTTCTTTTCCTGCAGAAGCATGACCCGGTGATCCGCCTGCGGCGTATAGGTATAGTCATGTGCATTTAAGAGCTTTTCGTTATCGGAAAAGTAGTTTTTGACAAACGGGTGCCAGACAGACGGACGGATGCCGCGCGCGCGGTAGAAAGCGGTAATCTCGTCGAGAACGCCGCCCAGATCCTTCACCTTTTCGGGGAAGATGCAGGCATGATTTCCGTCGTAGGAGTCCTTGTTGTCCTCCATATAGAACAAAATCCCGTATTCGGTTTCCCGATAGGAGGCAAAGCGTTTGGGAAAGTTGATTTCTTCCTGCTTGATGTTTTCGATTAGGGCATGATCGAGAGGCTTCATAAGGCTCCTTTCCGTGTACTCTTCGGGGGGATTTTGGTCTTACGTTTATACTGAAAAAAGCTGCATTGAGGCGACAACCCTAATGCAGCTCCTTTTTCGTTTTTTATGCGCGCCGTTTTTTGTGCAGACTGAACATCACGCATCCGACCGTCAGCCCTGCGATCATAAGTACGATTACCGGGCTGAAGCTTCCCAGCAGCGGCGTTATCGGCGGTTCGGCAGCGGCTTCCTCTGTCAGGACGTCGTCTTCCTCGACCTGTGCTTCATAAACGACGCCGGTATTGATCCGGCGGACATTTTCCTGTGCGGCTGCTGTCGAACCGGCGGCGCCAAAGGACAGCAGCAGGAGACAGACGAGCAAACAGACGGTAAATAAGCGTTTCATGCATGCATCCGATCCGGCGGTCTCCGTTTGCAGGAGCCGTCTAATAAATTTGCCGAAGCAGGCGGCTTGCCGCTCCGACAGTTTCATTGTAAGCCCCTATTCGGTCGAAGTCAATGGAAAGTTCAGTCAAAATAAGAGTGAAATTCGATCTTATGACGGCTTTCCGGAAATAATTTCTCATAAAGCGCCAGAAAATAGTCGTCGGTCATGCTGGCAATGTAATCCGCCACGATCAGGTCGGGGTTTTCATGGCGGTATTGTGGGGTTGGCATGTAATGCTTCTGATTTTTTTCTACCAAGCGGATGTGATGCCTGTAAATCAGCGAATCCTCATTGCCGGCTTTCAGGTCCCCAAGTAACCGCTCGTAAACATCCTCAAACATTGGCTTGATCGTGCTGTCATATTTTTCCTTGACCTTGGGGGCCTGATAGATGACCGAGGAATTCTCATCCTTGGCGTCCATTAGGTCTTGGTAGACCTCCGGACTCATGGCGATATAGTCCTTCCGGTAGCTGTTCTCAATAATGTCCACGATTAGGTTGTTGATGATTGGCGCGTTAGATTCGCCAATGTATTTGGAATGAAACCGATAGTCGCTTGGGATGATCCGCGCGATCTCCGCATCCTGCCGATCCTTTCCCAGATAGGCAATGATATCGCTGATGCGCATAACGCAGCCCTCCGGCGTGGCGGGAGTGAGCTTATCGTTCGCTTCTCCGTCCTTGTAGCAGGCCTGAACGCTTTGGTCAAAGACCGCGAAGCTTTTGTTGTTTGTGGGGCGGTAGCAAGTCTGAGGCAATTCCCCGTTGTGGCTGATGATGCCGTCCAGCGTTTGCAGGGAGACGTTGCGCGCGAACAGCACGTCCAGTACGCGGGCGCTCTGAATGTTGTGGTTGAAATGCAGCCCTGCGTGATCAAAAAGCAGCTCGTCAAGAAAGCGCTCTCCGGCATGACCGAACGGCGTGTGACCGATATCGTGTCCCAAGGCGATGGCTTCAATCAGATCGAGATTCAGTCCCAGCACCGCGCCGATGTTGCGGGCAATGCGCGAAACGAGCTGCACATGCAGCCCCCGCCGCGTAATATCGTCGTTGTGATAAAAGGAAAATACCTGCGTTTTGTCCGCATAGCGGTTATAAAAGGGCAGATGCAGGATTTTTTCCGCGTCGCGGACGTATGCGGGACGCCAGAGATTGCTTTTGTCGTGCGAGGGTCTGCGCCGAACCACGTCTTCGTCGCGTGTACGGATCGGGTTGATCCAGCCCGCTTTCCGGTCGTCCAAAATTTGTTCTTGCAGCTCTTGGCTCAGATTGTTATATTGATTACTTTTCATAAGAACCTCACAATGATAGGAAAATGCGCCGCAGGCGGAGAAAAGCAGACCACCGCGGGGGATGCGGTGGCCTGCAAGGTTTAAGACGATGAAACGGGGAATTAAGCGAACGGATTCTCCGTCTTGTAAAGAACGCCCTTCGGCTGGTTGTAGCAAACCTCTTCCACGCCGAGGAACTTGAATACTTCAAACAGGGTCTTCCCGAAATGACCGAAGGCAACGGCGCCGTGGTGAGGATAGTTTCTCTCGATCAGAACGTGACGATAGAAACGTCCCATTTCCGGAATCGCAAATACGCCGATTGCGCCAAAGGACTTGGTGCGTACGTTCAGAACCTCGCCCTGTGCAATGTAAGCGCGGATCTGTGCGTCTGCGGTGGACTGCAAACGGAAGAACGTGATGTCGCCCGGAGCGATATCGCCCTCAAGCGTACCGTTGGTGCATTCGATCGGCAGGCTTCTTGCCATGATCTTCTGATATCTCATCTCGCAGAAGGCAAGCTTCTTGGAGGAGGTATTGCCGCAGTGGAAGCCCATGAACGTATCCTTGTGGGTGTAAGGGTACTTGCCCTCGATGGATTCCTTGTACATATCCGCCGGTACGGAGTTGTTGATGTCGAGCAGCGTTACGATGTCGTCGCTGACAACGGTGCCGATGAACTCGGACAGCGCGCCGTAAATATCAACCTCGCAGGAAACCGGGATCCCGCGGGAGGTCAGGCGGCTGTTGACATAGCAGGGAACGAACTTGAACTGCGTCTGGAAAGCAGGCCAGCACTTTCCGGCGATCGCAACAAATTCGCGGCTTCCCTTGTGAGCCTCTACCCAGTCAAGGAGCGTCAGCTCGTACTGCGCAAGCTTTGCCAGCACTTCGGGTCTCTTGTTGCCCTCGCCAAGCTCGGCTTCCATATCGGCAACGACAGCGGGGATTCTTTCGTCTCCCTCGTGCTTGTTGAACGCTTCGAACAGGTCGAGCTCGGAGTTTTCCTCGATCTCCACGCCCAGATTGTAAAGCTGCTTGATCGGCGCGTTGCAGGCAAGGAAGTTCAGCGGTCTCGGACCGAAGGAGATGATCTTCAGGTTATGTACTGCGATGACAGCCTTCGCGATCGGAACGAACTCGTGGATCATGTCCGCGCATTCCTCGGCGGTCCCTACCGGATATTCCGGGATGTAAGCTTTCAGATTCCGCAGCTTGAGGTTGTAGCTTGCGTTCAGCACGCCGCAGTAAGCGTCGCCGCGGCCGTCCATCAGGTCGTTCTGCGATTCCTCGGCGGCTGCGCAGAGCATTGCCGGACCGTCGAAATGCTTTACAAGCAGCGTCTCGGCGATCTCCGGACCGAAGTTTCCAAGATATACGCAGAGGGCGTTGCAGCCTTCCTTCTTTAAGTCTTCTACGGCCTGCAGCATGTGGATCTCGCTCTCCACGATGCAGATCGGACATTCATAAATTTCGCTTGCGTCATACTTTGCCTTATAAGCGTCTACCAGAGCCTTTCTTCTGTTTACGGACAGGCTTTCCGGGAAACAGTCACGGCTTACGGCAACAATGCCGATTTTCACCTTTGGCATATTGTTCATTGTTAACACCCAAACCTTTCATTCTAATATTCGACAGACTTTGCAGTCTGCCACCAAAATAATTATACCTGTTTGTTAAGGGAGTGTCAATTCGATTCCGCGCAATTTATACAGAAATATCGCCCCGTTTTTTCAACGCCGGAAACGAAGCGTCTGCCCATACTTGCGCATGTCCGTTTTTTGTGATAAAATACGCGAAGGCAAAGCAAGCAAGCGACGAAAGCAGAGCATGGAAACCTGTTTTTGGTTTCGCACGCTCTGCTTTTGCCGCTTGCGCCGCGAGCCCGCGAGCCGCAAAAGCCAGAGGGTTTTGCGGCTTTGCCGGAGCGGGGAGCCGGGGAAGAGAAAGCGCCGCGAGCCCGTGAGCCGCAAAAGCCGAAGGGTTTTGCGGCTTTGCCGGAGCGGGGAAGAGAAAGCG
>JAUNGI010000038.1:23603-24902 GCA_030524525.1 Lachnospiraceae bacterium
GAGCCGCAAAAGCCGAAGGGTTTTGCGGCTTTGCCGGAGCGGGGAAGAGAAAGCGCCGCGAGCCTGCGAGCCGCAAAAGCCGAAGGGTTTTGCGGCTTTGCCGGAGCCAAAGTTTTTTAGGAGGGATCGGTTAAAAATGAAACGGTTTTTATCAGCCTTCGCGCTGTTGTGCCTGTGTCTGACGGTGACGGGCTGCAACAAGGAGAGCAAGATCGAGCTGGGAACATACAAAGGAATTACATATACTCCGGTTTCCACGGAGGTTCAGGAAACGGAAATTCAGGCGGCGCTCAACAAGGTGATCAGCGATGCGACCACTTATGAGACCGACGAATCGCGCGCCGGAACCGAGGTCAAGGACGGGGATTGGCTTTTGATCGACTACAGCGGAAGCCTAAAGGAGACCGGCGAGGTGTTCAGCGGCGGAACGGCCAGAGACGAGCGGCTGCAGATCGGCTCCGGAAAGTTTATTCCGGGCTTTGAGGACGCGCTGATCGGCAAGCTGGTGGGGGAAAGCACGTCCATTAACATTACGTTTCCGGAGAATTATGCGGTAAACAGTACCTTGGCGGGAAAAGAGGCGGTCTTTGTCGTGACCATAAAGGAGGTTCAGATCCCGCAGGTGCCGGAGCTGACGGACGAGCTTGTCAGCAAGCACACGGACGGCGTCCATAAGACGATCGAATCCTACAAGGAATATCTGACCGAATATCTCAAGCAGGACAAGGAAGCCGCCGCAAAGGAAAGCATAACCGCCGAGGTCATGGAAAAGGTTATGGCAAACACGACGTTTGAGCATATCAACGAGAAGGACGTTGACGAGTATTACGACAGCGTGCTCTCGTATTACAATACGATTGCCATGCACTTTGGCGTAACGCTGGAATCGTATGTGTCCTATTATTACGACAAGACGTTGGACGAGTTCTACAAGGAGGTCGAGAAGATCGCCGAGGACACCATCAAGGAACAGCTCGTGCTGGACGCCATCATTGAGAAGGAGGGCATTTCCCTTTCCGACGAGCAGTATCAGGAGATGGTGAAGGACTACATGGAGCAGTACGAATACACCGATCAGAAGGAATTTGAGACGGATTATACGGTAGAAAATCTGCGGCAGAGCATGCTGTACGATCTGGCGATCGACTTTATTTTGGACAATGCGGTTCCGGAGGAGTAGAGCGGTCGATCGAATATCATGACAGCAACGGGACAGAACCGGTTTTACGGTTCTGTCTTTTTTATTCTATAGGAAACTGCGTTCCCTATAGAACAAAAAACGCTCCGCGGGGATCGCAC
>JAUNGI010000039.1 GCA_030524525.1 Lachnospiraceae bacterium
ACAGTTCCTCTCCGCCGCAGTGCGATCCCCGCGGAGCGTTTTTTGTTTCATAGAATGCTCTTGCCTATGAAAAAACATGGAATCTCGCTTGCGAGATTCTCCGCCTGCGGCGGGTCGCCCCAGCGACACAGTTCCTTTCCGCCGCAGTGCGATCCCCGCGGAGCGTTTTTTGTTTCATAGGATGCTCTTGCCTATGAAAGAACATGGAATCTCGCTTGCGAGATTCTTCGCCTGCGGCGGGTCGCCCCAGCGACACAGTTCCTTTCCGCCGCAGTGCGATCCCCGCGGAGCGTTTTTTGTTTCATAGGATGCTTTTCCATGAAACAAAAAAGCCCCAAGCCCGACTGTTTCCAGTCAAGCTTAGGGCGAACGTTCCGTCCGTGTTTCCACCTAATTTCAGTTTCCTGCACTCTGTCGGCACACCTGCCGAACCTTCCCGGTAACGGGGGAATCCGTTGACGTCTACTTGGTTTCCCGTTCGAGCCAATGCTCCAAGGCGCCTTCCCTGCTTCCTTTGAAAGATTTTCACCGACCATCTTTTCTCTGCCGCCGGGAACACAGGTACTCTTCCTTTTCGTCGCATTTTTCCTTTATGCCGCTATTATAATGAGCGGGAACGGCGATGTCAAGAACCATTCTGCATAAATCCGCCGCTAATTCTTTGACGTCCATACATCAAGAAATCACTCAAACCGAATCGTCTCCACGATACTCACCCGATCCAAATAGATAATCGGAACAATAACCGCCATAAGGCAGGTAGTAACGGACAACAG
The DNA here is from genome assembly GCA_030524525.1 of Lachnospiraceae bacterium. Taxonomy (GTDB): domain Bacteria; phylum Bacillota; class Clostridia; order Lachnospirales; family Lachnospiraceae; genus ISDg. Next base: position 777 of record JAUNGI010000039.1, read on the forward strand.
CAAGGTAATCCCAACGCTTTTCGCCTGAACGCACAGGCTCACGCCGTTCAAAAACTCCGTCCCCGCCCCCGCATTCAAACAAAGCAGCACGGCGAGGGTTCCGAAAAGAAGCGCCAACAAGAACGCCGTAACCGCATATACGAGGGCTTCCGCTACCAAGTCCAGCGCAATGCTGCCCGCCCTTGCTCCCAGCGCTCTCTTTATCCCAAACTCCGGCAGCCGTTCCTTAACGCAAAATACCATAGTCTGACCGATCAAAAAGGCAGATATCATTAAAAGCGCCGCAGTTACAAGATTCGCAATATCGCGCAGCGAGCTGTAGGCGCGGATGATCTGATTTCTCTTGGTCGTGTAATTCTGATATTCGGACAATGCCGAAGCGCCTGCCGCAAACTTCCGGATCTGCACCGTATTGCAGCCGCAAACTCCCAGACGTACTATTTTATTTTATCAACAATAGCTTCCGCAACCAATTTTGGTGCGCTTCTTGTGGTGCACATGGAAGGAATCGCTACCTCCTCGCCGCTTGCAGATAAATATTCAACTACGGTTTCAAAGCAATAATAACGGGGATCCCTTGTGTTTTCCAGCTGCATTTCCACCGGAAACTCCTCTCCGGCCTCATGAATTCCAAGAACATCCTCCATCTTCTCTTCCGAAACGCTCAGTTCCTTCGATGATATGCATATGCTCTTTATTTCTGTTCTTTTTTCTGCAACCATGTTGAAAAAAGGAACCGTGTTTAAGGTGGAGTCAGGGACTTCAAATACATTGTCACGATAATAGAAATCCTCTTCGCCGCCGGAAGAATAAAAAGTCTTTCCATAATTTTGAACGCAGAAAGTTCCGAATTCATACGCCGCATGTTGACCGTCAATAAGCAGCGGAAGCGAGGTCATCGTACACTCCACCGTCGGGTAGGTCATTCCAATAATCAGCAGGTAGATATAGTACCCGCCGTACTCCTCCTCCATACTACAGTAGGTGGAGACGATTTCCGAGTCGCCGAAGCTCCACAAGCTCTGATCCATCTCGACAGAGGAAAAGCAGGTGTCGGCAATCATCGGAATCGTAACGGTGACCTGCTGATCGTTCTCTCTTGTATACAGACTGATCTCTGCAAGATTGCCTTGCAGCATATGATCTTTCAGCACCAGCGTCTCTCCGTCCTGAAAGGGAAAATCTTTCTCCCCCTTTTTTCCCTCTGCGTTGTTTTTGTCAGCGGCGTCGCACGCACAGAACAATACGCATAGCAGTAGGATCAGCAATCCCAAACGAGTTTTCCCAAATAGATTCATCTTGCTTCCTTTATTTTCTTCACGTTTTTTGTTTTTTTCGTTTCTTTTGCATTTTTGCATGAACTTTTTTATTATTTTACTCTGTCATGCGCTTTCTGTCAAGAATTAATCTTCTCTTTTCATTTTTATCTCTATATTTTCAGTTCCGTTTTTCCCATCAAAAAAGCCTCCGTTCTGCATCTATCAGCAGAGCAAAGGCTTTTCGTATTCTTTATTTGACATCTCATCACCAAAATTTACGTTCCGACCGGCACGTTCTCCAACAGCTCCAAGCTGTGAAAGGCATGCCGCAGATACTCCCCGCGATAAGCCGCTGCCAGCTCGCAAAGCTCCCGCTGCACCTCGTCCGTCAGAGTAAACGTAAACAGCCTTTCGGGCGGCGTCGAGGCAATAAAGCGGAGCGCGTACCACGCGCCTTCCGAAAGGCGATAGTCCGGGTCGTTCGCTGCGCGGCGTTCCGGTTTTTCGGCGCACGCCGCACAGACCAGCCCTCCGGCGCGGACCCGAAACACTCCTTCCGCGCCTTCTTTCCGGCAATGCACGCAGGAAGTGACCTGCGGTCCCTCGCCGTTTAAGTAAAACATCTTCCACTCGAAAATCAGCCGGGTCAGCCGGACGCCGATCTTCGCATGGGAAAGCGCCCGCAGAGACTGATACAAAAGCTTCAGGATCTCGCGCTCGTCGTTGCCCTCGCTCGTCAGATAATCGGCAACTTCGCAGAAGTACAAGCCGTAAAACGTAAACTCCACGCTGCCGCGCAGCTCCGGAAAGAAATTCCCGACCTCCACGGAGGAAAGCGTATAGGACGTCCTTCCCTCAAAGAGCGTAAAGGTTCCGGACACAAAGGGCTGGGAGCAGGCAAGAAACGGGCTGTTCTGCCTTCTCGCCCCCTTGGCAAACGCCGAGATCTTACCGCGTTCTTTCGTCAGGATCACCAGCCGACGATCGTACTCCCCGACCGGCATCACGGACAGCACCATCCCCATCACCGTAATTCTGTCTGTCACGTTCATTCCCCTCTAACGTACAGGCGGTATACTCCAAGTAGTCGTAGATGCTTCCCGTCTGCACAAATTTTGTCCACTTATCATCCTTCATAACAATTCCCCCGTCAAACAAACATCATAAACTCCTGCTGCTGTTTATTTTTCCCCCAACGGGAGAATTTATACGATTTTGTATGCTAGGCCTCGTCCTCCGAACGATAGCCGTAATTTTTTATTAACAGCTCGCTGTCGCGCCAATCCTTCCGCACCTTGACCCAAAGCTTGAGATTCACCTTGCAGCCAAGCAGCGCCTCCATCTCAAAGCGCGCCTGCTGACCGATCTTTTTGAGCATCGCTCCCTGCTTCCCGATAATGATGCCCTTGTGGGAATCGCGCTCGCACACGATCGTAGCGTCGATGTCGATCAGCGTGCCGCCCGGACGCTCCTTCATCCGGTCGATCACAACGGCGATGCCGTGGGGAATTTCGTCGGACAGATTCCGCAGCGCCTTTTCGCGCACCAGTTCGGCGACGATCTGACGCTCCGGCTGATCGGTGATCGTATCCTCGTCATAATACATCGGCCCTTCGGGCAGATAGCGGAGCATCGTGTCGATCAGCGCGTCCGTGTTCTCCCCCTTCAGCGCGGACACCGGAACGACCTCCGCAAAGGAATATTCCTTCCGGTAGGCGTCGATAAACGCGAGGATCTCCTCTTTTTTCACCTTGTCGATCTTGTTGATGACCAGAAAGACCGGCGTTTTCGTTTTCCGCAGCTTTTCCAGAATATACTGCTCCCCGGCTCCGATAAAGCTGCTCGGCTCCACAAGCCAGAGAATGATATCGACCTCGGAAAGCGTCCGCTCCGCCACCTCCACCATATACTCGCCGAGCCGGTTTTTCGCCTTATGGATTCCGGGCGTATCCAAAAAGATGATCTGTCCCGCGTCGCTCGTATAGACCGTTTGGATACGGTTCCGCGTCGTCTGCGGCTTGCTCGACGTAATGGCGATTTTTTGACCGATCAGGCGGTTCATCAGCGTAGATTTACCCACGTTCGGGCGGCCGATCAAAGCGACGAAGCCCGAACGATACGTTTTTATTTTCTCCATAGTTAAAGTTGTTTCACCTCTCCGAACAGTTCTCCGCACGCCTGCACCGCAGCCTCGCTTCCGACCACGCAGGTGTAGTTCTGGGAAACAAAGGCGCGCACAGCCTCCGCCGCCCTGCGGATATCCTCCGGCGTCGCCGAAAGGATCTCGTTTCTTGTCTTTTGGATCTCCTCCACCGAATAGCCGGTCAAATACAAATTCATTGCGCGGCTTCCCTTGAGCTTGGGCGTAAGCGGCGGCACGTCGTTGCTGATCGTTCCGATGATATACTTGGTCATTTCCCGCTCCGACAGATCCAGCGAGGCAATATAATCCGCCGCCTTTTCAAACACGTCCTTTGTTTCGGCAAGCTTCGGGTCGCGGTAGGAAACAAAATACGCGTTTCCGTTGATCGCGTTGAACTCGCACATGCAGCCGTAGGCGCCGCCCAAGACGCGCACGTTCGTCCACAGATAATCGAGCGACAGGATGGTGCGCATCACGCGCATTGCCCCCGTAAACGGAACGCCCGCCTTTTTGAAATTTCCGCACCGGGCAAGGTACTGTACCTGTCCGGCAAACGTAAAGCCCTCGTTTCTGCGCTCCATCGGATATGCCGTTTTCGGCGCAAGGGGCGCGGCGGCAGGAAGCTTTGCAAGACCGTCCGCAAAGGAAGGAAGTCCCGCCGCCAGCCGTTCATAGCCCGCAGGCTCCCCGGTCACGCTGACGATCAGCCGCTCCTTTTTTATTATATGCGCCAGAAGTCTTGTCAAATGTGCGGTGATTTCCTCTTTTTTTGTATCAAAGCTCTGCAAAAGCTCCTTCTGGAAGGCGTAATTTGCAATGCCCTTGACCTGCTGATTGAAATAGTCCTGCGAGCTGAAATACGACATTGCGCGGTTGACCGCAGCCGTATGCCCTGCATTTTCAAAGCGCATCCGATATTTCGAGCAGGTTTCCGCCAAAAGCTCGCGCAGCCGTTTGCCGTCGTCGAACCGGGTCGTGGTCAGCGTTTCCAGAATCAGCGAAAGCGCAGTCTCGGTCTCCTCATAGCGCACCTTCGTTCCCGCCTGCAAAAATCCGCGGAAGCCGTCCTCGCTTCCCGCCTGACTGAACGTCTCGACGCCGTAGCTGATGCCGCCGGTGTGGATGTTGCTCTCGTCGGTCAGCTCCAGATAGGTGTGCTTTTCCGTGTCCATATAACCGAAGCATCCGGCTAACAGCCCCAGATAAGGCAGCTCCTCCGCCGGAACGTCGGAAGCGTCAAACAGCAGGTTGATATAGGATATGCCGTTTGTAAAGACGTCGTGATGCACAACCGGGACATCCGCCGCCCGATGCTCTATGTTGGAGACGGGCTCGACCTTGGCGTCCAGATCCGAAAGCTCCAGCAGCGGCAGGCAGGAAAGCTCCTCCTCGGTCGTTTCCTCCTCCTGATAAGCCCGCAGAGCCTTTGTTTCCGCCACGAGCCGCTCCACCTCTTCTTCGCTCAGCGAAGCCTTATAAGCCACCAGCTTTTCGGCAAGCGCCTTTTCCTTCTTCGTTGCCAGCCCCTTTTCCGGAACGACCGTGACGCTGACCGCATGCTTGCTCTCCAGCAGATCTTCCCGGATCAGCCGTTCAAAATAGCCGGTGTCGATGGCTTCCCGCAGCTCCCGATAAACGTCATTCAATCGGCAGTAGGAAAACGCCGCCCCATCGTCATGCAGCCAGCTCGAAGCCATATTCAGCATCAGCACGAGTCCCTTCGGGTGCGTTCCGAAATCCGACTCCCGATAGCGGAATTCCTGATTGTTGATCGCTCCGAGCAGCGAATTCCGGTTCAATCCGTTTTCCGCCAATCCGGTGAGCGTCTCCCGAATAACGGAAAGGAATTGCTCCTCCTGCTCCGGCTCCGCATCCTTTGCAAGAATGGCAAAATACGGCTGACGGATATAGCTTCCGAAATCGCTCATGATATCCGAGCCGATGCCCGCGTCGATCAGCGCCTGCTTGACCGGCGCGCCGGGCGCATCCAAAAGCACCGAAAGCAGCACGTCCCATGCGACGCAGCGCTTTACGTCAAGCGAGGTTCCGATCACCGTCGCATAGCTCAAAAACGACTTGTTCTTCGTCTCCTCGTCCTCTCCCACCGAGTAAACGCCTCTCTGTTTGCGGAAGCCGAAGGGCTTTTGCAGCGCGACCTCCGAATCGACCGGCTGATATGCAAACGCGGAAAGGTATTCCTCGTCCAGCCACGCCAGCGTTTCTTCCATATCCATATCGCCGTACAGATAAATATAGCTGTTGGACGGATGATAATAGGTTCTGTGGAAATCCAAATACTGCTCGTAGGTCAGCTCCGGGATCACGTCCGGATCGCCGCCGGAATTCACGCCGTAGGTCGTGTCGGGGAACAGCGCCTCGAAGATGGTCTGGTACACCACCTCCTCCGCCGAGGACATGGCTCCCTTCATTTCGTTATAGACAACGCCGTTTATGGTCAGCTCCGCATCCTTTTCCGGAAGCTCGTAATGCCAGCCCTCCTGCTTGAAAATATTGTCGGTGCGGTAAATGTTCGGTTTGAATACGGCATCCATATAAACGTGCATCAGATTCTGAAAATCCTTGTCGTTGCAGCTTGCGATCGGATAGACCGTCTTGTCCGGATAGGTCATAGCGTTCAGGTAAGTGTTCAGCGAGCCCTTTGCCAGCTCGATGAACGGGTCCTTCAGCGGAAATTTTTCCGACCCGCAGAGAACGGTGTGCTCAATGATGTGGGGCACGCCGGTGCTGTCGTTCGGGATCGTCCGAAAGCCGATGCAGAATACCTTATTGTTGTCGTCGTTGGAAATCAGGCAGATGCGCGCGCCGGACTTTTTGTGGCGCAGCACCATTCCTTGACTGTCCATATCGGTCAAGGCTTCCCGCTGTTCGATCTCATAAGCCGGATGGGTAATGTTCAATTCTTTCATCTCTACCTCCATAAGCGAAGCAAATTTATTTGCGGAGCGTCCGCGCCGAGAATCTCCTATTCTCGGCTGCGATCTCCCGTTGTCTGCGCCTTGCGCATACAACGTAAGGGGGAAAAAACAGCGCATCAGCGTGTTTTTTCACTCTACCTCCATAAGCGAAGCAAATTTTTAATTTGCAGAGCGTCCGCGCCGAGAATCTCCCATTCTCGGCTGCGATCTCCCGTTGTCTGCGCCTCGCGCATACAACGCAAGGGGGAAAAAACAGCGCATCAGCCTGTTTTTTCACTCTACCTCCATAAGCGAAGCAAATTTATTTGCGGAGCATCTTTATTACATTTTATTCATCATACCAGAATCTCCGTGGAAATGCAAGACCGCCCCCAACAGCTTTCTGCCTGCTTTTCGCAAAAACAAACCGTTTTTCGGGAATAAAACAGCGAATTATGATTGACTTTCTCCGAAAAATGTGATACCTTTGTCCCATGTCATAATTTTACATAATGTGATGTAATTTTAGACAGTCCCATATCTATTTTTAATGTTTTAGGAGGCACACCATGAAGAAAGGTACAGTTAAGTGGTTTAACGCGAAGAAGGGCTTCGGCTTCATCTCCGATGAAGAAGGAAATGACGTATTCGTTCATTTCTCCGCTCTGCAGATGGATGGCTTCAAGGTTCTTGAAGACGGCGACGCTGTTGAGTTCGAAGTTGTTGAAGGCGAAAAGGGCCCTCAGGCTGCAAACGTAACTAAGTTATAATCACTTACAAACCGGTCTTAAATTAATATAAAGAATTCTTTTTTTAATGTATGATTGGGTGGGTTGTAACGGAGGAACAGAAAACCTGTCTGTGCTTGTTCACAGACAGGTTTTTTCTTTCGTTTCAGCCGTTTTCCGAAACACCTCTCCGGGCGGACGGAAAACGCCCCTGCCACTCCTCCAGATACCGTACCAAATATTCAAAATAGCGCTTGACTTCACCGTTATCGCCCTTGTTCGAATTGCAGGCGATCACAATGTCGCGCTGACACTTCGGCGATACGATCGGCAGCAGAAGCACATCGTGCGTATCCAGCTCGCCCCAAGTAAACTGCGGCCAGAAGCCGATCCCAAGCCCCGCGGCGATCATGTTTTTGACCGACGCCACGTTATCGCTTTCAAAAATGACCTTCGGCTGAAATCCGGCATGGGCGCAAAATTTGTCGCAGATCTGCCGGAACTGCTTGAAGCCGGCAAGGCAGATAAACTCCTCCTGACTCACGTCGGCGAGCGCGACCGCCTCCAGCTTCCGATACTTCTCGTTATTCGGTACCGCCAGATAAATCTTTTCGGTAAATACATATTCGTTGTCCAAAGCCGTCTCCGATTTCTGATAAAACAGCCGCGTAAAAATATCAATGTCGCAGAGAGAAAATTCCTGATTCTGCACAAGCTGGAAATGGATATGCTCCGCCTGCTTTTTATAAGCAATGATGGACTCGGTCACGGCAGTGGACGCCGACATGACGTTCATATGGATCGTCGTACTGTCAAGATGCGCCATCAGCTCCAGATCGGTCGGGATCTTCTCCCAAGCCTCCAAGATCGGCTCCGCCTTTTTCTTTAAGTAAAGTCCGTATTCGGTCAGAACGATATTCCTTCCTTTGGGCGCAAACAGCGGAACCTTCAGCTCCTTTTCCAGCCGATGGATCGCCTGCGTTAGCGCGGGCTGCGCGATGTGCAGCCGCTCCGCCGCCCTCGTCACATGCTCCGTACATGCCACCTCATAAAAATATTTAAGCTGTGTGATTTCCATAAACCGCTCCTTCCATCCATAACCTTTTCCTTATCTCTTCCATATCATACATAATATGCTTTCTATCTGTCAAGCTCATTTTTATAATTCATCCGTTATGATTTCAGGCTTATTTATATATTAGACGTTTTCTCTCCTGCTGCTTATAATAAGCGCAGAAGAAAGAAATATAGACACACGGAAACAGACGGAGGATTATTTTATGGCAGAAGTTTTGGAGTCGATCATGTTGGTTTGCTTCGGTTTTTCTTGGCCGATTTCGGTCGTTAAAAATTACCGGGCAAAATCCGCAAAAGGAATGAGCATGGCGTTTATCCTGTTTATCATCATCGGATATGTGGCAGGCATCGCCGCAAAATTCCTGAATCATCAGATCAACTATGTTCTTGTTATCTATTTCGTAAATCTTATCATGGTATCGCTCAATCTGGTGCTGTACTTTTACAACAGCCATCTGGATCACAAGCGTGCGAATCCGGAAAAGCGGTCGGTTGCAAAAACAGCGCGGGCAATTTGAATGGAGGTAGATTGAAAAATCACACTGATGTGCTGATTTTTCAATCGGCAATTTGTGCCGGAGCATCACAAATTGCTTTCATGGTACCCCGTCGCAATGCTCCGGAATGGAGGTTAAAATGACGTGCAGAGAACAAAAACAGAATTATGAAAGTCTGAATGAGATTTCGCAGAACGGCGGAGTCGTCCTGTTTGGCTCCACCTTTTCAAGCAGCATGCCGCTGCATGAGCTTGTAGAATACTTTGAAGTAGAAACGCCTGTCTATAACCGAAGCGTTCCCGGACTGTCCGTATTTGATGCGAAGGACTATCTCGATACCTGCGTCCTCGACTTGCAGCCGCACAAAGTATTCATTCAGCTTGGAGAGGAAGACCTCGACGCCAATGTTTCCGAGGTCGTCGCCCAGTACGAATGGCTGCTCTATCAGATCCACGCATCGCTGCGCGGGAGCCGGATCTACGTCCTGTCCGTATATAAAAAGGACGCCGACACGAGGGCGCTGAACACCGCCTTGCAGGCGCTTGCAAAGGAAAGCGGCTGCCAGTTTATCGACGTTTCCGAGATCGGCGGACACCAGAAGCCCGCGTTCAAGGAGTTCAGCCTGCTGCAGCCGTTTTTCCGCGACCATCCGCTTCGATTCGGCGAAGCGCTGACGCTGCGCCACATTTAACGCCCACCCAATTTCCCTTTATGATAACGAAGCCGCCGCATCCCCCTGCGACGGCTTCGTTTTTGTTCTTTGGTTCATCTCCGATTAAGGTCGGCCTCTAAAAGATCCCCGGAATCCAGACCGCCAGCAGCATTCCCGCCGCAAAGGAAGCGGCATTGGCAAAAAAGGCATACGCGACCGCCGTTCCCGGCCCGGACTTCGCTTCTTCGAATCTTGGAATCGTATTTGAATAAACGGCCGCCTCCGCCAAGAAGATGAAAATTTCCAGCGGAATATAATAGAGTACAAAGGCGAGATCGCCCTCCCGAAAGTGCATCACATTCAAAAATACGTTCAGTCCGATCTGCGTCGCCGCGTTGACCCACGCGATCAGTTTCAGCGTTCTGCGCGCCCCACGCCCGTAAAATACAACTGCCAGCCCCAGCTCGATCAGGATCGTCAGGACGATCCGCACGAGCAGAGACGTCAGCTCCCAGCCAAAGCGATAGCTCCGCTTTACAGAAGCCAGCTTCGCGATCCCTCCGGCTTCCGACGCATGTTCAAAATCCGTCAGATCCACCTGAAAGTAGCTGTCAAAGGCATACTGTTCCAAGCTATCGCTGACCGCGTAGGTATTGCTTTCCGGAAAATACAGCAGAATCTTAAATTCACCGGGAGGATGGTAGCTCCATTCCAGCTTTTTTGTCTCGTCACAGCGCCAGATCAGCTGTAAAAAATAATAGCCGTCCTCATCCTCAAAATCCGCGAACGCCTTCCACAGCTCATAATCCCACGAGCAGTACGAATATTCCGGATTCCCGTTGTGCCGGGCGTCCGCCTCCGTACCGTCCCAAGCCGAATACGGTCCCGTGCTGTCATAGGCGGACAAAAGTGTTCCGTAGCACGGCTCGTCCAGCGACCCCGAGAAGCCAATCTGCACCGAGGGCTTCGGCCCCATATCCGCCCGAGCGGTTCCGAGCAGCAGCGAGAAGGTCAAAAGAACACACAGAAGAACGGCTTTTCCTTTTCTTTGCATATAAATCTCCATTCCGGAACATTTGCGGCGGCGCCATCAGAGGTATTTGTGACGTTTTTCATTCTGCCTCTCTTCAGGATATCTCGTTGGGCTGAATGCCCTCCACGTCCTGATAACAAATGGTCGTCAGCTCCGCTTCGGTCGGATTGCCGATATTGACCACGCGCGAAGCATGGTTCGTGATCGCCCGCTCAAGGAAGTTTCGGACCTCCCGCGCGTTGCCGAAATGGTCGCCCTGCTCCCGAAGACAGCGTGCGAAATAGTCCTTTGCAGCCAAAAGAGCCTCCGGCGCAAGCCGATAATCCTTTGCTTGGCTCATGCTGCCGAGGATCTCCATAAGCTCTCCGGGCGTATAGTCGTCAAATTGAATATACTTGTTGAAGCGGGATTTCAGCCCCGGATTGGAGGACAGAAATTCCTCCATCGGCGCTTCATAGCCCGCCACGATCACAACGAGCCGGTCGCGCTTATCCTCCATCGCCTTCAGAATGGTATCGACGGCTTCCTGACCGAAGTCGTTTTCGCCCTTGCCGACGTTCAGCGTATACGCCTCGTCGATAAACAGCACGCCGTCCATCGCCTTGTCGATGACTTCCTGCGTTTTCGTTGCGGTCTGTCCCACATAACCGCAGACCAAGCCGCCCCGATCGACCTCCACAAGCTGACCGCACCGAAGCACGCCGAGTCCCTGATAAATTTTCCCAAGAAGTCTTGCAACGGTTGTTTTTCCGGTTCCCGGATTGCCGTAAAAGACCATATGCTTGCTGATGTCCGCGGTCTTAAAGCCCCGCTTTTCCCGCATTTTCTGCACGCGGATCAGATTCACCAGATTGGATATCTCCTGCTTTACGCGGCTCAGTCCGACAAGCTCGTTCAGTTCCTCCAAAAGGGAATCCACATCCACCGGCTTTTCCACGTCCACCGGCTTGGAGGCCGCAAGAAACGGCTTCGGCGTGATGCACTTCTGCACGCTCGTATAAAATACGCCGTATTCCTTCAGAAAATTTTCAAGCATCTGCATATAACCGGTAAAGCGCCGGTTCGCTTCCTCCCCCGCAATGGCGGTTACGGCAAGCAGATGTTCGCCGAACAGCCGATAGGTATCCACCAAGATCTGCGCGTTCTGATATTGATAGGGGTCGTTGCCGATCTTCTTTCCCGCGTCCGCAAGGATAAAATATTTGAGCGCCTTCGGACGGGAAGTCTCGTAGCTCGTGCCGCTGATGGCAAGCGCGTTGCGGATATCGTTGATCTCGACGGGCTTGGGACGGATCCCGAGCGTGTCGCGGATCAGCTCCTGCTCCTCCATCGTCAGCTCCTGATCGGCGTCCGCAAGATAGATCGCATATTCCAGCAGCTCTTTTCTCATCAAAACTCGCAGAGGTGTACTTAACGTAAGTACACCTCCGATATTCAGCCGACTGATCGTCAGGCAAATTTGGTTGCAGATCTGCATTAACTCATTCAGTGTTTTCTCCAATGAGCGTCCCTCCACAATAATATACGCTGACAGCGAATCGCCTTTTCCCTTACAGCAGGCGCACCTTCAGCACGCCGGAGATCTCGGAAAGCTTTGCGATCATATCGCTGCCCACATGGTCGCAGACGTCCAGCACACTGTAAGCATAATCGCCCCGGCTCTTATTATACATATTTTCGATATTTATATTCAGATTTGCAAACGTCGTCGTAAACTGCGAGAGCATATTCGGAATGTTTCTATGCTGTATGCAGATCCGCCCTGCCACGCGGCAAACGCCGGCGTCCAGCGCGGGATAGTTTACGGAATTGGCAATGTTGCCGTTCTCCACATAATCGCGCAGCTCCTTGACCGCCATGATCGCACAGTTGTCCTCCGACTCCTGTGTGGATGCGCCGAGGTGGGGCGTTGCAATCGCTCCCTTCATCCCCGCGCTCTTGGCGTTGGGGAAGTCGGTCATATAACGCGCCACCTTTCCGCTTGCAAGCGCTTCCTCCATCGCGTCGTCGTCCACCAGCAGATCGCGCGCATAATTCAGGATAACCACGCCGTCCTTCATCATGGCGATCGTATCGCGGTTGATCATCTTTCTCGTATCGTCAAGCAGCGGCGTGTGCACGGTGATGTAGTCGCACTCCTTGAACACGTCCTCGCGGCTGTTCATCTGAATAACGCCGCGGTTCAGCTTCCAAGCGTTGGCGACCGAAATGTACGGATCGCAGCCATAGACCGTCATGCCAAGCTCCAGCGCGGCGTTGGCAACCAGCACGCCGATGGCGCCCAGACCGATCACGCCGAGCTTCTTTCCGCGGATCTCGCTGCCCGCAAATTTGGATTTGCCCTTTTCCACGAGCTTTGCCACGTTTTCATCGTCCTTGATCGTCTGCACCCAGTCGATGCCGCCCTTGATGTCCCGGGCTGCCAGCAGCATTCCGGCGATCACAAGCTCCTTCACGCCGTTTGCGTTTGCGCCGGGCGTGTTGAATACCACGATGCCCTGCTCCGCGCAGCGGTCCAGCGGAATGTTGTTCACACCGGCTCCGGCTCTGGCAACCGCCAGAAGCGACTCCGGAAACTCCATCTCGTGCATGGCGGCGCTGCGGACAAGTGCAACGTCCGCATTTTCCAGACAATCGGTCTTTTCGTATTTATCGTCAAAAACATCCAAGCCAACCTGCGCGATCGGATTTAAGCAATGATATTTTACCATGATCCTTTCCCCCTCTTCCTTAGGCGTTCTCCGCTTCAAACTGCTTCATAAAGGCGACCAGCTTCTCCACGCCTTCGATGGGCATGGCGTTGTAAATGCTTGCTCTCATGCCGCCGACGCTCCGGTGTCCTTTCAGGTTGACAAAGCCGGCAGCGGTCGCCTCCTTGATAAACTTCGCGTCCAGCTCCGCGTCTCCGGTCACGAACGGCACGTTCATCAGCGAGCGGGAGCCCTTCTCTACCGTTCCCTTGAACAGCTTGCTCTCGTCAAGGAAATCGTACAGAACGGCAGCCTTCTTTTCGTTATATTCCTTCATTGCGGAAAGTCCGCCCTGCTTCTTGAGCCACTTAAAGACCTTTCCGCACATATAAATTCCGTAGCAGGGAGGGGTGTTGTAAAGCGAATCCGCGTCCGCATGGGTCTTATACTGGAGCATCGTCGGAGTTCCCGGCAGCACATCCTCGATGATCAGATCCTCGCGGATGATGGCGACAACCACGCCGGCAGGTCCAATGTTTTTCTGCGCGCCGCCGTAGATCATCGCATACTTGGACACGTCCATCGGCTCGCTCAAAAAGCAGGACGATACGTCCGAGATCAGATCCTTGCCCTTGGTATTCGGGAGCTCATGGAACTTCGTTCCGTAGATCGTATTGTTTTCGCATATGTAAACGTAGTCCGCATCCTCGTCGATCGGCAGATCGGAGCAATCCGGAATATAGGAAAAGGTCTTATCCTCGCTCGAAGCAATGCATCTGGCGTCGCCGAACTTCTGCGCTTCCTTGAACGCCTTCTTTGCCCACTGACCGGTTACGATATAGTCCGCCTTGCCGTGCTTCATAAAATTCATGGGCACCATGGCAAACTGCAGATGGGCTCCGCCCTGCAAAAACAGCACCTTGTAATTGTCCGGAATTTGAAGCAGATCCCGCAGATCCTGTTCCGCGTCCTTAATGATCTTGTCAAATACCTTGGAGCGGTGACTCATTTCCATTACGGACATCCCGCTTCCCTCATAGTCCAGCATTTCTGCCGCGGCCTCCTTCAAGACCTCCTCCGGCAATACCGCCGGTCCTGCCGAAAAGTTATACACTCTTCCCATAAAAAGTTCCTCCTTTAGAATATATCGGCCTGCATCGCGCAGGTAAATTCAGGCGATGGAATCGGTTGAGACACTATCTGCCATATTCCGCCTGTTGTTCTATTATACGGCTGCGGAAAAAGAACGTCAAGGAATTTTGAAAACAGGACGCGGCGAAATCACATTCTCCCCGCATAGCGGCAGTCAGACCACCGGTGGAATCACGGGGCTTAATTGGAGGGTCATCCGAGAGGCGTTTGAAGAATGTTCCTTTTGGCATTGCTTACGTTCGTTTTTACGTTTTGCAAGTAAGACTACATAGCAAAACCGCCCTTGTATGCACTCCGCACACCAAATTTGCGTACCGTCTCTCAGATCCCCAGCAGCATGGAGGCAAGCTGAAAGTAGATCAACAGAGAGATCGAGTCCACGATGGTGGAAATGAAGGGGGATGCCATCACCGCCGGGTCCAATCCCAGCTTTTTCGCCAAGAGGGGCAGGGCACAGCCCGCCAGTTTGGCACACAGCACCGTACCCACCAGGGTGCAGCACACCACCATGGCTACCAGAGGCGTCACAGCGGGATTGTGCATCAGCCAGCGGTCGAATATCATCATCTTCACGAAGTTGACCGCAGCCAGACAGAGGCCGCAGCAGACGGCCACTCGGGACTCCTTCCACAGCGCCCGCGGCAGATCCGGAAAGCGGATCTCGCCCAGAGACAACGCACGGATCACGGCAGTGGAGGCTTGGGTGCCGCTGTTGCCGCCGGTGCCGGAGAGCATGGGGATGAAGCTTGTCAGAATGGCGCATGCCGCCAAGGAATTTTCGAAATGGGTCAGGATGATGCTGGTGAAGGTGGCCGATAACATCAAAATCATCAGCCAAGGAGCGCGGGCCTTCCATGTCTCAAACACGCCGGTCTTTAAGTAAGGTTTGTCCGAGGGCAACATGGCAGCCATCAGCTCAATGTCCTCGGTGGTCTCCTCCTCAATAACGTCCATGGCATCGTCCACGGTGACGATGCCCACCAGACGGTTTTCCGTGTCCACCACCGGCAGAGCCAGAAAGTCATATTTGCTCAGGGTCTGAGCTGTGGACTCCCGGTCATCCAGAGTCTGGACGGAGATGAAGTTCCGCTCCATGATATCGTCGATGACATCATTTTCCTCCGCCAACAGTAACGTCCGGATGGAGAGAAGGCCGATGAGATGCCGGCCCCCGTCAATGACGTAACAGATGTTGATGGTTTCCTTATCCGGGCCAGTACGACGGATGCGCTTGAGGGCGGCCTCCACTGTCATGGCCGCATTTAAGTCCACAAACTCCGTGGTCATGATGCTGCCGGTGGAGTCCTCGGGATATTTCAGAATTTCATTGATGTTTTTGCGAATCTCCGGTGCGGAGTGCATCAGGATGCGCTTGACCACGTTGGCGGGCATCTCTTCCACGATATCCACGGTATCATCCAAATACAGCTCATCCAGCACTTCCTTCAGCTCTGCGTTGGAGAATCGCCGAATCAGCAGTTCCTGCTGGCCGGAGTCTAACTCGACAAACACCTCGGCCGCCAATTCCTTTGGGAGCAGACGAAATATCAAAGGCAGCCGCTCCTCATTCAATTCGTTGAAAAGGGAAGCGATGTCGGCCGCCTCCAAAGGCAGCAGAAGATCTTGCAGATGCGGATACTGTTTTCGTTCAAAGTACTTCTCAATTTTCTTTTCCAACTCCCGGCGCCCATCTTGCGCTTCAAACACCGCGCATCGGCCTCCCTTCCTAAGCTACACGCAGATTCTGTTTTCCCCGACAATTCACACCTTGATACGGTCAAGTCCTTGTAAAATCCAGTAATATGCTCCCTTTTATGATACCTGCTCCGCCAATAGCGACGGCTGGATCTTTCGGCGGAGATAGCCCTCCCGGACGCCATAGTGGCTGACAGTGATATCCTCCACAGCAAAGCGGTTCACCAAATACCGAAGGATCATGATTCCAGGGACAAGGGTGTGGATGCGCTCCGGCTCATAGCGCAGGATCAGGTCCGCCGCGTTCTTATCGCATTTGCACAGCTGCTTTGTTAGGCTGTCCAACTGCGCACGAGTAAAGGTACGCTGATTTTCCGGCAGTCCAAAGAGCTTCCGGCTCAGCCGCAGACATGCCCGTGCCGTGCCGCCCACGCAAATCAGGTGTTCCCTAGGCGGAATATTCTTCAATCCGCCGCCGAAAGCGGTCTGAATAGTTTCCTCAATGCGCTGCCGAGACTTCTTTCCCGGCAGAATCTTTTTCACGCAGTCCCTATACAGCTTCAATGACCCCACCGGCACGCTGACCGCCTCCTGAAGCTCCTGATCCGTAAACAGAGCAAGTTCCGCGCTGGCGCCTCCGATATCCGCAAACAGGCTGTTATCCGTCTCCACGTCGCAGGCAGCTCCATAGAAGCCGCACTCCGCTTCCGTCTCGCCGGTCAGCACCTCCACCGAGATGCCAGTGACACAACGGATCTGGTCCACCGCCTGCGAGGTGTTGGAGATATTGCGCAAAGACGCTGTGGCAAACACCGCCAGCCGCTCGATTTGAAGCAGCTCCAGCGTATTCTGGAACTTCCGGAGGCTCTGGCAGGCGCAATCGATACCGTCCCGAGTCAGCCGCCCGTGTTCCACATATCCTGCCAGTCCCGCCATGATCTTCTCCTTAAACAGGACTTTGAAGCTCGTCCGATCCATGTCATAGACCGTCAGGCGAATACTGTTCGAGCCCATGTCGATCAACGCGTATTTCATAGATACCCCCTCTTTTCCAAAAATAATTTACCGCATTCCCACCACGGTCCGGAGCCATTTCAAAAAGCCACGCCCCTCCTCCTCCGGAGGAGCAGCGGGCTGTTCCGTCTGTTCCGTCGCCCGCCGATATGCCTCCTGATAGAAGAACTCTTGGGAATCCAGCGGGTCGCTCCGATTCTGTACCCGCACATATTCTCCCGTTGGCCGCAGCTCCCGTGCCTGACGGTTGTCCCGCAGTATGGTCTGGAACATCCCAACCAGACGGCGGCGCAGCTCCGGATCCAAGATGGGGGCAGCCACCTCTACCCGCCGCAGGGTGTTGCGGGTCATGAAGTCGGCGGAGGAAATATACACGCTCTGCCGTTCCTCCGTCCCGAAGATATAAATGCGGGAATGCTCCAGAAAGCGCCCCACGATGCTGATGACCCGGATATTCTCCGTGCTGCCCGGCACACCGGGCAGCAAACAGCAGATGCCGCGAACGACGAGGTCGATCTTCACTCCTGCCCTGGAGGCGTCAATGAGGCGGTCAATGATACTCTTGTCTGTCAGGGAGTTGATCTTTACGCCGATATAGGCCGCTTCTCCCCGTTGTGCACATCGGATTTCCTGGTCGATCAGCTCCAGCACCCGGGTCTGCAAACATTTGGGCGCCACCAGCAAATGGTGAACGGAATCAATGGTCTCCCCTTTGGACAGCGCCTGAAATACTGTCGCAGCCTCCAGTCCGATGGAGGAGTCCGCCGTCATCAGGGAAAGATCCGTGTACATCCGGGCTGTCTTCTCATTGTAGTTGCCCGTGCCCACCTGGGTGTAATACTCCGTCCGCCCGTTCTCCCGCCGTGTAACTAGGCACAGCTTGCTGTGGACCTTGTAGCCGTCCAGACCATAGATGACCTGACAGCCCGCCTCCTCCAGACGGCGGGACCATTCGATGTTATTCTCCTCGTCAAAGCGGGCCTTCAGTTCCACCAGCACCAGCACGTTTTTGCCATTTTCCGCCGCCTCGATGAGGCTCTCCACAATCTTGCTGTGACGGGCCACCCGGTACAGTGTCATCTTAATGGACACCACGGCCGGGTCGTTGGCGGCCTCCTGCAAAAAGTCTAGGAAGGGCTTCATGCTCTCGAAAGGATAGGACAGCAGCTTATCCTTCTCCTTGATCTGCCGCAAGACGGAGCAGCCGGAGCGGAACTGGGACGACTTCTGGGGAAACCGCTTTTCATAAAACAGCTCTGGATGCTTACGCAGGGTATCCTGTATCTGAAATAGGAAGCTGAGATCCAGCGGCGAGCGGCAGCGAAGCACGGACTCCGACCTGACGTCCGTGTATGTGCACAGAGTCTTCACAATGTCCCCGTCCAGTTCCCGGGACAGCTCCAGCCGCACCGGAGCCAGCCGCCGGCGGCGCTTGATGAGCTTCGCCATGAACTCCCGGTAATCCAAATCCTCGTCATAAAGAGCATCTGCGTCGATGTCCACGTTCCGTGTCAGCCGGATCAGGGACTTGGAAACCACTCGGTAGCCGTCGAATATCTTGGGCAGGAAGTGGAGGACCAGCTCCTCCGAAAGCATATAGACCCCTGGCTGCCCCGGCACGGCAATAAGCCGGGGGATCACGCCGGTGCCGCAAGGAATGATGCCCAGTTTCTCCCCGCCGCTCTTGCCTGTCAGAACGCCCACGGCGTAAATCTCTTTGTTTTGCAGAAACGGAAAGGGCTGGCGGCGGCTGACCATGGTGGGAGAGAGCAGCGGTGCGATTTCCCGGTCAAAATATCCCTCCAGCTCGCCGCCCTCCCAGCTGCCCAGCTTCTGAAAGTTCACCAGCCGGACGCCATGGTTCTCCAGCCGGCTCATCAGCGCGGCATAGACTGCGTCCTTTCGCCGGTTCAGACGTGCCACATCCTTCAGAACGGCTTTGATCTGCTCCTCGGCGGTCATGTGAGTCTTGTTGTCCCGTATCTCTTTAGACAGCAGCATCTGGTCCGCCAGCGATCCCACCCGTACCATGAAAAACTCATCCAGATTGCTCTGGTAGATGGAGGCGAAGGTCAGCCGCTCACACAGCGGTACGCTTTCGCTCTCCGCCTCCTCCAGCACCCGCTCATTGAATTTCAGCCAAGACAGTTCCCGGTTCAAATAGGTATTCATCCCTTATCCACGCTTTCTCTTTCCCTTGTACTTTTCTTTTAGTATAGAGGAAACACCGAACTTTCGACACCATTCTCCTGTAAAAGCTCCGTAAAATCACTGTAAAGCACATTCGCGATTTCCGCTTTGCAAACACATAACAGAGCTTTTACGGCCCGGCAGACGGTGGAGATCCACTACAACGACATCGGGTATGCGAGTGCGGCACCGGACGAGGCACAGAGTATAGTAGAATCGGTATAGACAGAAAAGCCCCGGCAGATACTGCCGAAGCAATATCTGCCGGGGTTCCGGACACCTAAGAAGTCACTCCTATTAAGGGGAGCCCAAAGCCGCGCCCTGTTTTCCTGATCCATATGCAACTGCTTACAAACGCTTCAAAAGCTCCTCGCGCATTTCCTCGTAGCCCGGCTTTCCGAGAAGAGCAAACATGTTCTTCTTGTAGCTCTCAACGCCCGGCTGGTTGAACGGGTTGACGCCCAGCAGATAGCCGCTGACGCCGCAGGCAAATTCAAAGAAGTAGAACAGCTGTCCCAAGCTGTACTCGTTCTGCTCCGGAACGCGGATCAGCAGGTTCGGCACGCCGCCGTCGATGTGCGCAAGCTGCGTTCCCTTCATCGCGCTCTTGTTGACAAAGTCCACGGTCTTTCCGGCAAGATAATTCATACCGTCGAGATCGACGTCCTCCGCTTCCAGAACGATCTCCTCCGTACTCTGCTCCAGCTCCATGACCGTCTCGAACATGATACGGGAGCCGTCCTGAATGAACTGCCCCATCGAGTGCAGATCGGTCGTAAGATCGACGCTTGCCGGGAAGATCCCCTTCTGATCCTTGCCCTCCGACTCGCCGTAAAGCTGCTTCCACCATTCGGCGACATAGTGCATGGACGGCTCGTAGTTTGCCAGAACCTCCGCCGACTTGCCCTTCCGATGCAGAATGTTCCGAACCGCCGCGTAAAGAACGGCGTCGTTTTCTTCATAAGGCTTATTCAGACAAGCCTCGCGCATGTCTGCGGCTCCCGCCATCAGTTGGTCGATATCCGCGCCGCTGACGGCGATCGGAAGCAGACCGACGGCGGTCAGAACCGAGAAACGTCCTCCCACGTCGTCGGGTACGACGAAGCTTTCATAGCCCTCCTCGTTTGCAACCTTCTTCAAAGCTCCTCTCGCCTTGTCGGTCGTGGCGTAGATCCGGCGGTTCGCCTCTTCCTTTCCGTATTTGTCGATCAGCATTTTCTTAAATACGCGGAACGCAATGGCGGGCTCGGTCGTGGTTCCGGACTTGCTGATCATATTGACGGAGAAGTCGCGGTCGCCGATCACCTGCTTCAAATGCGCGATATAGGTCGAACTGATGCTGTTGCCCACATAATAGATCTCCGGCGTTTTGCGGATCTCCTTCGACACGCTGTTGTAGAAGCTGTGGCGCAGGAATTCGATCGCCGCCCGCGCCCCCAGATACGAGCCGCCGATGCCGATAACAAGCAGCACCTCGGAGTCGTTCCGGATCTTCTCCGCCGCCTTTTTGATCCGAGCAAATTCCTCTTTGTCATAATTCACCGGAAGGTCGATCCATCCCAGAAAGTCGTTTCCGGCTCCCTGACGGGAAACCAGCTCTTCCTTTGCCGCCTCGGCTGCCGCGCGAAGCTGCGCGACCTCCTGCGGGGACATAAACTGAGACGCATAAGAATAATCAAATGTCACACGTTTCACTCAAACTACCTCTTTTCTGTATAATGTACAAATACTTTCGCCTCGATTATAGCATTCCCTCCCGGTGAAATCAATCACAAAAGATACTCTCGCAGCACCTCCTCAATAAAATCCGGATCCGCCATATTCTCTGCCGTACAAGCGATCTCTTTTTCGGGCTCCTTCGGCGCTTTGGATACCTTAGACTCCTTCGGCTCTGCCGCAGGCGGTTCCACGGCTGCCGCCGCCTCCGCTCCCGCAGCCGACGCAGACGCTTCCTTTCGCAGGGATATGTACTTGCTCTCAAGCTTCCGCTTCTTTTCCTCGTAGGCGGCTTGGAGCGCCTCCTGCTGCTTCTTTGCCCGCTCCTCGGCGCGTTTTCTGCGCTCGGCGAGTCTTGTCTGCTGCTGCAAACGCTCCCGCTCCGCCTTCTGCTCCCGCTCCTCGCGGCGTTTTTTTCTGAGATGCTCCGCCTTTTGTCCCCGAAATTCCTCCGCAGTCATGACCGGAGGCTCCTGCTGCCGTTCCTGCGCCGGTTCGCTTTCCAAAGCGGGCGCATCGGCGCTCGGCTCCTCCGCCAATACCGCTTCCGCAGCGGGCAGCAGGTACGCGGAACGCAGCATATACTGCTGCTCCATGCGGGGTCGGAGCAAATTGGAAAAGTAATCGTTCAGCGCGTTCTGAAGACGTTCCCGGCTCTCCGTAACCCCGACGAGCCGCTCCGCGATCCGGCCGACAAGCGCAAACAGCGCGCCGCAGCCAAGCAGCCGCAGGCACTCCTGCGTGGAAAAATGCTCCAGACTCGCGTACAACGCGGCGGCAAGTCCGCCTCCGAGAACGAGCGCCGGAAACTGACTGCTGAAGCGCGTCCATGTCCGCAGCCGTATGCCCAAAAACCTTCGTCCGTCTAAGGAATTCTTCACAAACAGATCGACCTTCTTTACTCCCGTCCTTCTCTTATAGTAAGTCTCAAACCGGGTCTTCAGCTGCCCCGGCCAAGTCCTCGGCTTTCGTTCCAACTGCGCCACATGCCGCAAATATCTTTTGTATATGCTGTCCTCCATCAGATTCAGAAGTACGCCGAAAACCGTCACGCCCCCAAGAATATAGGGAATCTGGTGATTGACTAACAGATCCAACAGCATATGCAACCTCCTTTACAGTTATTTACAATTATTATAGCCTGTCCCAAAGGAAATGAAAAGGCAAGGTTGCGGGAATCGTTCGACGAATTCTTTGCTTTTGGAAGATTCTTGTGTTTTCCTCTGTTTTTTTTTCCATCGGTGTGGTAAAATCCCTAGGGAAATAAAAATATATCGAACGATGTCTACCGCATGCCGCTCTGTCCGCATGCAAAACGGAGGTACCTATGACGATCCAACGGCTGAAAAAAGCAGCCCGCCGAATTTACCGAATGCACCCCTTGGAGTCCGTCGCCCTGCTTGCAGGCTCGGTCATCCTTGTGGTTTTGATTCTTGCGGCATGTCTGTCCCCGCTCTTTCGCGGATCAAAGGAACCGGACGACGAAAAGCCGTCGCCGACGCTCACACAGGCGCAGGCAGCCGCCTCGCCCACGATCAGTCTGCCGCTGCCCACGCCCACGCCGACGCCAAGCGATTTTGTCTACGTTCCGGGAGAATGCAGCAGCGTCACCACCGATCCGGATTTTACATTGATCGACGAGGACGACTGGGAGATCGACCCGCTGATGCTCGTAAACTGGGAGCATTACCTGACCTATTCGGGCGAGCCGGAAAACCTTGTCTATTTGAAGGACTATCTGACCGATCCGCGCTATCAGATCGTCGATCCCAGCACCGCAAGAGGGAACCTCTCGGCGGTCATCGCGCTGAATCAGATGTGTCTTGACGCCATGAATGCAGGCTGCTCCAACGTAAAGTTTTCCGCCACCGGAACCTATCGTACATACGAGACGCAGGACGGCTTCTGGCAGAACCATATTTCGGAAGATCCGAACTACGGCGCGGACCCTTATATGGATCCCCCCCGCACGGTTCCCGCCGCGTGCAGCGAGCATCGAACCGGCTTGGGCTTTGATATCTGGATGGTGGAATACGACTACGAATGGCTGCACGAAAACAGCTATAAATACGGATTTATCGTGCGCTATCCTTCGTCCAAGATCGGCTATACGGGCATTATGTACGAGCAGTGGCACTTCCGCTACGTCGGCATCGAGGCCGCAACGGAAATGTACGAGAAGGGCATGTGCCTTGAGGAGTACATCGCCTACCGGAACGGCGTGACGATCACGCCTCATCCGACGGCTTCGCCCACGCCCACGCCGGAACCCGGCAAGCCGACGAAAGCTCCGACGCCCACGCCGACAAAGAAGCCGAACGTTTCTCCCGCAGCGCCAAGCCTTACCCCGGAGCCTTCTCCGAGCGTCGGCCCGGAACCGTCGCCCGAAATCTCGCCGGAAATTTCTCCGGAGATTTCCCCCGCGCCGGAGCCTTCTCCGGAGATCTC
>JAUNGI010000062.1 GCA_030524525.1 Lachnospiraceae bacterium
GGCTGAACCGGAGGAGGAACGTCTGAACGCGTGGGAAGCACAGGCGGCAGAGCCGGAGGAGGAACAGCTAGACGCGTGGGAAGCACAGGCGGAAGCTTCGGCGCAGGATTTTTCGGATTTTGCGGATCAGGTCGTTTTCGATCCGGAGTTTTTGAAGGAGCAGGAGCTGGCAGAGGTTTTTGCACAGCCGGAGAACGTGTCGGAGCCGGAAGCGGTGCCGCAGGCGCAGGAAGCAGCGGACGATGCTCCGGGGCAGGAGGACGACGCGCCGGAGTTTATCCTGCCGACCTTCCGGGGATTTTTCTATGAAGAAGACGAAAAGGAGACAGGAGTAGAACAAAGTGTGGAGCCGGTTGAGGAATCTGCTGGGGAGGAGCCGGCGGCTGACAGCGAGCCCGAAGTGCCCGAAACCGCCGGCGAGGTTGCCGAGAGCGACACGCCTGTTTCACAGGCGGAGGAGCGCAGAAGGCGCTTACAGGAAAAGCTGCAGGAGATCTACCGGAGAAATCAAGAGCTGCAAAAGGCGGAAGCGGAGCATCCGGAGGAATGGCAGAATTTCTGAAGTAAAATTCCATAGAGACAGCAAAAAGCGGGAGCCTTTAGCTCCCGCCTTTTTGTTCTTTCATAGGAAAATGCGTCCTATGAAACAAAAAACGCTCCGCGGGGATCGCACTGCGGCGGAGAGGAAGGTGCCGCTGCGCAGCCCGCCGCAGGCGGAGAATCTCGCAAGCGAGAATCTCCGTTCTTTCCCTACAGCTCTGAAATTACCGAGTCGATCTTACCGTCGCCGGTCGTATCTGCCAGAACGGTATCGAGATTGCCGTCGCCGGTCGTATCGAGCAGGATGGTGTCAACCTCGCCGTCGTTGTCGGTATCGAGCAGGACCGTGTCGATCTCGCCGTCGCCCGTTGTGTCGGCAACAAGAATCTTATTGTCCTCGTCCGCATCGGATTTGTTTTCGGAAAGATCGTCTTCCCAATCGTCCGTCTCCGTCTGGAGCTTTCCGGTTTTTTTCAGGTAGGCGGTGATCGCATAGCCGGCGGCAGCCGCGGCGCCGATGGTCAAAAATACTTTCGTTACGGTTTTCATTGGCATATCCTTTCTTTCAGAGAATCTACTGAAATGTGCAAAATTCGGGTATTTCCCGTTGGTTTTTGTTCAGTATACCACTTTCCTCTTTTTTTGACAATTCCTACTTGCGCATCGCGCGCTTTTTGAGTAGAATTCTGTTTTGTGGGTCACGGGGAGGCCCAACGTTGGGGAATCGATGCATTTATTAGGGAGTAAAAGATTGTATGAAGACGTTTCAACCAAAAATCACGACCGTTTTGAAGAATTATACCAAGCAGGATCTGCTGAAAGACGTGATCGCCGGGATCATTGTGGCGATCATTGCGCTGCCGCTGTCCATCGCCTTGGCGATCGCTTCCGGAGTCGGACCGGAGCGAGGGTTGTATACCGCCATTGTGGCGGGCTTTGTGATCGCCCTGCTCGGGGGCAGCCGGGTGAATATTTCGGGACCGACGGCGGCGTTTGCAACGATCGTTGCCGGGATCGTCGCGCAGTACGGCGTGGAAGGGCTGGCGCTTGCCACGATTATGGCGGGCGTGATTTTGATCCTGATGGGCGTCTGCCGCTTGGGGACGCTGATTAAGTACATTCCCTATCCGATCACCACGGGGTTTACGTCCGGTATTGCGGTCACGATCGCGATCGGACAGCTCAAGGATTTTCTCGGCCTTACCTATCCGGCGGGAACCGTCAATGTGGAAACGGGGGAGAAGGCGGCGAACGTTGCGAAGTATATTGGAACGTGGAATGTTCAGGCGCTTTTGGTCGGGCTTCTGGGGCTTGCCGTTCTGATTTTCTTTCCGAAAATAAATAAACGGATCCCGCCGTCGCTGATCGCGGTCCTTGTGGGGGTTCTTGTCGTAAAATTCGGCAAACTGGAGGTCAATACCATCGGCGATTTGTACACGATCAACGCCGGTCTGCCCGCCTTTCAGCTGCCGGAGTTTTCCTTTTCCCTGCTGCGCGAGCTGCTGCCGAGCGCGTTTACGATCGCGATTCTGGCAGGCATCGAATCGCTGCTTTCCTGCGTGGTGTCGGACGGCATGATCAGCAGCCGTCACAATTCCAATACGGAGCTGATCGCGCAGGGCGCGGGCAATATTTGTTCTGCCCTGTTCGGCGGAATTCCGGCGACGGGCGCCATCGCAAGAACGGCGGCTAACGTAAAGAACGGAGGCAGGACGCCGATCGCGGGGATGGTGCATGCGGCAACGCTGCTGCTGATTCTTGCGGTTTTGATGCCCTATGCGGCTCTGATTCCCATGCCGATCATCGCCGCCATTTTGTTTATGGTGGCTTATAATATGTGCGAGTGGCGGCACTTTGTCTCGCTGTGCAGAACCGCGCCCAAAAGCGATATTATTGTCCTTGTAATTACCTTTGCCCTGACTGTGGTTTTTGACCTTGTGGTTGCCATTGAGGTGGGGATGCTTTTGACCGCGTTCCTGTTTATGAAGCGGATGGCGGAGGTTACGGAGCTGCGGAAATGGACGGAGGCGGAGGAACGTCCGGCGGACGCCGAGGACCTTCATGTCCGGAAGGCGGTTCCCCCAAGGACCGAGGTCTATGAGATCAACGGGCCGATGTTTTTTGCCGCCGCCGACAAGTTTATGCGGATCCCCATTCAGGATAAGGTTCGGGTGCTGATCATTCGGATGCGGAACGTCCCGGCAATGGACGCTACCGCGCTCCGCAATCTGACCAATATCTGCCATACCTGCGAGAAGCGGGGCATTACGCTGCTGCTTTCGCATGTGAACGAGCAGCCGATGAAGGTCATGAAAAAGGCGGGCTTCGACCGTCTGGTCGGAGAGGAAAACCTCTGCGGAAACATCGACGAGGCGCTGGCGCGGGCGGCTTCTTTGGTTCGTTAGAAAAGATTGCGCGGAACCGTCGGATTTCCATAAATTGTAGGTTTGTCAAACATGCGTTACACTCTCAGCCATAAATTCTCTTAAGACAG
>JAUNGI010000040.1 GCA_030524525.1 Lachnospiraceae bacterium
GCAGGCGGAGAATCTCGCAAGCGAGATTCTTTGTTCATTTCATCTTCATTTCATCTTCTATCCTGTTTCCCAGAACTTACTTGTATTTTAAGCGGGGCTTTGCTATAATTTTTTTGAGACGCGGAAAAGGAGGCGGGAGCGGACTATGGCGCTTGTCATTGTAACCGGGATGTCCGGCGCGGGGAAATCCATTGCGATCAATGCGCTGGAGGATATGGGCTATTACTGTGTGGATAACCTTCCCTCCAAATTTCTGGTCAGCTTTGCGGACCTGTACGGCATGGCGGAAAACAAGCAGGAAAAAAAGATCGCGACCGTTGTGGACATTCGCGGCAAGGAGATGTTCGGCGATTTCTTTCAGGCGATGGAGGAGCTGAGCCGGCGGAACTATCCGTATCGGATTTTGTTTCTCGAAACCGATACGCAGACGCTCATCAACCGCTACAAATTCACAAGACGGCGGCACCCGCTGATGGAGGAGGGCGGTCTCGGTATGGGCGAGGCGATCGAACGGGAGCGTGAATTCCTCAAGAAGACCCGCTTAAAGGCGGACTATATTGTGGACACGAGCGCCTTAAAGCCGATGGAGCTGCGGGAACGGGTCATGAGCCTGCTGTCGGAGGAACCGGAGCGGGAGGCTATGGTGATCCGCGTGATGTCGTTCGGGTTTCGGGAGGGGATCCCCTCCGACGCCGATCTGGTGCTGGATGTGCGCTGTCTGCCGAACCCCTACTACTTGCCGGAACTTCGGGAGCATACCGGAAAAGAGGAGTGCATCCAGAAATATATTCTCTCGTTTGAGGAAAGCCGGACGTTTTTGGAAAAGGTCAAGGATATGCTGACCTTCCTTCTGCCGCTGTACCGAAAAGAGGGCAAGGGCGAGCTGGTCGTCGCCTTTGGCTGCACCGGCGGGAGACATCGTTCGGTCTGTTTTGCGCAGCTTACGGGAAGCTACTTGGAGGAACAGAACAACCGCGTCTTGGTCACGCATCGGGAATTGAAGGAAATGTAAAAGAGTGGGAGGCAGAGTGAAAAAATGAAGGTATTGTTGGCTGGCGGCGCCGGATATATCGGCACGCATACGGCGGTGGAAATGGCTGCCGCAGGATACGACGTTGTGATCGCGGATAATTTCTACAACAGTAAGCCGGAGGCAGTCCGGCGCGTGGAGGCGCTTGTCGGGAAAAAGATCCCGTGTTATCTGCTGGATGTGGCGAATAAAAAACAGCTCTCGGAGGTGTTCGAAAAAGAAAAGATCGACGTGGTCGTTCATTTTGCAGGGTTGAAAGCGGTGGGCGAATCGACGCGCATTCCGGTGGCGTATTACCGGAACAATCTGGATACGACGCTGACGCTTCTGGAGGTCATGCAGGAGCAGGGCTGCCGTCGTCTGATCTTCAGCTCCTCGGCGACCGTATACGGCGAGCCGGAGAAGCTTCCGCTTGTGGAAACCATGAAGCCCGGCTTCTGCGCAAGCCCTTACGGCTGGACGAAGTGGATGATCGAGCAGATCCTGCGCGACGCCTGCAAGGCGGAGCCGGATCTGTCCGTTGTACTGCTGCGTTATTTCAACCCGATCGGCGCCCACGAGAGCGGCACCATCGGAGAAGATCCGCAGGGGATCCCGAACAATCTGTTTCCGTATATCGCGCAGGTCGCCGTCGGCAAGCGCCCCAAGCTGAGCATCTTCGGAAACGATTATCCGACCAAGGACGGTACCTGCGTCCGCGACTACATCCATGTGGTGGATTTGGCAAAGGGACATGTCAAGGCGGCGGCATATGCGATGGAGCATGACGGTCTTGAGACCATCAACCTCGGAACCGGCGTGGGCTACAGCGTGCTGGAAATGGTGCAGGCGTTTGAACGGATCAACGGCGTTCCGATTCCGTTTGAGTTTGCGCCCCGGCGTCCCGGAGACGTTCCCGAATGCTACGCGGACGCGAGCAAGGCAAAGGAGCTGCTCGGCTGGGAGGCGGAAAAAACGTTGGAGGACATGTGCCGCGACACCTACCGCTGGCAGTCGATGAATCCGCAGGGCTATCCGGAGAGCTGAGCCCGAACGGGGAAAAGGAAAGAATAGAAAGAGGAGCTTTGGAGAAAATCCAAGGCTCTTTTTTGTTTCATAGGAAAAACATCCTATGAAACAAAAAACGCTCCGCTGAGGATCGCACTGCGGCGGAGAGGAACTGTGTCGCCAGAGCGACCCGCCGCAGGCGGAGAATCTCGCAAGCGAGATTCTATATTTCATAGGAAAAACATCCTATGAAACAAAAAACGCTCCGCTGAGGATCGCACTGCGGCGGAGAGGAAGATGCCGCTGACGCAGTCCCATCCAAGATATATTAGGCGACTCGCCGTTCTACTGCTTTAGAAAAGTCGGATTATCGGTTCGCTCCAGCAAGTAGTCGATGGAGACGTTAAAGTAATCCGCGAATTTTATCAATGTGGCATAATCGGCTTCCCGAATGCCGGTTTCGTATCTGCTGATGCTGTTCTGGTTGATTCCCAAGTCCATAGCGAGTTTAAGCTGGGAGATGTTTCGTTTTTTTCGCAACTCCTTCAAACGCATAGGTTCACCTTCCTCTTGACATTATTATCCCACATCGGTATAATAAAAATATCCCGAAACGGGATAAAAACACGGAAGGAGAAAGAAAGTATGGCAATGATTAAGTGCAGCGAGTGCGGGCGTGAAATCAGTGAAAAGGCAAACGTATGTCCCGGATGCGGAGCCGTGACGCTTGCCGGGCTGAGAGAGGAAAAAGAGAAGGAAGAACAGAAAAAGAAGGATATTATAGAATTCGTTGATCTTATGTTCGGACTAATTGCCGCTATTGCGGCGCTGGTATTGCTGTTCATGGGAATGAAGGATTTCTTACCGGATATGATGAACGGCTGGTACGACTATAAATCGCCGCTTACGGAGCATGAGAAGGAAGTTCTCAACAAACTGCTTTGGGGCGCTGTCTTGCTGATCAGCGTAATATCCGGCGGGATACGGAAGAAAAAGAAATATCAAACGCGCTGGACGCCGCCGGATCTGAGCAATTTTCAGACGGACGCTTCCTCCGCAATGTGGATTTGTCCGGATTGTAATAAAAAAAATAAAGCAAGCTCTTATACCTGTAATGGGTGCGGGTTTAATCGGCTAAACAAATAGAAAAAAGAAAAGAGAAAAGAGCTATGGCTAGTAGAAAATTAGCAGTTTTACTGTATGTGATGGCGGTTTGTTTGTTTCTTCTGAAGGTTTGTTTTGATCATTTTTCGGAATCGTCAAAAGGGGTAAGTATGTCCATGGGATATATAAACAGTGAGGGTCAGTTTGTGCCACAGAGCAGCGGATACTATGGAGGCAATGCGCAGCAATCAGAAAATTTTGCAACCTTGGGCAGCATATGTCTTGTTGGAGGGGTGCTCTCCCTGATTGCCGGAACCGCATGTCTAATCTCTTCCTTTGCCGGAGGCACAACAGAACGCTCCTATCCGCATGAGGTACAGTGGGTGTATGAAGGACAGCCGAAGGACGGCTGGAAGTGCCCGGAGTGCGGAGCGGTCAATGCGCGCTATATCGGAACCTGCGCCTGTGGAGCCGAAAGACCGCCGGCGTGAATTTCAGGCAAAGAAGTATGAAATGCAGTCCGAGCGTTATGCAAATGCAACGCTCATGATCACGCTTAAACCGAGCGAAGGGGTTGATATTTCCGTGGAGGCAGTGTATTCTGTTTTTAGGAAACTGCCGGAGAACCAAGCGGGGAACGGCTGTTTCCTAAAAAGAAGCACGGGAGGTTGAAAGCGTGAGAAGAAGAATAAAAGCAGGATTCTGGGGATTGGCTGCCGCAGTCGTCCTGCTGCTCTGTCTGGCGGCGTGCTCCAACGAAAAGCAGGGAGAGGAAACCGGAGGCGTTCCCACGGAAGCGGCGACGTCCGCGCCGCAGCCAAGCGGAGAGCCGGAACCGACGGATTCGCCTCAGCCCACAAAGGAGCCGGAGCTTACGGAGGACGAAAAATATTGGAACGAGGTGCTGGCTTCGTTTGCGGACGGCGAATACGATCTGACCGCCGCGCTGACCGGAGAGAGCCTGCAGGAGCTGTGCGGCGACTATTTTCTGCTTGGGGCGGCGATGACCGGCGCGGGCTATGAGAATCTGGCGATCCATTCCAAGGAATATATGGCGGTCTTGGAAAAGCATTTCGGCAGCACCACGGTGACCAACCTGATGAAGCCCGTTCATATGCTGGATCAGTCCCGGTCGCAGAAAAACGCGGCGGCAGGAGATCCGGAGCCGGCGGTGGATTTCAGCAGGATCGAAAGCACGCTTGCGTGGTGCGCGGAGCACGGCGTAAAGATGCGCGGACATACGCTTGTTTGGCACACGCAGGTCCCGGACTGGTTCTTCCGGGAGGGCTATGAAAACGACGGCGCGTATGTGGATCGGGAGACGATGCTTGGACGGCTCGACAGCTACATCAAGCAGGTTTTAAGCTATTGTCAGGACAATTTCCCCGGCGTAGTATACTGCTGGGATGTGGTCAACGAGGCGGTGGACCCGGAAAAAGGAGATCCGAACACGAGCTTTTCCTGCCGGACGGAGAGCGGAGACGGCCCCAACCTGTGGTATACGGTCATTGGGCCGGACTATGTGGAGCAGGCGTTTCGTATCGCCCGGAAATACGCGGCGGAAGGCGTCTCGCTGATCTACAACGACTATAATGTGGTAGATACGCAGAAATGTCAGTATATCTATAATCTCTGCAAGGAGCTGGCGGACGAGGGGCTGATCGACGGGATCGGTCTGCAGGGCTATTGGGGGATCGGCTGGCCTTCCCTCGGAACCATCGACAGCACCATCCGTAAGCTGGCGGAGCTGGGATTGGAAATTCAGATCACGGAGCTGAGCATCGACGCGGAGGAGGCGACAGAGGAGGGCTTTGAACAGCAGGCAAAACGGTACGCCGCCATTTTTGAGCGTCTCCAGCGTCTGGACACGGACGGCGGCGGGCCCGCCAATATCACCAGCGTTACGATGTTTGGATTGATGGACGGCTATGTGTTCTATGACAACGACGAAAGCACGTCCCGCTGGTTCGATACGAACTTTCAGCCGAAGCCGGTGGTAGACCGCGTGCGCGCGATTTTCAAGATTTACTATTAAGCATTATATCCGGCTTCGGAATTCGGTGGGCGTTTGCCCGAAGCAGCGCTTGAAGCGCTTCATAAAGCCGTATTCGTTCGTATAGCCGCATCTGTGCGCGATCTCGCGGATATTCAAACTGGTCGCGCACAGAAGCTGCTTGGCAAGTTCCATGCGTCCGGCAAGGATATCGTGCATGACGGTAACGCCGAAGGTGCGCTTGTATAAATGCTGAAAGCCGGAACAGCTCATGCCGAGTGCCTCCGCCATTTCGGTCACGCCGGGGATCTCGTCGGGAGACGCATAGATCCGGTTGCGCAGCTGCATCAGAGCGGCGGTTTTTCCGGAGGCGGGAAGAGCGTGCATACGGCTTTTTCTGATGAGCCGCCCAAGCTTCAGCAGGAGGATCTCCATCAGATGCGCTTCGATCAGCGCGTGCTCCTCTTCGGGAGAATAATGCTCGAAGGCGATCGAACGGACGAGCTGGGAAAGCTCGTCGAGGTTTCCCAGAGGCACGATCTCGTCGGTGGGAACGCCAAGCCCTTGGAGCCGTTCCGCATCGTCGCTTTCGCAGCGCAGGTAGATCCAGTCGTCGGTATAGCGCTTTTCCTTCGCACGGTAGCTGTAGGCAGTATCGGGAGAAAACAGGAGAAACGAATTTTTGGGCGCGGTGAATTCTTTGCCGTTGATGGTAACGACGGCGGGTTCCTTGATCAAAAGAAAAAGCCAGCAGCCGGTTCCGTTCGGCCGTTCCATAATAAAATTGTCGTCGTGGCTGTAATTGTAGCCGACCGCGCCGATAAGCATAAGCATCCCTCCCGATGGTATTTCTTACGTTTTATCATAAACGGGAGGGAGTGTCAAACGAAAAGATCCCTGCGTCTGCCGCGGGGATCGCACTGCGGCGAAGAGGA
The DNA here is from genome assembly GCA_030524525.1 of Lachnospiraceae bacterium. Taxonomy (GTDB): domain Bacteria; phylum Bacillota; class Clostridia; order Lachnospirales; family Lachnospiraceae; genus ISDg. Next base: position 6,050 of record JAUNGI010000040.1, read on the forward strand.
ACTGTGTCGCCAGAGCGACCCGCCGCAGGCGGAGAATTTCGCAAGCGAGATTCTTTGTTCAAAGAGCGTCCTATGAAATAAAACATATTAGGGGCTGCTGCCTCGGCAGCAGCCCCTAGGAGCGGAATTTTGGCTCCAAAGAAAGTCGGAAAGGGGTTATGCCCCTTTCTTTCTCTTTTTCCTTAACAGCACGGCAAACACGATCGCCGCCAGAGCGAGTACGCCGGCTGCGAGCAGCGCCGCGGTGCGACCGTCAGGAGAGGCAGGAGCTGTTTCCTCCTTGGCAGCGGGCGCGGCTGTCGGGGAAGGCGCTCCCACGACCTCGGCTTCCGTGTCGTCAAATCTCCAGCTCTTCACGGCAATGCCCTCTCCGGAAAAAACAAAATACAGCTCGTGCGTTCCGCCAACTTCGGCGACGCTTTTGTTGTATACGGTCGTAAACGTATCTGCGGAGGCAAAGTCAAGGCTTGTGAGCAGCGCGCCGTTCGGCGAATCCAAGCGCACCTCGATCCGTCCCGTGCCGGTCACCTCCGCAAGGAACGTAAGGCTGCGGTAAGTCGGCTGCTTGCCGTCTGCATTGGGCTCGGAAAACGTCACGTTTCGGACGCTCGTCCATGCGCCCGCCGTATCGCTGACCGCCAGCGGCTCGCTTTCCTCCGTGCGGAGCGTGACGTCGGCGGTACTGTTGAGCGCCGCGCCGGACTGGGCCGCGTAGGGATCGACATACGCGGCAGGGGTGACAACGCCCGCCTTCGTGCCTCCGGTCTTGGTAATGCGGACCTGTTCCTCGTCCACCGCGATCTCGTTGACGCAGAGGCTGCGGTAGCCGCCCTGAATGCCCATCGCCGCTTTCAGCGAAAGTGTATGAAAGAGCAGGTACCAGCTTCCCTTATATTTCTGCAGGTGCGTGTGGTTGTTGGAATAGCTGAAGCCGGAGGAGCCGGGATTGGGAAAGTATTCGCCCCTTACCTCCCAGCTGTCCGGATCGAGCGGCGTTTTCGTGGTCATGTAGACCATGCTGCACTGGGAAGGAGCGGGAACGTCGTAATCCCATTGCAGGGAGTGATCGCTCCAATCCGAATTGTAGGTGTAGACATAGGTCCCGTTTATGTAATTCAGTTCGCTGGCTTCGAAAAAGTACGGCGCGGGAATCTCCTTAAAATCGCTTGCAAACGAAAGCATATCGTCGCCAAGCTGAACGATGCGGGCGGAGCCGGGCATAGCGTCCGTGCCGTTCGGGGATTTTCCGCCGCCGAACGTCAGCCAGCCCACGCCGTTTTCGTCGATCAGAACGCCGGGATCGAAGGGATTCGGACAGTCGGTAAGACCGGGCGTATGATAGGAGATCAGCGGCTCCCCAAGGGGGTCGCTCCATGGACCGAGCGGGTCGGTGGCTGTGAGCACGCCCACGCCGGTACCGTTATTGGAAAAATAAAGATAGAAGTGCGTCAGCCCGTCCGCCTCCACCCGCGATTCGATGGAGGGCGCCCACGAGCTGACGATCCATGGGGCGATCTCGCCGACGTTGATCGTTCCGTGATAGACCCAGTTCACCATATCCTCCGTGGAAAAGATCACGAGCGACTTGATCCGTTCGTAGGTATTGTCCGCATCCGCGCCCTTTTCCTCGTACTGCTGATGGTCGTTGGTGCCGAACACATACAGCCTGCCGTTGTATTCTACAGAAGTAGGATCAGCGCAGAATACCTCTGAAGAAATCGGGTTGTTGCAGGTCGGGGTCTTGAGGGGGGCGCTTGTGGCGCCCGTGTATCTCGTTCCCGACAGCGTCTCCGTGCCGTTGGCCTCGCTCAGCTCCGCGGCATTTACGGGAAAAGCGCCGTGGAGCGTGAGCAGCATTGCCGAACCCAAAAAGGCGGCGGTCAGTTTTGACAGTTTTATATTCATTGGCTCCTCCTGTTTCCCCCTCGGCTCCGTAGGCGTGAGGGCGGCTTTTTCTTTCATTGTACAGGAAAAGAGTCAGGGAGGAAATATCCGGAACTGTTCAAACAGGTGGAATTTTATGCAGATCGCTGATCCGTCCGTGACAGAGTGTTCGGCGGCGTTTTTCGCCGGGCAGTGGGACGTCTGGGCGTTCCGCCGCCCGGCTTGACAAGCGCAGGGGGGAATGGTATGTTTAGGAAGGAAACGAACGGCAGGAGAGACGTTCACGGAATGGAGGATAGTGTGAAAAATAAGCTTGATAGCTTATTTTTCACACGGCAATTTGTGCTGGAGCATCACAAATTGCTTTGATGGTACCCCGTCACAAATGCTCTGGAATGGAGGATATTATGACAGAAGCAACCGCCAAAAGAAAGCTTCCGGCGTGCCCGGTGGAAACGACCCTGACGCTGATCGGCGATAAGTGGAAGGTTTTGATCCTCCGCGATCTCATGACGGGAAAAAAGCGCTTCGGCGAGCTGAAACGATCGGTCGGAAACGTATCGCAGAAGGTTCTGACCGCGCAGCTCCGGGCAATGGAGGAGAGCGGCTTGATCGACCGGACCGTTTATGCGGAGGTGCCGCCGCGTGTCGAGTATTCGCTGACGGAGCTGGGACGCAGCCTGAAACCCATCTTGGACGCCATGAAGAGCTGGGGAGAGGGCTATAAAGCCTCCGTTGACATTCCTGCGGATATGGGCTAAAATAACGTTGCTTCCGTAAATTCCCGTTTTTTCGAGAATAGGCATACGCTGCGGGGCAAAGCATAGAATAGGAAGGTTCATAACGTGATTGGAATTATAGGGGCAATGGAAGTGGAGGTCGCAAAGCTTCGGGAGGCGATGAACATCCGGCAGACGCAGCGGTTTGCCGGGATGACGTTCGATTCCGGAGAGCTGTTCGGGCAGGACGTTGTGCTGGTAAGGTCAGGGGTCGGCAAGGTCAACGCCGCCGTCTGCGTGCAGGTGCTGTGCGACCGCTTCGGCGTGGAACAGGTGTGGAATACGGGCATTGCCGGGGCGCTGGACGACCGGATCCGCATCGGCGATATCGTGATCTCCGCCGACGCGGTGCAGCACGATGTGGACGCGGTCGTTTTCGGTTACGCCAAGGGCGAGATCCCGCAGATGGGGGTTTCGGTGTTCCCGGCGGATCGGGCGGCGGCGGAGCTTGCGCAGCAGGTTTGCCGTGAGGAGATCCCGGAAATCGCCGCGTTTTGCGGACGGGTGGTAAGCGGCGACCAGTTTGTGGTCGACCGGAAAAAAAAGCAGGAGCTTTCCAAAGAATTCCACGGACTGTGTACGGAGATGGAGGGCGCAGCGGTTGCGCAGGCGGCGTATCTGAACGGCGTTCCGTTTTTGATCGTTCGCGCGATCTCCGATCAGGCGGACGATTCGGCAAACATGGATTACGATACGTTTGAACGGCTGGCGGTGGAGCATATGATCCGACTTGTCACCGGGATGCTCAAGCGGCTGGAAAAGAACGGAGAGGAAGGGCGCTTGTAAAATGATAAAAGAGGAGGAAAAGGCATATGATATATAAGACAAAAGGAGTCTGTTCCGTACAGATCGAATTTGAACTGGAGGATTCGCCGGAAGGAAAGCGGGTACATAACGTGCGGTACACCGGCGGCTGCAACGGAAACCTTCAGGGCGTCGGCAGACTGGTGGAGGGAATGCTGGCGGAAGAGGTGATCCGTCGGCTGGAGGGCATCCGCTGCGGGTTTAAGAATACCTCCTGCCCGGATCAGCTTGCGCAGGCGCTGAAGCAGTGTCAGTAAGAAAAGACGTTTCGGAATGGTGGAGAGTATGAAAAAAATCGTGTTTACCGGAGGCGGCACGGCAGGTCATGTGACGCCCAACATCGCCTTGATCGACCGGCTGCAAAAGGAGGGTTGGGAGATCAGCTATATCGGCTCCAAAAGCGGCATCGAGAAGCAGCTTATTGAAAATCTGGGGATCCCCTATTACGGGATCAGCTCCGGGAAGCTGCGGCGGTATTTTGACTGGAAAAATTTCACCGATCCGTTCCGGGTGCTTTGGGGCTGCCGGGAGGCCAAGAAGCTGATGAAGCGGATCGCGCCCGACGTGTGTTTTTCCAAGGGCGGCTTCGTTACGGTTCCGGTGGTTCGCGCGGCGGCAAAATGCAAGGTGCCCGCGATTATCCACGAGTCGGATATGACGCCCGGACTTGCCAATCGGCTGAGTATGCGCTATGCGACGAAGGTCTGCTGTAATTTTGAGGAGACGCTTGCGAATCTGGGCGGCAAGGGGATCCATACCGGAACGCCCATCCGAAAGGAGCTGTTTGAAGGCAACCGGCTGCAGGGACTGAAGCTCGCGGGCTTTTCCGCAGCCAAGCCCGTTCTGCTGGTGGTGGGCGGCAGCACCGGCGCGGTTAAGGTAAATCAGGCGGTGCGGAGCCTGCTGGTAAAGCTTCTGCCCCAGTATCAGATCCTGCATCTTTGCGGCAAGGGCAAAATGGACGAAGCCTATCAGGGGCTGGAGGGCTATGTTCAGCTCGAATATGCGGATAAGGAAATGAAGGACTTTTTCGCGATGGCGGACGTGGTCATCTCGCGCGCGGGAGCCAACGCCATTTGCGAGCTTCTGGCGCTGCGCAAGCCGAACATTCTCATTCCGCTTTCCGCAAACGCCAGCCGCGGCGACCAGATTCTGAACGCCGCCTCCTTTGAAAAGCAGGGGTTCAGCTATGTTTTGCAGGAGGAAGCGGTGACGGACGAAAGTCTGCTGACCGCCATTACCGAGGTCTATGCCAACCGGCAGGCGTATATTGACAAAATGCAGGAAAGCCCGGTGGGGGACGCGACGGAAAAGATCGTGACGCTGATAAAATCCTTTACAAAATAGGGGAAAAACGGCGCCGCTAACGATTGCGCCGCGGCGCGAAGGAAGAGGTTGCCGGAGCGACCCGGAAAATCGTGTTTTCTAACGCAGGGCGGAGAATCTCGCAGAGTGAGATTCTCCGCCCCATAGCTTGTTCTATTTCAATTTGGCGTTGATTTTTTGCACATTCCGCATCGCGAGAAAGAATTGAAACAGCCATATCGCGAGGAAGATTCCGGCGAAGATTCCAAGGTAGCTTAAAAATCCGGTCAGGCTGCGCTCCATCCAATGCAAAAAATAAGCGGTCGGCAGCATGGTTACGGAAGCAATCAAAAAATAAGTGCCGGTTTGTTTTGCAATGCTCCAGTGTTCCATCTCCCAGATAACCGAGCTTGCCGCGAACGAAGCCCCCAGCAGGGCGCAAAGAAGCGTTTGCAGAATAACCGCCCGGATTTCATTTCCCATATCGTCTACGAGCGTCGGTACGCAGGGCGAATAGTATCCCTTTCCCCAGATGAGAGAGAGGACAACCGTAACTAAATAACCGGCGGCGATTCCGGTCGGCATGCCGATGGCTCCCCGTAATAAAATTTTCTTTTTCATAATTTACCTCCATTGTTTTCTGAAATTCATATCCCTAATATTTGTTTAATTTTTGGTACATACCGTCGGGAAACGTATGCCGCCGTGCCGTTTGAAAGCTTGACGCAAATGGTTCCTGCAAAGCTTAAATCAAAGCTTTTGACCTTTTTCAGATTAACGATCTCAGAATTGGAAATGCGGACAAATTGCCTGTGACTGAGCCGTTCCTCCAATTCATAAAGCCGGAGCCGAAGGACATATTCTCCCTGTTCGGTTACGGCAAACACCTTTCCGGAATTGGCGTAAATCCGGAGCAAATCCTCCGGTTCCAGTACGGTGAGCTGACTGTCCCGGCTGCCCACCAGCATCCGGGGAGATGCCTCGGACAGCTTTTTCAGCAGCAGAGTAACCTCCTCCGTCATCGCGGCAGTCAGAAGAATGATTTTCGGTTCTTCATAAGAAGCATTTATTTTTACTTCAATCTGCATTTGGTTTTCCTCCCTTCTGCCAGCATTATATAGAACTATCCGCGCGGCTGCAATCGAATCGCGACAGTCGGTTGCCCTGACGCCACAGTTGGTAATGGAGGAGCCTTGCTTTTCCTTTTTTCGCTGCTCCCGCCCAGCTCCCCAAAACAATCGCTTCGTATGCCGTCAGATTTTTCTTCCTTGCCTCGGACAGTTCAAAGCAATCAGCGTTTGCCGCTTCCGCGATCCACTGTGCGTACCGTTTTGTAAAATCTGTCTGCGAATGATAGATTACTGCCGTTTTCGTCAGCGGTTCTCCTTTTGATAGAAGGGAAACCTTTCGGGCGCTCCTGCCGGATATGCAGAATCTGTTTGGAAAATCTAAATAAATCGGCTATAATAGGGACGAGAATCAAGGAACGTATCGCGGATGCTATACGGAGGGCAGCCGTCCGGAGCGGGGCGGGCGCAGGAGCAGGTTTTGGGTCAAAAGGAGAAGCAAAGATGATAACATGCGAAGACATACTGAATCTGAAATTGGACGGTATGAAGCTGATCGCCGGAGAGAAGGGGCTTTCCCGCATGGTCTCATGGACCTACATGGTTCAGACCAGACCGTATGCGGAGCATATGAATCAGGGCAATTTTGCGCTGATCGTGGTGGATTACGTCCGGTTTGACTTCGACGAGGTCGCCCGCACGATGGAGGAGCTGAACGAGCTGGAAATCTCCGGTCTGGCGGTTTCCGTCGTGGACGATAAGGAGGCGATCCCGCAGACGCTGATCGAAAGAGCGGACGAGCTTGCGCTTCCCCTGTTTTATGTCCGCTGGAAAGGCGCTTCCTTTGTGGATATTGCGCAGAGCATCGGCAGTCTGATTGCCCAGACCGGGTTTCAGAATAAAAAAACGGGAGATTACCTTTATAACCTGCTCTTCGGTTACGAGATCAACGATAAATATGTGGAAAAGATATCCGGTCAGTTCGGACTGGACTTTTCCAAGCCCTATCGCGTGGGAGTGATCGTCATCGACCGAAAATACGGCATCAATCTGGAACAGGACGAGCATACCTACGAATATTATGCCGACTGCCTGAACCGAGAGGTGAACAACATGAAGGGAAATCCCATGTTCATGCGTTTCCTGAATAAATTTGTTCTGCTGTTTGAGGCGCGGGAAAATAAGGAGATCGAGCATGAGCTGGAACGGCTGCTTCGCGCGCTGGACGCAAGACCGCAGTTCAACGGCCTCATCCGGAGCACCTGTATTTTGGGCGCGGCATACAATGACCCGAGAAAATTCAAGCAGAGCTATCAGGAGGCGAAAAATCTGATCTCCAAAAAGGAGATTCTGCCCAATCCGAAACAGAAAAAGGTGCTGAGCGTCAGTTCGATGGGCATTTACAAATATATGTTTAACAGCGGGAATCAGGCGGAGATCCTGAGCTATTGCAACGAAAAGCTGAGAACGCTGGAGGAATACGACCACGCGAACGGGACGTTTTTACAGGATACGCTGCTTAGCTATTATATGAACGGCTTCAGCGTCGGAAAGACGGCGGAGGCGTTGTATATCCACCGGAATTCGCTGCAGTACCGCATCAATAAGATCGAAGAGCTGTTGGGAATGGAGCTTGACGACTATATGGAGTATCTGAATTTAATTAACTGTATTCTGATCAAACGGCTGATGTTTTCCTGACCGCTGTGCAAAACAACAACTATGACTGTGCATTCTGCACATTGAAAAGTGCTTGGGGTTTGATTAAAATGCACGTAACAGCAAAGGTGCTAGAGAGTTTTCTCTCGGCACCTTTTTTGTTTAATCTTTTATTAAGCCATGTCTATTATGGCGAAAAGGAGTAGAATATGATCAAGAGAAGATTATTGACAGCGGTATTAACAGGCATTATGGCAGTGGCAATGTTTACCGGATGCGGCGACTCCGAGTCGGACGAAGATAAAGGCGTTTTAAGAGTCGGCATGGAATGTGCCTACGCCCCCTTCAACTGGACGCAGGATTCCGCGACGACGCCCGACGGCAGCGCGGCGGTTCCGATCTACGGTTCGGAATACTACGCATACGGCTATGATGTGGCGGTGGCGCAGATGCTGGCGGACGAATTGGGAATGGAGCTGGAGATACATAAGGTGGAATGGTCCTCCATCGGCATTTCGATGGATGCGGGAGATTATGACTGCATCATCGCCGGTATGGGCCGCACCGCAGAAAGAGAAATGTCCTATTCCTTCACCGATCCCTATTATTACAGAGACAACTGTATCGTGGTAAAGAAGGGCGGCGCTTACGAAAACGTTAAGACGCTTTCCGATCTGGCAGGAACCGGCTGCAAGGTAACGACACAGCTCGGCACCGGCTGGGTACCGCTTCTGGATCAGATCGAAGGTGCGGAAACCGGCGCGAATTATGAAACGACCTCCGAGTGCTTTATGGCGATCTCCAACGGTACGGCGGACGTGTGTATCGTCGATCTGCCCACGGCGCAGTCCGCGGCGCTGACAAACGACGATCTGGTCATTATCACTTTGGATGAGAGCGATACCTTTACCGGCGACGACGAGATGGTCAACGTTTGTATCGCGACCAGAAAGGATGATACGGAGCTGCGCGACAAGATCCAAGCCGCCATGGAAGCGATCAACTGGAACGATAAGGCAAAGATGGATGAGCTTATGAGCAAGGTCATTACGCAGCAGCCGGCGGCAAATTGACGGAAGGATCCGTGTGAAAAATAAGCTGGAATGGAGATTAGATTGAAAAATCACACTGATGTGCTGATTTTTCAATCGGCTATTTGTTTCTGAGCGAAAGCAAATAGCTTTGATGGCAGAAGAGAAATCGCCTTCGCGAATTTCTCTTCGCCTCTTCGCGACAGGGTCGCTCAGAAATGAGGATTAGTATGTTGAATTTCTTTTCGATTGACAGCCCGGAGAACTCCTTTGAGTGGATGATTTTCTTGGCGAAAAAATACTCTGACATGTTTTGGGAAGGAACCAAGCTCACCTTGTTCATTGCAATTCTGGGCACTCTTTTGGGGTTTGTTCTGGGCTATGTGGTTGGAATCATTCAAGATGCTAAAATCAACCAAGGCGACAATATAATTAAAAAGATACTGATGAGAGCAATAAAAATTATTGCATCCGTCTATGTGGAGATCTTTCGCGACACGCCCATGATCGTTCAGGCAATGATCGTTTATTTCGGCATAAAGATGCAGGCGCATATCAACATTACGCCCTTAAACGCAGGTATTCTGGTCACAATCCTGAATACCGGCGCATATATGGCGGAAACCGTTCGAGGCGGTATCGGCTCCATTGATCTGGGGCAGCGGGAAGGCGCGTGGGCGATGGGAATGTCGCCCATGAAGACCATGCTGTACATCGTTCTTCCTCAGGCATTCAAGAACATCATCCCGGAAATGGCAAACACCTTTTTGACCAATTTGAAGATGACGTCCGTATTGAATGTAATTGCCATACAGGAGCTTTTCATGGCGGCAAAAACAGTGGGAGGCAATTACTATAAATATTTCGAGTCCTATCTCGTAATTGCGGTAATTTATTTCGTGCTGTGCTTTGTATTCAATCGAGTCTTCCTCTTTATGGAGAAGAAAATGCAGGGAAAGAACGATTATGCTTTGGCTGTCGAGTATATGGATAATCAGTGAGGTAGTTTGAAACATAAGCGCAGGCTTATGTTTCAAACGGCTCTTTGTGCCGGAGCGTCACAAAGAGCTTGGATGGTACCCCGTCAGTAACGCTCCGAAATGGAGATTGATATGAGTGAAACGATTATTTCTATTCAGGAACTGAGCAAGTCCTTCGGGGATCACGAGGTTCTTCGGAAGATCGACATTGATATTCATGTCGGAGAGATCATCTGCATCGTCGGCTCGTCCGGCTCCGGAAAATCCACGCTTCTCCGCTGCATCAACAAGCTGGAGCGTCAGACCTCCGGCAGGATCATGTTCAACGGCAGGGAGGTTCGCGACGCGCAGCGGGAGATCAACGAGTACCGGTCTAAGGTGGGCATGGTTTTTCAGTCCTTCAACCTGTTCAACAACATGACGGTTCTGAAAAACTGTATGCTCTGCACCAGAAAGGTGCTGCACCTGTCCAAGGAAGAGGCGTTCGACCGGGCGATCACGCATCTGAAAGCGGTCGGCATGGCTCCGTACATCCACGCGAAGCCGTCCCAGCTCTCCGGCGGTCAGAAGCAGAGAGTCGCGATCGCAAGAGCCCTTTGCATGAATCCGGAGGTGCTGCTGTTTGACGAACCGACCTCCGCATTGGACCCGGAGATGGTGGGCGAGGTGCTCAACGTCATGAAGGAATTGGCGACCACCGGGCTGACGATGGTGATCGTGACCCATGAAATGGCGTTTGCCAGAGACGTGTCAACCAGAACGGTCTTTATGGATCGGGGTTATGTGGCGGAGGACGCGCCGCCCTCGCAGCTCTTCAGCAATCCGCAGAATCCGCGGACCAGAGAGTTTCTCGGAAGATATCTGGCAGGATAGGCATACAGGAGGCATTATTTATGGATAATTTTGTTGTTACGTTTGCAAGAGGCTTTGGCTCCGGCGGAAAGGAGATCGCATCCTGTCTGGCAAAGGAACTGGGGATCCACTGCTATGAGAACCGCATCCTGACCCTCGCCAGCCAAATGAGCGGCTTGGACGAAAAGCTGTTTCAGGAGGTAAACGAGAAGATCAGAAACAACGGCGGATTTTCCAACTTTTTAAGAGGTCTTCCGAGGTCAAGACACTACATCGTAAGAAATGAAAAGTTCGTTTCGGACGATAAGCTGTTCGAATATCAGAGCGAGATCATAAAAAATCTTGCCGATCAGGAGTCCTGCGTTATCGTCGGGAAATGCGCCGATTATGTGCTCCGGGACCGGCAGAACGTGGTCAGCATTTACATCGAGGCACCGAGAGCGTTCTGCGTGCGCCGGACGATCGAACATATGGGAGTGACGGAAGAGGTCGCTCACGCCACGATCACCCAGACCGATAAGTTCCGTGCGAATTACTATCAGTACTATACCCACGGAAACTATTGGACCAACCCGGTAAATTACGATATGACCCTGAACAGTGAAAAGGTGGGCGTTTATAACTGCGTAAAGACCATCGAGCAGTATTTGATCATCAAAGGGCTTATCACGCCGGATCAGATCAAGGCCGTGGAAAATCCGGGGTTGGATCAGGGCAAATAGAACGGCGATAAAATTTTAGGAAATGCTTATTAGGAGGCGCATTATGAAGCTGGCGGAAACAGGCTTAACGGCACAGGATATAAAAGACAAAGTAAATAAGTACATGATAGAGACCTACGAACGGTTTGACTTTCTGGCGGAGACGGCAAAGGATCAGTATATCTACGACGAAAAGGGCGAAAGGTATCTGGATTTTTATGCGGGCATCGCCGTGAATTCCGCAGGCAGCTGCAACGAAAAGGTGGTGGAGGCGGTCGTGGAGCAGGCGAAGACGCTGATGCACACCTTTAACTATCCCTACACGATCCCGCAGGCGCTTTTGGCGGAAAAGGTCTGCACCACGATCGGCATGGATAAGATCTTTTTCCAGAACTCCGGTACCGAGGCAAACGAAGCCATGATCAAGATGGCGAGAAAGTACGGGATCGAAAAATACGGCCCGAACCGTTATCATATCGTGACCGCAAAGATGGGCTTCCACGGCAGAACGTTCGGCTCCATGTCCGCCACCGGACAGCCCGGAAACGGCTGTCAGATCGGTTTCGGCCCCATGACCTACGGCTTCTCCTATGCGCCCTACAACGATCTGCAGGCCTTTAAGGACGCCTGCACGGAAAACACGATCGCGATCATGGTCGAGCCGGTACAGGGCGAAGGCGGCGTGCATCCGGCAACGCAGGAATTCATGAAGGGACTTCGCGAATTCTGCGACGAAAAGGGAATGCTGCTTCTGCTGGACGAGGTGCAGACCGGATGGTGCAGAACCGGCAAGGTAATGAGCTACATGAATTACGGCGTTAAGCCGGATATCGTTTCCATGGCGAAGGCGCTTGGCGGCGGCATGCCCATCGGTGCGATCTGCGCCACGGCGGAGGTGGCGAAGGCGTTTTCCGCAGGCTCCCACGGAACGACCTTTGGCGGGCATCCGGTCAGCTGCGCCGCGGCATTGGCGGAGATCGACGAGCTGCTGAACCGCGATCTGGCGGGCAATGCGGCGAAGATGGGCGCTTATTTTACGGAGAAGCTAAAGACGCTCCCGCATGTAAAGGAAGTCCGGGGGCAGGGGCTGCTGATCGGCGTAGAGTTTGACGATACCATAAACGGAGTGGACGTGAAGCACGAATGTCTGCACAGACATCTTCTCATCACGGCGATCGGAGCGCATATCATCCGTATGGTTCCGCCCCTTATCATTGACGAAAAGGACTGCGACGAGGCGTATGAGATCATTAAGGCTTCGGTAGAGTCGTTGAGCTGAGGCGGTGGGACGATGGAAGCATTTTCTTTTTCGATACCGCAGAATGTTATTTTTGGAAAGGGAAGCCTTCAGAGGCTTCCCGAGGCGGCAAAAAAATTGCAGGGAAGCAAGGCGCTGATCATTTCCGGCCCGTATCTGAAAAAGATCGGCATGGTCGCCAAATGTCAGGACGCCCTGCGGGCTGCCGGAATGGAGAGCGAAGCCTTTACGGAGACCGAGGGCAATCCCGCCACGGAAACCGTTGACAAGGCGGCGGAGGCATATAAACGCAGCGGCGCGGATTTTATCGTGGCCTTTGGCGGAGGCTCCCCCCTCGATGTGGCGAAGGCGGCTGCGATCTTGGTTACCTACGGAGGAAAGATCACCGAATACGAGGGCGGCGGCAAGGTTCCGGGGCCGGTGGTTCCCATGATCGCGATCCCCACCACGGCGGGAACCGGTTCGGAGGTGACCGCATTTTCGGTTATTACCGACCACAGCCGAAATTATAAGCTGACGGTGGCAAGCAGCCAGCTGCTGCCCGCCTATGCGATCTTGGACCCCGAACTGATCGCCAGCGTTCCCGCCGGCACGGCGGCGGCATGCGGCGTAGACGCCTTGGTACATGCGCTGGAGGCATATCTTTCCCTTGCGGCGTCGCCGTTTTCGGATATGCTCGCCTTAAAAGCGCTGGAGCTGATCGGAAAAAACCTCCGCGCCTATGCGGCGAACCGCAAAAACCAAGCGGCGGCGGAGGGAATGCTGGCGGGTTCTTTGTTTGCCGGCATCGCGTTTTCCCACGCAAGGCTTGGCGACGTGCACGCCATGAGCCACCCGGTCAGCGCATTTTTTGACGTGCCGCACGGGATCGCCAACGCGATCCTGCTTCCTATGATCGTGACCTTTAACGAGCTTGCGGATCAGGGAAAATATTATGATATTTACCGATGTGTCGCAAAAGCCCCCGTACCCAAGGAACGGTTTTCCTCCGGTATGCTGGCGGCGGAGCTCGCCGCTCTTAACGCGGAGCTTGGCATTCCTGCCTGTCTCAGGGAAGTGGGCGTGAAGGAAGAAGCCTTTGAGGCGATGGCGGACGACGCCATGCGGAGCGGAAACATATCGGTCAATCCGAGAAGCACAACGCGGTCCGACGTGCTCGCGCTGTATCAAAAAGCATATTAAAAACGTTTTTGGGGGCGTCGTCCGACCGGAAAATCCGGGATCGGGCGGCGCCCCCGTTATTTTTTTCTAATGCTTCCGAAGTCTCTCCGCAAGCAGAGCGGCTTCGCCGTCTTCGTAGCTTCCCTGCGGCCAGACCGGAAGGATGCCGTCGCCCTCGTAGCGGGGGATCACATGCACATGCAGATGAAATACGCTCTGTCCGGCGGCTGCGCCGTTGTTTTGCAGAAGGTTGATTCCGTCGCAGCCAAGCTCCTCTTTCAGGGCTTTGGCGATCCGCTTCGCAACGGGAAGCAGCTTTGCCGCCGTGCCTTCGTCCAGCTCCAGCAGATTCGCCGCGTGCGTTTTGGGCAGGATGATCGTGTGCCCCTTATGTGCCGGCGCAATGTCGAGAATGGCGCGGAAATCCTCGTCTTCATATACCGTGGCGGAAGGAATTTCTCCTGCCGCGATCTTGCAGAAAATACAGTCGTTCATTGGGTACCTCCATGACGGGACTCTTTTTTACCGTCCCAAGGTATTGTATTACAAACGGAGGAAATCTGCAAGAAAAGTTTACTCTCCAAGAACCGTGCCGTCTTCGAGCGTGACGGTAAATCCGTTGTAGTTGATCGTTCCGTTGTTTGTCAGCGTGCTGATCGTGCAGTCTCCGGTCAGCGTCCAAGTACAGCCGCTTTCAATGGTTACGGAGACGTTGTTTTCTACCGCCGCGCCGTTTTGCTCGTTGGCGATCCGGCAGATCGTGCCGGTCAGCGCGCTTCCGTTCGTCAGCGTAAGGTCAAGGGTTGAGATCGAATCCACGGCGATGTCTCCGTGAATGGTCTGCGCGTCGGCAGTGAGCTCCACCTGCGCGCCGTTTGCTCCGGCGGTCCCCCAGCCGTGGCTGGCGTCGTTGCCGCTGACAAGCAGGAAGTAACCGTCGGTTTCCTTTGAGGTGATGTCCACATCGGAAAGGTACATGACGCAATGGGTATTGGTCACATAGAACATATCGCCGTTATTGGCAACGAGACTGCCGCCGGTCATGGAAAAGGAGGAGGTACCGACCTCGGCGTCGCCGGACATCGATTGATAGATCATTACATTGTGTACGTTGATGTCGGAGCTGGCGCCGTTCGTATCGCTCATATTTCCGGTCACGTCGCAATTTTCCAAAGTAATGGAGTTCTGTCCTTCAATAACCAGCGCCTCGGAGTTGTTCGCGGTCAGCACGGCGTTCTGAATGCCGATTTTTGCCGTGGAATATACGGCAGGCGAATTGTAGCCGTTGCTGACATAGACGCCGCCGTCAACATTTACCGTGCCGCCGCCGCGGTCGGAACGGATTGCCGCCGAAGAGTTCCCAAACGTTGTGACGGTCAGGTTAGACGCGTTGGTGGTACCGCCGCCGGTTGTCTGAATGCCGCCGGAATTATCGGATTCGGTCGTAATGACAGAATCCGAAATATTGACCGTGGTTCCTTCCCCGTAGCTGAATACGCCGTTTCCGTTTTGAGCGGAGGACAGGATCGCAGCGTTTCGGATGATGACGTTGGCGCCGTTTGTGGCAAGCAGCGCCGCGTTCATGCCGTAAAAATCCCCGTTTTCGGTATTGGAGGTCGCTCCGGATTCCTTGTTGACCGTAACGCCGTCCAGCGTTACGGCGGCGCCGTCAATCCGAAGCGCGTTTTCGTCGTCGCCGGTCGAGAGGTAAGTCTCATCGCTGAATGTACCGTCTTCCGTGATGGTGTTGGCGGCACTTCCCTGCGTAACCTCATCCGAACCGCCGAAACCGCCCGGCGGATTCCCCGGCTCAGCCGCTCCGCCCATATTTTTGACGGTAACGGAAGCGGCCGCATTGTCGTCGCCCATCTCGATCACGACAATGTCGCCCACGGCGATATCGTCGATGCTGCCGTCTTCTGTCTGTCCGGCGGATTCCCATACGATCGAGGCGGCCGATATATCAACGGAGATCGTTTCCTCGCCCTCCGTAAAGGTGACGCCGCCCTGCATATCGCCGCCGGGAGCCCGCATGT
>JAUNGI010000041.1 GCA_030524525.1 Lachnospiraceae bacterium
TAAAAGGCTCTATCCGTTTGTAGACAATCGTGATAATTAGTGGTTGAGACAACATACGGGTTGTCTCAAAAATACTATTTATTACCAGAAAGGAGTCATTATTATGACCAAGATGAGAAATGAGAACAAACAGAGGGCGTACGTTGATTACGCGGCAGATTTTACGGAGCGCTTGAAAAAGTTCCGGCTGCTCAAGGGTGTTTCTTGCCGAGAAATGAGTCTGGGGCTCGGACAAAGCGAAGGGTACATCAATAAGATCGAGAGCAAAAAAGCCCTTCCGTCCATGCAGAACTTTTTTAATATCTGCGATTATCTGGATGTTACGCCGGAGGAATTTTTCAACTGCTTCTCGAAAGATTCTAAGGAGGAGCTTTTCGTTGACAAGTTCGCCCGTTTGTCGGAAAAACCGCAGGAACATATCTTGCTTGTGATTGAGGATTTGCTGTAAAGGGAGAGGAGGCGGTTGCTGACCGCCTCCTATGACTTACATATTGACCGCCCGCTCTGTCAGAGATTGTCGGTGTCAAGCAAGGATTTCTTGTTCGACATGGGTTTCGATGTCCCTGCGGAGCTTGCAGTAGGGCGTGAGGAGACCTCCTTGTAATGGGGCAGGGGAGCGTATTATTTGACTCCGAGCTTCTGCATTAAGGCTTCTTGCAGCACCTGTGAAAAATTCACGCCGAGGGCGGTGGCTTCTTCGTTCAGCCATTCGGGGATACTGAGCGTTTTCTTTACTGCCTTGGCGTTTGTTCGTTTTTTATAAGCGAGCAGATCAAATTCAATTACAACGCAGAATGTCCCGTCAGAGGTTACGATTTTATTAGGCTCCGAAGGAGACGGAAGCTCCTGTTTTTCTTCTTCTCTGCTCGTGATTGCCAATCCCAATGCTTCAACTGCCATTTCATAAGCCTGCTGCATATCGTCGCCTTGCGTCATGCACTCCGGCAGATCGGGAAATGTGACCCAAAAGCCCCCTTCTTCAGCTTCGTGAAAAATAGCAGGATAAAATAATTTTTTCATATACATTCCTCCGTGTAGATTTACCTTAACCCGGCTTGTTTTAGTATTGCCTGTTCCATCCCTTTTTTCAGATCTTTCGCATGATAGGGGACAATTACGGTTTTGCCGGTATCTGTGTTTTTTAGTTTAATATGCGATCTGTTCTGGCTGATTACCTCGAAACCATTTTTCTTTAAGTATTTCAGCATCTCTTATGATGTCATTGGCATTTTGGGTGTCTCCTTTTTCTTACCTAAGGCAAGAATATCACGTATTTATACGTATGCCAAGCGTTTTTGTATGAAAACCGGTTTCGTATATATAGACGAAAAAACAGTCGAAAAGGTTCACATAAAATTATCTTACCGCAGAGACGCGTGCAAAACAACGGCTCTTCACGCGGGGCGTCGGAGCGGGAAGGGGGGAGGTTTGCCAAACATAAAGGAAGCCGGATAGGGAGAAAGGCTTCCCCTTTTTTAACGGCAGACACAATACAAACGGGAGAAAGTATGTTAAAATGAGCGCAGAGAATTAACAACAAGGAGCGTGTATCGGGGGAAAATATGAAAACATTGATATTAAACGGCTCTCCGCGGAGAAATGGAGATACGGCTTTTCTTGTCGGAAAAATTATAGAACAGATTGACGGGGAGTATCGGATCGTGAATGCATATAATTCCGACATTTCACCTTGCAGCGATTGCAGGTACTGCCGAAAAAACAAAGGCTGCCTTGTCAATGATGAAATGCAGGAGGTATATTCGTATATTCAGGAGTGTGACAATATTCTTATCGCATCGCCGCTTTATTTTTCGGAATTGACAGGAAAATTGTTGGATGTGGGGAGCAGACTTCAATGCTTTTTTTGCGCGCGGTTTTTCAGAAAAGAAGAACCGATACCAAAATCCAAAAAGGGGGCGGTAATCCTTGTGGGCGGAGGCGACGGACAGATAGAAAAAGCGTATGGAACGGCATGTACACTTTTGCGCCATATGAACTGTGTCCATATTCATGAGGCGGTGTACAGCCATAAAACGAACGAAAGACCTGCGGCAGAAGATGAGACTGCGCTTTGCGGGATAAAAAGTATCGTAAATTTTTTTCATGGATCAAGCTAAGAAGTCTTATTGGATTTTAGCGTCGGAGGCGGAGGACAAGCGCGGAAGGAGAATTCGCAGCGGTTTGCACGGGCGCTTGGCAAAAGGCAGCTTGATGCTGTTCTTGCGCAGCAGAGATTTGAACTTTGTGACCGCTGCTCCTGCCCTTGCCTATTTTTTCTTTCTATCCGGCTTCCCTCATGGCCGATAAACTATGCCTTGCGCACCGGGCGGACGTACTTCCAAAACCGCGCGGGATCATGGTAGAAATAAAACACTCTGCCGGGCGTGGTGTCGAGACAGTAGCCGGAGGCGGAATAGTCAAATTCCTTCATTGCCTTTTCGATTTTTGCCTCCACGCCGCAGTTTTCCGTTTCAAAATCGAAAGGGCCGTGTTCAAAAACAAGATATTCCCCTTCGGGAACGTCAATCAGAAGCATTTGCGGCGGGACTTCGCCGGAATAATCCAGCGGCAGACGCACGCCGTAACACTCGGCGATCGGGATTCCCCAGCCGCAGAGTCGGCCGGCGGGCTCGTTTATGAACGCCATGATCTGACCGCTGCCGCTGTTCGCCTCGTTTCCGCCAAGGTCGTCCAGCTTCCCCTTGATGCTGTCCAGCAGGCCGCAGACGGTTGCGCAGTCCTGCCCTGGAATCTGACTCTGCTTCTGCCAGAAATCCCAGTAGCCGCAGCTCTCGTAATTCTTGATATGCAGAAACTTATGGGCGGGAATGGTAATAAAATAAGCTTTCACATCTTCGGATGATGACATACCGGTACCTCCAATTCCAAGAAGATAGCAGTCAAAGGGTCTTAAAATGGTGCGAAGCACGAGGGGCACCGGGCATTGGCGATACTCGCTTGGCGCAACGCCGTATGCCTTTTTGAATGCACGCGAAAAGGCTTCGTGGGAAGAAAAGCCGTAATTCAGGGCAATGTCCAAAATATTGTCTTCGGTGTCGCGAAGCTGTTTCAGCGCGAAGGCCAGCCTTCGGTACCGAAGGTAATCCCGAAATTTCATCCCGGAGATCTCTTTGAATTTCCGCGAAATATAAAACCCCGAATAGCCCAGCTTCTGCGCCAAATGCCGCAGCGTCAAAGCATCGTCGCGCTGCATCCGGATGCAGACGTCGATTTCATCTACAATCTCTTGAACGTTCCTGCTCCACTCGCACATCGTGACCTCCCTTTGCTGTTCTGAGATCAGTATAAAGAGCCGGAAAGGTCTTTGCCTGATCTCAGTTGTCATAAACGTACGGCGGACGGAGGAAGAACCGCGCCGCGCGCCTATTCGCCGGCGGAAGCGAATTGACTCTCGTAAAGATGATAATAAAAGCCCTTTTGCTCCAGCAGCTCGCGGTGCGTCCCCTGTTCGATGATATTGCCGTCCTTCATAACGAGAATGCGGTCGGCGTCGCAGATCGTGGAAAGGCGGTGCGCCACGATAAAGCTTGTGCGTCCCTTCATCATGCGGGAAAACGCGTCCTGAATTTTCAGCTCGGTACGGGTGTCGATGGAGGACGTGGCTTCGTCGAGGATCAGCATAGGCGGCAGGCAGAGCATCACGCGGGTGATGCAGAGAAGCTGCTTCTGCCCCTGCGAAAGCTCGTCGCCGTTTTCGGACAGCAGCGTATCATAGCCCTGCGGGAGCCGTTTGATGAAGCTGTGGGCGTGCGAGGCTTTGGCAGCGGCGATGATCTCCTCGTCGGTCGCGTCGGGCTTGCCCATGACGATGTTTTCGCGGATGGTGCCTTCCATCAGCCAAGTTTCCTGAAGCACCATTCCGTAATTCTGCCGCAGGCTGGCGCGGGTCACCTGACGGACGTCGCAGCCGTCCACGGAGACGCTGCCCTTGGTCGTATCGTAAAAGCGCATCAGCAGATTGATCAGCGTGGTTTTGCCGCAGCCGGTGGGGCCCACGATGGCGATCCGGTTTCCTGCTTTTACCTGTAAATTCAGATCCTCGATCAGCTTCTGATCCGGTCGATAGGAGAAGGAGACGTGGGACAGGGTCACGTTTCCCTTTACGTTCTGCAGGCGTTGGGCGTCCGGGGCATCCGGCGTCTGCGGGGCGCTGTCCAGAAAGTCGAACATCCGCGCGGCGCAGGCGAGCGCGTTTTGCAGCTCGGTAATAACGCCCGAAATTTCGTTGAACGGCTTCGCGTACTGACCGGCATAGCTCAAAAAGCAGGAGAGCCCGCCGACGGTAATGGAGCCGCCGATCGCGGCAAAGGCTCCGGCAAGGGCGACCGCCGCGTAAACGGTGCTGTTTACAAAGCGGGTCGTGGGATTGGTCAGGGACGAGTAGAACGTCGCCTGTAAGGAGCATGCCGCCAGCCGGTCGTTGACCTCGTCAAAGGCTTCCAGAGCCTTTTCCTCGTGGGAAAACGCCTGAACGACGCGCTGATTCCCGATCATTTCTTCGATGATCGCCGTCTGCTCGCCGCGGGTCGAGCTTTGCAGCCGGAACATCTGATAGGTATGCTTGGCAATAAAGCGCGCCACAAACAGCGAAAGCGGGGTCAGCAAAACGACGACCAGCGTGATCGTGGGATGCAGCAGGAGCATGAACAGCAGCGTGCCGAGAATCGTAACGACGCCGGTGAAAAAGTTGGTAAAGCCCATCAGCAGCCCGTCCGCGAACTGATCCACGTCAGCGATCACGCGGCTGACGATGTCGCCGTAGGCGTGCGAATCGAGATAGGAGAGCGGCAGCTCCTGAATGTGCGTCATTGCGTCGGAGCGGATATCCCGCACCACCTCGTAGGTGATCTTGTTGTTGATGACCGACATGATCCACTGGAGCAGCGCCGCGGCAAGGGCAAACGCCCCGGCAACGGCAAGGTGACGGAGCAGGGCGGAAAAATCCACCGCGCCCTTTCCCACGACCGCGTCGATGGCCCGGCCGATGCGGATCGGCACATAGAGGGTAAAGGCGACCGAAACGGCGGCAAGCAGCAGCGAAAGCGCCAGATAGATCCGGTAGGAGCCAAGGTAGGCAAGAACGCGTTTTACGGTTCCTTTTTTCATCCTGCATTCACCTCCTTTTTGAACTGGGAATCGTAGATCTCGCGGTAGACCTCGCAGGATGCCAGCAGCTCCTTATGCGTGCCCTGTCCGACGATCCTGCCGTCGTCCAGTACGAGAATCCGGTCCGCGTGCATTAGAGAAGCGGTGCGCTGGGACACAAGGAAGCAGCAGGGCTTCTGAGGCAGTCCGGCAAGCGCCTTGCGAAGCGCCGCGTCGGTGGCGTAGTCAAGCGCCGAGGCGCTGTCGTCCAAGATCAGCAGCGGGGGATTCCCCACGAGCGCGCGGGCGATCGTAAGACGCTGCCGCTGACCGCCGGAGAAGTTTTTGCCGCCCTGACTGACCGGCGAATCCAGCCCCTTGGGAAGCCTGCGCACAAATTCCTCCGCCTGCGCGAGCCGAAGCGCCTCCCAAAGCTCCTCGTCGCCGGCGTTTTCCTTGCGGAAGCAAAGGTTGGAGCGGATCGTGCCGGAGAACAGCACCGCCCGCTGGGGAACCACGCCCACGGCTTGGCGGAGGGCGCCGGGAGGATAGTCCCGAACGTCCGTGCCGCAGAGGCGTACCGCGCCGGAGGTCACGTCGTAAAACCGGGGAATCAGGCTGACGAGGGACGATTTGCCCGAACCCGTGCCGCCGATCACGCCGATCGTCTCGCCGGGCGCGGCGGCAAAGCAAAGGTCGTGCAGCATGTCGGCGGAGGCGTTCCGATACCGAAGCGTCGCATGGTCGAATTCCACATACGGGCTTCCGGCGGGACAGTCGGGAACGGTTTCGCGGACGGGCCGTTCGGGCGCCTTGAGCGAGGACGCCGTCTCGAACACCGACTGCACGCGGTTGCCGCAGGCAATGGATTTGGTAATATTAATAATAAGGTTGGCAAGCTTCACAAGCTCGACCAAGATCTGCGACATATAGTTGTATAGGGCGACGACCGCTCCCTGGGTGATGATGCCCGCGTCCACCCGGAGCGCGCCCGTATAGATCAGCCCGATGATCCCCAGATTGATCACGATGTACGTCAGGGGGTTCATAAGCGCGCTGATGCGGCCCACATATTTCTGCTCCGCCGTCATGGCGTTGTTTTTCCGGGCGAACTGCTCCTTCTGTTCGTCTTCCTTGCAGAATGCGCGGATGACCCGCACGCCGGTCAGATTCTGCCGGGTCAGGGAGAGCACCTGATCGAGGCGAAGCTGGACGCGCCGGTACAGCGGGATGGAGAACAGCATGATTCCAAAGACGATCAGCGACAGCACCGGGATCACGAGCACAAAAAGCAAGGCGGTCTTGGCGTCGATGGTGAACGCCATGATCATGGCGCCGAATACGACGAAGGGCGAGCGCATGAGAAGCCGGAGCGTCAGATTGACGCCGTTCTGGATCTGGTTCATATCGCTCGTCATGCGGGTGATCAGCGTGGACGTGCCGATGTCGTCCAGCTCCGTATAGGACAGCGACTGGATATGCGAAAACAACGCGTGCCGCACCTTTGCGGTGAAGCCGACGGCAGCTTTTGCGGCAAAAAACTGGGCGCAGACCGAGCAGGACAGCCCCAGCAGCCCAAACAGCACCAAAAGCAGGCACATGCGGACGATATAGCCCTTGTCCGCGTCGGGAATTCCGTGGTCGATCACGGCGGCGACCACAAGAGGAACAAGCAGCTCCAAAAGCGCCTCCAGCAGCTTAAAGAGGGGCGCGAGAATGCTTTCTTTCCGATAGCTCTTTAGAAATCGCAGTAGTTTGAACATGGTTACCTCATATTAGAAGCAAATTTATTGGCGCAGCGCCGCTCTTAGTATAGTCCAAAGCGGGGGAAAAGAAAAGGGAAAAAAATCTGGACAAGGAAAGTGCCGGTTGCTACAATGAGAGCAGAACCGAAGCGGAGGGAATGCGGTATGATTTATCTGGTAGAGGACGACGAAAACATTCGGGAGCTGGTCGTATATACGCTGCGGCAGTCCGGGTTGGAGGCGGCAGGCTTTGCAAAGCCGAGCGAATTTTGGGCGGCGATGAACGCGCAGCTTCCCCGGCTGGTGCTTTTGGACATCATGCTTCCGGAGGAGGACGGGCTTACGATCCTGCGGAAGCTGCGGGCGGGCGCTCAGACGCGGAAGCTGCCGGTCATGATGCTGACCGCGAAGGCAAGCGAATACGACAAGGTGCTGGGGCTGGATCTGGGCGCGGACGACTACATTCCCAAGCCCTTCGGCATGATGGAGCTGATCGCCCGGGTAAAGGCGCTTCTGCGGCGGACGGAGACCGGCGGGGAGGAGCAGGAATATACCATCGGCTCGCTTTACGTCTGTCCGGAGAAGCATATCGTGCGGGTCGCAGGAGAAGACGTAACGCTGACGCTCAAGGAATTCGAGCTTCTTTGCATGCTCCTAAAGAGCGGCGACCGGGTGCTGACGCGCGACCGGCTGCTGAACGAGATCTGGGGCTATTCCTTCGACGGCGAGAACCGGACCGTGGACGTTCACATTCGGACGCTTCGGCAGAAGCTGGGCGAGGCCGGAGAGTGCATCGAGACCGTGCGGGGGATCGGCTATAAGCTGCGGCGGGGATAGCGGAGCGATCGGTCGGAAACACGGAGATCACGGCCCGTGCCTCGATCACGGCAGGGGGTACGGCTTACAAACTATGTAATGCGTTTGGAGAGGTAACCATGAAGCGAAAAGTCTTTTTGAACGTACTCGCCATTACGATGCTGGCGTTCGTGGCGTGCCAGACAATTACGCTGGCGGTTCTGTACCGTTACGTTTCCGAGCAGCGCAGGACGGAGCTACGCTCCGAGGCGGGCTATTACAGCAAGGCGGTGGAGGCGTTCGGCGGCGAATTCATTGAAAACCTGTTTTTGGAGGAGGACGACGACAACGTGATCCGGCTCACGCTTGTGGATACGGACGGGACGGTGCTGTACGACAGCGGCGCCGACGCGGACACGCTGGGAAATCACGGCGGCAGGGAGGAGATCCGCGAAGCCTTCGCAAACGGGACCGGGGAAAGCACGCGGACGTCGGACACCCTGCAGCGCCATACCTACAACTATGCGATCCGGCTGGAAAGCGGGCAGGTGCTGCGCATCTCCGGCACGCAGTATACGGTCGTTTCTCTTTTGCTGAATATGCTTTATCCGATGGTGCTTGTTCTGACGGCGGTCGTCATTCTTTCGGTCTTTCTTGCCGTCCGCATCAGCAACAGCATTACCGAGCCCATCAACTCCATCGACTTGGAAAGTCCCGATGCGCGAAGCATCTATCCGGAGCTGCGGCCGTTGGCGGAGCGCATCAACGAGCAGAACCGGCAGCTCCACCGGCATGTGATGGAGCTGAAGGAGGAGCACGAGCGCCGCGACCGGTACCGGCGGGAATTTACCGCCAACGTCTCTCACGAGCTGAAGACGCCGCTCACGTCGATCTCCGGCTATGCCGAGATCCTCGGCGCAGGGCTTGTGCAGGAGCAGGACGTGCAGCGCTTTGCGAATAAGATCTATGAGGAGTCCAAGCGGCTGATGGCGCTGGTGGGCGATATCATCCGCCTTTCCGAGCTGGAGGACGGTTCGGTTCCGATGGAGTGCGAGCAGGTCGATCTGCTTGCGCTCTGCGAAAGGACGGCGGAGCGTCTGGCAGCGGCGGCGGAGCAAAAGCAGGTGCAGATCTTTGTGGGCGGTTCGCGGGAGTCCGTCTGGGGCGTGCCGCAGATCCTTGACGAAATGGTGTATAACCTGTGCGACAACGCTATCAAGTACAATACGGAACGGGGAAGCGTTTGGGTAACCGTGACGTCGCTGCCCGATGCGGTCAGCCTTTCGGTGCAGGACACCGGCATCGGCATTCCGCACAGCGAGCAGGACCGTGTCTTCGAGCGTTTTTACCGCGTTGACAAGAGCCATTCCAAGGAGGTCGGCGGGACAGGGTTGGGGCTGTCCATCGTCAAGCACGGCGCATCCTATCACGGCGCGGTCATTTCTCTGGAAAGCGAGCCGGGAGAAGGGACCGAGATCCGGGTCGTTTTTCCAAAAAACAACGGGAAAATGACGGAATCGGAGGAAAAGAGGGAGATTTAACGTACATTTAACAGAAACGGTACAATAGAATTAACGCAGCGTCTTTATTATGAAAAATGACTTTACATTTTTTTTAGAAAAAACGTAGGCAGGGCGGCTGCCCTGCGCGGAGGTACTGCGCAATGGATATTTATATGGTATTGAAGCTGATAGGCGGACTTGTGTTCTTTATGTTCGGAATGAACGTAATGTCGGGCAGTCTTGAGAAGATGGCAGGCGGCAAGCTGGAGCATTTTCTTAAAAAGATGACCAAGAATCCGTTTATCAGCATTTTTTTGGGCGCGGTGATCACGATTGCCATGCAGTCTTCCTCGGCGACGACCGTTATGCTCGTGGGGCTTGTTAATTCCGGCATCATGCAGTTCAGCCAGACGATCTTCGTTATTTTCGGCGCCAACATCGGCACCACGCTGACGGCGTGGATCTTGGCGTTGGACGGAATACAGGCTTCCAATCTTGCGATCGCCATGCTGAAGCCGGAGAACTTCTCCCCGATTCTGGCGCTGATCGGTACGGTCATTATTATGACCTCGAAAAACGACCGCAAAAAGAGCATCGCCACCGTGCTGGTGGGCTTTGCCGTTTTGATGAACGGCATGGAAATGATGAAGGATGCGGTCAGCCCGCTTGCCGAGCTGCCGGAATTCAAGGAGCTTCTCGTGCAGTTCCAGAACCCGCTGCTGGGCGTGCTGATCGGAACGTTGTTCACGGCGGTCATTCAAAGCTCCGCCGCGTCCATCGGTATTTTGCAGGCGCTCGCCGCGACCGGCATCATCTCGTACGGTATGGCGATTCCGATCATTATGGGGCAGAACATCGGAACCTGCGCGACCTCGCTGATCTCCTGTATCGGAACGAACACCAAGGCAAAGCGCGTGGCGGTCGTGCATGTGTCGATCAAGATCATCGGAACCATCGTCTGGCTTTCCGCCTTCTGTCTGTGCCGTTCGATCTTCGATTGGACGTTTGTAAACGAGCCGGTCAGCCTGTTTTCCATCGCTCTGATACATACCATTTTCAATATTGCAACGACGATTTTGCTGCTGCCTTTTACAAAGCTTTTGGTGCGCATGACCGAGTGGCTTGTAAAGGACGGTTCCAAGGCGGAAAGCGAAGTGGAGCGCGATCTGCATTGGCTGGATGAGCGTCTGCTGAGCACGCCCTCGGTCGCCGTTACCGAGTGCAATTCCATTACCAACAAAATGGCGGAGATCGCCTGCCAGAATATGTTCCGCGCCATGGGCCTGTTTGAAAAATACGATCAGAAAAACGTCGATAAGGTCTATGAGGTGGAAAGCGAGCTGGACGAATACGAGGATCGGCTCGGCACTTACCTTGTGCAGCTTTCCAGCATCTCGCTCTCCAACGCGGACAGTCTCGTGATCTCCAAGATGCTCCAGACCATCGGGGATTTTGAGCGGCTCGGCGATCATGCGGTCAACCTTTGCCGGGCGGCTGCCGAGATGCACGAAAAGAATCTGAAATTCTCTCCGGTGGCGGCGGCTGAAATTCGCGTGCTGACCGCGGCGATCGACGAGATCATGACGCTGACGACCGAAGCCTATCAGCACGCCGACATGGACTTGGCGGCAAAGGTCGAGCCGCTGGAGCAGGTCATCGACAAGCTGGCGCAGGCGATCAAGAACAACCATGTCGATCGCCTGAAAAAGGGCGAATGCACGATCGAAATGGGCTTTATCCTTTCGGATATTTTGAACGACTACAAACGAATTTCCGACCACTGCTCCAACATTGCCGTGGCGGTCATCGAGGTCGAGAAGGGCAGCTTCGATACGCACGAATATTTGAAGGGCGTGCGCTACGGCAATCAGGAGTTCAGCTCCATCTACGAGGCGTTCGATCGAAAATATTATCTTGCGGAACAGAATTAAAGGAAAAGCCGCCGGGGAAGAACCCGGCGGCTTTTTGTATCGTTAGGGAAGTGCGTCCCATGCAACCAAAAAGTTCCGTGAGGATCGCACCGCGGCGCTGTGTAAAATGGTTGCTTTGCAGCCTGCCTGTGTTTTGCAGGGGGGAGCATTAAGCGCTCAAAAGTTGCTGCCAATCCTCCGGGAACCCCATCAGCTCCTTATTGACATGGGAGTACTTTTCGAAAAGCAATTCCACCGTGTCAATGAAGTCAGACCAATGCCTGTCGTTCGGAATGAGGTGCTTTATGCAGAGCAGCGTTGCATAAACGCGAAGGCTGCTCAACCCCCTTTCCGAATATTGCTTATATAGCTTAGGTGTTTTGGCAAGATTGATGTTATATAAGCGACCGTAATGGGCACATATATTCCTGACAAATGCAATGTGCTCGATCCAGCTTTCAAGGTAGGTGTATCCGACGCCATATATTTGCGCAACGGCTTTTTTGTCCAGCGGCTTCATGTTTTTATAAAATTTTGACAATGTGCCGAAGCTAAATAGTTCCACTAAAGCATAGAACGGT
The DNA here is from genome assembly GCA_030524525.1 of Lachnospiraceae bacterium. Lineage (GTDB taxonomy): Bacteria > Bacillota > Clostridia > Lachnospirales > Lachnospiraceae > ISDg. Next base: position 11,640 of record JAUNGI010000041.1, read on the forward strand.
ATTTTTCCATCGGCATAGTTATTCTTAAAGTTCTTCACAAAGGGGGCGCTGTTATTACGGGCAATTTCATTATTGATATCGTCGAGAAATTCCTGATGATATTCGACACTGTTGAAATTTTCGGAATTTTCATATCCAAGAACTCCGTAGACATGAGAAAAGTGGTTGGCAATTCTGCACCTGAGATTGACTTCTATTCGTTCTATCATTGAAAATAATAGCTGACGAAAATTGGCGTTAAACAAGTAAAGCTCAACAATTTGTTTGAAAGATACACTGCCGTCAAAATTAGCGTTCTTTCCCTTTAGGCCGAGTCCATACGCTTTTATCAGGCGAAAGTATGATATATCATTAAGCACCTGCCGCGCATAATCCTCGTCGTCAATTTTCAGACCGATTGCCTTAAGATTATCAATCTGTGCGTCAATGTTCATTGAAGGCTGATGCCCTTTTAGCTGCATGTGAAAGTCTCCTAATAATTAAATGACCCGACGTGGTACGCATCGTTGAGAGGCGTGTCGGGTTCTGTTGCTGTTATTATATGCACTTTCAGGAAAAAAGTCAATTGTTATTTGACTTCCATACGAAATTGGCGTGTCGGGTTACAATGCATCTCCCACAACCCCCAAAAATCTTCTCGCAGGCGATGCAGGGGGCGCTTCCACGGGTTATTTTTGACGCATCGTTTCTACCAGCAGCGTGATCGCGTGGATCTGATCCTGCGTCAGTCCGGAGACGTCCACTTTCGGATTCGGGTTCTTCTGCTCCTTCCCCAACAAATAATCCGTGCTGCATTTGTATAAATAGGATAATGCAAGCAGGATCTCGATGCTGGGCGTGCGCTCGCCGGTTTCGTAACCGGAGATAATGGAAGGTGAGATCTTCAGTCGATTGGCAACTTCCCGCTGGGAATAGCCGTATTTTTGGCGTAAGCTTTTTAATTTGTCCGGTAAGCCGTTGATCATAATTCCCTCCAACGCGATGTCGCCCTGTGTGCGGGATGCCGCTCTGTTTGGCGAGGTCTTGTCCACATTCTTCTTGGCATTATTATAGTTAGAGTATAAACACAATGGGAGCAGGATATAACGCTAAAAGCGTTGACAAATAACACAGTCCGTGTTATTTTGGCATTGAAACCGTGGATAAAAATGGAGAAGACATCTATGAAAGCAATACAAAAGAGGCGTGTTGTTATGGCCGCAGGTACGATTCTGCTCCTGTTTCTGCTCTTGACAGAAAACATGTTGCAGCAAAATGCCCGCAGGAGCTTTCTTGACCTTTTTGGGCTGGTCAAGGCGCGGGCCGCCGAAGCGCCAAGCGAGGGAAAGCTGCAGAGCGTCGCACCGGACGGGACGGCTGGGGAGCCGCAGAGTGCCGCGCCGGACGGGGCGGATGGGAAACCGCAGAGCGTCGAGTCGGACGAGCCGGAGGCAGGGACGCAGGGGGCTGCGGACGGGCGTGCTTTGGAAGACGGGACGGGAGTCCGCGTGCCGATCGTTATGGCAGGGATGATAATTTTAATTATAGGGATTGGCGTGTTCTCGAAGAGGAAAGATGCAAGCAATTAAAGGCGTTTCGGCAAACGGAACATTAAAGAGGATGCTGAAAGTCGAAGCCGAATATAATCGGGAGGTGGGATATAATAACCGTCAAGATCTGCAAAAATCGCAGACATATCCATCCTTCATTACGCTGCCTATTTGGATATTGAAATAAACATTAGGAGAAGTGCGTTGCGGAAATAAAAAAGCATGTAAGTAAAAGCACACTGAATTAGAGGGTCTATAAAAGTCAGAAAACTGCCGCTTTACGATTTTTTCATCGTTTCAGCGGCAGCTTTTTTGACTTCTTAAAAATAGTTTATCGGTTGTTAATGCTGTCCAGCAGCGCGTGCTTTACCTGATACAGCTCGTTGGACAGATCCACATGGACCTTGTGCGGATTCACAAGACGGCGGGATTCTTCCCAAAGGGTTTCCTGCTCTTTCGCGCAGTAGGCCTTGATCTCCTTGACGCTCGGAGACTCGTAAACACATTTGCCGTCAAGGAAGACGGGCACCATGATCTCGCGCAGCGTGTAGGTTCCGGGCTGCAGGTAGGTCTTTTTCCAAGTGTCTACCGGGTCGAAGATCATCAACGGCGCATCCTCGTCGTATTCCTCGTGCGCCATGGCGATCAGATCGGCGCGGATCTTGCCGGTTTCCTTATCGTAAATTCTCCAGACGGTCTTGTTGCCCGGATTGGTGATCTTGATCGGATTTTCGCTGAGCTTGATCTTCGGCAGGAATTTGTCGCCGCGCTTCACGGCAGCCAGCTTGTAGACGCCGCCGAAGGCAGGGCAGTCCTTGGAGGTGATCAGGTTGGTGCCGACGCCCCAAGAATTGATGCAGGCGCCCTGATCTTTCAGGGAATTGATCAGGTTTTCGTCCAGATCGCTGGAAGCGCAGATGCCCGCGTCGGTGAATCCGGCGGCGTCCAGCATCTTCCGCGCCTTTTTGGACAGGTAAGCGAGATCGCCGCTGTCAAGACGGATGCCGTAGCGCGTCGGAAGCTTGCCGGCGTCCCGAAGCTCGGTAAATACTTGGATCGCATGAGGCACGCCGCTTCGGAGCGTATCGTAGGTGTCCACCAGCAGCGTCACATTCTGAGGGAACAGGCGCGCATAGGAGCGGAAAGCGGTCAGTTCGTCGTCAAAGCTCATGATCCAGCTATGCGCGTGGGTTCCGAGAGCCGGGACGTCAAACATCTGAGCGGCAAGCACATTGCTGGTACCGGTGCAGCCGGCAATGACGGCGGCTCTTGCGCCGTAGGTACCGGCGTCGGGACCCTGCGCCCGGCGAAGACCGAATTCCATAACGGAATCGCCCTTGGCGGCATAGCAGACGCGCGCCGCCTTGGTGGCGATCAGGCTCTGGTGATTGATAATATTCAGAATGGCGGTTTCCACAAGCTGCGCCTGCATTGCCGGCGCAATTACCTTCACGAGCGGCTCCATCGGGAATACGACCGTGCCCTCCGGGATGGCGTAGATGCTGCCGGTAAAATGGAAGCTGTGAAGATAGTCGAGAAACTCCTCGTCAAAAACGCCAAGACCGCGCAGATATTCAATATCGTCATAGGAAAAATGCAGATTTTTTACATAGTCGATGACCTGATCCAGTCCGCAGGCAATGGCAAAGCCGTTGCCGCACGGGTTTTCCCGGTAAAAAGCGTCAAAGACGACCGTTTCGTTAATGTTCTCATGAAAATATCCCTGCATCATTGTGAGCTCGTAAAAATCGGTCAGCAGGGTCAAATTCTGATCCGTCATGATATTCCTCCTTATAGTAAGGTAAGTGTTGGAACTTTATTTTCGCTAAGTATACACTTCCTTGAAAAAAAAAACAAGAGAGGAGTAAATTTTGTCTCGTTTTTGTATGAAATCGCACATTGCATCTTTGCGGAAAGCGAGGTAGGATAGGGGCTGTTGAAAACCGCGGGGCGCTGACCCCGGAAAAGAGGAACGGTTATGGAAAAGAAAACGAATATTCTGAATATGACCGAGGGAAATCCGGCTCGGCTCCTGCTCTGGTTCGCCCTTCCCATGCTTTTAGGAAATCTGTTTCAGCAGTTTTATAATCTTGTGGACTGCATCGTTGTGGGGCGTTATGTGGGCGCCAACGCGTTGGCGGCGGTGGGGGCTACCGGCTCGATCAACTTTCTGATCATATCCATCAGCAACGGAATTGGCAGCGGCATCGGCATTGTTGCGGCGCAGTATTTCGGAGCCGGGCAGCCCGTACAGGTGCGCAGAACGATCGCAAACAGCGTTTATGTGGTCGGCATGGTGGGCGTTGTGATGAGCGTGCTGGGCTTCGCGCTTGCCGATCCGCTTCTGCATCTGCTCGACACGCCGTCGGAATATGTGGAGGATTCCGTCCGCTATATGCGCATCACCTGTGGACTGAGTCTCGCGACCGTGGCGTACAATACGGTGTCGGCGCTGCTGCGCGCTTTGGGCGATTCCAAAACGCCCCTTAAATTTTTGGTTGTGGCAAGCTGCGTCAATATTGTGCTCGATCTGGCGTTCGTACTGTATTTTCATATGGAGGTGGCGGGAGTGGCGTATGCCACGGTGGTGGCGCAGCTGACCGCAGCCGTCGGTTCAATGATCTATGCGCTTTGCAGAAATCCGTATTTCCGGGTGTCCCGTCAGGAGCGGCATGTGAACTGGGACATTATCCGCCGTTCCTTTTCGATCGGCACGCCGATCGCCTTCATGTCCTCCATGATCGCGCTGTCGTGCATTGCCCTTCAATGGGTCGTAAACGGCTTCGGGCCGGTGGTGGGCGCCGCCAATACGGCGCTTGGCAAGATCGAACAGCTCGTGCAGCAGCCCTTCGCATCGCTCTGTACGGCGCTCTCCACGTTTACCGGGCAGAATCTGGGCGCAGGGCGCTATGACCGGATCCGGCAGGGCTTTTGGGTCGGCTTGAAGGCGGTGCTTGCGTTTGCCGTCGTCATGTTTTTTGTACCGCAGCTGTTCGGCAGCCAGATCATTTCGATTTTTGTGAAGGAGCCGGAGGTGATCGCGCTTGGCGCAAAGGCGCTTCGGATCACAAGCTGCTTCTATTTTATGCTCGGTATGATCTACATTACGCGAGGCGTATTGAACGGCATCGGCGACAATGCGTTTGCCATGATGAACGGCGTGACGGAGCTTACCTGCCGTGTGGGAATCGCAAAGCCGGTCACGATGATCCCGGCGGTGGGAAAGTGGGGCATCTGGATCACGACCGGGCTGACTTGGTTCATTACCGGCGCGGTGAATGTGTTTCGGTATCGGCAGAAGATCGGGGGAAAGGGAGCGCGGAAGAAAGCAGATTGAGAAAAAGTGCTATTTCGGACGAAATATATGCTTGCAACATTCGAAGGGATATGATACTATAATAAAAAGCATGGGGAAGTGCCCCTTGTTTGGCTTGCGGCCGAGGTAGGGAGGTCCTTGGCGCAATGATCCGCAAAAAATGCTCCGCTGTGGAGGTAAAAATGCCGCAAAAAAGAGTATCTTGGACAAAGCTGACGGTCGTTTTGATTCTTCTTGGCGCTGCCGCCGCATGGCTGTTTTCTTATCATTTTAGCGACGGCGTCGGAAGCGAGGAGACCTTCTCTACGGAGAAGAAACAGTTTGAGAACGGTTGGTATGAGTTCGAAGACGAGTACTATGCCAGACATTATATTCGCAAGCTGAAATTTACTGCCGAAGGGCAGATCGACTCCGGCAAGCTGGAAATCCGGCTGTGCAAGACGGATGGGACGCTGCTTCGGGAGTGGAGCTTTCAGGGCGGGCAGACGGTCTCCATTGAGGAAAATGTAAGGGGCTTAAAGGAAGAATGCGTCGTGCTAGTCTATCGCTATACCGAAGATATCAAGGGACATGTGGATTTTTTCATGGAGGCACATTGCTTCGGATACGATCTGTTCAATCGGCTGATCCCTTAGTTTAACAAATAAGCGTTCCGCTGAGGAACGTGCCGCAGCGGAGGGGAGGATGCTGCCGACGCGGCAAAAATGAGGCACCGGAATGCGGAAAACCGCTTGACAATCCCAAAATCCTATACTATATTGAATAAGAAAAAGTGAAAACGTCAGGAAAAGCGTTGACGGAGACAGTAGGCTGCCGCAGGAAAGTCAAAGCGAGCCGGGGAAAGGTGAGAGCCCGGTGCGAGTACGGACAGAGGAAGATCACTCCGAAGCTGTGAGGATGAACCCCGCAGGGGCAGTAGTCCGCATCGGGTTCCCCCGTTACAGGGAAAGCGTATAAATCGAAAGAGAGTACGTCAAAATAGGTGGTTACGAAAAGTATTGGCTTCGTCCTGTTTTGGGACGGAGCCTTTTTGTTCTATAGGAAACTGCGTTTCCTATAGAACAAAAAACGCTCCGCGGAGATCGCCCTGCGGCGGAGAGGAAAATGCCGCTGACGCAGCCCGCCGCAGGCGGAGAATCTCGCAAAACGAGATTCTATATGGTTTCATTGGGCAAGAACATCCCATGACACAAAAAACGCTCCGCGGAGATCGCGCTGCGGCGGAGAGGAAAATGCCGCTGACGCAGCCCGCCGCAGGCGGAGAATCTCGCAAAACGAGATTCTATATGGTTTCATTGGGCAAGAACATCCCATGAAACAAAAAACGCCCCGCGGGGATCGCACTGCGGCGGAGAGGTGCTTTCGCACATTTGATATTGCGGACAGGATTATGTACATATAATTAAGGAGGTAATCGTTATGTATAAGAAAGTGGACGCCAGCATGAACTTTGTTGACCGCGAAAAAGCGGTGGAAAAGTTCTGGAAGGAAAACAAGATCTTTGAGAAAAGCATGGAGGCAAGGAAGCAGGGCCCGACCTATACGTTTTACGACGGACCGCCGACGGCAAACGGCAAGCCTCACATCGGTCACGTTCTGACCCGCGTTATCAAGGACATGATCCCGCGTTACCGGACGATGAAGGGCTATATGGTTCCCCGAAAGGCAGGCTGGGATACGCACGGGCTTCCGGTGGAGATCGAGGTCGAAAAGCTTTTGGGACTGGACGGGAAGGATCAGATCGAGGAATACGGCATCGACCCGTTTATCCGCAAGTGCAAGGAAAGCGTTTGGAAATACAAGGGCATGTGGGAGGATTTCTCCGGCACGGTGGGCTTTTGGGCGGACATGGAGCACCCCTATGTCACTTATCACGACGATTATATCGAATCCGAATGGTGGGCGCTGCGTCAAATCTGGGACAAGGGGCTTTTGTATAAGGGCTTTAAGATCGTGCCCTATTGCCCCCGCTGCGGAACGCCGCTCTCCAGCGCCGAGGTCGCGCAGGGCTATAAGACCGTAAAGGAGCGTTCGGCGATCGTCCGCTTTAAGGCGGTGGGAGAGGACGCGTATTTCCTTGCATGGACGACGACGCCGTGGACGCTTCCGTCCAATACCGCGCTTTGCGTGAACCCGAAGGAGCTTTACGCCAAGGTCAAGGCGGCGGACGGCTATACCTACTATATGGCGTGCGCGCTGCTCGATACGGTGCTTGGTTCTTTGGGCAGCGAGGAGACGAAGCCCTATGAGGTGCTCGAGACCTTTCCGGGCGAAGCGTTGGAATACCGTGCGTACGAACCGCTCTTTGCCTGCACCGCCGCGGAGGCTGCAAAGCAGCAGAAGAAGGCGCACTATGTGACCTGCGACGGCTACGTTACGATGTCCGACGGTACCGGCATCGTGCATATCGCTCCCGCGTTTGGCGAGGACGACTCCAATGTGGGAAAGAAATACGATCTTCCGTTTGTTCAGTTTGTGGACGGCAAGGGGCAGATGACCGAGGAAACGCCCTACGCCGGTCTGTTCGTCAAGGCGGCGGACCCGGAGGTCCTGAAGGATCTGGACAAAGAGGGCAAGCTGTTTGCCGCGCCCAAGTTTGAGCATGACTATCCGCACTGCTGGCGATGCGACACGCCGCTGATCTACTATGCGCGCGAGTCTTGGTATATTCGGGAGACTGCCGTGAAGGAGCAGCTGATCCGCAACAACAATACGATCAACTGGATCCCCGAATCCATCGGAAAGGGACGTTTCGGCAACTGGCTGGAGAACATTCAGGACTGGGCGATTTCCCGGAACCGTTACTGGGGAACGCCGCTCAATATTTGGGAATGCGCATGCGGGCACCGTCACTGCGTCGGAAGCCGCGAGGAGCTTTTTGCCATGAGCGGCATGGAGGAAGCAAAGACCGTGGAGCTGCATCGTCCGTATATCGACGCGATCACGCTGACCTGCCCGGAGTGCGGCGGCGTGATGAAGCGCGTTCCGGAGGTGCTGGACTGCTGGTTCGACTCCGGCGCGATGCCGTTTGCGCAGCACCATTATCCGTTTGAAAATCAGGAGCTGTTCGAGCAGCAGTTCCCGGCGCAGTTTATTTCCGAAGCGGTGGATCAGACCAGAGGCTGGTTCCATTCGCTGCTCGCGGAATCGACGCTGCTCTTTGACAAGGCGCCCTATGAGAACGTCATCGTCCTTGGGCATGTGCAGGATGAAAACGGTCAGAAGATGAGCAAATCCAAGGGCAATGCGGTCGATCCGTTCGACGCGCTGGCAACCCACGGCGCGGACGCGATCCGCTGGTATTTCTATATCAACAGCGCCCCGTGGCTTCCGAACCGTTTCCATGACAAGGCGGTCACCGAGGGACAGCGGAAGTTTATGGGAACCCTGTGGAATACTTACGCATTCTTCGTATTGTACGCGAACATCGACGATTTTGACGCGACGAAGTATGCGCTGGAATACGACAAGCTTTCGGTTATGGATAAGTGGCTTTTGTCCCGATTGAACTCCACCGTGAAGGCAGTTGACGAAAACTTGGAGAATTACCGCATCCCCGAAGCGGCAAGAGCGCTGGATTCGTTCGTGGACGAGATGAGCAACTGGTATGTGCGCCGGGGCCGGGAACGCTTCTGGGCAAAGGGCATGGAGCAGGATAAGATCAACGCGTACATGACGCTCTATACGGCGCTTGTTACGATCAGCAAGACGGCGGCGCCGATGATCCCGTTCATGACCGAGGAGATCTACCGGAATTTGGTGTGCAGTCTCGACGAGAAGGCGCCGGAAAGCGTGCATCTGTGCGATTTCCCGGAGGTAAACGAAGCCTTGATCGACAAGGAGCTGGAGGCGCGCATGGAGGAGGTTTTGGCGGTCGTCGTTTTGGGACGCGCCTGCCGGAACGCTTCCAACATCAAGCAGCGCCAGCCGATCGCGGCGATGTATGTCAAGAGCGAGCAGCCGCTGGACGCCTTCTATCAGGAGATCATCGAAGACGAGCTGAACGTAAAGAGCGTGCAGTTTACCGACGACGTCAGCGCGTTCACGTCCTACAGCTTCAAGCCGCAGCTTAAGACGCTTGGAAAGCGGTTCGGAAAGAACATCGGCACGGTGAAGAATCTGCTCGCTGAGCTGGACGGCAGCAAGGCGATGGCGGAGCTGGAGGCGAAGGGCAGCCTGACGCTGACCGTGGACGGCGCGGCGGAGGAGATCGCCAAAGAGGATCTGCTGATCGAGACGTCCCGCAAGGAGGGCTATGTTTCGGAAGCCAACAACGGCGTGACGGTGGTTCTGGATACGAATTTGACGCCGGAGCTGATCGAAGAGGGCTTTGTCCGCGAGGTCATCAGCAAGGTGCAGACCATGCGGAAGGAAGCGGATTTTGAGGTCATGGATCACATTGTCCTGTCGCTGACCGGAAGCCCTCGGCTTCAGGAGATCTGCCGCGCAAACGAGGCAGCCGTCAGCAAGACCGTTCTGGCGGACAGCGTGCTCTATGGGACGGCGGAAGGCTACACGAAGGAATGGAACATCAACGGCGAGGCGGTCACGCTTGGCGTGAAGAAGGTAAGCGAGAGCTGAGCGGCGGAAAAAAGAGTAAGATCGTGTCGTGCATTCGAAAGGATGCACGATCTTTTTTATTTCATAGGAAAATGCGTCCTATGAAACAAAAAACGCTCCGCGGGGAT
>JAUNGI010000042.1 GCA_030524525.1 Lachnospiraceae bacterium
GAGGGGATATTTTTTGCCCTTTTTTGAATTCATCACTTGACATTGTGGCAAAGATCTGCCACTGCCGGATGAGTTGGCGTTACTCCAAGGTTGGATAGATGGTGCGGACGATGCGGCGCTTTTGGGCTGGCTGGACAGCGTCCGGCTACAGGCTGAGCAGCTGCAAGTCACACTGAATACCAACCGAGAAAGGAGGACGTTATGTACCGATCCCGAAATATCCGCATGATCGCCACGATGTACGGATTTTTGGCGATCTTTGTTGTTTGGGTGGCGCTGCTGCTTGCGCCTTATGTGGCCACGCGGGATCTGCTGCTTGCAAACGCCGCCGATGCGCTTTCCCATCCGCTGCGGATCTCTCTTTGCAAAAATACGCCGCGCTGCGTGCTGATCTTTTTGTTGGTTTACGGGCTGGCGGTTTTAACCTATGAGACAAACCGAAAAAACTACCGACGAAAAGAAGAACACGGATCGGCCAAATGGGGCGATCCGAGGGCGCTGCGGCGGGAGCTGGCGGTAAAAACATACGCCGAGAATCGGCTGCTGACGGCGAACGTGCGAATGGGGTATGACGGTCATGTGCATCAAAGAAACTTAAATACGCTTGTGATCGGCGGCGCAGGATCCGGAAAGTCCCGCTACTACGTCAAACCCAACCTGATGCAGGGAAACACCTCGTATGTCGTGCTGGATCCAAAGGGCGAACTATTGCGAGATGTCGGCGGACTGCTTGTAAAAAGGGGGTACCGGCTTCGTGTTTTGGATCTTCACGACATGGAAAAATCCCATGGCTATAACCCGTTTGTATACTTGCGGAACGACACGGACATCCAGCAGCTGGTCACCAACATTTTCAAGTCCACTGCCCCGAGAGAGGCAGTGACGCAGGATCCCTTTTGGGACAATGCGGCGGCGATGCTTCTGAAAGCGCTGATTTTCTATTTGCATTACGAAGCGCCGCCGGAAGAACAAAACTTTGCCATGATCATGGAAATGATCCGATATGGCGAGGTGCGGGACGGCGACGAAGAATATCGCTCGGCGCTGGATCTTCTATTTGACGAGCTGGCGGCAAGAGAGCCCTTTCATCCGGCCGTTAAGGCGTACCGGAATTACCGTTCCGGCGCTGCAGACACGCTAAAGAGCATCCAGATCACGCTGATCTCCCGGCTGGAGAAATTTGATCTGGACGCCATGGCGAAGCTGACCATGACCGATGAACTGGATTTGCCGCGCATGGGAAGCGAAAAAACGGCGCTGTTTGCCGTTATCCCGGACGACGACACGTCTTTTAACTTTTTGGTTACGATCCTGTATATGCAGCTGTTTCAAGAGCTTTATGAACAGGCAGATCGTGTATATGGCGGCAGACTGCCGGTACCGGTGCATTTTTTGATGGACGAGTTCGCCAACGTGGCGCTGCCAAACGACTTTGATAAGCTGCTGGCGACGATGCGATCCCGCGAGATCAGCGTAAGTATCATCATCCAGAACGCGGCACAGTTAAAAGCCCTGTTTAAGGATTCGTGGGAATCAATTCGAGGAAATTGCGACGAGTTTTTATACCTTGGTGGCAACGAGTTTTCGACGCATAAGATGATCTCCGAGATGCTGGACAAGGAAACCATTGACACCAATACCTATGGACGCAGCCACGGGCGTAACGGCAGCTATAGTACCAATGATCAGAACTCCGGGCGGGAGCTGCTGACGCCCGGCGAAGTCAGTCTTTTGCCGAAAACGCATGCCATCCTGTTCGTCAAAGGGGCACGGCCGATACTGGATCAGAAATATCCGCTCCTGCGGCATCCAAACATTAAAGATACCGTAGACGGCGGCGCGCCGCCTTATCGGCACGGCGTTTGCCCGGTCGGCCAGACGCTATCGCTGCCAAAAGAAAGTACCGTTGCCGCTGGGGATCTGCCGGAGCTTATGCCAAACCCGCACTATGAGCTTTTGGCGGACGAGGAGATCGAAGCGTTTTATGCTGCGTAGGTAGGCGTCGAAATAGAACCACGAAGCCAAGGAGATAAGAGTGAAAAATGCACCACTGGCGCATTTTTGGAAAGGAGCGTATACACCATGAGAAAAAGAAAAAAGTGGAAGGTTATGTTGGCAGTTCTTGCGTTGCTGCTGGTTTGCACTCAGCCGGTGCGCGCCGCGCCGGACATTCCGGGACTGCCGACGTCGGGAGCGGAACCGCTGACGCCCGGAGAAAATGCGGCAGTCAGCACAGCAGAAAGCTATAACGATGTGTTCGGCGAAGCAATCCGCGTCTTAGGCTACATCGTGGCCGCCCTTGGCGGCGCCGCCTTGGGTCGATCATTTCCGGCGCAGGATCCCAGTCAGCGATTAAACGGGGTGCTGTTTCTGGTCAGCGGACTGGCGCTGGTTTTCCTGCCGTCCATGGTAAGGTGGGTGATGGGCGTATGATCTATGCGCTGCGGGATCCGCTTGCGGAGTTTACAAATCTTGACTTTGCCGGACTTGCCGGGATCGGCAAGCTGATGATCGGGATTGGCATTTTGTTCTTGGGCTTTTCCCTGTGCGACCGGTCGTACCGCAGACAGGGGCTTGCCATTCTGGTACTTGGGATCGTGCTGCTTTACAGCCGATCCTTGCTTAACTATCTGATATCTTAAATTTGTAAAGGAGAATTACTATGAAAACGAGCTTAAAAAGAATCTTTACTGTACTGGGAAGCTTTGCGCTCATCTTAACTTTGTCACTGGGCGTGGGCTTGGCGGAGGAGACCGGAGCAGACGGCTTTGATTTGCTTGGGGCAATAAATAAACTCAAAACTCTCATCTTCTCGGCTATTACCATTATTGGTCTTATTGTTACAGCCTTCGGTGGATTACAATTCGGCTTATCCTTTCCTTCGCATGATGCTTCCCAGCGCTCGAACGGATTGATGTTTATTGTCGGAGGTCTCATTGTTGCTGGCGCACCATGGCTTGTGAATTATCTTGTAGGATAAGATGTACCAGTGGTGCATTCTCAGTTTGATGCAAGGGCGCTCCGTTTTTGGGAGCGTCTTTTGCGTCAGAAAGGAGCATTATGAATGAATTTATTCTGGATCTGATCGATAGCGGCGTCGGCATTTTTAACGAACTTTGCGAAAAAGCGATCTATCTGGCGTCTCGGTATCTGGGGGATCTGCCGGGCTATGACAACGTGGTACGGGCGGTGATTGGCGCCTTTGCGGGGACGGCAAAGGGCGCGGCGTATTCCCTGATCGTCCTGTTTTTCCTAATCGGGATCTTAAAATCCTGCACGAACTTACAGGAACTGAGGCGACCGGAATATCTTTACGGCGCACTTTTACGGCTGGCAATCGCCACATGGCTTGTAAAGCACGCCTATACGATCGCCATGGATATTTACCGGATCTGTCAGGGCTTAGGCGACGCCCTGTTGTACGCCTTCGGGTGGGATAACCAGCGAATCAACATCTCCGGAGGCTATCTTAACGAAGACATGGAAGAAGCGATCTTAGACGCCAGCTGGAAGGAGGCGCTGCCGCTGTTTGCCATAGCGCTGATTGCCGCCATTTTGTCAATCGTGATTGGCGCCGTGATTCTGTTTACCGTACTGGGGCGGTCTTGGCGCATCGCGATCCTGCTTGGATTGTCGCCGCTTTGCTGGGCGGGGCTGGCGGGCGAACCGACACAAGGCTTCACGAGAGGGCACCTGAAAGCGCTGATTGCCTGTGGGCTGGAGGTCGTTGTCTTTTTTATGGCATTCCGCTTGTACCAGTATGTCTTGACCTACGAGCTGTTAGGCGGCGATGGCTGGACGATCGCCGGTGCCTTGTTATGGCGGATGACCGAGGCGATCCTGTGCCAGCTGATCCTGTGCGGCATCATTAAAGGGGCGGATCGGATCACCGAAAAGGTGATCGCGTAAGCCGGAAGGTATGAATTACGAATTACAACGAAGAAACAAGACTAGGAGGACTACCCTAATGGAAGTGGAAATCAATAAGGAGATATTAAGCTACCGGGAAGTGATCTACTTTGGACTTTCTTTGCGGGAGCTGTGCGCGGTAGGGATTGCGATTGGCTTGTCCGTCGCGATGTACTTTCTTTTTGGATCGGCAATCGTTTGCGTCGCCGTATCAATCGTACCGATCTTGGCCGGGTTTTATCAGTATCACGGGATGTACGGCGGCCGGCTGCTGCTGGTCATCTACCGGGACGCCTTTCGTCCCCGGCAGCTTATGGCAAGCCGGTCGGTGATGGCAGAGCAGCTGGCGTACCTTTCGCGATACGGAAAAAAGAAGCAATCACGCAGAAGCCGGAAAAAAACAGATGAGACACCGGCGAAAAAAGGAAAAGGAGGGAGCGCGGCATGAATGTGGTAAAGAAGATGTTAAAAAATCACAAAACTGCGGTGAAGGTACCGAAGAAAACACAGGATCTCTTGCCGATCGATCAGATCTACGAGGACGGGCTTTTTTATCTGGGACACGGAAACTGGAGCATGAGCTATCAGTTTGCGGATATCAACTATGCGACCGCCAGCCGGGAGCAGCAGACGAACATTCTGCTGGAGTACGGTGATATGATCAATGAGATCGATCCAGAGGCTGCGGCGAAGATCACAATCATCTGTAAGCGGATGAACCGGGAGCATTTTAACACGCAGCATCGCTACGCGCTGAAGGGCAACACGCTGGACGTTTACCGGCAAGAGCATAACCGGTATCTGGATTCGATTATCACAAAGGCGTCCTGCATCGTACAGGAAAAATATCTGACGGTCACCGTCCGGCGAAAGAACCCGGAGGAAGCCCGATCCTTTTTTTCGCGTGTTGCCGCCCGGTTTGCCACACATCTGCACAGTAAAATGATCGGTAGCAAGCTGGATCCGTTAAATGCCGATCGACGCATGCGGCTACTGTTTGATTTTATGCGTCCGGCCGATCAAAACGCGTTTTCCTTTGATCTGGCGGCGGCAAGGGAAAGGGGGCATTCCTTTAAGGATTATCTGGCGCCGAACAGTTATGAGCGGGTGGACGCCGGATGCTTTAAGCTCGGCGATCAGTATTACCGCAGCCTGTACTTAAAGGATTACGGCAGCTACATAAAGGGCGATTTTATCAGCAAGCTGTTGGACGTCAACCGCTATCTGGTGCTGTCCATCGATCTGCTGCCTGTACCGACGGAGGACGCGGTAAAAGAAGCACGGAATCGTCTGATGGGCATTGAAAGCAACATCGCCAAGCACAGCCGAAAACAAGTCGAAAACAAAAACTTTTCCGGGCATATCCCCTACGAGTTTCAAAACCAGCGGGACGATATCATCGCGTTTTTAGATGCGCTGACAAAACAGGATCAGCACATGTTTTTAGGCGTTATGACGATCTGCCACCGAGCCGCCACACGCGAGGATCTGGACAAGGACACGGCAAGCCTTGTGTCGATTGCCCAGCAGTCGTGCCAGCTGGAAACGCTGACGTGGCAGCAAACGGAGGGCTTTTTTACCGCGCTGCCGTTCGGCGTCCGCTGCATCGACGCCGTCCGAAGTTTGACTACCGACGCGGCCTCGGTTTTGCATCCGTTCCGCTCGATGGATATCTTGGACGAGGGCGGTGTTGTTTACGGCGCGAATACCATATCAGGCAACGTGGTGGCGGTAAATAAGCACAAGCTCAAAAACGGCAATTCCATCGTCTTGGGGGCTTCCGGCGCCGCGAAGTCGGCCACGGTAAAGCGGGAGATCCTCCAGACGATGCTGCAGGATCCGAACTGCACGGTCATTATCATCGATCCGGAGAAAGAGTATCGGGCGTTGGTGGAGGCGCTCGGCGGTGAGATCGTCGAGATCTCAACAAGCACCCATAACCGCGTCAATGCCATGGAGATTTCGCCGGATTATGGAGACGAAAAGGATCCGATTATCTTAAAAACCGAGTTTATCCTGTCGTTTTGCGAGCAGATCATGGGGGCGCTGACGGCGGAGCAGAAATCCATTATCAGTCGGGCGGTGGAGGACACGCTTTTGCCCTATGTGCGGGCGGGCTTTACCGGGACATGCCCGACGCTGCAGAACTTTTATCATACGCTTGGCGGCTATGACAGCCCGGCGGCAAAGCACATCCAAGTCAGCATCGAGCTGTACACGGTCGGCAGCTTTAGGATGTTTGCGGAGCAGACTAACATAAAGACCAAAAACCGCCTGATCTGCTACGATATCAGCGAGCTGGGAGCGCATATGCGGGAGCTGGGAATGCTGGTCATTATGGACAGCACATGGTCTAAGATCACGAAAAACCGCTTGGCCAAAACGGACAGCCACGTGTACATCGACGAGTTTTATCTGTTTTTACAGCGGCAGACCACAGCAGAGTACTTCTTCTACCTGTGGAAACGCATCCGCAAGTACTTTGGATTTATTACGGGGGTCACGCAAAACATCGGAGATCTGCTGCGGACGGAAATGGGACGTGCGATGGTGGCAAACAGCGAACTGCTGATCCTGATGTCCATGGGCGCCATGGAGTGCGATCTGCTGGCGGACGTCTTAAAGCTTTCCGATGCGGACGTAAAGGCGATCCGAGAGGTTCCAAAGTGCCATGGACTCTTAAAGGTAGGCGCGTTCTTTTTGCCGTTTGATTCCACGATCCCGATCAATACGGAGACGTTTCAGCTGATCGATACGTCGCATTAAATAGGGAAAAAAGAGTCGCGAGTACATTTTTTTACTTTCAAAATTCCCGAAGTAGACCGGGTGACATTGTGCTGGATCCCTTCGCCGGGGCAGGAACCACCGGCAAGGTAGCAATGCAGGAGCGCCGGGACTTTATCGGCATAGAGATCAACCCGAACTACTGCGAGATGATAAGGCAGAGAATTGACGGCAAAGAAAGCACAAAATAAGGAGAAAAACATGAAACAGACGCATTGGCGACCACGCCTATATATTGACATGGATGGGACGCTTGCTAAGTGGCAGAGCGTACAGCGTCCAGAGGATCTGTATGAGCCTGGCTTTTTTGCCCGGATGCAGCCGCAGGAGGTGGTCGTATCGGCTGTCTGCTGGCTGATCCGGACGGGAGATATGGAAGTGTACATTCTATCGACGGTACTTTCTGATAGTCCCTATGCGCGCAGTGAAAAGCTCGGCTGGCTACGGCAGCATTTGCCGGAGCTGCCTTACAACCATGTGCTGTTCGCACCCTGCGGGACGTGCAAGGCGGAGTATGTGCCAGGTGGCGTGCAGCGGGACGATCTGTTGCTGGATGATTGCACAAATAACCTCCGGGAGTGGCCGGGACTTGGCATCAAGTTGTTAGACGGTGTCAACCATACGCACCAGAGCTGGCGGGGCATTTGCGTCCGGGCAGATCTTGCGCTGGAGGAGTTTCTTCGAGCGCTTTGGGAGGCGGCGGCTATTGCGGACGGGGCGGCGCATCTGGAGGATCTGGATGCAGGGGGTGAGGAAGCGCCGGAGCTGGAAAAGGGAATGGGACATGGTAGGAGGAAAAAATAAATGGCAGAAACGACTTACACCTTAAAAAAGGTACATACAAACTCATATACCGTGCTGGGCAATGCAATGCTGCGCGATCCGGAGCTTGCGCTGCGGGAGCGGGGGCTGTTGGCTACCATGCTCTCTTTGGACGACGGATGGAGGTTTTCGGTGCGGGGGCTAGCGAGCATCCTTTGCGACGGGGAATCGGCGATCCGGTCGGCGCTTAAGACGCTGGAGGCAAAAGGCTATCTGCGTCGAGAGCGGCTTAGGGATGCGCAGGGGCGGATCACAGCAACCTTGTATGAGGTCAGCGACACACCTGTCTTTTTGGATGCTGCAGCTCGACTGACGGCGGACAAACTGGAGACGGACAAGTCGCAGCTGCAGGAGGCGCTTGTCCCCGCAGGAGGCACCGAGGAGGACGCAGAGGGAGCGCAGCTAAGCCTTGTCTTTCCTGCGCCAGAGGAGCCGTCGGAGAAAACCAAGCCGGCAGAGCCGGAAGCCCATGAGACCCTCTCTTTGGCACGTCGGTCTGCAAACGTGCGCGCGGAAGATCTGCCGAAAGGAAACGGGGAGGGCTTACGGAGTCGTCAAGGGAGCTGTAGGCGTAGTCATAGAGAAAGCTGCAGAAACCATCATGGAAAGCGTCAGGCAAGGGTTGCAGACCCGGAAACCAAGGAAACGTCTGCCGGAACCGATGGGCAAGGGGGATGCGGAATTCCGCCGCCGATGTAGGCAAAATGTAGGAAATACGCGGGCTTGCCATTTGACAAAAAGCCCACAAGTGGGCAGCCCACGCGTGGGCAAACGCCGACAATTAAATAACAAAGGATAAAGTACCAAAAAGGGAAAGGCATAGTCCAAAAAGAAGTAGCGATTGCAGCCTACTGCAAGTGTAATAAGGGGGCGATGGCAGCCCGGAATCGCTGGGGCAGACGGAAAAATCAGTGTGTCCGTATGGGACGGACAATGAAAAAGAATGCCAGAATGGGCAAAAGAAAGGAGCAGGGGAATGAACGAAAAGCATCCGGACGGACGGCAGCTGACGCTGCACGAGCATCGAAGGCTGCGGGCAAAAAAGCGCACCTTGGCCGACGCCAGAGAAATGCGTTTTCGAGGAGCAGAAACAGGCAGAAAGGCAAAGGGACGGGGCGGAATCGATCCGGCAGCCACCGCAATTGATGCATGGAAAAAAATGGTGCGGGGATCACAGAGTGCGGCGGACGGCGTGGAAAACACGCAGCAGGACGATGCGCTGCTGGAGGCTGGAGCTTTCGGTTGGGAGCTGGGCGGCGGCAACCTGATCCGAGGCGGAATGTTTTTATCCCGAAAAGCGATCAAGGGAATCGGACACGCGCGGGAGCCGGAAAAGAACGTTGGTAGAAAACAAAAAGCAAGGATGGGGACCGACGCGAAAGGAAACCCAAAAACGGGGAAAAAGACATTTGCCAAAAGGAAAGCCCGGCAGGTGTTTGCGAGGAAGAAGAAAGCAAAAACAGCCCAGCAGAGCGCAGAGGCCGCAAGACGCACCTTGATAAAAGCTGAGCAGATGAGCAAACAGGCGGCAAAGTCAGCCGCGGCGGCGGGAAAAGGATTGACTGCGGCGCTGCTGAAGCTGACGCAGCTGGCGATTAAATTTACAACGATGCTGATCGGACTTTTGATGAATTTTTTAGTGATGGGCGGTTGGCTTGTGGTTCTGATTTTGCTTGTAGTGATCCTTGTGGTACTGTTCGGCGGCAGCGCTGATTTCAGCAAGGATTTTGATGCAGACAGCCGAGGAAAATACTATGTGTCGGATGACGTCACGCTGGAGGATTACATCCAGAGTGCAAACGCCCGCTGGGTCGAGGGGCTGTTTGCTGAGCTGGAGGATGAGGCTGTGCTTGTGTTTTACGGCACCGGGAGCGGAGAGCTTGCGATCGACTGGGACGCGTGTATGATCTGCTTTGCGGTCTACTGCGAGGGGGCATACATGGAGGGCAATACGCTGGAGGACGAGGAAGTGGCGGCACTGGACGCAATGATCCCGTATTTTGCCGCGTACGAGCAGGAGACGGCGACGATCGATTTTTCGGCACCGGATCCGGCTGACTGGCAAACAGCGGACGGGATCTGGAACACAGTCACAAAGGCAAAGCTGTCCTCGGCGCCGGAGGGGGAGCAGCTGGCGAGCGTCGTTATGCTGCTGGAGCCGGATTGGGAGCAAATTTATCAAGTGTTTGATTTTGATGCGTCAATGCAGGAGGAGTGCGATGAGGCGCTGGGAAAGAGGTAAATGAACATGAAAAAGAAGTACAGATATTTTATGATCGGAACGTTTTGCCCTACGGATGGAGAGGAGTATGAGATTAATATTCCGTCACCATTTTGGCATAATTCGAGAGCAGAAGCCATGAAGGACTCAGGTTTTGGTTATCGTTTTTGCTGGTTGCATGATACAGTCGGTCCAGAGATTATTGTTTGTGAAAAAGAACATTTTAAGGTTGTTAAGGATGGAAATGAAAAATCTCTGCAACAATGGGTAGCAGGTAATGTACTTAAAACGTACTCCTTCGAAGATTTTAAGAAGGAAAACGGATATATGCGTATGTTAAAACCGGAACTTAAGGGAAGCGTATACATTGACGGTAATACAGATTTTGTCAACACCGACAAAACATTCAGAGATATGTTCCCAAACATGCAAAAACAGAGGTTGTATTATATTGATAACGAGGCTTATTACATCCAAGAGATTGCAGTTGTTGAGCCTGTCAGAGTCTAGCGCTTGAGCAGCGCAAGAGAGAAATTGGAGAAATCGGGCATATGACCGGTGAGCAGTCTGGAGTAGAGACTCTGCCCAAAGTCCAAAGGAAAAGAGAGGGAGTAAAAAAACTCCCTCTCTTTGTTAGTTACATGTGTTAGTTACGTGTGTGCTACGAGTTAGTTACGCACACTTTTTCGTACAATCGCAAACTAATGCATGACCTGATTTTGCCGAATTCTTCAGAACTTTCCTGCGTTGGCAGCTTCCTCGATGGAAACGGCTACGGATACGGTAGCGCCTACCATCGGGTTGTTGCCCATACCGATCAGACCCATCATCTCAACGTGTGCCGGAACGGAGGAGGAGCCTGCAAACTGTGCGTCGCTGTGCATTCTTCCCATCGTATCGGTCATACCGTAGGATGCGGGACCGGCTGCCATGTTGTCCGGATGAAGGGTACGGCCGGTGCCGCCGCCGGAAGCAACGGAGAAATACTTCTTGCCTGCTTCAAGGCGTTCCTTCTTGTAGGTACCTGCGACCGGATGCTGGAAACGGGTCGGGTTGGTGGAGTTGCCGGTGATGGAAATATCCACGTTTTCCTTCCACATGATGGCAACGCCTTCGGTAACGTCGTTTGCACCGTAGCAGTTTACCTTTGCGCGGAGACCGTCGGAATAAGCCTTGCGGTATACTTCCTTGACTTCGCCGGTGGAGTAGTCCATCTCGGTCTCAACAAACGTAAAGCCGTTGATACGGGAGATGATCTGAGCCGCATCCTTTCCCAATCCGTTCAGGATAACGCGGAGCGGTTTCTTACGAACCTTGTTTGCCTTCTCGGCAATACCGATCGCACCTTCGGCAGCGGCGAAGGACTCGTGACCTGCCAGAAAAGCGAAGCACTCGGTGTCTTCTTCCAGAAGCATTCTGCCCAGATTGCCGTGTCCAAGACCAACCTTACGCTGATCGGCAACGGAGCCCGGAATACAGAACGCCTGAAGACCCTCGCCGATTGCAGCGGCAGCCTCGGAAGCTTTTCTGCAATTCTTCTTGATCGCGATCGCAGCGCCTACGGTGTAAGCCCAGCAGGCGTTCTCGAAGCAGATCGGCTGAATTTTCTTAACCGCCTCGTATACGTTCAAGCCGGCGTCCTTTGTGATCTTTTCAGCTTCCTCAATGGAGGAGATGCCATAGCTATTAAGTACGGAATTGATTTTGTCAATTCTTCTTTCATAGGATTCAAATAATGCCATTGTTCGTTCCTCCTTATTTCACTTCTTCGTCGGTTCTCGGGTCGATGATCTTCACTGCATCCGCAACGCGGCCGTACTGTCCGCAAGCCTTTTCATATGCGGTGTTCGGATCGTCGCCCTTCTTGATGAAGTCCGTCATCTTTCCAAGGGAAACAAACTTGTAGCCGATGATCTCGTTGTCCGCGTCGAGAGCGATGCCGGTAACATAGCCTTCGGCCATTTCCAGATAACGCGGGCCCTTCTTCAGGGTGCCGTACATCGTGCCCACCTGACTGCGAAGCCCCTTTCCGAGATCCTCAAGACCGGCTCCGATCGGAAGTCCTTCCTCGGAGAAAGCGCTCTGCGTTCTGCCGTATGCGATCTGAAGGAACAGCTCTCTCATGGCGGTGTTGATGGCGTCGCACACAAGGTCGGTGTTCAGCGCTTCCAGAACCGTTCTGCCCGGAAGAATTTCAGCCGCCATTGCTGCGGAGTGGGTCATACCGGAACATCCGATCGTCTCCACCAGCGCTTCCTGAATCACGCCTTCCTTCACGTTCAGGGTCAGCTTGCAGGCGCCCTGCTGAGGAGCACACCAGCCGATACCATGGGTCAGACCGGAGATATCGGTAACCTGCGTAGCTTTTACCCATTTTGCTTCTTCGGGAATGGGAGCCGCGCCATGACAGACGCCCTGTGCTACGGTACACATTTTTTCTACTTCGTGAGAATAAATCATACTTGATTGACTCCTTTCATCTGATAAAATACATCGTCTACCATTTTATCACAAAGTGCTGGAAATTACTACAAAAAAATACAGAAAACCATGAAAAAAACATGAAAATGGGGAATTAGAAGTGGATATCGAAACGGAAGTATGCTAAAATATAATTGCTGTTTTTAGGGATAGCATGGATAGATGAGGTAGGTTATGAGCGAAAAAAAGTGGAAGGCTCCGCTTTCCGATCCGCAGAAGGAGCAGAACGACGATTCCGAGCTTTGGAGTCGCGTCAGTCAGGCGGATCTGTTGAAAGCATCCGGAGCAGGATCTTCAAAAAACGAAGAAGAATCCGAGGATACTTCGCTGGAGGATATTTTTAAGCTGGATCTTTCGTTTCTGAACGAGACGGAGGACGCCGCCATTCTGGAGCAGGCAAGGCAGGCCAAGGAGGCGGACCCGTTTGTGGAGGAAACTGCGGAGGAATTCGGCGGGATTTTGCACGATACGGAAGAACCGGTGCTTCCCCCGACCGAATCCGCAAGCTCGGAGATCGTTGGGCGGCAGAGCGCGGAATACGGAAAGCAGGCGGCAGGATCAGAGCCTGACGCTGCCGGGGAGCCGTCGGGCGCGTACCGTGCGGATTTTGCGGAGAAAGAAACCGCCGGGGAACCGTCGGGCGCGTGCCGCGCGGACTTTGCGGAGGAGGAAACCGCCGAGGCGTCGGGCGCGTACCGTGCGGACTTTGCGGAGGCGGAAGCTGCCGAGGCCGTGGAGGCGCAGCCGGACGGATATTATGCAGGGCTGACGGAAAGGGAGATCCTTCATGCCGCCGGTCTGCATCCGGACGAGTATTATGCGGACGTGGCGGAAGGCGACGGCGCGGAGCTTGTGGAGGCAGAGCCGGACGCGCTTTCGGAGGCGGCGGAGGAGCCGGTTCGCAGCGCGGCTGCGGAAGACGACGACGCCGTGGGCGCAAAGAAAAAGAGCAAGAAGGAGCAGCGGGCGGAGGAAGCCGCCCGGCGGGAGCAGGAGGCGCGGAACGAGCTGCTGACGGACGAGGAGGCCTATCGAACGAAGCAGCATAAGAAAAAGCTCCGCAATTTTATGCTGAACGGGATCATGCTGGCGTCTACGGCGGTCTTTCTTGTGTGCGCGGTAGAGCTTGGCGTGTATTTTTATCAGAGTATGCGGTATCAGGCTTCCATGGACGAGCTGCGGAATTCGATCGGCGGCGGTATTTCCGGCGATGCGAATTCCAAGATCGAAAATCAGACGCAGGAAAACGGCGACGTGATGATCTTCCCGGACGAGGAGGCTTACGAGGTGATCGCCGCAACGAAGCAGGACAATCTCGGCAAGACGTGGGCGGATCAGTACGCAACCTTGGTGGAGAAAAATTCCGACTGCTTCGGTTATATTGAGATCCCCGATACGGTGCTTTCCTATCCGGTCATGTTCACTCCGGAGGACTATATGTACTATCTGGACAAGAACATCGACAAAGAGAAGGAAAAGCGCGGACTGCCGTTTATGGATGAGGCGACCAAGATCGGAGAAAGTCAGAATTATCTTGTATACGGTCACAACATGAACGATACCACGGCGTTCGGCTCGCTGCGGGAGTATCTGGATAAAAGCTACTACGAGGAACACAAATATATTTACTTTAACACGGCTGTCAGCGAGGGCGTTTACGAGATTATGGCGGTGGTAAAGACGAAGATCTATAACGTGGAGGATCAGTGCTTCAAGTATCATAAATACGGCGGAGTTCTGACCAAGAGCGAATTCGAAACCTATGTCTCGGAGATGACAAAGGAGTCGATCTATAAGACCGGCGTAACGGCAAAGTGGGGCGACGAGCTTCTGACGCTTTCCACCTGCAACCGCTACACGGAAAACGGCCGTCTGGTCATCGTTGCCAAGAGGATTGCCTAAGGAACGGTAAGAAAAACGCGCCAATGCGAGGGGAGTTGGAGCTATGGGGATACAGATTCTGCGCCCGCCGATCGAATCGGCAAGGCGTATCATTGCGATCAGCGATATTCACGGACATTACGATACCTTTGTGGAGCTTTTGGAAAAGATCTCCTATTCGGAGGACGACGTTTTGCTGTTGCTGGGCGATCTGATCGAAAAGGGACCGCAAAATCTGGCGGTGCTCCGCCTCGTAATGCGGATGGCGGAACAATTTCCGGTATTTGCGCTGCTGGGAAATCACGATATGATCCTGCGCGAGATCGAACGCCCCGACCGCAACGAAGAATTCCTGCGCCACCTGCTTTCGCAAAAAAAGACGATCCTGCGGGAAATGTGTCAGGAGCTTGAGGTCCCGATTCAGGAAAATCTGAACGTGCCGGCGCTAAAAAACCTGCTTTTGGAGCGCTTTGCACCGGAGATCGCCTTTCTGAACGGACTGCCCCATGTGATCGAGACCGAGCATTTTATTTTTGCGCATGCGCAGATCCTTCCGGGGGCGTTGGAGGAGCTTTCTCCGGCGCAGGTTCTTCGGGCGGACGCCTTTTTGTCAAAGGGCTATTCCTTTGAAAAATATGTGGTGGTCGGTCATTGGCCGGTGATGAATTACCGCGAGGACAAGCGGGACGCAAAGCCCCTGATCCAGCAGCAGCGGCGCATCCTTAGTCTGGACGGCGGTCTGGGCGTGAAACGGGACGGACAGCTGAACGCGCTGATCATCACCCCCGGTGCGGAGGAGCCGTTTCAGGTCGCTTATGCCGATCCGCTTCCGAAGGCGACGGCGAAAAACAGCCAGCTTGCGGGAGAATTCTGTCATATGCTCAGCTGGCAGGATCGGGTCAAGCCGCTTCGGGAGGAAAACGATTTCGTATACTGCCGGCAGGAAAGTACCGGGCAGGACTTCTGGATCCCGAAAAGCTTTCTGTGGGAGCATGAGGACGGTTGGAGCTCGTCCGATATCAACGATTACCAGCTTCGCGTGACGATGGGGGACGAGGTCTCCGTTGTGGAGAGCACGAGCCGGGGCTATCTGGTAAAAAAGGACGGCGTCACCGGGTGGTATTACGGAATGCTGGATTTTCATGAAAAAACCGAAACCTAGGTACGAAACGAATGGAAGCGGCGACTTTGCCGCGAAGATGCGAAGAGATGTCCGTGTGATTTTTTAATCTAATCCACATTCCGGAGCGCCAGCGACGGGGTACCATCAAAGCTATTTGTGATGCTCCGGCACAAATAGCCGATTGAAAAATCAGCACATCGGTGTGATTTTTCAATCTAATACCTATGCAAATTGGGATTTTCAGGGTTTTTAACCTTATATCACGAGATGATATGTACTTGCCTACCGCTTTGTTATTGCAGTGGTCTTGAGAAAAAACATAGAACTACAGAAGATAAAAGGGTTATATGTTTTTTATTCGCTGAATCTTCCGTGGTGTCTTGCTAATAGCAGAAAATGAAAAGCAAAATGGAGGTGCTACAAATGCCCGCATTATCCATGTTTTTTGGGATTATCGTTCGAATGCAAAGTGAAAAAGGCGGAAAACATAATAAACCACATATTCATGCTTTGTATGGAGATGATGAAATTGTTGTAGGAATAGATGGGGAAGTTTTGGAGGGAACCTTCCCTAGCAAACAAATGAAACTTTTATTAGCGTGGATGGCAATTCATGAAGATGAATTAAAAGCGAACTGGGAATTATTATGTAATGGGGATGGTTATTTCAAGATTGAGCCATTACGTTAGATACGGAGGTGTTCTGTTATGTTAAGACCAACCGCAATTCAAGTGGAAGCAGTCTGCGCCTATCGGATATTGGTGACATTTGACAATGGCGAAAAGAAATACTTTGATGTTGAACCGTATATAAAAGGGGAATGGTATGGACAACTGCGGTCTTTTGAATATTTCAAACGTGTTTTCACAGATGGATTTACAGTTGTTTGGCCTGATGGACAGGATATATGTCCGGATGAATTGTATACTCTCGGAGAGTTAGTATCATAAACAGTAAATCTGCCTTGAAAATGAACAAACGGCTTGAATGATATTATAAAATGAAATGTATAGGTAAAGAAAATGATGCTAATACAACGGAGCTTTCGCCCTTGCAGGGCTACAAAATAAGCTTGTTGGAGGGACAATGGCGCAAGGATTATTCTGGCTGTTGTTCCT
This sequence comes from Lachnospiraceae bacterium, assembly GCA_030524525.1. Lineage (GTDB taxonomy): Bacteria > Bacillota > Clostridia > Lachnospirales > Lachnospiraceae > ISDg. The sequence continues at coordinate 16,341 of JAUNGI010000042.1, forward strand.
AATTCTATTGATGATTCCGTTCATTCGACGCGCTCTATAATGAAAAACGATTATGTAGAAAACGTAGCTCAATACATTGAGAAAACATTGGGATTTGGGGAGGAAAGATATGAAAACCGTAAAAAGAAAATCTGTAGGACCTCATTTTTCCATGTGTGTGCAGCCAGCGTTTCTTATTGGGACAAACAATGAAGACGGGACGCACAATTTTGCTCCGATCACATGGATCAGCGTTACGAACGAGAGGGATAACGATTATTTGTTGGTTATCAGTATGTTCGGCACGAAAATGACGAAGAAGAATGTAATAAGAACGGGGAAATTAAGTGTAAATCTCGTCAGTACGGACATGCTTGGACTTATGGATTATTTTGGGACTCATCATGCGAAAGATGGAAAGAAAGATGGAATCTCATACAAGGTCTGTAGAGGAGAGGTCGTAGATGTACCTATTCTTGACATAAGCCGATGGGTATATGAATGTGAGGTGGTCCGTTCTGTTGAAACGGGAGAGTCTACCACTTTTTTCTGTGAAATAAAGAATGTTCAAGTGGACGAAAAGCTTGCATGCGATGATACTTTTGACATAGACCTTACAAAGCTTGAACCGGTAATTTATTCGGGCATGTATCATAGCATTGGGGAACTCCTTGGTAAAATAGGCGATTTCACCAAGGAGTGAAATTTCTGCTTGCGTTTGATCAAAGCAATAAGCATTTTCGACGCTTTGGCACCTAATTGACATCTGAATTTCCGATGGCGGTATAAAACGATACGGACAGCTGTAAAGCGATACCATACTATATGAGGGCGAAAGCACTTGCTGCAGTCCCTCTTTTGTCAGCCATATAAGCGGAGCGCGCACTTCTCAGCGTTGGGCAAAGCTCATTTATTTTGAACGATGACGAGAGTGCCGGCTCCGCTATTTTGTATAGGGTGGTATCGCAGTCATAATTGAAAAATTATATATGGGTGCTGCGGCATACAATGATGAAACGACAAATACAGAATTTGCGGAGATGAGTATAATGACAAGGGAAGTAAAACGCGAAGACATACCGGAATGCGTGGATTTGATTAGAAAGAGTTTTGCGACAGTGGCAAATGAATTTGGATTTACAGAAGCAAACGCACCAAGATTTACTGCATTTGCAACCACAAGTGATAGATTATATTGGCAAATGGACAATGAGAATAGGCGAATGTATGTCTTCGAGGAAAATGGTATATTGTGTGGATACTATTCTTTACTTATACAGAGCAATGAAGAATGTGAACTGAATAATCTTGCGGTACTTCCTGAATATAGACACAATGGAATCGGGAAAAAATTGTTGAATCATGCTTTCGATATGGCGCAGAATGCAGGCTGCAAAATTGTTAATATAGGCATCGTTGAAGAAAATGCAGTTCTTCGTAAGTGGTATGAGGATAACGGTGCGATCCATGTTGGAATAAAGAAATATGATTTCTTTCCCTTTACATGCGGCAACATGAAAAAAGTGCTGTAAAAGTCCTTGGAAACACTGACTTTTCCGCTGATTAAGATACTCAAAGCAGCAACTTTTTTCGCTTGTGCGCTCAAATGGCGCCCTAATTTCTTACGGCAAATATAAAACGATGTAAGCAGATATAAGGAAATGCCATACTACGCGAGTGTTTTCCAACAAAAAGCAGGGAACTGATAGAAAAATCCATAACCAAATGGTATAGTTGTATATCGCATAAATCGGCAAATTGGAAGTTTGGAGGTATTGGAATGGAACAAATTGAATTGATAGAACCCGGAATGAAGTATGCCGATGATATATGGGAATTTCGTCAAGAAATTTTAGACTGTGATGCAGAAAGGGAAGACCAGTTTGCCGGTTGTATATCATTGGATGTAAGTATGTCAGCTAAAGAGTGGATAAAAAAATGTGAGCTTAGAAAAAGCGAAGAAACGTGTAATGAGGTGGGAGCAACAGTTCCTTCCCATATGTATTTGGCTGTTCGAAAGAAGGATAACAAGGTTATCGGCATTATAGATTTGCGCCACCACATTAATCATCCTATTCTTGGAACATGGGGAGGACACTGTGGATATTCCGTGCGTCCTTCTGAACGAGGGAAAGGATATGCTAAGGAAATGCTTCGCTTGAATATACTAAATGCGAAAGCATTAGGAATACCGAAACTTCTTGTTACATGCAATGTTAAGAACAAGGCCAGCGAAAAAACAATACTTGCTAATGGCGGCGTTTATGAGAAAACTATAGATGTTGATGGATACAAGATGAAAAGATATTGGATCATGGTCGAGAATTAGAAAATACCGGCTTGCTGGGCGTTTGGATATTGCAGATAAACAAAAATCTTTCGTGCTGTCGCAGACGAAAAAGGGGTTTTTTACGGATAGGGTACCCTTTTCCTATACTTGCAAGGCTTATTGCCCCTCTAATGCGCAGCATAATGGCATAAACACGGCATATGGCCTATGCAATGCATGGAATACAAACTGACAAAAGTGGAACTGAGGAGGTAGTATTCAGAATGAAATTTGAAAATGTTTATTTCATAAACGGTACTGCATATGCCGGGAAATCCACTTTGGTAAAAGCATTGGCAGATAAATATGATGGTATTGCCTGTGAAGAGAATTATCATGATGCGCTCCTTGCGGATTTGAACAGTGCTGAGTTTCCGAATTTGACATATACCAGAGATCTGCTTAATTGGAGCGAATTTATAAGAAGGACACCCGATGAATACGAAGCGTGGGTCAATGGATGCAATAAGGAATGCACCGTTTTGGAATTAAAAATACTGGAGGAAGTATCGCGGCAAGGCAAAAAGGTCTTTGTCGATACGAATATCCCGGCAGAAGTCTTGTGGAGCATTTCGGACATAGAACATGTTTTGATTATGTTGGCAGACCCTGATATATCGGTCAACAAATTTTTTGATAGACCGGACAGAGAGAAGCAGTTTCTGTATCAATTATTACTGAAAGAAGCTGATCCGGATAAGGCGCTGGATAATTTCAGAGAATGCTTAAAGAGAATTAATTCCAAGGAAAACTATAACAAATTTTTGAATTCTGGATTCCATGTGATTTTACGAGATGAATCAAGAACGATGGAGGAAACCTTGCAATTGGCTGAAACGGTATTTCGATTGAGATAAAAACAAGTTAATAATTATGATGTTGAGGAGGAAATAGCTTATGGAATTATGGGATGCTTACGATGGAAGTTTTAATAAGATTAAAGATATGACTTTAATACGTGGAGAGCGTATTCCCGAAGGTGTTTTTCATTTGGTTGGCGAAATTATTGTTAAACATACGGATGGAAGTTATTTGTTAATGCAGAGAGATAAACGTAAGCCTTTTGGTGGGATGTGGGAAGCTACAGCGGGAGGATCCGCCCTACAGAATGAAACCCCTTTGGACTGTGCAGTAAGAGAACTTCGAGAAGAAACAGGAATTGATTTCAAAGATTTGCTTGAAGTGGGGCGAGTAACTAGTAATAATACTATTTATGTAGAATTTCTATGTGTAACTAATTGTGATAAAGACTCTATTACCTTGCAGGATGGTGAAACTATTGCATACAAGTGGGTAAGCAGAAATGAGTTGGTTACAATGCAAAAAAACGAATTGGTAACGGAAAGAATACAACAATTTATTAAAGAATTGCAGGCATAAATTCCAGCAGCGCCAAGAGAGATAAAAAGCCCCATACATAAATAATACAATTCATGTACAGAAAAGATCCATAGTTGGAATTTGGAAATGCAGGGAATGCCGGGAATGCAGTATGCAATAGAATTGTATTTTGACAAGGAAACAGAAAAGTTTGAAATTTGGAAGTGCAGGAAATGCAATATGCCACAGAATTGTATTTTGGAAAGAAAATAGAGAATAAGCTTTTTGGATTAGTAAAAAAGATTGCTGATGAAAGAATTAGTACAAAGTTTTTAGAGTGGAAAACCTGACCGCATCTTACATTATACTTGTACAGACGCTGAGAAATTGGAATTTTGTGAGGCGAGCAATATGTGGATAGAAACACCGAGAATGTATATCAGAGATTTTAATCCGAAGGATGCAAACGATCTGTATGAAATATTGGGCGACAGCGAAACAATGAAAAACTGCGAGCCTGCATATACGTTTGAGAAAACGCAAAGCTTTCTGAAAGAATTTTGCATTGAAAAAAGCGGCGCATTTGCCGCGGTGCTGAAACCATCTCAAAAGGTGATTGGTTACATCCTTTTCAAGCCGTGGGAAGAAGATGTATATGAAATCG
>JAUNGI010000002.1:0-97984 GCA_030524525.1 Lachnospiraceae bacterium
GAAGCCGACGGCGACCAACACGCCGAAGCCGACGGCGACCACGGCTCCGACGCCGACCTCCGGCGGGAATAAGGTGCCTGCGAACGCTTCCGAGGCGGATCTGCTGACCGCGCTTGTCTATACGGAATCGGGCGACGATTACGACGAGATGGTGGGAGTCGCCTGCGTCGTTATCAATCGGATGAACAAGACCGGCGACAGCATGTACGACGTACTGTACGCCAAGGGACAGTTTGCGGTGGCCGCAAACGGCAGTCTGGCAAGCGCCTATGAAAAGTGGGTGAACAAGTCGTACGCAAGCGGTACGGCATGGCGCTGGGAGCGCGCCAACAAGGCGGCGAAGCAGGTTCTCGCAAACGGAAGCGGGGATTTCGACTATCTGTTCTTCCGGATGTACAGCCCTTACTATGAGAACTATTACGAGAAATCGGTCGTGATCGGAACGACGATTTTCCACAACGGCAAGAAAAAATAACCCGCGGACGGGGCGAAAACCCCTTGGGCACGAATAAAGCAAAACGCCTGTGGCTACACTTTAAGCAAGTGTACGCAGGCGTTTTTTTTGTTCTATAGGAAACGCAGTTTCCTATAGAACAAAAACGCTCCGCGGGATCGCACTGCGGCGGAGCTGGGGATCGCACTGCGGCGGAGCTGGGGATCCGCACTGCGGCGGAGAGAAAAAACGGTTGGCTGCACAAATCATTTAGCAATGGAGGAGCTTATGTACAAAAAAGTCTGCATTGAAGAAATCAAGGCGCGGGAAATTCTGGATTCCCGGGGAAATCCCACCGTGGAGGCGGAGGTGATCCTGTGCGACGGCACGAAGGGCATCGCCAGCGTCCCGTCCGGAGCCTCGACGGGGCAGTACGAGGCGATGGAGCTGCGCGATCAGGAGGCGTCCCGTTATCAGGGCAAGGGGGTCCGCAATGCGGTTCGCCACGCAAGGGAGGTGCTTGCCGCCCGGCTCGTGAAGAAAAATCCCCGGAACCAGATCCTGATCGACCGGACGATGTGTCAGGAGGACGGGACGGCAAGCAAGGCGCGGCTCGGAGCCAACGCGATCCTGAGCATTTCGCTTGCCAACGCGAAGGCGGCGGCAAAGACCTGCCATCTGCCTCTGTACCAGTATCTCGGCGGCTGCAACGCAAAGGTGCTGCCGGTTCCGATGATGAACGTTATCAACGGCGGAAAGCACGCGGACAGCAGCCTGAACATCCAGGAGTTTATGCTCGTGCCGGTGGGAGCCGCCAGCTTTCAGGAGGCGCTCGAACACAGCACGGTCGTGTTCCATACGCTGGGAAAGCTTTTGAAGCAGGAAGGCTTTTCTACAGCAGTAGGTGACGAAGGGGGCTATGCTCCGAAGCTTTCCTCGGACGAGCAGGCGCTGGAATTTCTGGTCCGCGCCATTCGGACGGCGGGCTACGAGCCGGGCAGGGATTTCGGTATCGCCATGGACGCGGCTGCCACGGAAATGTATGAGGAGGCGGTCAAGCAGGGACGCAAGGGCGAGTATCTGTTTTGGAAGTCCGGCGAATACCGCAGCCGGGAAGAAATGGTGGCGTATTGGGACGGGCTGTGCAGCAAGTACCCGATCCTGTCCATTGAAGACGGGCTGGCGGAGGAGGACTGGGACGGCTTCGCAATGCTGCACCAGTGCCTCGGCGACCGGGTGCAGCTGGTGGGCGACGACCTGTTCGTAACGAACACGTCGCGGATCGCCGTCGGGCAGGAAAAGCTCTGCGCGAACGCCGTGCTGATCAAGGTCAATCAGATCGGCTCTCTGACCGAAACGCTCGACGCGATCCGCATGACGATGAACTTCGGCTGGAACGCGATCGTATCGCACCGCTCCGGAGAGACCGAGGATACCACGATCGCCGATCTGGCGGTCGCCACGAACGCCGGGCAGATCAAGACCGGCGCGCCGTCCCGGACGGATCGGACCGCCAAATACAACCGGCTTCTGCGCATCGAGGAGGAACTGGGAGAGGCGGCGATCTATCCGGGCTGGGACGCGTTCGCGAATCTGGATTCCCCGTGGAAGCCGGTACGCTGCGCAAATTCCGGGAATTAGGCGGGAGCCGTCAGCGGTCCGCCCCGTCCCGGAAAACGTGTTTTTCGATCTCCACGACCACGAGCGGGACGAGCGAGAGCAGGACGGTCGCCCGCAGAGCCTCTGCGGAAAGGGCGGTCACGGCGAACACGCCGGCAAGCGCCGGGATCGAGACGATAACGAACTGCAGCGCGATCCCCGCAAGGATCGCAAAGGTTAAGAACGGATTTTCAAAAAGGCCGCTTGTGAACAACGAGCGGTCGTTTTTGATGTTCAGCGTGTGAACCAGCTCGGAAAGTCCCAGCACGAGGAAGCAGCAGGTCGTCCCGTGGAGCAGAAAGCCGAGGAAGGCGAGCATGCCGATCATGCAGCCCTCAAGGATCAGCCGGAACGTCCGTGCCCGGCTGAAGAGACTTGCGCCCGCAGGCTCCGGCTTCCGGTTCATGATGCCCGGCTCCGGCGGCTCCAAGGCAAGCGCTATGGCGGGGAACGAGTCGGTCACAAGGTTGATCCACAAAAGCTGGATGGCGACGAGCGGGGAGGGCAGGCGGAACAGGATGCAGAGGACGATCAGCAGGATCTCTCCGGCGTTGCAGGAGAGCAGAAAGTGGATCGCCTTCCGGATATTGTCGTAAATGCCCCGCCCCTCGCGGACGGCGGAAATGATCGTGGCAAAGTTGTCGTCCATCAGGATCATGTCGGCGGCGCTCTTGGCGACGTCGGTTCCGGTAATGCCCATGGCGCAGCCGATATCGGCGCTTCGCAGCGCCGGGGCGTCGTTCACGCCGTCGCCGGTCATGGCGACCACCTCGCCCTGCGCCTGCAGCGCCTGCACGATGCGCACCTTATGCTCGGGCTGAACGCGGGCGTAGACGCGGCATGTCTTTACGGTGCTTTGCAGCGTCTCGTCGTCCATGCGCGAGAGCATTGTGCCGGTCACGACGGAGCCGTTTCTGCCGATGCCGATCTCCGAGGCGATCGCCCTTGCCGTGTCCGGATGGTCGCCGGTGATCATGACCGTGGCGATGCCCGCCTGTTCGCATTCCGCCACCGCCTGCGCGCATTCGGGACGCGGCGGGTCCCAAAGCGCCACAAGACCCTGCAGGCTCAGCCTTCGGCAGAGCAGGCGGAACCGCGTCTCCTCGTCCTTCTCCCGCAGCGCCTGTTCGTATTCCTCTTGGCTTAGCTGCCGCGTGGCGACGGCAAGCACCCGAAGCGCCTGCTGCGCGTAGGTCTGGTTCTGCCGAAGCCAGCTCTGCGGACGGATCGGACGGAGGGAGCCGTCCTCGTAGGCATGGGTGGAATGCGCCAGCAGAACGTCCGGCGCGCCCTTGGCGATCAGCAGACAGCCTCCGTCCGGCGTGCGCCCCACGACCAGCATACACTTTCGCGAGGATTGAAACGGCACCTCCAAAAGACGCCGGTACGGGAGCAGCCCCAGTTCGGAGGCGCTTTTTTCGGAGAGGCGTCCGGCAGCGGCGACGAGGGCGTTTTCCGTCGGCTCGCCGGTGGCGCCGTCGGAATTGCAGCAGAGGGCGGCGGAAAGCAGCAGCCGGGAGACCGCCTGCACGGCTTCGTCCTTCGGAAGCCGGTACGGATGTCTGGCGGCAAAGCAGGCGACGGCGGTCATGCGGTTCTGGGTCAGGGTCCCGGTCTTGTCGGTGCAGATGTAAGTGGCGGAGCCGAGCGTTTCGACCGCAGGGAGCTTTCGGATGACGGCGTTCTGCTTTGCCATGCGCTCCACGCCGATGCTGAGCATGATCGTTACGACGGCGGGAAGACCCTCCGGGATGGCGGCGACTGCCAGACTGACCGCGGTCATGAGCATCTGCACGGGCGGGCGCCCCTGCATCGTGCCCAGAACGAAGATGCCCGCGCAGATCAGCAGACAGACAAGACCGAGCGTTTTTCCGACCGAGGCGAGGCGCTTCTGCAGAGGCGTGGGCGGCGTTTCGCCGTTCATCAAATGTTTGGCGATCTTTCCGATCTCGGTCGAAAGCCCGGTGGCGGTCACCACCGCCGTGCCGTGCCCGTTTGCCACGACGCAGGAGGAAAACACGCAGTTGCTCCAATCCGCCGGCGGGGAGTCCTTTGCGGGCGTGCCGTGCGCGTCCTTTTCCGAGGGGACGGATTCGCCGGTCAGCGAAGCCTCCTGCACGGTCAGATTTACCGCGGTCAAAAGCCGCGCGTCCGCCGGAATGAATTGCCCGGTCTCAAGCAGAATAATATCGCCCGGAACCAGCTCGCTGCACGGGAGAAACTGCGTGCGTCCGTCGCGGACGACGCGGGTCTTCGGCGTGGAGAGCTTTTTGAGGGCGGCAAGCGAATGCTCGGCACGGGATTCCTGAAAAACCCCCAGAACGGCGTTGAGGACGATGATTGCCAGAATGATCGCGGGCTCCAGATAGTCCGGCTTTCCTTCCAAGCAGGAGACGGCGAAGCTCAGTCCGGCGGCGGCAAACAGAACGAAGATCATAAAATCGGCGAATTGTCCCAAAAAACGGAGGATGAGGGGCTTGCCGGGCGGCTCCGGCAGGGCGTTCGGCCCAACCTGCGAAAGACGCGCGGCGGCGTCCGCCCCGGTCAGACCCGCGTCCGGATCGGTGCCCAGCTCCTTCAGCAGGGCGGAAACAGGAATGTGATGATAGTCCATAGAGCACCTCCAAGTCGCTTGTGGGTCCAAAAATACCGTTTGCCCCTATAGCCTATGAGAAAGAGATGAAAAAAATTCCGACTGCCTCTTGTTTCGTTGAGGCGATGGGATTATAATTACGGTATAATGTGCAAAACGCGCTGCGTTCCGCACTTCTGAAATTCGTGTGCGCTAAAGCGCACGCGCTTACGGTATATTATTCGCAGGAAGGAGCAATGAATCATGGGATTTATTGATAGCATTAAGGAAAGAGCAAAGCAGAACAAAAAAAGAATCGTACTGCCGGAGTCCATGGATCGCAGAACATGGGAGGCGGTCGCGCAGATCCTGAAGGAGGGCATTGCCGACGTGATCGTTCTCGGAACGCCGGAGGAGGTGGAGGCAAACAGTCAGGGACTGGAGGTCTCCGGAGCGACCGTGATCGACCCGCATACCGCGCCGGAGCTGGAGGACTACATAGAGAAGCTGGTGGAGCTTCGCAGAGCGAAGGGCATGACCCCCGAGGAAGCAAAGAAGCTGCTGACGACGGATTATATGTACTATGCCTGCATGATGGTAAAGACGGGAGCCGCGGACGGCGTTGTTTCCGGCGCGTGCCATTCCACGGCGAACACGCTGCGCCCGTCGCTGCAGATCATCAAGACCAAACCGGGAACGAAGCTTGTGTCGGCATTCTTTATGATGGTCGTTCCGAACTGCGAGTACGGCGAGGAGGGAACGTTCCTGTTTGCCGATTCCGGTCTGGAGCAGAATCCCGATCCGGAGAAGCTTGCGGCGATCGCGATCTCCTCTGCGGAATCGTTTGAGCTGCTGGTGCAGAAGCAGGCCAAGGTAGCGATGCTTTCGCATTCCACGAAGGGCAGCGCAAAGCACGCGGATGTGGATAAGGTGCTGGAGGCGACCCGCATTGCGAAGGAGCTTCGCCCGGACATCCTGCTGGACGGCGAGCTGCAGGCGGACGCCGCCATGGTTCCGAGCGTGGGCGCGTCCAAGGCGCCGGGCAGTCCGGTGGCCGGACAGGCAAACGTACTTGTATTTCCGGATCTGGACGCCGGAAATATCGGCTATAAGCTCGTACAGCGTCTGGCAAAGGCGGAGGCGTACGGTCCCGTTACGCAGGGCATTGCCGCACCGGTCAACGACCTGTCCCGGGGCTGCTGCGCAGAGGATATCGTAGGCGTCGTTGCCATCACCGCCGTACAGGCTTCGGTGATCGGCTGAAAACGCACCGTTGCGCCCTTTGGCAGCGGAGCGGAAAGAATTTAATAGAACGGAGAGTTTATCATGAAAGTCTTAGTCATTAACTGCGGAAGCAGTTCCCTGAAATATCAGCTGATCGACTCCGAATCGGAGCAGGCGCTTGCCGTCGGTCTGTGCGAGCGCATCGGAATCGACGGACGGCTCAACCATACGCCCGCCGGCGGCGAGAAGGTGGTGCTTGAGATCTCCCTTCCCAACCATGAGGTGGCGATCAAGAGCGTGCTTGCGGCGCTGACGGACGCTTCCCACGGCGTGATCGCTTCGCTGGAGGAGATCGGCGCGGTAGGGCACCGCGTGGTTCACGGCGGAGAGAAGTTCGCGTCTTCGGTCGTTATTACGCCCGAGGTCATTTCCGCGATCGAAGAATGCAGCGAGCTTGCGCCTCTGCACAATCCCGCCAACCTGATCGGAATTCGCGCCTGCCTTGCGATCATGCCGGGCGTGCCCGAGGTTGCGGTATTCGATACGGCGTTTCATCAGACCATGCCCAAGGAGGCGTATCTGTACGGGCTTCCGTATGAATATTACGAAAAATATAAGGTTCGCCGCTACGGCTTCCACGGAACGAGCCACAGCTACGTTTCGAAGCGCGCGATGGAGGTGGGCGGTCTCGACCCGGAAAATTCCAAGATCGTTGTGTGCCATCTCGGCAACGGCGCGTCCGTGTCCGCCGTGCTGAACGGCAAGTCGGTGGATACGTCCATGGGACTGACGCCGCTGGAGGGACTGATCATGGGGACGCGAAGCGGCGACATTGACCCTGCCATTATGGAATTTATTGCCGAGAAGGAAAATCTGACGCTGAGCGAAGTGATGAACGTTCTGAACAAGAAGTCCGGCGTATACGGCATGTCCGGTGTATCTTCGGATTTCCGTGACCTGGATGCGGCGGCGGAAGCCGGCAATCCCCATGCGAAGGACGCGGTTGCGACGTTCGCTTACCGCGTGGCGAAGTATGTGGGCGCCTATGCCGCAGCCATGAACGGCATTGACGGCATTGCGTTTACGGCGGGGCTCGGCGAGAACGACAAGAAGGTTCGGAAGCTGATCTGCGCGCACTTCGGTTATCTGGGCGTAGAGCTGGACGAGGAGAAGAACGCGGTTCGCGGTCGGGAGATCGTCATCAGCACTCCGGAAAGCCGGGTCAAGGTCATGGTCATTCCGACAAACGAGGAGCTGGCGATCGCGAGAGAGACCGTGGCGCTGATCTGAGCGCGCTTGGGGAAAAATAATTTTTTTTCTCGTTGACAAATGCCCTTTCAGCCCTTATAATACAACCATGCGCGTTTTGAGCGTTATGCAAGCTCAGACGAATTTGTTCAAGGAGGTGTAAATCATGGGAGCTATTTGCCCTAAGAACAAACATTCCAAGGCAAGACGCGACAGCCGGAGAGCAAACTGGAAGATGTCTGCCCCGAATCTTGTGAAGTGCAGCAAGTGCGGCGCGTTGATGATGCCTCACCGAGTATGCAAGGCTTGCCATTCTTATAACAAGAAGGAGATTCTGCCGGTAGCGGAATAATATGGAAGGTTCAAAAAGCTGTCACGCAACGTGACAGCTTTTTTTGTTCTATAGGAAACTGCGTTCCTTATAGAACAAAAACGCTCCGCTGAGGATCGCACTGCGGCGGAAAGGAATTGTGTCGCCAGAGCGACCCGCCGCAGGCGGAGAATCTCGCGAGCGAGATTCTTTGTTCTTTGTTTTCTGGAAGCAAAAGCGCCTTTATGCCATCTGCCTCAGCAGGCTGCGGATATACGCCCGCAGGTGTTCCGGCTGCCGTTCCAGAAGCTCCGGCTCAAAGTAGGAGACCGCCGCGTTGGGGGCGGTGCGAAACGCCGGGGAAAAGACCGGTTCGGGCTGCGGAAGAAAGGAGCCTTCTTTTTTGCAGCGCGCCGTTTCCTTTGTGCAGCGGACCCGGTGCGTTCGGTCAACGCTGTCCGCCAGCGACTTGTAAATGCAGAGATCCTCCTCCGGAAGATACACATAGTCCCGGTAGTTCTCGTAATAGTAATACAATTTTCCGTGCGTCAGAGGGACGGTCAGAGCCGCTTGGGAGCGCTCGGCGCGGAGCCGTACGGAGATTTCCGAGTCGGGGACGCGCCACTCGCGTTCAAGGGAGCAGGGGAGAGGGCGGGAGAGCGTCAGCAGAAGCCGAACCTCCTGCTCGGAGCGCGTCAGCGTTTCGGTCTCGTACTCGCCCTGCAAAAGCCCGCAGACGGAGCTAAGGGACGAGATGCGGACAAGCCCCTGCACATCCTCGCGGTTGTGCAGCAGAAGAAGCGAAAGCAGCTCCTGCGCCCGTTCCGGGGCAAAGCGTGACCGGCCCACATATTCGGCATAGTACGGGATCAGCGCGCCGCCGTCCAGCCGGTCTTCGCGTTCCATGCCGACCAGAGTCTCCAGCTGTTTCTGCCGGCGGCCGGGAAGCGAAAACAGCGTTTTGAGCGGCGCAAGGAGCCGGTAATAGTCGAGCGTATCGCCGGTCTCCGGAAGCCCCGTCAGACCGTAGAGCCGCATACGCGCGGCAAGGAACGGAAGGTCAAAGGTGGTTCCGTTGTAGTGACAAAGCCGTCCGTTTTCCGGTAGGGCGGCAAGAAAGGCGCGCAGAACCTGCGGCTCGTCGTCCGGAGTTTCCGCGAACCATTGGTGCAGCCGCCATTCTCCGGTCGGCTGTCCGGCGTTTGTAAGGGGCGTACAGCATCCGATCAGATAGACGAGACTCGTCTTGGGAGAGAGCCCGGTCGTTTCGATATCAAAAAAGACCGGAAGGCGCGCCGCGTCGGGAAAAGAAGCCGCCCCTTCGGCGTCGTCCCGAAAAATGAATTCCTGTGTCAGCATCGTTCGCCCTCCCGCATTTCTTTTATTGTAATATATCACGCGGGCGACTTTCCGTAAAGCCGAAATCCCAAAAAAACCGAAAAAAAACAAATCTTTGACGCTGGGGGCAATCTATGGTATAGTGGAGATATCTATGGAGGAAGCTATGGCAGCGCAGAGCAAAAAACAGAATCGATGGGTTTGGAAGGTGCGGATCAGCGGACTGCTTCGCGCCGTCATTGTTGCGATTCTGGTACTGATCCAATTTTTGTTTATTCTATATTTATCCGTATGGCTGCGGGAGAAAACGATCTATTATTATACCCTTGTAACCGTTGCCAGTTATTTGGTAATTATTTCCCTTGTCAATGACAGCCGAAGCGTGTCCTATAAGGTAAGCTGGATCACGATCGTCCTGCTGCTGCCCGTGAGCGGTCATGTGATGTATGTTCTCTGGGGACAGTCCTCCTCTTACGGAAAGGTCAGCTCGGAGATCCGCAGAAGGATCGGCTACGGCTACGATTTCTGCACATATTCGGAAGCGACGATGAACCGTTACGAGGAGCTTTACCGGAACCAGTGCCGGATCGCCAGATACTTGGAATCCAAGCATTTCCCGCTGTATAAAAACAATCAGCTCAGCTATTACGGCATGGGAGAGGATGCGTTTGAGGCGATCTTTGAGGATCTGAAGCAGGCAAAGCACTACATCTTTATCAATTTCTACATTGTAGCGGAGGGGCGTCTCTGGGAACGGATGCACGCGATTCTGAAGGAGCGGCTTGCGGAGGGCGTGGAGGTGCGTTTTCTGTATGACGATTTCGGCGCGATGTTCAGAACGTCCAAGTATTTCCGCGACGAGCTGGAGGAGGAGGGCATTCAGGTACGGATCTTTAACCCGATCCACAAGTATACCTCCCAGCTGTACATGAATTACCGCAGCCATCAGAAGCTTGTGATCGTGGACGGAGAGGTCGCCTATACCGGCGGCATCAATCTGGCGGACGAATACGCCAATCTGATCACGCGCTTCGGCGTCTGGAAGGACGCTGCGATCCGCGTCCGGGGGGAAGCGGCGTGGGGCTTTGCGATCTGCTTCCTGCAAATGTGGGATGCGACCGAGCCGAAAACGCTGTTTTCGGATTATTTGAAGTATCGTCCGAATGCGATTTTTGCGGAGAACGATACGTTCTGTCAGGTGTTTACCGACGGGCCCGCCATCCGGGACAATTCCGCCGAAAACGTTTACCACCAGATGGCGAATACGGCGCAGAAGATCTTGTATATCGCCACGCCGTATCTGATCATCGACGAGAAGCTGCGGGACGCGCTCTGCTTTGCGGCGCGCTCCGGGATCGACGTGCGGATCATTACGCCGGGCATACCCGACAAGAAAATGGTAAAGATTCTGACGAATTATAATTACGGCAGTCTGCTGCAGAGCGGCGTGCGGATCTACGAGTATACGCCCGGCTTTCTGCATTCCAAGATCATTATGAATGAGAAGAGCGCGGTGGTGGGTACGATCAATATGGATTACCGAAGCTTTTATCTGCATTATGAGGACGGAGCGATGGTCAGCGAGGAGGCGTTTCTTGAGGCTGTCCGCGCGGACTTTGAGAAGACCTTTGCAGAATCCAAGGAGATGACCTATGCGGACTGGCTCAAGCGGCCGCTGCGCTGGAAGATCGTTCAGCCGCTGCTGAATCTGGGCGCGACGCTCATGTGATTTTTTAAGTGAGGAAGCTATGATAGCATATATACAGGGAGAATTGGCTTTTGCGGGGGACGGCGCGGCGGTTGTGGACTGCGGAGGCGTCGGCTATGAGGCGGCGATGTCGCCGAACGATCTGGCGCGGCTGCCCGCGGTCGGCAGTCCGGTGCGCATCTACACGTTTTTGAATGTGAATGAAAATACGGGGGTTTCGCTGTTCGGCTTTTTGGAGCCGGACGACCTTGCCATGTTTAAGCTTTTGATCACGGTCAGCGGGATCGGGCCGAAAGGAGCGCAGGCGATCCTGTCCGTGCTTCCCGCCGATGTGCTGCGCTTTGCGATCTTATCGGAGGATTCCAAGTCGATCGCAAAGGCGCCGGGGATCGGCGCAAAGACCGCGAGCAAGCTCGTGCTGGAATTAAAGGATAAGGTCAGCTTGCAGGAGGCGTTTGAAAAGCGCTTGGAAAACGTTGGTTCTGCCGCTGTAGAACAGGAGCTTCAGGGAGCGAAGGAGGACGCGGTTCTGGCGCTTGTTGCGTTGGGCTATTCCAAAACGGAAGCCACGCGGGCGGTGTCTTCGGTTCCGGCATCGGACGGCATGAGCGTGGACGAGCTGCTTCGCCGGAGCTTGAAATTTTTATAACGCTTCGGATGGGCAAGTCGGACGATCGCCGGGAGTGCCAAGCAGAAAGCAGCCGACTTATTACTTTTGATGTAAAAAACACGGAGGAAAGAGGGAAAAGCGCGTCATGGCAAGACGGATCATTACAACGGAACAGATGCCGGAGGATCTGCCCTTGGAGGGTTCCCTGCGTCCTCAGCGGCTGTCCGAATACATCGGACAGGAGAAGGTAAAGAAAAATCTTTCGGTTTATATTGAAGCCGCGAAAAAGCGGAACGAGGCGCTCGACCATGTGCTGTTTTTCGGTCCGCCGGGACTCGGAAAAACGACGCTTGCCAACATTATCGCAAAGGAAATGGACGCCAACATTCGGATCACCTCCGGACCGGCGATCGAAAAGCCCGGGGATATGGCGGCGATCCTGAACAATTTACAGGAGCGGGACGTGCTGTTTATCGACGAGATCCACCGGCTGAACCGGCAGGTGGAGGAGCTGCTTTATTCCGCTATGGAGGACTTTGCGATCGACATTGTGATCGGTCGGGGACCGGCTTCCAAGTCGGTGCGGCTGACGCTGCCGCCGTTTACGCTTGTGGGGGCGACGACCCGTGCGGGAATGCTGACGGCTCCGCTGCGGGATCGCTTCGGCGTTGTGAACCGTCTGGAATTTTATACGGTGGAGGAATTGAAGCTGATCCTTCTGCATTCCGCAAAGGTGATGAAGGTGGACATCGAACCGGACGGAGCCGAGGAGCTGGCGCGGCGCTCGCGGGGAACTCCGCGGCTTGCAAACCGTCTTTTGAAGCGCGTCCGGGATTTTGCGCAGATCCAGTACGACGGCAGGATCACCGGAGAGGTGGCGCGTTTTGCGCTGGATCTGCTGGAGGTAGACCGCATGGGACTGGATAACATCGACCGGGAGATCCTCATGACGATGATCACGAGCTTTAAGGGCGGCCCGGTGGGTCTGGAGGCGGTCGCCACGACCATCGGCGAGGATGCGGGGACCGTCGAAGAAGTATACGAACCGTATTTGGTGCAGCACGGGCTGATCGCCAGAACGCCCAGAGGACGAGTGGTAACGGAGGAAGCCTACCGGCATTTGGGACTTCCGCTGAAAGAAGAATAAAGAGATTGGGAGGAGAACCGGAAATCATATGAACAGGAAGATCGACGCAGAAGTCATTATCAACGGAAAACGCTATTGTCTGGCGGGGTACGAGAGCGAGGAATATTTGCAGAAGGTGGCTTCGTACCTGAACAGCAAGTACAGTCTTGTAAAGGAGCAGAACGGTTACCGCAGCATGGACGTGGATACGCGGACGATCCTGATGCAGATCAACATCGCGGACGATTACTTCAAGCTGAAGCAGCAGCTGGTTGACATTACCGACGAAATGGAAAACAAGGACGAGGAGATCTTCCGGCTGAAGCACGATATCGTCGCTTTGCAGAAGAAGCTCGACGACCTTCAGCAGGATCTGGAAAAAATGAAGGCGCGCAACGTGGAAGAACAGAAAAAGGTTGTTAAGCTGGAGACCGAATTAAGTGGGTATCGCAAAAAGTAAAAAAACGGAAATTTTAGCGCCTGCGGGGTCGGTTGCGGCTTTGCAGGCGGCTGTTATGGCAGGCTGCGACGCGGTGTATATCGGTGGCAGCCGTTTTGGCGCTCGGGCCTATGCGGAAAATCCGGACGAGGCCGAGCTGCTGGCGGCGATCGACTATGCGCATGCTTACGGCGTGAAGGTCTATCTGACGGTCAATACGCTTTTGAAGGAGGCGGAGCTTTCGGAGCTTCCGGCGTATTTGACGCCGTATTATCTGCATGGGATCGACGCGGTCATCGTACAGGATTACGGGGCGATGCGGCTGCTTTCGGAGCTGTGGCCCGATCTGCCGCTCCATGCCAGCACCCAGATGACGCTGACCAATCCGGAGGCGTGCCGCCTTCTGCCAAAGAGCGTGACGCGCATCGTCCCGGCAAGGGAGCTGGAGCTTTCCGAGCTGCGGCGGCTTCGGGAGGAAACGGCTCTGGAGCTGGAGGTCTTCTGCCACGGAGCCTTGTGCTACAGCTATTCCGGGCAGTGCCTGATGTCTTCCCTGATTGGCGGGCGGAGCGGCAACCGCGGGCGCTGCGCGCAGCCCTGCCGCAAGTTTTACGTTTGCCGGGCAGAGGGAAAAACGGAGCGGAAGGGCTATTTTCTCAGCCCTAAGGATCAGTGTATGCTTGCGCACTTGCCGGAGCTGCTGGCGCTTGGCGTCGATTCGCTGAAAATCGAGGGACGCATGAAAAATCCGCTTTATGCCGCCGGCGTAACGGCGATCTACCGGAAGTGGGTCTCGCGTCTGGAAGCGTCCGGTGCGGACGCGTACCGGGAAGAGGAGCAGGCGGAACTGAACGAGGACATTCAAACGCTTGCGGAGCTGTACAACCGGGGCGGGTTTTCCGCAGGCTATCCGTTTTCCGAGACCGGGAGGGAGATGATCTCGCTTGCCCGTCCGAATCACGGCGGCGTTTTGGTGGGAAGCGGCCGGGTGCATCCCGGCGGAAACCGTTGTCGGGTGCAGTATCGTCAGCCGGTTCACGCCGGGGATATTCTGGAGGTTCGCGCGGCCTTGGGAGCGGAAGAGCGGGTGCTGGCGGAGTATACGGCGGGCGCGCGGGAGACGGAGGAAGCGCGCGTCGTGTATCTTTCCGGCGGGAAGCCCGGTTCCGGAAGAGCTTCCCGTTTGGGGCAAGAGCTTCCCGGCGAGGTGTCGGTCTATCGGACGAAAAACGACGCGCTGCTGGCGCGGATCGAGCGGGAATGCCGACCGGGGACACGGAAGACGGCACTGGCGGCCCGGTTTACCGCCCGGACGGGGGAGCCGACGGAGCTGCGCCTTTCGGGGGAGGTTTCCGTCCTTGTTCGGGGCGCGGTCGCAGAACCTGCGCGGAAAGCGCCGGCAGCGGAAGCGGATGTGCGGGAAAAGCTTTTGAAGACCGGAGATACCCCCTACCGCTTGGAGCCGCTTTCGGTGGAGCTTGCCGAGGACTGCTTTCTGCCGGTCTCGCAGCTGAACGAGCTTCGCCGGCGCGGGCTTGAGCGCTATACGGAAGCGCTGCTCGCAAAGTACCGCAGAACGCCCCCGCGCGGGGAGACGGCGTGGAGCGGAGGAAAAACGCTCCGAACCGACGCAGAGACTTCCGGGGGGGCGCCTGAGGCGGTCGCCCCTGAACCGGGGGAGACCGTGCCGCTTGCGGTTGCGGTCATGAGCTTGGAGCAGCTTCGGGAAGCGAAGAAGCACCCGGCGGTCCGTCGGCTCTATGTCGATATGGAAGGCGAATGGCAGGCCTGTCTGCGGGAGGGCGCGGATCGTCCCCTGTGGCTGGCGCTTCCGCGCATTACGCAGGGAAAACGGCTGGAAAACCTCAAGACCGCTCTTGCGGCGCTCTCGAAAGAACAGGCTTTTGCGGGCCTGCTGGTGCGCTCCTTGGACGCGCTTGCCATGCTGAAAACGCTGCCGCTTTCCGTGCCGCTTGCCGCCGACGCAAACCTGTACGCCATGAATTCGCAGGCGGCGCGCTGGCTGCTTTCGCAGGGCTTTTCCGGGCTTACGGCTCCGCTTGAGGAAAACGAGCGGGAGCTTGGATGGCTGTCGGGGCTGCCGTTTGAGCTTGTGATCTACGGGCGCAGCGTCGTCATGGTTTCCCGGCAATGCGTTTGGAAAACCGCCTTTGGCTGCGCCCCACAAGACGGCAGAAGGCTGCTTTTGCAGGATGAGCGCGGCGCGGAGTTTCCGGTGCAGACCTGCTGTACCGGCTGCTTTAACCGCATCTATAACAGCGCGCCCCTGTCGCTGCTGCCGTATTTGGAACAGGGAAAACGACTTTGCCCAAGCGCCTTTCGCATGGAATTTACGCTGGAGGACGGAGACGACGTTCGGCGGCTCCTGACGGCGTATGCGCAGCCGTCCCGCAGCGAAAATGCGGAGGCGGCGGAGAGGCGGCCGGAAACCCGCGGGCATTTCCGGCGCGGCGTGCTATAGGAAGTTTCTTGAAATTCTGTTGCATAATCACGGCTTTTGCGGTATACTAGTACCAATTTTATAACACACCGTTAGACAGGGGGTCTTACTATGGTTGAGGCAACGAGCTGTGGTGGTGTTGTTATCTTTCGAGGAAAAATCTTATTACTGTATAAGAACTACAAGCATAAGTATGAGGGCTGGGTGCTTCCGAAGGGAACCGTTGAGGAAGGCGAGGACTATAAGGAAACGGCGATCCGGGAGGTCAAGGAGGAATCCGGAGCCGATGCCCAGATCATAAAGTATGTTGGCAAAAGTCAATATACGTTTAATACGCCGCAAAATACAGTAGTAAAAGATGTTCACTGGTATCTGATGATGTCGGATAGCTATTATAGCAAGCCACAGCGGGAGGAGTATTTTGTGGATTCCGGGTATTACAAATTTCACGAAGCTTATCATCTTCTTAAGTTCTCCAATGAGAAGCAGATTTTGGAGAAGGCGTATGAGGAGTATGTGGAGCTGAAAAAAAGCAATCTCTGGGGAAGCCGCAAATATTTCTAAAAAGAACAGAATCGGTGCTGTCGCAAGGCAGCGCCATTTTTGTATCATAGGAAAATGTGAGGGACTTATGAAAAAACTGATAAAAAAATACCGGCACCTGATTTTGTATCTGGTTTTCGGCGTGGCGACGACGCTTGTGAATTGGATGGTCTATGTTCCGTGCATCCGACTTTGCGGAAGCGATCCTACCAACCTTGAGGTGACGATCTGCAACGCCGTGGCATGGGTCGCGGCGGTCACGTTCGCTTATATTACAAACAAGCTGTTCGTATTTGAGAGCAAGCGCCGGGAGCTGCGCTTTCTGCTGAAGGAAGCGGCAAAATTTTTCGGCGCCAGACTTTTTTCGGGGCTGTTTGAGATCTTTTTGCCGGGACTTCTGATGGACGCGGGACTGGCGCAGACGGTGCTTGGAGTGGAGGGCGCCGTGGCAAAGGCGCTGACGAGCGCCGTGGTGATCGTAATGAATTATGTGCTCAGCAAGCTGATCGTATTTCGGAAGAAATAGCGGGCGCTGTGTGAGGGGAGCGAAGTATGAACGAACGGTTAAATATCGGCGGCACGGCAATGCTGCGAAAGGGTGAGGGGCGAAGCCTGAAAAACGGCGGCCTTTGGATCTATGACAACGAGATCGCGTCCTGTGAGCGAACCGGGGAAAACGGCTGCCTTGTTCGGGTGCTGGATTTTGACGGCTATCCGCTGGGCGTTGGGTTCTGGAACGAAAATTCCAAGATCCGGGTGCGGATGCTTTCGCGTCGAAAGGACGCGGTCGTGGACGAGGCGTTCCTGCAAAGCCGTTTGCAGGCGGCTTGGGAATATCGGAAGAAAACGGTCGATACGTCCTGCTGCCGTCTGGTTTTCGGAGAGGCGGACTGGCTGCCGGGGCTGACGGTCGATAAGTTTTCGGATGTGCTTGTCGTACAGAGCTTGGCGCTCGGGATCGACCGGCTGAAGGAGCTGCTGCTTGGGCAGCTCGTGGATATTCTGGCAAAGGACGGCGTTTCCGTTCGCGGGATCTACGAGCGAAGCGACGCCAAGGTGCGCGAGCAGGAGGGGATGCCGAGACGGAAGGGCTTTCTCGGCGCGGAGTTCCCGACCAAAGTGGAAATTGTGGAAAACGGCGTGCGCTATCTGGTGGACGTTAAGGACGGACAGAAGACCGGGTTCTTTTTGGATCAGAAATACAACCGCCTTGCCGTTCAGAAGCTGTGCGGCGGCGCGCGCGTGCTGGACTGCTTTACGCATACCGGCTCGTTTGCGCTGAACGCGGGGCTTGGGGGCGCAAGGGAGGTGCTAGGCGTGGACGCCTCGGAGCTTGCGGTTTCGCAGGCGGAGGAAAACGCGGCGCTGAACGGCTTGTCCGACCGTGTGAAGTTCCGCTGCGCCGACGTGTTCGAGCTGCTGCCCGAGCTTCTGGACGCCGGAGAACGCTACGACGTGGTCGTTCTCGATCCGCCTGCCTTTACCAAATCCCGGACGGCGGTGAAAAATGCCGTGAAGGGCTATCGTGAGATCAACCGCAGGGGCTTGGCGCTTGTCCGGGACGGCGGGTTTCTGGCGACCTGTTCCTGCTCGCATTTTATGACCCCGGAGCTGTTTGCGGAAACGATCGCGCAGGCGGCAAGGAGCATTCACAGGCGGGTGCGGCAGGTCGAATACCGGACGCAGGCGCCCGATCATCCGATCCTGTGGGCGGCGGAGGAGTCCTATTATCTGAAATTTTATATCTTTCAGGTCTGCGACGAGCGGTAGGCATAGAAAAACGCCGCTTCGCCGGGGAAGAAGTTAGGAAAGAAAAATATGTATCAAGTAATAAAAGGCTATCGAGACAATGCTGCGCTGCGCAGAAGCTTTAACGAGCTGGCGGAAAAGACCTTCGGTCTGAGCTTTGAGGACTGGTATCAAAACGGCTTTTGGGGCGACAATTACGATCCGCACTCCATCGTGATTGACGGGAAAATCGCGGCGAACGTTTCGGTGAATCGAACGGAGATGCTGCTTGACGGCGTGCCGAAGCGATTTTTGCAGCTCGGAACCGTGATGACCGACGAACGGTACCGGAACCTTGGGCTGTGCAGAACGCTCCTCGAGTTTATCGAAGCGGAATATGCAGGCAGGACGGACGGCGTTTACCTGTTTGCAAACGACAGCGTGACGGAGTTCTATCCGAAGTTCGGCTTTCGGAAAGCAAAGGAATATCAGTATTCTAAGATTGTAGAAAACATGGGAGGGTGCGAACTGGAGCCGGCACCCATGAACGGTCCCGCCGCGTGGAGCGCTCTGGAGGCCGCCATTCGCGGAAACCGCTTCCGGGGACGGCTGGATATGGTCAATAATCCGGAGCTGATTCTTTTCTATGTGACGAAATATATGCGGGAGAACGTCTTTTATCACAGGGCGACCGACACCTACGCCATTGCGGAGCAGGAAAACGGACGGCTGTTTCTGCACAACGTATTTTCCGTCCGGCTGACCGATCCGGACGAGGTCGCCGCGTTGTTCGGGGCGCAGGTCAAGGAGGTCGTTCTGGGCTTTGCTCCAAAGCGTTGTAAGGGCTGGACGGCAGCGGAGCTTTGGGAGGAAGACAGCACCTTTTTTGTGAAAGGCTCGGAATGGGAGCGGTTTGAAAAAGAAAAACTGCGCATCCCCTCGCTGTCCCATGCATAGGGGCGCGGGGGCGGCGGCGCAGGAAGGAGAGCAGACATATGAAGGCCTTTGTAATCGGCTGCGGACGATGGGGAACTTTTATCAGTTGGTATCTGGATCTGATCGGACATGAGGTGACGCTTTACGGACGAAGCTCCTCCGCCCATATGCAGACCCTGCTTCGTACAAGGAGAAACGCGTATCTGGAGTTGTCCGATCGGGAAAGGCTGACGACGGAGCTGTCGGAGGCTGCCGACGCCGACGCGCTCTTTATTTCCGTAAACTCGCAGGGGCTTCGGAGCCTCTGCGGGGAGCTGAACGGGCTTACGCTCTCGGGAAAGACGATCGTGCTCTGTATGAAGGGCATTGAAATCGCCACCGGCAAGCGGCTTTCCGCCGTGGTGGAGGAGACGCTGCGGTCCAAGGTAACGGTCTGCGTTTGGCTGGGGCCCGGACATGTGCAGGAATATGTAAAGGGGCATCCGAACTGTATGGTGATAGATTCCGACAGCCCGGAGGCAAAGGCGCGTCTGACGGCGGAGCTTTCCGGCGAGCTGATCCGTTTTTATTACGGAACCGATCTGATCGGCAATGAGATCGGCGCCGCCGCGAAAAACGTCATTGGCTTGGCGGCGGGGATGCTGGACGGTCTGGGGTTAAGCTCTTTGAAGGGCGCGCTGATGGCAAGAGGGACCCGGGAGGTTTCGCGATTGATCGAGGCAAAGGGCGGCGATCCGATCAGCGCCTACGGTCTATGCCACCTCGGAGATTACGAAGCCACGGTATTTTCGGAGTTTTCTCACAATCGCAGATACGGGGAGAATTTCGTCCTTGGAAAGGAGAGCGAAGGGCTGGCGGAAGGCGTGGAGACCGCAAAGGCGATCCATTTTATGACCTTGGAATGCGGCGTGGATATGCCGATCTGCGAGGCGGTCTATTCCATTCTGTTTGAACATGCCGACCCGCGTTCCAAGCTGGACGAGCTGTTTGAAAGAAGCTTAAAGGCGGAGTTTTAAGAGGGAGCGCAGCTTTTGCTTTTATGGGAGGAAGGGCTATGCAGACAGAGATCCGCTATGTGTGCAGCCAAGACAAAGCGTTCTGGTTTGGGCTTGATCGGCATTTGCCGGAAGCCGAATTTGAGAAAAAGGTTCGCGACCGGCAGGGCTATGTTCTGCTGGAAAACGGGGAGCCGCAGGGCATTCTGCGCTGGAACCTGTTTTGGGACAATACGCCGTTTTGTACGATGTGCCATGTTGACCCAAGGGCGCGGCGCAAGGGCTTCGGGAGGCGGCTGACCGAGCGCTGGGAGAGCGATATGCGGTCGCAGGGCTATGGAATGGTTCTGAGTTCTACACAAGTAGATGAAGACGCCCAGCACTTTTGGCGCAAACTTGGCTATAAGGATTGCGGCGGCTTAACGGTGGATGTTCCGGGCTATGAACAGCCGATGGAGCTGTTTTTGTGCAAGGCGCTGCAGCGGGAAAGGGAATGACGGTGCTTCAAACAGGATATTGCGCGGCGTGAAAATAAAATAAAAAGTTCTTGACAGGTAAGTCTCCCTTGCATATAATGAACATATGAACGGTTGTTCAAATGTGAAAGCGTGAAAGGGAGAATCCAACAATGAAAAAGAATTACAAGATCGAGGTAGACTGCGCAAACTGCGCCAACAAGATGGAAGAGGCGGCAAACCGTACCGAGGGTGTGAAGCAGGCGACCGTAAACTTTATGGCGCTGAAAATGGTCGTGGAATTTGAAGACGGCTGTGAGCCCTCCGCCGTGATGGAGGAAGTTCGGAAAAACTGCAAGAAGGTAGAGGACGACTGCGAGATTTATTTTTAAGCATACTACATAAGCAGCTTCAAAGTACCTGAACTTTGCTTCATTCTGGAGGGAAACATGAACAAAAAGCAGAAAAGCGTCCTGTTTCGGATCTTGGCGACCGTCGTTTTAATGGCGATATTGGCGCTGCTTCCGGTTTCGGGTTATGTGCGCTTCGGGCTCTTTATGATCCCGTATCTGGTGATCGGTTACGATATTCTGAAAAAGGCGGCGAAAGGAATTTGGAACCGGCAGGTGTTTGACGAAAACTTCCTGATGGCGGTCGCCACGGTGGGCGCGATCCTTCTTGGCGAATATACCGAGGGCGTTGCGGTCATGCTGTTTTATCAGATCGGCGAACTGTTCCAAAGCTACGCGGTCGGCAGGAGCCGCAAAAACATCAGCGAGCTGATGGACATTCGCCCGGATTATGCCAATATTGAGGAAAACGGAACGCTGCGGCGGGTGGATCCGGACGAGGTCGAGGTGGGCACGGTCATCGTCGTGCAGCCGGGCGAAAAAATTCCGATCGACGGCGTTGTAACGGAGGGCGCTTCCAGCCTGAATACCAGCGCGCTGACCGGCGAGAGCGTTCCGCGCAGCGTGAAGGCGGGCGAGGAGGTTATCAGCGGCTGCATCAATCTGAGCGGAGTGCTGAAGCTCCGCACAACAAAGGAATTCGGAGAATCGACGGTATCCAAGATCCTCGATCTGGTGGAAAACGCCAGCTCCAAAAAGTCGCGCTCCGAAAACTTTATCAGCAAATTTGCCCGTTACTATACGCCAGCGGTTTGCTACGGCGCAGCGGCGCTTGCCGTTTTGCCGCCGCTTGTGCGGCTTGTGTTTCTTGACCTCTCGGCAGATTGGGGGACATGGATCTATCGCGCGCTGACCTTTTTGGTCATCAGCTGTCCCTGCGCGCTTGTGATCAGCATTCCTCTGAGCTTTTTTGCGGGCATCGGCGGGGCGAGCAAGCAGGGCGTTTTGGTAAAGGGCTCCAATTATTTGGAGGCGCTTTCCCATGCGAAATACGTTGTGTTTGACAAGACCGGAACAATGACGCAGGGCGTATTCGAGGTTGCGGGCGTTCATCACAATACGCTTCCCGAAGGGCGGCTGCTGGAATACGCCGCGCTTGCGGAGAGCTCCTCGAGCCATCCGATCAGCAAAAGCCTGCAGCGGGCGTACGGCGGAGAGATCGACCGGAACCGCGTGACCGACGTGCAGGAGATCGGCGGAGAAGGCGTGCTGGCAAAGGTGGACGGCGTGCCGGTGGCGGCGGGCAACGGAAAGCTGATGCGGCGTCTGGGCTTGGAATACTCCGAATGCCGCAGCGTCGGAACGCTCGTTCACCTCGCCGTGGACGGAGCGTACGCCGGGCACATCTTAATTGCGGATATGCTGAAGCCTCATGCCAAGGACGCGATTGCGGCGCTGAAAAAATGCGGCGTGAAAAAGACGGTCATGCTGACCGGAGACGCGAAAAACGTTGCCGAGCACGTCGCTTCGGAGCTTGCGATCGACGAGGTGCACGCGGAGCTTTTGCCGGGCGATAAGGTGTCGCAGGTGGAGCGGCTGCTGGGGGAAAAACGGAGCGGAGAGACGCTTGCGTTCGTCGGAGACGGCATCAACGACGCGCCGGTGCTTTCCCGTGCGGATATCGGCATCGCCATGGGGGCGCTCGGCTCCGATGCGGCGATCGAGGCTGCCGACGTTGTGTTGATGGACGACGATCCGCTGAAGATCGCGAAGGCGATCCGGCTCTCGCGGAAATGCATCCGCATCGTTTATGAGAACATTTATTTTGCCATCGGCGTCAAGCTGATCTGCCTGCTTCTGGGCGCCTTGGGCATCGCCAATATGTGGATCGCGATTTTTGCCGACGTGGGCGTTATGGTGCTGGCGGTTCTGAATGCGATCCGGGTGCTGTTTACAAAGCGGCTGTGAGATTTTCCCGCAAAGCCGCCGCTTGGCACGGGAGGCGCAGAATACCGGTCGGAGGAAAGGAAGGACGGAACATGCAGGAGAGAGAAAAAAGAGAAGAAGCGGAATGCTGCGAGATTGTGGAGGTCCATAAAAGCGTTTTGGATTATGTCAATCGGGCGATGCCCGATGAGAACGAGCTTTATGATCTGGCGGAGCTGTTTAAGGTGTTCGGCGATTCGACCCGCATCCGAATTCTGTTCGTGCTGTTTGAAGCCGAGGTCTGCGTCTGCGACTTGGCGGAGCTTCTGCATATGACCCAGTCGGCGGTGTCGCATCAGCTGAAGATCCTGAAGCAGAACAAGCTGGTCAAGAGCCGGCGGGACGGAAAATCCATCTTTTATTCGCTGGCGGACGCCCATGTCAAAACGATCATTGCGCAGGGAATGGAGCATATCGAGGAAGACTGACGACAGCGGTTTGCTTTCGCGCGGAAATGAGGATCCGCGTGAAAAACTCCGTGCGGCGCGGCTTGACAGAAGCAAAAAGCGATGCTATACTGAATGCAATCCTTGAAAAAGCGATGATAGAGAAGAGTACAAAAGGACTCTGCCGTCAGAGAGAGACGCCCCGAGCTGCAAGCGTCTTCGGCAAAGCTTTTGGAAAACCGCCTCTTAGCGGCCCCAATCCGGCCCGGTGACGCCGTTATCGTCAGAATGAAGTGGGAACCGGAGCGTCTCCGGAAAACCGATCAGGGTGGAACCACGGGTAAGAAAAGCTCGTCCCTGTTTGCCGTGTAAAAGCGGCAAGCAGGGACTTTTTGTTCTATCGGAAACCGTGTTTCCGATAGAACAAAAACGCTCCGCGGGGATCGCACTGCGGCGGAAAGAAATCGTGTCGCCAGAGCGACCGCTCTCGGCACGGCAGGGTGCGAAGGCACCGAGAAAGGAAGGAAAGTATGAAAGTAACGTTGAAGGACGGCTCCGTAAAGGAATACGGACAGCCGATGTCGGTCATCGACATTGCAAAAGATCTGAGCGAAGGCTTGGGGCGCATGGCATGCGCCGGGGAAGTAAACGGAAAGGTCGTCGATCTGCGGACGGTGGTTTCCGAGGATTGTCAGTTAAATATTCTGACGTTTCAGGACGACGCGGGAAAAGCGGCGTATCGTCACACGACCTCGCATGTGCTGGCGGAGGCGGTCAAGCGCTTGTACCCCGACGCAAAGTGCGCGATCGGACCGTCGATCGACACCGGTTTTTATTACGATTTCGATATGCCGTCCTTGGATCGCGCGGCGCTTGACGCGATCGAGGCGGAGATGAAAAAGATCATCAAGGAAGGCAGGGAGCTGGTTCGCTTTACGCTGCCGAGAGAGGAAGCGATCCGGCTGATGGAGGAACGGCAGGAGCCTTATAAGGTGGAGCTGATCCGCGATCTTCCGGAGGATGCGGAGATCTCGTTCTATCAGCAGGGCGATTTCGTCGATCTCTGCGCCGGCCCGCATCTGATGAGCACAAAGAACATCAAGGCGATCAAGCTGATCTCCTCGTCGGGAGCCTATTGGAGAGGCAGCGAGAAGAACAAGATGCTGACCCGCGTTTACGGAACGGCGTTTACGAAAAACGCGGATCTGGAAGCATACCTTGCGCATTTGGAGGACATCAAAAAGCGCGACCACAACAAGCTCGGCAGAGAGATGGAGCTGTTTACGACGGTGGATGTGATCGGTCAGGGACTGCCGCTCCTGATGCCCAAGGGAGCCAAGATCATTCAGACGATGCAGCGCTGGATCGAGGATCTGGAGGACAACGAGTGGGGCTATGTCCGCACCAAGACGCCGCTGATGGCAAAGAGCGATCTGTACAAGATATCCGGACACTGGGATCACTATAAGGACGGCATGTTCGTCATGGGCGACGAGGAGAAGGACAAGGAGGTTTTCGCGCTGCGTCCGATGACCTGCCCGTTCCAGTATTATGTATATAAGGCAAGCCAGAAATCCTACCGCGACCTGCCGCTTCGCTACGGCGAGACCTCGACGCTGTTCCGCAACGAGGATTCCGGAGAGATGCACGGTCTGACCCGTGTTCGGCAGTTTACGATCTCCGAGGGGCATCTCATTGTCCGCCCCGATCAGATGGTCGAGGAGTTCAAAAATTGTCTGGCGCTGGCGAAGTACTGTCTGACGACGCTGGGGGTTGAGGAGGACGTGACGTATCACCTGTCCAAGTGGGATCCGGACAACCGGGAGAAATATATCGGCGAGCCGGAGGTCTGGGAGCAGACCGAGCAGCACATTCGGGAGATCCTGACCGAGCTGAATATTCCGTTTACGGAAGACGTGGGCGAGGCGGCGTTCTACGGCCCGAAGGTCGATATCAATGCCAAAAACGTATACGGCAAGGAAGATACGATGATCACGATCCAGTGGGACGCTCTGCTGGCGGAACAGTTCGACATGTATTACGTTGATGCAAACGGCGACAAGGTGCGTCCGTATATCATTCACAGAACGAGTATGGGCTGCTACGAAAGAACGCTGGCGTGGCTGATCGAAAAGTATGCCGGACAGTTCCCGACGTGGCTCTGCCCGGAGCAGGTGCGCGTCCTGCCGATCTCCGAAAAATACAACGATTACGCCAAGCAGGTGCTTGCCGAGCTGCGCAGAAACGGGATTCTGGCGTCGGTTGACGAGCGCTCCGAAAAGATCGGCTACAAGATCCGCGAGAGCCGCTTGCAGCGTATTCCGTATATGCTTGTGGTCGGTCAGAAGGAAGCCGAAGAGGGCGTCGTTTCGGTACGGAGCCGTTTCTTGGGAGACGAGGGACAGAAGCCGCTTTCCGAGTTTATCGCCGCCGTTTCCGAGGAGATCCGGACGAAGGCGATCCGGAAAGTAGAAACGGCGGAAGCCTGACAGAAAAACGGAGGGATCGCATACAATGGAATTCAAAGAGGTTTTGGAAACGCGAAGGAGCATCCGCTCCTTCGACGGCAGCAGGAAGGTGACCGAGGAGCAGCTTGTGGAGCTTCTGCTGGCGGCGGGCATGGCGCCGTCGTGGAAAAACAGCCAGACCGCGAGAACCTACTGCGTGGTTTCCGACGGGCTGCTTGCGAAGGTGAAAAGCGAGTGCCTGCCGGAATTTAATCAAAGAAGCTCCGCGGGCGCGTCGGCGCTGCTGGTGACGGCGTTTGTTCCCGGCCAATCGGGCTACGACACCCAGACCGGCAAACCGGTCAACGAGGGCGGAAACGGCTGGGGGTATTACGATCTGGGCATGCACGATCAGAACCTTTTGATGGCGGCACGCAATCTGGGGCTGGGCACGTTGGTGATGGGCATCCGGGACGCCGAAAAGCTGCGGAAGCTTTTGGAGATCCCGGAGGAGCAGGAGATCGTTTCGGTCATTGCGGTCGGCTATCCGGCGGCTGCGCCCAAAATGCCTGCCCGCAGAACGCTTGCGGAGGTTGCCCGCTTCCTGTGAGACGCTGCCCGTGGAAGCGAAGAGCGCCGCGCCTGACGTTCCGTTAAAAGCTTAATAAAGAAAGGAATCGCCTATGGGAAAGAACCGATTTTCCGTTGTAAACTTTTTCATCCTGACCGTCGCCGGTCTTGTGAACGCCTTTGGCGTCACCTGTTTTCTTGCGCCGGTCGGTCTGTACGACTCCGGCATTTCCGGAACTTCGATGCTGCTCGGCGTTCTGACGCCCGAACGGTTTTCGCTTTCCTTTTTCCTGCTTGTGCTGAACATCCCGCTGTTTCTGTTCGGCTGCAAAAAGCAGGGGCTGGAGTTTACGATCTATTCGGTCTATTCGGTTCTGATCTATTCGCTGGGGGCGTGGCTGATTACCGACGTCCTGCCGGTTTCGGTGAACGGGGCGTCCCCGTTTGCCGGAAAGGATCTGCTGCTGTGCGCCGTTTTCGGCGGACTGATCTCCGGCATCGGCAGCGGCCTTGTGATCCGCTTTGGCGGAGCCATCGACGGCATCGAGGTCATGTCGGTTATTTTTGCAAAACGGCTCGGTCTGACCGTCGGCAGCTTCGTTATGATCTATAATGTGCTGCTTTATCTGGCGGCGGGCATTCTGCGGCAGAGCTGGACGCTGCCGCTATATTCGATCCTTGCCTACTGCGCGGCGCTGAAAACCGTGGACTTTATCGTGGAAGGTCTCGACAAGGGAAAATCCGCCATGATCGTTACGACGAAGCCGACCGGCGTTTGTCAGGCCCTCTCCGAGGAGTTTGGCAGCGGGATCACGATGATCTCGGCAAAGGGCTATTATTCCGATTCTCAGAAAACGCTGCTGTATTTTGTGATCAACCGCTTCCAGATCGGCAAGGTCCGCCGTTTGGTGTATGAAAACGACCCGGAGGCGTTTATTACCATCAGCGAGGTTTCGGACGTGTTCGGCAGCGGGCAGAAGCAGTCCTGAGACCGCTCGGAGGCTGAGCGAAAACGTCGGAGGCAAAAAGGAGAAAGATCGGATGAGTACGTTTCGTTTTGTGATTTTAGGAGCCGGCGGCATTGCCGAAAAGTTCTGCGATGCGGTGCGGCGGGTGCCGGGATGCGAAGCGGCGGCGGTGGCGAGCAAAAGCTTGGAACGGGCAAAGCGCTTTGCCGAGCGCAGCGGGCTGGCGGCATATTACGACAGCTACGAGGAAATGCTGCTTCGGGAGAAGCCGGACGCTGCTTATATTGCGGTGACCCACGACGCGCATTTTCCGCTGCTGACGCTCTGCATAAAGCACGGCGTTCCGGTGCTTTGCGAAAAATGTCTCTGCATGAATGGGCAGGAGGCGAGAACCGCGCTTGCCGAGGCGGAGAAGCAAAGGGTTTTCGTTATGGAAGCCATGTGGAGCCGCTTCCTTCCGGCGGTGCGGAAGGCGCGCGAATGGGTGCGGGGCGGCCGGATCGGTATGCCGGAGCTGTCCCAGTTTCTGATCGGCTTTCACGCGGAGGAGCGGCCCGACAACCGTTATTACAGCCGGGCGCTCGGCGGCGGCGCGGCGCGCGACTTGGGCGTTTACGGCTATGAGCTGACGACGTATGTGCTGGAACAGGAGATCCGGAGGATGACCGCCGCGGCGACATGGTCGGAGACCGGCGTCGATACCAACGACCACATCACGATCGAATTTGAACATACGCTTGCCGATATTATGGCGAGCATCGACTGCGCTCTGGAGGAGCGCATGATCGTTTACGGAAAGCAGGGGAAGATCGTCCTGCCGCAGCCGCATTTCGCTTCGGAGTGCATGCTGTACGGCGGGGACGGACAGCTTTTGGAGCACTTTCGGGATACGGAGACGCAAAACGGCTTTGTCTATGAGATCGAGGAGACGGTCCGCTGCGTGCGCGGGGGACTTTTGGAGAGTCCGGTCGTGCCCCATGCGCTGACGATCGCCTGTGCGGAGCTGTTCGACCTGTTGGAGGAAGGAGGCAAGGAAGCGTGAACATTCGGCGCGCGGAAGAAAAGGATATGGAGCGGATCAACCGTCTGCTTTTGCAGGTGTGTCTTGTGCACCACAACGGAAGACCCGATCTGTTTCGCTGCGGAGCAAAGAAATATACGGACGAGGAGCTGCGGGAGCTGATCCACGACGAGCGCTGTCCGATCCTCGTCGCCGCAGACGCGGACGACCAAGTGACGGGCTATGCGTTCTGCCGCTTTATCGAGCATCCGAACGACAACATTCTGACCGACATCAAGACGCTTTATATTGATGATCTCTGTGTGGAGGAGACGCTTCGGGGGCAGCATATCGGCAGCGCGCTTTATGAAGCGGTGCTTGCCTTTGCGCGGCGGCACGGCTGCTATAATGTGACGCTCAACGTGTGGAGCTGCAACGAAAGCGCCCGGCGTTTTTATGAGCGGTGCGGGCTGAAGCCCCAGAAGATCGGAATGGAAGTCATTTTGTAGCCGCGGACCCGGACGGGGGTTACTGCAGCGAAGCGGAAAGCTCGCGAAGCAGAGCGCCCGCCTTCTCGCGGCACTCGGAAGCCGCGTAGACGCCCTTATCTGCGTAAACCACCGCCTCTTTGGCATGGGAGACGGCAAGCATCGGGTCGGTGGTGCGGCAGGTCTCGGCAAGCGCAAGCTGACTGCGCGTATAAAGCGCGCAAAATTCGTCATAGAAAGGGAAAGCGGGGAGCAGATGAGGCTTTATCTGTGCAGCCGCTTTTTCATATTCTCCGGAGGCAAAAAGCCGCTTGACTTCTTTTAACAGACCGAACTCCGGGGCCTCCGAAGCTTTTGCCTGCTGTTCCAAGGACTGCTGCTGCGTTTTTGAGAGCATTTGAATTGAAATGTCCAGCTTGTCGGACAGATATTCCAGCGTTTTAATGGAAGGGATCGCCGTTCCGCTTTCGATCTGACTGAGCATATTCCGGGTAATGAAATCCCCGACAACCTCGCTTTGAGTCATTTTTTTTGCCAATCTCGCTTCTTTGATCAATCGTCCGAGTTCACTTCGGTCCATGCGGAACCTCCTTTCCATGGGAAAAAGCATTATATACTACAATTCTATCAGAAAAATTTTCCGGATGCAAGCACAAGCGATAAGAATCGGCGGTTGAAAAAATTCCGTCCGCTTAGTATAATGGTAAAAATCACAAGCAGTGATCGTAAGGAGGTCATTTATGAAAAAGTACAGGAAAATGCGGCAGGCGCTGCTCTGTCTGCTGCTGTGTACCGTAATGCTTTTCGGCTGCTCCGGCAAGGACGGGAAGTCGGAAAACGGTCTGGTAACGCCGGAGGCGAAGAATCCCACCAGCGGAGCGGAGTCCACGCCGGGGGCGACAGCCGCCCTGACGCCCACGCCCGCAGTCGATCTCGATACGCCGGAGGCGCTGGCGGAGCAGGCGGAATTCGATGAGTTTTTGAGCCGGGTATTTCAGGATGTTTTGTCGGAGCAGGACAGCATTACCCTGCATTTCCTGATGGAGCATCCGGAAAATTACGGATTTACGCCGAGCTATACGCTGGGCGAGGTCACCGAGGACGAGCAGGATTATGCGAAAAAGTGCGAGAGCTATCAAAAGGAGCTTCTGACCTTTCAATATGATCTTCTTACCGAAAGCCAGAAGGTGAATTACGACCGGTTGGAGTACGAGTGCCGCGTCGGAATCCAAGCGGCAGCCCTCAAGCCCTGCTACAGCTCGATGTTTGCCCAGAACGGCAACGTGATCAGCAATTCGTCCACCTACTACACCGAGTATATGATCTGTGAAGAAAAGGACGCGGAGGATTATTTGAAGCTTCTGGAGCTGTATCCGGACTTCATTGCCTCGGCGCTCACGCAGGCGGAAGAGGATTGGGCGGACGGCATCCTTCCGACCAAGACGATGCTGGAAACGACCATCGAGACCGCGGAGGATCTGCTTTCCACGTCCGAGCATCCGTTTGTCGTTGCCTATCGGGAAAATCTGCAGGAGCTGAGCGGCATTTCCGACGACGCCGTCGCGTCCTATACGGAACGCGCGCAGGAGATCGTCAGCGACAAGGTGGTGCCCGCTTTGCAGAGCTTTATCGAACGGCTTCGGAAGGCGGTGCAGGAGGGAACGTATGCCGAGCCCGAGGGCTTGTGCAGCAAGGACGGCGGCAAGGAATATTATGAGTATCTTGCGCAGACCAAGCTTGGAACCGAAATGACGGCGGAGGAAATGTACGACTATGTGGAAGAAAAGGCGCAGTCGATGATCCGGAGCTATATGACGATGCTCATGCTTGACAGCGGCGTGATCGACCGCTACGAGGCGGCGTTCTATCACATCAGTGAGCCGGAGGACATTCTGAACCAACTGAAGGAGGAGATCAAGGACAAATTCCCCGCGATCAAAGAGACGGAGTTTACGGTCAGCTATCTGCCGGAGGTTTTGGAAACGGACGGCGTCGTTGCATACTATCTGTCCCCGCAGATCGACAACACCGCGCGGAAGATCATCCGCGTCAACGGAAGCGCGGTAGGCGAGGATTCGATCTCGCTTTATTCCACGCTTGCGCACGAGGGCTATCCGGGGCATTTGTATCAGGACGAATATTTTATCTCCACCGAGGGCTATCATGAGATCAACGCCGTATTTTCCTATCTTGGCTATCAGGAGGGCTGGGCGACGATGGTTGGCTCGATGGCGTACGAATGGTGCTGCGGCGACAAGAACGTGGCGGCGTGCTACAATTTTGACTACGATTTCTCCATGCTTCTGGCGGCATGGGCGGATATCGGCGTCAACTACTACGGCTGGGACGTGGATCAGGTTTATGAGATGCTTTCCGACAACTATGTGGAGTCTTACGAGGTCGCCGAGATGTTTTACGAAATGGCGGTATCCGATCCGGGCGTTTATCTGCCCTATACGCTGGGCTATCACCTGACGAAGGATACGATCCAGAGTCTTGAAGACAAGGGCATGAGCGAGACGGAGGCGTTTGAAGCCTTCTTAAATGTGGGTCCCTGCTCCTTCGAAGTGCTTTATAAGCATCTGGGATTGGAATAAGTTTCGTAAAAATGTACAAAAACGATTGCATATTACCGAAAAACTTGTTAAAATAGCCCTATATATTTGTGGGAAATCCGCCTCCGTGCGGACTTCTCACGCTTCGGGCGTTTGCGGCGGAGCGCAGGCGACCTTGGATTGGAGGTTATCATGCAGACGTATAAGTACGAAAAGATTCGCAATGTTGTTGTGTTGGGGCACGGTAGCTGCGGAAAGACCACGCTGGTGGAGGCAATGGCATATACGACCGGCGTTACAAAGCGGATGGGGCGCGTGGAAGACGGTACGACCATCAGCGATTACGACAAGGAAGAACAGAAACGGCAGTTTTCGATCAGTACGACGGTCGTTCCCATCCTTTGGGAGGATACAAAGATCAATTTCCTCGATACGCCGGGATATTTTGATTTTGTAGGCGAGGTCGAGGAGGCAGTCAGCGCCGCCGACGCCGCGGTCATCGTGGTTTCCGGAAAGGCGGGGATCGAGGTCGGAACCGTAAAGGCGTGGGAGGCGTGCGAGCGTTACCACCTGCCGCGCATGTTTTTCGTGACCGACATGGACGACGACAATGCGAGCTTCCGCGCGGTGGTCGAGTCGCTCAAGGAGCGTTACGGCAACCGGATCGCTCCGTTCCATACGCCGATCCGTGAGAAGGAGGCGTTCGTCGGCTTTGTCAACGTGGTGAAAATGGCGGGCCGCCGGTTCAGCAGCAATCTGGGCGAATATGTGGACGGAGACATCCCGGACTACAGCATGGAATACAGCCAGAAATACCGCAGCGACCTGATGGAAGCGATCGCGGAAACGAGCGAAGAGCTGATGGAAAAGTTTTTCGAGGGCGAAGAATTTACGATGGTGGAGATCGAAAACGCGATCCGCCAGAGCGTCGGCGCCGGAGATATGGTTCCCGTGCTCTGCGGCTCCGGCATTCAGGCAAGAGGTACGTTTGCGCTGCTTCAGGCGATCGACAAATATTTCCCGTCGCCGAACAAGGGCGTTATTACCGGTATGAACCAGAAGACCGGCGTTACGTTCTTCGCGGATTACGACGCAAACAAGGAGTTTTCCGCAAAGGTATGGAAGACGATCGCCGATCCGTTTATCGGGAAATTCTCTCTGATCAAGGTATGCTCCGGCGTGCTTCGCTCCGATTCGACGGTTTATAACGCATCCTCCGATACCGAGGAAAAGCTTTCCCGGCTCTATGTGCTTCGGGGCAAGGAGCAGATCGAGGTAAAGGAGCTGTATGCCGGAGATATCGGCGCGATCGGCAAGCTGTCCGACACCCAGACCGGCGACACGCTTTCGACCAAGGCGGTTCCGATCGCCTACGACCGGCCGAAGCTTTCCACGCCGTATACATACATCCGCTACGAAGCCAAGGCAAAGGGCGACGAAGACAAGATCTCCCAGTCCCTTTCGAGGCTCATGGAGGAGGATAAGACCCTGCGCGTCGTCAACGACAAGGAAAACCGCCAGTCGCTGCTTTACGGGATCGGCGAGCAGCATCTGGAGATCACGTTCAGCAAGCTGATGTCCCGTTATAAGGTGGACGTTCTGACGAGCAAGCCGCGGGTTCCGTACCGCGAGACGATCCGCAAGAAGGTGCAGGTGCAGGGACGGCACAAGAAGCAGTCGGGCGGAGCCGGTCAGTTCGGCGACGTTACGATGGTGTTCGAGCCCTCCGGCGATCTGGAGACTCCGTACGTCTTTGAGGAAAAGATCTTCGGCGGAGCCGTTCCGAAGAACTTCTTCCCGGCGGTGGAAAAGGGCGTGCAGGAAAGCGTTTTGCAGGGACCGCTTGCGGGCTATCCGGTCGTCGGCATCAAGGCGACGCTTGTGGACGGCTCCTATCATCCGGTCGATTCCAACGAGATGGCGTTCAAGCTGGCTGCGATCAAGGCGTTTAAGGCGGGGATCATGGACGCTACGCCGATCCTGCTTGAGCCCATCGCTTCCCTCAAGGTACTGATCCCGGATCGCTATACCGGCGATATCATGGGGGACCTGAGCAAGCGCAGAGGCCGCGTGCTCGGCATGAATCCGGTGGCGGGAGGAAAGCAGGAGATCATTGCGGACATTCCGCTTGCGGAGCTGTACGGCTATTCGACCGATCTGCGCTCCATGACCGGAGGCATCGGCGAATATTCCTACGAATTTGCAAGATACGAGCCGGCGCCGGCGGACGTACAGGCGAAGGTTATAGAGGAAAACGCAGGAAAAGAAGAATAGGAAAACTGTGGGAAGGCGCTTTGCTTGCAGGGCGCTTTCCTTTTTTTTGTAATTTTCTTTTGCTTCCGCACATAATTCGTAGTATAATAAAGCAGATTATGGTGGAAATGATGCTGCATCCGCTGATCGGGGTACTTCCGCAGTACGATATGGAACGAAACCGGTGGTTTTTATGCGCGCCGTACGAGAGGGCGATCCGCGCCGCCGGAGGCATTCCGGTTCTTTTGCTTGCACAGGACGAAACGGAGCAGAGGCTTCTGCTTCAAAAAACGGACGGCTTTTTGTTTCCGGGCGGTCCGGACGCCAATCCGCTGCTGTTCGGCGAGGACGTGCAGCCGGGCTGCGGCCGCATCTGCGCGCCGCGGGACCGTCTGGAGCTTTCGATGCTTCGACTGCTTGCGGATGCGCGAAAGCCGGTGCTGGGCGTCTGCCGGGGAATTCAGATGATGAACCTTGCCTTGGGCGGGGATATTTATCAGGACTTGGAGCCCGGAAGGTGGCAGATGCACGATCAGACGGCTGCCGATCCGGTACCGACCCATTGGGTGCGGGTGGAGGAGGGCAGTCTGCTGCAT
Source organism: Lachnospiraceae bacterium (assembly GCA_030524525.1). Lineage (GTDB taxonomy): Bacteria > Bacillota > Clostridia > Lachnospirales > Lachnospiraceae > ISDg. Next base: position 33,385 of record JAUNGI010000002.1, read on the forward strand.
CGGCTCGTCCGGCAGGAGAGGATCGCGGTCAACAGCTTTCACCATCAGGGACTTCGGAGGATCGCCGAAAATTGTCTTGTGACCGGCAGATCCGGGGACGGACTTCCGGAAGCGCTGGAAAAAAAGGGACATCCGTTTTTTCTCGGCGTCCAATGGCATCCGGAGCATCTGGCGGCGGAGCGGCCGGAGGCTGCGGCGTTGTTCCGGGGTCTGATAGAATACTGCTAAATATGGAGAGCTTATGTTTCGAAAATTTTATCCGGCGGAAATGGCGGATTCCAGCTACAGCATTGATTATGAGGGCTTGTACGCGCAGGGCTATCGCGGAATCATTTACGATATCGACAACACCCTTGTGGAGCATGGCGCCGACGCGAACGAACAGGTCGTCGAGCTGTTCCGGCGGCTGTGCGGGATCGGGTTCCGCATCTGTCTGCTTTCCAACAACAAGGCGCCCCGGGTGCGCCGCTTTTACCGCGGCGTAAAGATCAAGGGCGTAAAGCTTCATTACATTTTCGACGCGCACAAACCGGCGACGAAGAATTACCGCAAGGCGATGATCCTGATGCGGACGACGAAGAAGACCACGCTTTTTGTGGGCGATCAGCTCTTTACCGACGTTTACGGCGCGAACCGGGCGGGCATCCGTTCGTTTCTGGTAAAGCCGATCAACAAAAAGGAGGAGATCCAGATCGTCTTTAAGCGGCGGCTGGAACGGGTCGTGCTGCATTTTTATAAAAGGGAGCGTATGGAGCGGCTGAAGCAGACCAACATTGTGCTGATCGGCTTTATGGGAAGCGGCAAGTCAAGCGTCGGCAAATGCTTTGCCGAGCGGTACGGCTTTGCGTTTGTCGATACGGACGCGCTGATCGAGGAACGGACGGGACGTTCGGTCAGCGAGCTTTTTGCGGAAAAGGGCGAGGCTTATTTCCGCGACTTGGAGACCGAGGTATTGCAGGAGCTTGTGCGGAAGGCAAAGCGGCAGGTCATCGCCACGGGCGGCGGAATGCCGGTCCGCATGAAAAATCAGAAGCTGCTCCGGAAGCTCGGCATGGTCGTTTATCTGAGCGTGACTCCGGAAACCGTGCTGGCGCGGCTTGAGGGCGATACGACGCGGCCGCTTTTGCAGAAGGCTTCGCGTGAAAGCGAGATCCGGCACTTGCTGACCGAGCGGAAATTCGTATATCAGATGACCGCGCATAAGGTGATCGCCGTGGACGGAAAAACGGTCTCGGCGATCGCGGAGGAAATTCACGACAGTATTTGACCAAAGGAGGAGCGGGCTTTGAACATTCTTATTATGAACGGGCCGAATCTGAATATGCTGGGGATCCGGGAGCCGGGAATTTACGGAACGGACACCTACGACGGGCTTGTCCGGATGCTGACGCAGAAGGCGGAGGAGCTGGGCGTTTCCCTCGAATTTTTTCAGAGCAACAGCGAGGGCGCGCTGATCGACCGGCTGCATCAGGCGTATTTTGACCGTGTGGACGGGGTGGTGATCAATCCGGGCGCTTACACGCATTACAGCTACGCGCTGCACGACGCGCTGAAAATTCTGAAAATGCCCAAGATCGAGGTGCATATTTCGGACATTCACGCAAGGGAGGATTTCCGGAAGATCAGCGTTACCGCGCCCGCGTGCGACGCGCAGATCGCGGGCTACGGCTTGCGGGGATATGTTATGGCGATCGAGCAGATAATAGAAAAAACGAAAACGGAGGAAACGAACAATGAAAGCGTATGAAAGAGCCGTGCAGATGATGCAGGAGCTTGGAGCCGACGGTTTTTTGGTGAACAACATGGCGAATATCCGTTACCTGTCGGGTTATACAAACGACACGGGCTGCCTGCTGCTGACGAAAAACGGGCGCTATCTGTTTACCGATTTCCGCTTTGTCTTTCAGGCAAAGGAGGAGGCGAAGGATTTTACCGTTGTGACCGTGGAGGGGGGCTACGCTCCGGTTATTGCGGAATATGTAAAGAAGGAGCAGGTGCAGACGCTTGCGTTTGAAATGCAGGACGTTACCCACGAGCATTATCTGCTGTTTGCACAGCACATTCCGGCGAAGCTGCTGCCTGTGAAAAACGAGCTGAGCCGCCTGCGGCGCATCAAGACACCGGACGAGCTTGCGTATCTGCGGGAAGCGGAGCATATCGGGGATCTGGCGTTTCGGGAGATCCTTCCGAGTCTTGTTCCGGGAACCACGGAAATCGAAATTGCGGCAAAGCTGGAATTTTTCATGAAGATGCACGGCGCGGACGGGATCAGCTTTCCGGCGATCGTCGCATCCGGCATCCATTCTTCGATGCCGCACGCGATGCCCTCGGAAAAGAAGCTGGAAAAGGGCGACTTTGTTACGATGGACTTCGGCTGCACCTATCACGGCTACTGTTCGGATATGACCCGTACCGTCGTGATCGGAAAGGCAAACGAAAAACAGAAGGAGATCTACGGGATCGTTTTGGAGGCCCAGCTTGCGACGCTTGCCAAGCTGAAATCCGGAATGACCGGAAAAGAGGTTGACAGCGTGGCGCGCGACATCATTGCGGCAGCCGGCTACGGGAACTGCTTTGGGCATAGCCTCGGGCACAGCGTCGGCTTGGAGATCCACGAGATGCCGGTCTCCAGTCAGAAATGCAGCGACGTTTTGGAGGCGGGCATGCTGATGACCGTCGAGCCGGGCATTTATGTGGAAGGCTTCGGCGGCGTGCGCATTGAGGATATGGTCATCGTAACGGAGGAGGGCTGCGAGAATCTGGCGTTTTCTCCAAAGGAGCTGATGGAGCTGTAAGGACGGACGGGAAACGTTTTTTCCCGGAAATCTTTCCGGAATATGAAAAAAAGTGTTGAAAAAGCGTTGCTTATAAGATACACTAAATTGTAGTTAAGATGAAGGAGGACCTCTGTATGGTATCAGCAGGCGATTTTAGAAACGGACTTACGCTGGAAATTGACGGAAACGTATATCAGGTGATCGAGTTCCAGCATGTAAAGCCGGGAAAAGGCGCGGCTTTTGTAAGAACAAAATTAAAGAATATTAAGAGTGGCGGCGTGGTGGAAAAGACGTTCCGCCCGACCGAGAAATATCCGCAGGCGCATATCGAAAGAAGCGATATGCAGTATTTGTACAACGACGGCGATCTGTACTACTTTATGAACGTAGAGACCTTCGATCAGACGGGACTCAGCGCCGATCAGGTCGGCGACGCGCTGAAGTTTGTGAAGGAAAACGATATGGTGAAAATGCTTTCCCATCAGGGACAGGTATTTGCGATCGAGCCTCCGTTGTTTGTGGAGCTTGTGATCACCTCCACGGAACCGGGCTTCAAGGGCGATACCGCCACCGGAGCCTCCAAACCGGCGATCGTGGAGACCGGCGCTACGGTATACGTTCCGTTGTTTGTCAATGAAGGCGAGACCATTCAGATCGATACGAGAACCGGCGAATACATGAAGCGTGTATAAGGCTTTGTCCCCCAGCGTGAACCGCTGGGGGCTTTGTATTCTTCCCCTCCGGGGGAGGCTCTGAGGGAAACGGAAAGGAAGGCTATGAAAGGATGCGAATGCTCCGCCGTTGTTTTTGATATGGACGGCGTGATCTTTGATTCGGAACGGCTCGTTATGGAAAGCTGGCTGACGCTTGCCGAGCGGGACGGCTATGGGGATATGAAGGGCGTGCTTTACCGCTGCCTCGGAGTCAACGCCGTGGAAACGAAGGAGATATTTCTGGAACATTACGGTCGGGAGTTCCCTTACGAAGCGTATCGAAAGGAAGCGTCGAGATGGTTTCACGAGCGCTTTGACGGCGGGCGGCTTCCTTTGAAGCCGGGGGTGCGGGAGCTGCTTGCCGCGCTGCAAAAAGCCGGGATCGGGGCGGCGCTTGCGTCCTCCACGCGGGAGGCGGTGGTGCGGCAGGAGCTTGGCGACGCGGGACTGCTGCCGTATTTTTCGGGTCTGATCTGCGGAGACATGGTAAAGCGCAGCAAGCCCGCGCCGGACATTTATCTTGCGGCATGCGAGCTGCTGGACGTGCCGCCGGAACAGGCGGTCGCCATTGAGGATTCCTTTAACGGAATTCGTTCCGCGCACGCGGCGGGGCTGCGTCCGATCATGGTGCCGGATCTGCTGCCGCCCGACGACGAGATGCGTCGGCTTTCTTACCGGATCTTCGGCGACCTGACGGAGGTTCGGCGGTGGCTTTTGAAGGAAGAAAAAGAACGGGGAGAGGAACGGCAATGCGAAGAAGCGACAGAGAGGTAACGAATTTTCGGGAACTTGTGACGATCATGGAAAGGTGCGACGTCTGCCGGGTGGCGTTTCACGACGAGGAGTACCCGTATATTGTGCCGCTGAATTTTGGTCTGCGGGCGGAGGGAACCGAGGTCACGCTGTATTTCCACAGCGCGCTTGAGGGGAAAAAGCTCCGGCTTCTGGAACGCGACTGCCGCGTTGCGTTTGAGATGGACTGCGGACACCGGCTGGCGCTCTCGGAGGAAAAGGGCATGTGTACGATGGGGTACGAGAGCGTAATGGGGCGGGGGACGCTTACGCTTCTGCCGGAGGAGGAGAAGTACGAGGCGCTCCGCCTTTTAGTGGAACATTACCGTCCCGAGGGCTTTGCATTTGACAAAGCGGCGATCCCCCGGACGGCGGTCATGAAGCTAAACGTGACCGAGCTGACCGGAAAACGGAGGGTCGTAAAGAACGCATAAAAAACGGGGAGCTTTTCAAAGAAGCTCCCCGTAAATTTTGTCTGCGGCTTCCATCGGCAGCACGTCGCCGAAGAACAGCTCGGACGCTTTTTTGGCTTGCAGAACAAGCATCCGCAGACCGTTGACCGCAGCCGCTCCCTGCGCTGCCGCATCCGACAAAAGCCGTGTCACAGGCGGATTGTAGATCAGGTCGCAGACCGCGCAAAGATTTTTGTAAGGGGTCAGGCTCATAGGAGAGGCGTCGCAGTTCGGGAACATGCCCACCGGACTGGTATTGACGATCACGTCCGCGTCCGCGTGGGCGCACGCGGCTTCTTCGTAGGTCAGGCAGCCCGGCTCCCGCTTGTATTTGACGGTCAGCACGCTTCCGGCTCCCTCGTCCTCAAAAACGGCGAGAACCGCCTTTGCCGCGCCGCCGTTCCCAAGCACCAGCACCTTTCTTCCGGCAACGTCGATACGGTTTTCGTGCAGCGTCTCCGCAAAGCCGTAGTAGTCGGTATTATAGCCCCAAAGCTCCCCGTCCCGGCACACGACGGTATTGACCGCGCCGATGCGGGCGGCGGCGTCGTCCAGCCGGTCGAGATAGGGGATGACCGCCTGCTTGTAGGGGATCGTCACGTTGATTCCCGCAAAGGCGCGCTCCTTCATAAATTCCGGGAACTCCTCCCGGCTCAGCTCCTTTAATTCATAGGCTTCTTGGCGCATCGCCTCATGAATGCGCTTCGAATAGCTGTGTCCCAGCTTTTCTCCGATCAATCCGTATTTCATAAAAGGTTATCCTCCCGATTTTTCCGTACGCGATCCGCGTTGCCGACCGGCAGCCCGCAGACCCCTGTCAAGCATAGCCCAAAAACCGGAAAATTGCAACGGATTTCCGGCATATTCCAAGCGGCGCCTCATATATTAAAAGCAGACGGGGAGGTGGAATGTGCGGCATGAAGGAAAAGGACTTGTTTCTGAGGGCGTTCCCGGCTGCGCTGCGGAGGCTTCTGGAGACCGCCGTGGAGGAGTTTTCCTGTTTGCAGGAGGTGCGTCTGCGGGTGGGACAACCGGTATTTCTGACCTACGACAACCGCGAGTGGTATCTGGGACAGGACGGCAGACGCCGCCGGGAAGCGGCGCAGAGCTTTCGGATGACGCAGGAGCTGCTGCGGGAAATGCTGTCGTTTTTAAGTAATTATTCGGTCTATGCGGTCGAACAGGAGCTTCGGCAGGGGTTCCTGACGATGCCGGGCGGGCACCGGGTGGGGATCTGCGGGAAGCTTGTGACGGAAAACGGACAAGCAAGGACGCTGCGGGAGGTCAGCTCGATGAACGTGCGCGTGGCGCATTCGCATCCGGGCTGCGCCGACGCGGTTCTGCGCAGGCTGCCGCTTTTGAGCCGCCCCGGAAACGTGCTGCTGGTTTCGCCGCCGGGCTGCGGAAAAACGACGCTGCTGCGGGACCTGATCCGTCAGCTTTCGGCGGGGGGCTATACGGTGGGCGTCGTGGACGAGCGTTCGGAGATCGCCGCCTGTTATCAGGGGGTCCCGGGACAGGAGCTTGGGCCCCGCACCGACGTGCTGGACGCGACGCCGAAGGCGGTGGGCATGCGGATGCTGCTTCGTTCGATGGCGCCCGATTACATCGCCGTGGACGAGATCGGCGGCGAGGAGGAGCTGCATGAGCTTTGGACGGCGCTGTACTGCGGCTGTCATCTGATCGCCACCTGTCACGCCGCCGACCGGGCGGAGCTGCTGGGCAAGCCGGGGCTTTCCGAGCTTCTGAAAAAGTGCTGCTTTCAGGGCGTCGTGTTTCTTTCGCGGAGCAAAGGGGCGGGAACGATCGAGGAGGTGGAATGGAATGCTACATAGAGTATTGGGCGGAATGTTTGTGATCGCCGCCTGCGGCGGCGGGGGGATCCTCTTTGGACGGCAGATGAAGCTGCGTCAGGAGCACTTGCAGGAGGGACGGCGCGCGGTGGAGCTTTTGCAGGCGCAGATCCGAACCGAGGGCGGGAGCCTTCCGGAGGCGCTGCGGGAGACCGGGGAGCATATGGCGGGGGTCTACGGGGAGCTGTTCCGCGAGATCTCGGAGGAAATGCTTTTGTACCGGGGAGAGCCCGTGCGCGTGCTCTGGGAGGAGGCGGCACGCCGGAAGCTCCGGCAGTCGTATCTGCAGCCCTCGGACGTGGAGCAGTTCGTCCTGCTGGGGGAACAGCTCGGAATGACCGACCGGCAGATGCAGGAGACGATTCTTGGACGTTATCTGAGCTATACGGAAAACGAGCTCTCGGTTTTGCTGGGGGAAATTCGGGAAAAGACCCGGCTGTACCGCAATCTGGGAATTTTGCTGGGGATCTTTCTGACGATTTTGCTGCTCTAGCGCCGGGCGCTTGTACGAATAAATTTGCTTTGCTATGTGAGGAAACATGGACATTTATCTGATCTTTAAGATCGCGGCGGTGGGAATTTTGGTGTCTGTCGTGGGGCAGATACTGAAGGCGTCCGGCAGGGAGGAGCAGGCGTTTTTGGCAAGTCTGGCGGGACTTCTGCTCGTGCTGAGCTGGGTGCTTCCCTACATCGCGCAGCTGTTCCAGCTGATCGACGGATTGTTTCAGTGGTAAAAGAGGAGCCGGGGATGGAAAAACTGGTTGGTGTGGCGCTGGTCGCGGTGACCGGGGTGCTGCTTTGCAAAAAGGAGGCGGGGGGCGCGGCGCTTTTGCTGACGCTTGCCGCGGCGGTCTATGCGGTGTTCTGGGGCTTGGAGCGCATGCAGTTCGTCGTGGCGGCGCTGTCCGGTCTGTTTGACCGTGTGGGGTTGGATTCCGCCTACTGGAAGATCCTTATGAAGATTGTGGGGATCGCCTATGTGGGAGAGTTCGGCACGGCGCTTTGCCGGGACGCGGGCTGTCAGGCGCTCGGAGAGCAGATCGCGATCGCCGCCAAGTTCAGCATTCTTGCCGTAAGCCTGCCGGTGCTTCTGCAGTTGGTGGAGGTGATGGAGCGCTTTGGCTGACCGTAGGCTTTTCCGCACGCTGTGGCTGCTGCTTTTGGCTGCCTGCATGCTGTCCGCAGCGGCGGCGGAGGACACCGAAGAAGAGGGCATGAGCTATGTGAACGAGCTTTCGGAATATCTGGACTACGACGAGCTGGACGAGCTTCTGCGATCCTCCGAGGAGGCTGGCGATCTGTCGTTTTCCGGCTTTGTCGGCGACATTTTGACCGGGGCGGAGGAGCTGTCGGTCGGAAACGTGCTGCGGCTGCTCGTCAACCGGACGCTGAGCAGCTTTCGGACCGATACCGGTTTTTTTGCGAGACTGTTTCTGATCATTACCGTGGCGACGCTGTTTTCGGTCGTCTCCTCGGCGTTCTCAAACGGTCAGGTGGCGCAGACCGGCTTTCAGGCGACGTTTTTTCTGCTGTACGCGCTGCTGCTGCAATGCTATTTGCAGGCGGCGGAGCTTGCGGCGGCGACGCTGAACTTTCTTTTGCAGTTCATGCGGATGCTCGTGCCGGTCTATCTGATGAGCATTACGTTCTGCACCGGAGTGACGACCGCCAACGGCTTTTATCAGGTCTATGTCGCGCTCATCACGCTGTGTCAGAGCGTGCTCGTAAGCGTCTTTCTGCCGCTGTGCAACCTGTATGTGATGCTTGGCATCAGCGGGCAGCTTCCGATCGAAAACTGTCTGTCGGGCTTTACGGGGCTTGTGAAGCGCTGCATTCTCTGGGGAAGGCGGGGAATGCTCGCTGTGGCGACGGGCTTTTCCGTGATCCAAGGCGTGCTTGCGCCCGGCGTGGATCAGCTCAAACGGAGCACGCTGACCAAATCGCTGTCCGCCATTCCCGGCGTGGGCGCGCTCTTTTCGGGCGTGACCGAAACGGTGTTCAGCGCCGGCGTGGTCATCAAAAACGCCGTGGGGACCGCCGGGGTCTTGGTACTGCTCTTTGCCTGTCTGCGTCCGCTGGTGAAGCTGTTTGCCTACATGCTGATGTTCCGCATTGTGGCGGCGTCGGCGCAGCTCTTTGCGGACAAGCGCATGGTGGGCTGCGTGGAGGAGACGGCGGAGGCCATCAGCCTGCTGACGGGGCTTGTATCCGCCGCGCTGCTGTCGTTTTTGATCGTCATTATGGTCATGGCGGTAACGACGACCGGGAGCTGAAAAACGGGAGCAAAAGGGGGGACGGAGGGTGCTTGGCGTACAGCAGTGGATCTACCGGGTTTTGTATCTGATCATTTTTATGAATCTGTTTGTGCAGCTCGTACATAAGGAGAGCTACGGAAGATATCTGCGGGTGGCGGCGGGCTGGCTTCTGGCGCTTTACATCCTGAACCCCATCGCCCAATGGCTGAGCGGAAGCGGCAGTCTGGACGGGCTGCCGGAGATCCCGCAGGCTACGGAGGAGCTTACCGGGGAAGAACTTTCCGGCATGGACGGACGGATGCTGGCATATTATGAACAGGGGATGGAGGAGCAGATCCTGCAGTTTATTCGGGACGAGGGGTATGAGCCTCTCGGCGTTCGGGTGAGTCTTGCGTATCAGGGCGATACGATGGGGATCACCGGGATCTGGATCTCCCTTGCTCCGGGACAGGAGGTCGCGCCGCTAAAGGAAAGTCTTAGCAGCTATTATCATATTTCGCAGGACCTGTTGTATGTGACGATACCGGACGGAGCGTCCGGTCAGTGAGGGAAAGATGAAGCAGATATATGAAAAGATGAAGGAGATCGGGCTTGGGAAGCTCCTGCTTTTGCTGGCTGCCGGCATAGCTCTGCTCGTTCTGTCGTTCCCCGGAGACCGTTCCTCGGACAACGGCGGCGGTACGGCGGCGGTCCCTACGCTCGCGCTTTCGCGGCAGGAATCGGTGGGCAACGAATATTACGAACAGCGGTTTCAGGAAATGCTCGAGGCAACGAAGGGGCTGGGGGTATGCAAGGTCATGCTGTCTCCGGATATGGACGGCGTTCTCGTCGTTACGGAAGGAGCCGCAGACGCGGAGGCGGTTCTGGAAATTACCTACGCGGCGGAAGTGATCTTCGGAATTCCGGCACATAAAGTAAAGGTTCTGCCATATAATTAGAATGAAGTTAGAAGGAGCATTATCGTGAAAAAATTAATGAAACGAAATCAAGTTATCATTGCGGCTCTGGCGATCATGATCGTCGTAGCGGGCTATCTGAATCTGACGCGGGACAGCGCAAAGCCGACGGGAGCCAAGGTCACGCCCACCGATACGGCGAAGAACGAGCCGACGCAGGACCCGGACAGCGACGGAGCCGGCAATTTTGCGGACATTTCCGACGGCGATTCGATCCCGGTCGGCGACGACGGCAGCCTGATCCTCGCGGAAAACCAGAAGGTCAGCCCGTCTCCCTCGCCGACGCCAAGCGGCGACGCGTCGAAACCGACGCAGACCGGAGACGACACGCCGGGCAGCTCGGTTTTGGCAAGCACCGAGCTTTCTCCGGACTACTTTGTGTCGGCAAAGCTCTCCAGAGAGCAGATCCGCGCAAAGAACCGGGAGGCGCTGATGGCGATCGTACAGGATGAAAGCATCAGCGAGGAGCTGAAGGCGGACGCCATGGAAACGCTTGTGAATATGACAAAGAACGCGGAAAAAGAGGATATCTGCGAGTCGCTTCTGGAAGCAAAGGGCTTTCAGGAGATTGTCGTTCACATTGAGGAGGATTCGGTCAACGTTATCGTGAACGCAGCCAGCATCACGCAGCAGGAGGTGGCGCAGATCGAGGACGTGATCATCCGGGAAACCGGCGTAAAGGTCAGCCAGATCTATGTGCAGCATGCAATTACGAGCGATTGATCGTCTTTGCTGAAAAAAAGGCTTTTATTTCTTGCCCATATTTGATATAATGACTTTAACAGTGGATGCGGCTGCGTTTTTGCCGCATACGGATTGGAGGAGTAATATGGGCAAGGAAATGGAACCGAACTACGGAGCAACTCTGGAGCTGAAGGGCGTAGATGGGGAAGTTAAGATTGCAGACGACGTCATTGCGGCGATTGCGGGTATGGCGGCCACCGAGATTGAAGGGGTTGCATATATGTCCGGAAATATAACAAAAGAGATTATCGGGAAACTGGGCATCAAAAATCTTTCCCGCGGCGTGGTGATCCGGCTGGAGGAAGGAAAGGTGCATGCCGAGCTGTCCATCGTGATCCGCTATGGCTACAGCATACCGAAGACTTCCAGAACCATTCAGGAAAAGGTAAAAAGCTCGATCGAAGGAATGACGGGACTGCCGGTAGAACGCGTAAACGTGCATATTATCGGTGTGGACATTGACAAGGCGTAAAGAATGCAGGAAACAGGGAGTGATCCTTACGCGGTCACTCTCTGTTTTTGTTCTATAGGAAACCGCTCCGCGGAGGCTCGCAGCGCGAGATTCTTTGTTCCGCCGACGCAGGTTTTTTGAAAAAGAAGGAAAAGGAATGCAGAAGGAAATGAAGGACGAGAGGGAAGGTACGCCGGTCTTGCCGGTAAAGACACTATCGCAGAGAGCCCGCAGAGAGTATGTTATGAAAGCGCTGTTTCTCGCGGATTTTTATGAAGGAAACGAACAGGACGGGCAGGCGGCGCTGTTTTTGTCGATGGAGGGGCTTTCGGACGAGCTTTCGGAGGCGCTGCTCGCGCGGTACCGCTGGGCGGCGTCGCACCGCGGAAACGTGGATTCGATCTTGGCGGAAGCCTCGCAGGGCTGGGACCTGCACCGCATCGGACGCGCGGAGCTTGCGATCCTTCGGCTGGCGGCGGCGGAGATCTGTCACGATCCCGAGATCCCCGCGGCGGTGGCGGTCAACGAAGCGGTGGAGCTTGCAAAGCGCTACGGTGGAGAGCAGGCGGGAAGCTTTGTCAACGGAATTTTGGGGAAAGTAGTACGGCAGTATGGTTCGGAAAGCGTATAGCGTCAGTCAGGTCAACGCCTATGTCAAGGGACTGTTCGAGCGGGACGGGCTGCTGCGGGGCATCTGCATTCAGGGAGAGGTCTCGAACTGCAAGCTGCATCCGTCGGGACATCTGTATTTTACGTTAAAGGACAGCGGCGGGCAGCTTTCCTGCGTGATGTGGGAATCGGCGCGTCTGCGTGGGCTGAGCTTTGAGCTTCGGGAAGGACAGAGGGTGCAGGCGACCGGCGATCTGACCGTTTACGAACGGGGCGGAACGTATCAGCTGAGCGCCCGGAGCATCCGGCTTGCCGGCGTGGGACAGCTTTACGAGCAGTACGAGGCGCTCAAGCGCAGTCTGGCGCTCGAGGGTCTGTTCGCGCCGGAGCATAAGCAGCCTCTGCCGCGCTATCCGAGAACCGTGGGGATCGTTACGGCAAGCAGCGGCGCGGCGCTGCAGGATATCCGCAACATCCTGCACCGGCGCAATCCCTATGTGCAGCCGATCCTTGCGCCCGCGCAGGTACAGGGCTTCGGCGCCGCCGAGTCCGTGGTGCGCGGTCTGCGGAGGCTCTGCGCGCTGGGGGTCGATGTGATCATTGTGGCGCGCGGCGGCGGTTCCATCGAGGATCTTTGGGCGTTCAACGAGGAAGCGGTGGCGAGAGCGGTCTATGACTGTCCGATCCCGGTCATATCCGGCGTCGGGCACGAGACGGATACGACGATCATCGACTATGTTGCGGATCGGCGCGCGCCCACGCCCTCCGCCGCGGCGGAGCTTGCGGTCTGCGAAAGCGAGGCGCTGGAGGCGCAGCTCGTGGATTTCCATGCGGATCTTACCGGCGCGATGACGGCAAGGCTGGAAAACGCCCGGAGCGAGGCGGAGCTGCTGCGGCGTCTGCTGACGGCGCAGAGACCCCAGAACCGGCTGCTGCGGCAGCGGGAGGAGCGCGAGCGTTTGGGGAAGGCGCTCCGTCAGGCAATGGACGGAATTTTGCGGGAACGCAGACACGAGCTTGCGCTATTAAGCGAAAAAATGAGGAGCCTGTCGCCGCTTCGGCGCATCGGAAAGGGCTACGGCTATCTGACGGACGGCGACGGACGGGCGGTGGAGACCGTCGGACAGCTTTCGGCGGGGAACGAGCTGCGGATCTATCTTGCGGACGGAACGGTTCGCGCGATCGTGGCGGATATTGAGAAAGAGGGCGAATGGGAATGAACGAAAAGAAACAAAGCGACGCCCCGGAGCAGGAAGAAACCTTGGAAGAAACGATGGAGGGGCTTCGGGAGCTGATCCGTACGCTGGAGGAAGGACAGCTTTCGCTGGAGGATTCGTTCCGGCTTTATAAGGAAGGAATGCAGAAGCTGTCCCGGTGCGACGCGCTGTTGGATCGTGTCGAGAAGGAGCTGCTGATCTTGGAGGAAGGATGATCGGAACGGAGGATGGGATGAAAGAACAGGAATATGAGCGGCGTCTTACGGAGCGGAAGGAGCAGATCGAAGCGTTTTTGCAGAGCTATCTGCCGCAGACCGCTTATCCGCAGAAGACGCTTTTGGAGGCAATGCGCTACAGCGTGGAAAACGGAGGGAAGCGGCTTCGCCCGATCCTGATGCTCGAAAGCTATCTGCTGTTCGACGGGGCGGAGGACAAGCTCCCGACGCTTGTCGCGCCGTTTTGCGCCGCGATCGAGATGATCCATTCGTATTCTCTCGTACACGACGATCTTCCGGCAATGGACAACGACCAATACCGGCGCGGAAAGCTGACGACGCACGCGGCGTTCGGCGAGGCGATGGGGATCCTTGCCGGGGACGGTCTGCTGAACTTTGCCTTTGAGACGGCGCTTTTGGCGGCGGGAGAACCGGAGGACGATGCGCGGGTGCTCCGGGCGCTGGGCGTGCTGGCGCGGAAGGCGGGCGCCTTCGGCATGATCGGCGGGCAGACCGTGGACGTGGAGCTGACCGGAAAGGCGCTTACGGCGGAGCAGCTGGAGTTTATCTACCGCTTAAAGACCGGCGCGCTGCTGGAGGCTTCCCTGATGGTCGGCGCGATTTTGGCGGGCGCGGACTCGGCGCAGGTCGAGGCGGTGGAGCAAATTGCGGCGGACGTGGGAATGGCGTTCCAGATCCGGGACGATATTCTGGACGAGGTCGGAAACGAGGAGCTTCTCGGAAAGCCGGTGCACAGCGACGAGAAAAACCAGAAGACGACCTACGCGGTCCTGTTTGGTCTGGAAGCGGCGCGGCAGGAGGTGCGGAGGCTTTCGGAGCGCGCCAAGGAGACCCTGCGGGGGCTTGGCGGGGAGTCCGCGTTTCTGGAGTGGCTGTTCGACTGGCTCGTAAGCCGCGAATATTAAAACGGAAAGGCGCTTAGGATACGGTATGAGCAATCTACTGGAACAGATAACACAACCCAATGATATTAAAAAGATACCCGAAGAGCAGCTTCCGCAGCTTGCGATTGAGATCCGGAAGCTGATCCTTGCAACGACAAGCAAAAACGGCGGGCATTTGGCGTCCAGTCTCGGAACGGTGGAGCTGACGATGGCGCTGCACCGCTGCATGGACTTCCCGGAGGACAAGCTGATCTGGGACGTGGGACATCAGTCCTATACGCACAAGATCCTGACCGGAAGGAAGGACCGGTTCCCCACGCTGCGCACCTACGGCGGGATCAGCGGGTTCCCAAAGCGCGCCGAAAGTCCGTGCGACGCGTTTGACACCGGGCACAGCTCGACCTCGGTCTCCGTGGCGGCGGGCATGGCGAAGGCAAGACAGCTGCGCGGCACGAAGGAGCGCGTCGTGGCGGTGATCGGCGACGGCTCGCTTTCCGGCGGGCTGGCGTATGAGGGGCTGAACAACATCGGACGGTTCAAAACGAACCTTATCATCGTTCTGAACGACAACGAAATGTCGATCTCCCGGAACGTGGGCAGCATGGCGAACTATCTGGGCAGGGTCCGGATGAGCAGCAACTACATTGATTTCAAGGGAAATCTGGAGCAGGTGCTGAACCGCTCCGCCTTCGGCGAGCGGCTGGCGAAGGGACTGAAAAAAACAAAGGATTCGATCCGGCAGATGATCATTCCGGGCGAATTTTTTACGGAAATGGGGCTGACGTACTTCGGACCCATCGACGGACACGATATCGCGCTGATGGAGCGGGCGTTCCATGCGGCGGAAAAAATTTCCGGGCCGGTGCTTCTGCATGTCGTGACGAAAAAAGGAAAGGGCTATCGCTATGCGGAGGCGGAGCCGAGCCGCTTTCACGGCATCGACCCGTTCCGGCTGGCGACCGGAGAGCAGACGAACGGAAAGAAGAAGGAGACGTTTACGGACTGCTTCGGAAAAGCCGTTGCGGAGCTGGGACGGGAGCATTCGGACGTGGTTGCCATTACGGCGGCAATGACCGGCGGCACCGGGCTGAGCCGGTTCCAGAGCGAATTTCCCGACCGGTTTTTTGACGTGGGCATTGCGGAGGAGCATGCCGTTACGTTTGCGGCGGGGCTGGCGGCTTCCGGACTGCGGCCGGTGGTGGCGGTCTATTCCACGTTTTTGCAGCGGGCTTACGATCAGATCGTTCACGACGTGGCGCTGGGAAACCTGCCCGTGACCTTTGCGATCGACCGCGCCGGGATCGTCGGAAACGACGGAGAGACGCATCAGGGGATCTTTGACCTTGCTTATCTGAGCCACATCCCCAATCTGACGGTCATGGCGCCGTCCAACGGCGAGGAGCTTGCGGCGATGCTGCGGTTTGCCCATGAGGCTCCGGGGCCCGTGGCGATCCGCTATCCGCGGGGCAACGTGGGCTGCGAACGGCTCGGAGAATGCGGGACGCAGGAGCTTGCGCAGGGAAAGGCGGAGGTTCTGCACCGGGAGCGGGAGATCGCGCTTATGTTCGTCGGACCGTATTACGGGCTTGCCCTGCAGGTACGGGAGCTGCTGCGGGAGAACGGCCGCAGCGCAAGCATTATCAACGCCCGTTTCGCGGCTCCGTTTGACCGCGATTGCGTCCGCAGGCTGGCGGAGGAGCATTCGCTGCTCGTGACGATCGAGGAAGGCGTGGGCGCGGGCGGGTTCGGCGAACGGCTGGCGGCGTTCGTCATGGAGGAGCGGCTTCCGATGCGCGTCCTGCCGGTGGCGCTGCCGGATCGTTTTTTGGCGCAGGCGGAGCAGCAGCAGCTTCGGGAAATGTGCGGATTGACAAAAGAGGCGATCTTTGCCAAAATAAAGCGGGAGCTGGAAGCGTGAAAAGGCACGCGGAGATGCGAGGTAAGAGTGAAGGAACGACTGGATGTACGGATGGTGCGGGAGGCGCTGACGCCGACCAGAGAAAAGGCGCGCAGGCTGATCCTTGAGCGGCGGGTGCTGGTGGACGGCGTCGCCGCAGAAAAGGCGGGAACGCCGGTCTCGGAAAGCGCCGAGATCACGATCCTCGGAGAGGTCTCTCCGTTTGTCGGGCGGGGCGGGCAGAAGCTTGCCAAGGTGCTGGACGCCTACGGGCTTTCGCTCGAAGGGCAGATCTGCATGGACGTGGGAGCTTCCACGGGAGGCTTTACCGATTGTATGCTGCAGCACGGGGCCGAGCGGGTCTATGCGGTCGATGTGGGAAGCGGTCAGCTTGCCGAAAAGCTTCTGGCGGACCCGCGCGTCGTCAACGTGGAGCATACGAACGTGCGCTATTTGAAGCCCCTGCACTTTGGCGTGCCGATGGATTTCGTTTCGATGGACGTGTCCTTTATTTCCGTAACGAAGCTGCTGTCGGCGGTCGCCGCGCAGATGCGTCCGGGAGCGCAGCTGGTGTGCCTGATCAAGCCGCAGTTTGAGGCGGGGCGCAGCGCGCTGGACAAGCACGGGATCGTCGTCCGGCAGAAGCCGGTGCATGTTCAGGTGCTCGCCCGTGTGCTTGCCTGTGCGGAAAGCTCCGGCTTTGCGGCGCTGCATTTGGACGTGTCGCCGATCACGGGCAGGGACGGAAACATCGAATACCTTCTGCATGCCCGTCGGGAGGACGGAGCGGCGGAGAGCATTTCGGCACAGGAGACAGAAAGGGTCGTAGATGAAGCATTTTTGTATCATTGCCAATCGGGCAAAGGACGAAAATAAGGAGTACACGAATCGAATCGCCGGTTTTTTGCAGGCGCTGGGGTGCAGCGTGTATGCGGCGGTACCCATAGACCCGGCGGAAACGGAGCGGGATCTGACGCGGGGCATCCCGCCGGAGACGGAGGCGGCGATCGTTCTCGGCGGGGACGGGACGTTTCTGCATGCGGCAAAGGCGCTGGAACCGCTGCAGATTCCGGTGCTTGGCATCAATCTGGGAAATCTGGGCTTTCTGACCACGTCGGAGATCCATACGGCGGAGCCGGCGCTCCGCAGCCTTGTCCAAGACGCCTACACGATCCAAAAGCTTCCGCTGCTGACGGCGGGGAAAAAGGGAGGCGGCTGCTGGTACGCCATGAACGACGTCGTGATCTCCCGGAGCGGTTATTCGCGTCTGCTGCATTTTCAGGTGTTTGTAAACGGGGAAATGGTCGGCGACTATCAGAGCGACGGCGTGATCGTTTCCACGCCCACCGGCTCCACCGGCTACAGCATGAGCGCGGGCGGCCCGCTTGTTTCGCCCGACGTAAGGCTTCTGCTGATCACGCCCATCTGCCCGCACTCGCTGCACGCAAGACCGCTGGTGGTCGCGGCGGATGCGGAGATCACGGTTCGGCTGCTGCCGACCTTCCGCTCGCGGCAGGAGGAGGCGCTTGTGACCGTGGACGGAGACGAGTACGGGACGCTGAGCGCCGGGGAGGAATGCGCGGTGCGCACCTCGGATCGGCAGATCTCCGTTCTGCGGCTCGCCGAAGTGACCTTCTGGGACCGCGTCCGGGGAAAGCTGCAGCATTCGGAAAGATAGAGGGAAGATAGATTGAAAAACAGCAGGCAGAAGAAAATTGTGGAAATCGTTTCTCGGCGGGAGGTGGAAACGCAGGAGGAGCTTGCGGCTCTCTTGCAGCAGGTCGGCTTTCCGGTGACGCAGGCGACGATCTCGCGGGATATCCGGGAGCTGAAGCTGATGAAGATCCCGACCGAGTCGGGAAAGCAGAAATATGCGGTGATGAATTCCGCAGCGGAGCCCTCCGGACAGCCGGAAAACCGCCGCGCGCATATTTTACGGGATGCGGTCGTGAGCGTGGACGCGGCGCAAAACCTGCTTGTGATCAAGACCAACGCGGGAATGGCGATGGCGGTCGCCGCCACCATTGACGCCATGCAGCTTCCCGATATCGTCGGCTCCTTGGCGGGAGACGACACCGTATTCTGCGCGATCCGAACGGCGGAGGAGGCCGAACGGATCATGGCGCGCTTAAAAGAGAGCATTCGCTAAAAAACATAAAGAGAGGGGACAGAACATGTCTGGACATTCAAAATTTGCGAATATTAAGCACAAAAAAGAGAAAAATGATGCTGCGAAGGGAAAAATTTTTACGCGCCTTGGGCGCGAGCTTGCCGTGGCGGTAAAGGAGGGCGGTCCCGACCCGAACAACAACAGCAAGCTGAAAGACGTGATCGCCAAGGCGAAGGCAAACAACATGCCGAACGACACGATCAACAACAGCATCAAGAAGGCGGCGGGAGACGCGAACGCCGTCAATTACGAAATGGTATCGTACGAAGGGTACGGCCCGAAGGGAACCGCGATCATTGTGGAGGCGCTGACGGACAACAAGAACCGGACGGCTGCCAACGTGCGGAACGCGTTTTCGAAGGGCGGCGGAAGCGTGGGAACGCCGGGCTGCGTATCGTTTATGTTCGACCGAAAGGGGCAGATCCTCATTGACAAGGAGGAGTGCGACAAGGATCCCGACGATCTGATGATGCTGGCGCTGGACGCCGGAGCCGAGGATTTTTCGGAGGAGGAGGATTCCTACGAGATCCTGACCGACGAGGATTCGCTCGGAGCCGTCCGCGACGCGCTGGAAGCGGAGGGCGTGCCGATGCTGCAGGCGGAGGTGACGATGCTTCCGCAGACGTGGGTGGAGCTTACCGACGAACAGGATGTCAAAATGATGAACCGTACGCTCGATCTGCTGGACGACGATGACGACGTGCAGCAGGTATACCATAATTGGGACGAATAAGCGGCGAATTCCCGGAGAGAGGGAAAGGGACGTATGTTAATTAGTCTGCATGTAAAAAATTTTGCGATCATCGACGAGGTCTGGGTCGATTTCGGCACGGGGCTGAACGTGCTGACCGGAGAGACCGGCGCGGGAAAATCCATTCTGCTCGGAGCCGTCAATATGGCTCTCGGCGGACGGGTCGGCAGGGAGATCCTTGGAAAAAACGCGGATTACGCCTTGGCGGAGCTTGTGTTTGACGCCAAGGAGGGACGCTTGACCGAGCTGCTTGCCGAATACGATCTGCCGCAGGAGGAGCAGGTCGTGATCACCCGGAAGCTCATGGAAAACGGCAGGAGCGTGAGCCGCATCAACGGCGAGACGGTCAGCCAGTCGGTCGTCCGGGAGGCCGCCGCCTGCCTGATCGACATTCACGGGCAGCACGAGCATCAGTCGCTGCTCTACCGTGCAAAGCATTTGGAACTGCTGGACCGCTTTGCCAAAGAGGAGGCGGGCAGTCTGCCGGAGCGCATTCGGGAATGCTTTCAGCGCTACCGCGCGGCGGACGAGGAGCTGACCGAGGCGCTGCGGCAGGGCGAGGGCAGAGTCCGGGAAATGTCGATGCTGGAGTACGAGACGCAGGAGATCTCCGCGGCGGGGCTGCGTCCGCAGGAGGACGCGCAGCTGGAGCAGCGCTATCAGGAGCTTTGCAATGCCAACCGCATTCGGGAGGCGGCGACGCTGGCGCAGGAGCAGCTCGAAGGCGGGAACGAAAATGCGTCGGAGCTTTTGGGCAGAGCGCTGCGGCAGCTTTCGAAGGTCAGCGGGCTTTCCGAGGAGCTGTCGGGCATTTCCGAGGAGCTGAGCGTTGTCGAGGAGCAGGTCGGCGCGGTGGGCTATCGGCTCTCCCGTTATCTGGACGATTTGAGCGACACCGCGGAGGAGTTTGCCCAGACCGAGGAACGGCTCGATCTGATCAATCGTTTGAAAAGCAAATACGGCAGAACGATCGAGGAGATCCTCGCCTACGGCGAGCAAAGCGCCGAGAAGCTTGCGAAATATCAGGATTACGACGGCTATGTGGAGCGTCTGCAAAAGGAACGGGAGAAGCTCTCGCAGGAGCTGTCCGCGCTGTGCGGTCAGATGACGGAGGTGCGGAGGCGGGCGGCGGACGTTTTGTCCGAACAAATCCGGCAGGCTCTGCTGGATCTGAACTTTCTCGACGTGGCGTTTTCGATCGCCGTCGAGCCGCTGGACGCGCCGACGGAAAAGGGACGGGACGAGGTCGAGTTCCGCATTTCCACAAACCCGGGAGAACCGCTCCGGCCTCTCGCAAAGGTGGCGAGCGGCGGCGAGCTGTCGCGCATCATGCTGGCGCTGAAATCGGTCTTTGCCGGAAAGGACGAGATCGAGACTCTGATTTTCGACGAGATCGACGTGGGCGTGAGCGGCCGGACCGCCCAGAAGGTGGCGGAAAAGATGGCGCGCATCGCCTGCCGTCATCAGGTGCTGTGCATCACGCATCTGCCCCAGATCGCGGCGATGGGCGATACGCATTTTCGAATTTCAAAAAAAGCCGTGGACGGAGCGGCAAGAACGGAGATCGCAAAGCTGTCCTTGGAGGAACAGACCGAGGAGCTGGCGCGCATTTTGGGCGGCGCAAGGATCACCGATTCGGTCAGGAAAAACGCTTCGGAAATGAAGGAACTCGCACAGGAAAGCAAGCGAAGCCTTTTGCAGGAAATGAAAGGCTGAAGCCGATTTTTGCATACAACCACAAAAAAAACTCATACTATCGGACGGTAGTATGAGTTTTTTTGCTGCGGAGAGTATTTCTGTTTTAGGAGGAAGAAGATGAGACGGTACCGTTTGCTTTTATGGTTTCTGTTTTGTGTGGATCTGGGGCTGATCGCTTTGTTCGGCGTTCGGGAATTCAAGAACCGTATGCCCGAAAAGCTTTGGCTCATTGCCGGAGAGTCGGGCGATTACGACCTGTCGCTTCCGTTTACGCTTCGCCTCGATTCCGACGACGTACGCGCGTCGGTCAGTCAGGACCCGGCGGTTCCCGCCGACCGGATCACCGTGGACATGAACGAACCGTTTTCGCTCTCCTCGGAGCGGGCGGGGGAATATCAGGCGCAGCTTTCGCTGTTTGGTTTGATTCCCGTTGGCACGCTGGATATCGGCGTTCTGGAGCAGACCACGCTGCTGGCCTGCGGAATGCCCGTGGGGATCTACCTGCACACCGACGGCGTGCTTGTGCTTGGCTGCGGGAGCTTTGCCCTTTCGGGGGGCGGCACCGCGTGCCCGGCGGAAAACATTCTGCGCACCGGGGATTATATCACACGGGTCAACGGGCAGGAGGTCTATGAAAAAGAGGATATCGTTGCCGCGGTACAGGAAGCCGGGGAAGCCCCGGTCACGCTTACGATCCGCAGGAAGACCGCGACCACGGTCGTTTCGGTGACGCCCCGGCGGTCTGCGGACGGCAGCTTTCTGCTGGGCGTCTGGATCCGGGACGATACGGCGGGCATCGGCACGATGACCTATGTCAATCCTGCGACGCTGGAGTACGGCGCGCTCGGACACGGCATTACCGACGGAGATACCGGAAAGCTGTTTTCGATCTCCGACGGAACCGTTTATCCCGCGGAAATCCTCTCGGTCGTTAAAGGCGAGGTGGGCGATCCGGGGGAGCTTGTGGGAATGCTGCAAAGAAGCGAGGAGCAGGTTTTGGGGAGCATTCGGAAAAATACCGGCTTCGGAATTTTCGGAAGTCTCAGCACGACCTCGGAGTCCCGGTTTCTGAACGAGCTGCTGGATTCCGGGAAATATTTGTACCCGATCGGGCTGCGGCAGGAGATCGAGCTCGGTCCGGCAACGATCCTTTGCGGCTTTGACGGGACGGCGAGGGAATACGATATTGAGATCGAAAAGGTGAGGCTTGGCGCCGACGACAACAAAGGGATATCCATCCGCGTGACCGATCCGGAGCTGATCGCCAAGACCGGAGGCATTGTTCAGGGGATGAGCGGATCGCCCATCCTGCAAAACGGCAAGATCGTAGGCGCCGTGACCCATGTGCTGGTCAACGATCCGACGAAGGGATACGGGACCTTTATAGAGAATATGCTGGGGCATTGAGCTTGGGCAGAAATCACAGAGGATATACCCGCCGGGAATTTATTTACGGGCGGGTATATCCTTTGCGATTTATTTCCGGCGAAAGCCGGACACCGAGAAGCAGCGAAGCGGAATCGGGGTGCAGCCCAGACGGGCAATCGGGGAAAGAAAGCCAGAAAGTGTTGGTGTTATATTATAAATGTAAAGCGTCTTGCAATGAAAAGCTTTAACGGACTGGTTGGGCTGATACGGAATGCGCAGGGAATCATAATTCCTGATTGTGCAAAATAGATAATAAAATGAAAAAACAGTAAAACCCATTTTGTGCAAAATGGTTGACAAAACTCGTTTGTTGATATATGATTCTATATAATGGCAAGGAGGACAATCTATGCAGGACTGCTATTTTGCAAGAAGCGCCAATGCGTGCGGAGAAATGGAGACGCTTGCGCACCATTCACAACGCGTAAGCAGTCTGTGCGGCGAATTTTTAAAACCGCTTGGTTATACCGAAATCGGAAAAGTCTTGGGAGGACTACATGATTTCGGCAAGGCAAGCAAACGCTTCGCGGAGGTGCTCGAGGGAAAGCGGATACATGTGAACCATGCTTACCCGGGGGCAGCGCTGGCGTATGTCCGTTATAATCAGAAGAAAACGGCAAGGATAATCGCGTCTGTAATCGCCGCACATCACAGCTATCTGGACAGCGGCTGTATCCCCAGACTAAAAGAATTGATGCAGGGAACAGGCTCGGGCTGTGACGAAGAAGGCAATACCTATTCTTTGTTTGGCATGGAGGAGATGAAAAAAGCTCTGGAAGCGTTCCAAGCAGAGAGCCCGCAGCTTATGCAGATAAAGATTCCGCAGCCCCTTCCGGATGAGGAGGATCCGGTTGCCGATATGCTGTTGGCGCGCTTTTTGCTTTCTGCACTGGCAGATGCGGATTATTCTGCTTCGGCAGAGCATTTTGAACCGGATTATCTGAAAAAGCATTCGGGTACGGCGTTCCATCCGGAAGAAGCCATGAAACGTCTACTGCAGATTCGGACAGAAAAACGGCAGCTTTCCACTTCGTCAGCGGCTCTGAATATTCTTCGCGACCAGCTTTTTGAGGATTGTCTGTGCGCTGCAGAAGCGCCGCCGGGCTTGTTTACATTGACCGCGCCTACGGGCTTGGGGAAGACCTTGAGCCTGTTTGCCTTTGCGGTCAGGCATTGCATGAAATACGGACAGATGCGCCGAATCATTCTGATTTTGCCATATCTTGCCATTATGGAGCAGAACGTCCGGGATTACAGGAGGGTGATGCCCGAACTGTTGGAAAGCCACAGCGCAGCGGTTTTGGATGAGCGGGCCAGGAATCTGCTGGAACGATGGGATGCCCCCTGCATTGTGACTACGAATGTGGGCTTCTTCGAACCGCTCTTCTCCGCGAGACCTACAGGCTGCAGACATCTGCATCAGCTGGCAGACAGCGTGATTGTCCTGGATGAAGCCCAGTCCCTACCGCCTGAATTGCTGGACGCCACATTGCGGACAGTAAATTTGCTATGTAATCAATATGGCTGTACCGTGGTATTCTCTACGGCGACACAGCCGTCATATCAGCATCTTCCGGGCATGCAATGGAAGCCCACGGAAATTGTGCCCCATCCGGAAGAACTTTTTCAGGCAACCAGACGCGTTACATATGACTGGCGGATTGAACGGCCGGTCTCCTACAGACAGATTGCGAAGGAACTGGTTTCCTGCAGACAGGGATGTGTGATAGTCAATCTACGGTCGCATGCTGAAAAACTTTTTCATGTTTTGAAGGAAACATTATGCAAAGCAGAGGCAGAAGGGCTTTTCTATTTGACTGGCGATTTGTGCGGCGCCCATCGCAGCCGGGTATTGGATGAGATAAAGGAGAGGCTTGCAGATGGAAAATCCTGCTATCTTGTGGCAAGTCAGTGCATCGAGGCAGGGGTGGATCTGGATTTTCCTGTGGTGTACAGGGCGTTAGCACCATTGGAATCCATTATTCAGGCAGCGGGCCGGTGCAATCGCAACGGTGATAGCCCTGAAGGTCGGGTTATTGTTTTCCTTCCCGATGAAGAATGCCTGTATCCTTCGGGCGCGTATTATCAAAGGGCGGCGGTTTGCGTAAAGACTCTGGCTTCCCGGCATCCCATTGACTGCTGTAATCTGAGGCATGTGGAGGAGTATTATGAGATACTGTATTCAAATGCGGAGGGTGATAAAGAAAAGTTGAAAAAAGCGCTTTGGGACAGAGATTATCAGAAAGTGCAGGAAGCATATAAGCTGATTGAATCCAGGGGCGTACAGGTAATCGTCCCTTGGAAGAGTGAGATGGAACTGTTCCGCTCCGTTCAGGAAGAATATAGTAAAACAGGGCTTACACAGGATTTGATAAGACGGGCAAGGCCTCTGACGGCCTCCTCCTTTGCCGAAGATAAAGTGCAGGAGTGCTGCATTCCCCTTTTTTTCCGGACTTACGGGAGGGAAAGGGAGGTAAAGACAGAGTGGTATCTGTTGGGGAATCCGGAGTGCTATCATGAAAAACTGGGACTGAACTTTGGCGCATTGGAGACTTTTGACGGAATGTATTGAGAAACGGGGTGAAGTATGGGGAAAAATCCAAGTGCAACGATAGAAGTTTGGGGAGATTTTGCTCTTTGGACCAGGCCTGAAAGCAAGGTGGAGCGCATGACTTATGCGGTGCCGACGCCGGGCGCAATCAGGGGATTGCTGTCATCTATTTATTCCAAGCCGCCGGAATTTTACTGGCAGGTTCAGAGAATCGAAGTGTTGTCGCCAATTCGCTATATCTCGTTTAAGAGGAACGAGGTAAAGAGCAAGATGATGAAAATCCCCAAAGCAAATACTTATAAGGCATGTATTCTTATCGAGGATGACAGGACGCAGCGGCAGTCGGTCGTCCTGCAGGATGTCCGCTATCGGATTACGGCGGAAATTGTGCCCAGGGCAACTTATGCACATGCGCCGGGAAACCTGATGGATCAGTTTGAGCGGAGGGTGAAACGGGGACAGGCCTTTATGCAGCCATGCATGGGGACGCGGGAGTTTCCGGCATATTTTGAATGGGGTTCCAGTGGGCTTCAGCCAATTAAAGAGACAGCGGACTTGGGGCTCATGGTATACGATGTATTTAATCTCCATAAGTGGGGTGTCACGAAACAGACAGAGCCGGAAGTCTCGCTGTTCCATGCGCACTTGAAGGACGGCGTTCTGGAAATCCCGCCCTATGATTCGCCGGAGGTTCTGAAAGGGGGAAAGGAGACGGGAGAGTATGCTTGAAGAATTGTATCGCTATGCGGTGGATCATGAGCTTGCAGCGCGGCCCGGATTTAAGCCAAAACGTCCCAAGGCGTATTTCCATCTGTCAGCGGCGGGGAAATTCCTGGATTTGGAAGTACGGGAGAAAGATGCTGAGGCAGTGAATGCGCCGGATGCGGGAGCGGCGGCAAACGGTACGCGGTACTGCAATCCGCTGATTGAAAAAGCAGGTATTGTCCTTTGTATTGTGAATGACGAGAAGAAGGATAAGAATATACCGGTGAAGCATGCCTTTTTCCTCTCCTTTTTTGAGGAGGGGAGAACTGTGGAGCCTCTATTCGGGATTGCGGCAGATGCTCTGCGCAATCCCGCGACATTGGAAGAAATGCAAAATGCATTGGCAGACAGGAATTTGAAGTCTGATGACTTGGTGGGCTTTGCAGTGGACGGCCAATATCTGGAGAAAAGCGAACATTATTATGAGTATTGGAATCAGTTCAGGAAAAAGATGCAGCCTGTATCCGAAAAGAAAGCGGAGAGATGCCTGATTACAGGGGAATTGTCACAGCCCATGGCCACTGTTCCGAAGGTATCGGGACTGATGAGCGTCGGAGGACATACGTCGGGAGACGCGTTTCTGTGCTTCGATAAGGATGCGTTTCGGTCATACGGATTAAAGCAGAGCGCAAACGCGGTGGTATCCGAGGCGGCGATGACGGCGGTCAATGCCGCTTTAGGCGAATTGATTCAAAAAGCGGAAGTCCTGGCGGACGCTAAAATGGTTCACTGGTATTCGGGACAGGTATCAAAGCAGGAGGACTTGTTTTCCGTGCTGCTTGGGGGAAATCTGATGGAAGGCAATGAAGATGAGCTTTCTGAGAAGGAAACAGAGCAGGAAGCTCTTGCGGCGGCTCAGACGCTGATCACATCCATTCGGGAAGGAAAGCTTGCCGGGAAGCCGGATGTGAGGTATTACATAATGCCCTTATCCGGTGCAGGTGGAAGGATGATGGTGCGGGGATGGTATGAAGGGAGCTATGAGGAGCTGTACAATAATGTCAGTTTATGGTTTGCGGATTTACGACTGGTTTTGCCAAGCGGGCGGGGAATGACGCGTCCGCCCAAATTAAAGGCGCTGTGCCTGCGGATGTTAAAGCCTGGCGGGGGGAGCAAGGTATGGGAACGGATGGATCATGAATTGTCAAATCTCGGTCAACGCGTGATCTATGCGGCGGTTCAGGGGAGCCCTCTGCCGGATGAGGCGGCGCACCGCGTCCTGCAACGGCTCAGGGCCGATTTCTTGGCAGATAGTGATAAAAAGCGCAGGAGCGGAGATAAGACATTGGCTTATCAGCTTTTGAAAGCGTGGCTTAGGAGAAAACAGAGGAAGGAAGGTGGGGAAGAAATTATGAAAGAAGAACTTAACCGGCAGAACCGGGGCGCAGCTTACCTGTGCGGGCGCCTGATGGCGGTCTATTCCGTGATTCAGGAGAAAGCGATGCCGGAGGTAAATGTGGGAGTGGCCGAACGGTATTACGCTGCGGCTATGGCGGGGCCCGGACTGGTAATCGGGAAGTTGTCCCAGCTGTCCCAGTACCATCTGGCAAAGCTTGATCGGGGGCTGGCGGTCTGGTTTGAGAAGCTATTGACGGAAATATATCAGAGCATAGGTGAGGAGAAGATTCCCACTGTGCTGACGATGATGCAGCAGACAGAGTTTGCCCTAGGCTATTATCAGCAGAAGGCAGACATCTACTCCAAAAAAGAAGAACAGAGAGGTGACAGAGATGGCAATTGAAAATCGTTACGAATTTATGTTTTTTATTGAGTGCAGGAACGGCAATCCCAATGGTGACCCGGACATGGGGAATACGCCGAGAACAGACCCGCAGAGCCTTCATGGATATATCACGGATGTGGCAATCAAGCGCAGAATCAGGAACTATGTCCAGACCGCTTATGAGGGAAATGACGGGATGGAAATGCTGGTTCGCAGCGCCAGCAATATCAATACGGGAATTGCCCGCGCCAAATCGCTCAGCGGGACAGAGCTTTCGGCGAAAGGGAAAAATGAGGTTTATGCAGGACGTCAAAAAGCCTGCCAGTTGTTTTATGATGTGCGCACATTCGGCGCAGTGATGTCCACAGGACCGAATGCCGGCCAAGTGCGGGGACCGGTACAGCTTGCATTTGCCCGCTCGCTGGATCCGATTCAGCCGCTGGATATTTCCATTACGAGGATGGCGACGGCGGATGACGCAGGAAAACCAAAGACAGTGGAGGCGTATGAAGCATGGGAGAGGGAGCAGCCGGAGGACAGGCTCCGTACCATGGGAAGGAAACAGTTTATTCCCTATGGGCTGTATGAAGCGAGGGGTTTCATCAGTGCGAACTTGGCCCGGGAGACAGGATTTGACGAACAGGATCTGAAGATTTTGTTTGAAGCCATTCTGAATATGTATGAGCATGACCGTTCTTCCAGCAAGGGGGAAATGTCCGTGATCACGCCGCTGATTATCTTTCGCCATACGGGAACCGATTCGGACTTGAACCAGAGAAAACGGCAGGCCGCGCTTGGATGTGCCCCGGCGCACCGGTTGTTTGATATGGTTCATGTGCAGAAGAAAGGGACTGTAGTATATCCGGAATCCTGGAAGGATTATGCGGCAGAAATCAATCTGGATACCCGCCCTGCGGGGATCGACATTGGTTTTTTGTGCAATCCGTATGGGGAAATCAGCTGGAACGAGGTGCCTGATGACGCAGAGTTTTTCCGATGAGGAGTCCAGGGAATTATTTCCGTTGTCGTGGCTGTCTCAGTACGGATATTGTAAAAGGCGCTGTTCGCTGCTTGCCATGGAGCAAATATGGCAGGAGAACGAATATACGGCGGCAGGGAGGCTGCAGCATAAGCGTGTGCATACCGGGAGGACGGAACAGCGGGGAGAGGCAATACATATTTTTGAAATGCCGGTTTTCTCCCGCAGGCTTGGGGTAAGCGGATTTTGCGATTGCGTGGAGGCGCATCCATCCCCGTCATGCGTTCCGATTCCCTATGGAGAAGGGAAGTATGAGTTCTTTCCCGTGGAATATAAACACGGGGTTGTGCGTGATGAGGAAGAGTATCATCTTCAGCTTTGTGCCCAGGCAATATGTCTGGAAGAACGTTTTGATACACAGATTCCCGCGGGGGCTATTTTTTTCATTGATGCCCATAGGCGTGATGAAGTTTTATTTTCCGGGGAACTGCGTGAGAAGACATGGCAAATGGCAAAGGAAATCACGGATTTGATAGAGAGTCAGAAGATGATTCCGGCAGTCTACAGTGCAAAGTGCAAGAAATGTTCTCTGCGGGATGCATGTCAGCCTAGAACCAAGCGGTCTTCCCGGTCATACAATGATTGCTTATGGGACGAAGCGGTAAAGGAGATGGAATGAAGCAGCTGCTAAACACATTGTATATTCTGACACCGGACACATATTTGTTTTTGGAGAATGAGGCGATTGGTGTAAAGATAGGCGGGGAGGAGAAGGTGCGGGTGCCTGCCCACACGATTGCATCGGTCTATTGCTTTGGCAATGTGACGGTATCCACACCATTGATTGGTTTTTGCGGACAGAGAGGAATCAGCTTGGTGTTCCTTTCCGAATACGGGAAATTCTACGGCAGAATACAAGGGCCGGTTCAAGGGAATATTCTGCTAAGGCGCAGACAGTTTGTCGCGTTGGATGACATGGTTTTTGGAAAAAGGCTGGTGCGCAGTATTTTGCTGGGGAAACTGATTAACAGCAAAGAGTTTTTGATGAGGGCGCGAAGGGAACGCAAAGGAAATGAAGAGATATTTACGGATTCAATTCATAAAATAGTAAAAATTGCGGAGGAACTTTGGGAGAGCCCTAATATAGATTCTATGCGCGGACTGGAGGGCGCTGCTGCCGCAGCTTACTATGCTGCATTCCCGGCTATGCTGGTCAGTGAGGGGATGACATTTGAAGGAAGAAACTGTCGACCTCCGGAGGATCCGGTGAATGCGTTGCTTTCCTTTTTGTACACTTTATTAAAGAATGATGTGCAATCTGCATTGGAGGGTGTAGGACTGGATCCATGCGCCGGATTTCTGCATACCCTGCGGCCAGGCAGACCGGCCTTGGCGCTGGATTTGATGGAAGAATTGAGGGCGCCCCTCTGTGACCGTCTTGCTGTTGCGCTGATAAATAGAGGGCAGATTGCAAAAAAGCATTTCGATCAGCTGACACCGCCGGTTCTTCTGGGAGAAAGCGGACGGAAAATCGTATTGAAGGCATGGCAGGAAAGGAAAAAGGAACTGATACAGCATCCTTTTTTGCAGGAAAAAATACCTATTGGCCTGATTCCCCATGCACAAGCGATGTTGTTAGCACGGGTATTGCGTGACGAACTGGATGAGTATCCGCCATTTCATTGGAGGTGATGAGGTATGATGCTTGTAGTTTCCTATGATGTAAATACAACGGATGCGTCGGGTGAGAAACGGCTGCGAAAGGTAGCAAAGCTCTGTGAAGCATATGGCTGCCGTGTGCAGAATTCGGTATTTGAGGTTCTGGTAGATCCAGCCCAGTTGGTTACCTTGAAAGCAGGCTTGTCCGGTATCATAGATAAAGAGAAAGACTCGGTGCGTATTTATCGGTTGGGAAGCAATTGGCGTCCTCGGATAGAAACGCTGGGAAAGGAATTGGCTTATGAGCAGGACGGGGTAATTATGTTCTGATAAAGTGAGAACCTTTTGCGCGAACCGTAATCATTTGCATTTATCCGGTAGGTTCGCGCAGAAAGAATCCTTTTATGTAAGGTCAGATGGATTAGAAAATGCTTTTAAGGGGTATATAGCTCCTTAAATAACAGAATTTTTTGTGATTATGCATAAAATAGAGTGGAGAAATTTGTCTATTTATGCAGATGCCCTCCGTGTGAGGGCGAGAATTGAAACTCTTGTGGGGACGCATGCGCTTTTGCAGGAGTCGGTGATGCCCTCCGTGTGAGGGCGAGAATTGAAACAGATTACAAGACGGACAAGTCCGAGTATGGCTTGGATGCCCTCCGTGTGAGGGCGAGAATTGAAACTCCTGTATGGCTTGTCCGTGCCGGCATGGGCATCGATGCCCTCCGTGTGAGGGCGAGAATTGAAACTACGGTGTGCTGCGAATTATTAATTCGTTGATCAAGATGCCCTCCGTGTGAGGGCGAGAATTGAAACATGCTTTTTTTAGCAAGCAGCCATGTAAGCGGATGATGCCCTCCGTGTGAGGGCGAGAATTGAAACTTCCGCTGAGAGGTTTTCGCTCGTAAACCTCCCCGATGCCCTCCGTGTGAGGGCGAGAATTGAAACATTTGATTCCTCCCCTCCTTTCAATCCGGAGCATGATGCCCTCCGTGTGAGGGCGAGAATTGAAACAGGTTATAGCAGATCTCACTGATTGGCAATAAGAGATGCCCTCCGTGTGAGGGCGAGAATTGAAACAACTGGGTTATTCCCTTTCAGTCCTGCGCCGGCGATGCCCTCCGTGTGAGGGCGAGAATTGAAACTGATCAGTGTCGAACACAGCGAGAAGACCAAAGCGGATGCCCTCCGTATGAGGGCGAGAATTGAAACAAACGGCGTCAACCACACACACCGGAGTTGGCAAGGATGCCCTCCGTGTGAGATATCAGCATTCATTTCTAGTTTGTAGACGAGTCCCGCAAGACTGCTGAGTACATTGAAATCAACACGACTAACACCGCCGAGGCGGCTGGCTCCACAAAACATAACCCCCTTTTTACAGTGTGTTGTCCTAATAGGAGCTAATCAATATATTTATCGGATTAGGTACAAAGAGGGCGAGCAAGCAGCCTGCCGAATGAAGCGTTGACCCATGTACTGGTGCAGGATTCCAAGAAGGGGTATAGGATTTTTATTGAGAATATGCAGGAGTACTAAAGTGAGGCCTTTTTTGCTATGCTATCATTCATGATAAAAGGCAGTTGTTATAGGACCATAGAATATATGGTAATATGAAACGCAGAGCATGGAAACAGACATTTAGACTATGAAGCAATCCATGAAACTTACTGCACGTGTTACTATTATAGAAAAAGCATAGACAAAAAGGAAGAAGATGATATCCTATGACCATAGAAGAAATCATGTCCGGAGAATCAGAGTATCTTGAATTCAAACAGGAAGTGCCGAAAAAGTGCGAGGCCTATATGAAAACCGTAGTTGCTTTTGCGAACGGCAGCGGCGGGCGAATTGTGTTTGGCGTGGAGGACGGTACGTTAAATTTGGTTGGAATTCGTCAGGAAGATGCTTTTTCTCTGATGGATGGCATTACTTCGGTAATCTGCGACAGCTGCTCCCCAATGATTACGCCGATCGTGACGCTGGCTTCCATCGAAGAGAAGACTGTAATTGTTGCAAATATAATGCCGGGCAGTCAGCGTCCGTATTGTCTTACCTCAAAGGGAAAAGTAAACGGAACTTATATCCGTGTGTCAGGAACTACCAGGCCAGCAGATTCGTTTGTATTGAGGGAACTGGAGTTTGAGGGCTCCAATCGGTGCTTTGACCAGACCTATGCGGCGCCGCAGGAGAGGGTGACGGAGGACGAGATGAATCTTTTATGCAATAGGATGTATCGGTATGCGATGGAACATTGCAAGTCTGAGGAGGCGGCAGAAAGAATCCATCGTCTAACAAAGCAGAATCTGGTCAGCTGGGGTTTTTGGTAAAACGGGGAGATGAATATTTCCCTGCCAACGCATTTATCCTTTTGATCCATAACACTTTTCCACAGGCGACAATTCAATGTGCTGTATTCAAGGGAACAGACAGGGATGTGTTTATTGATCGGAAAGAGTATGATGGAGATATCGTGACACAATTGGATGCGGCTTATGAATATGTCTTGCGTAACATTAATATGAATGCAGAAATTAATGGGCTATATCGAACGGATATTTAAGATTGGAAGATATCAGAGAAGGCATTTCTATACCAAGGAACCGTGCATTGGTGTATGCATTTACTTACATGAACATTATGGAGCATTGGGGAAGCGGGATTCCGAGGATAATCAGGCGGTGCAGAGAACTTGGATTAGAAGAGCCGGAGTTAAAGGAAATTGCAGGAAGCTTTCGTATCAATTTATTTCGTTTTTGGGATAAGACGAGAATCGGCAAAAGTAAGGATAAAGGAATGGAGAGTACGGATAAAGTACGGAAAAGTACGGATAAACTGAATGACAGCCATGAAAAAATTATTCAGTATAATAGAGAAAAAGGGAACGATAACAAATAAAGAAGTCCAGAATCTGCTGCATGTGAAGGATTCTCGTGCTTTGAAAATTTTAAAGGAACTGGTTGAGGCGGGAGTATTGCAAAAAGAGGGGAAGTTGAGGGGAAGCTATTACAAATTGAAATAATCTGTCAAAATT
This sequence comes from Lachnospiraceae bacterium, assembly GCA_030524525.1. GTDB lineage: Bacteria > Bacillota > Clostridia > Lachnospirales > Lachnospiraceae > ISDg. The sequence continues at coordinate 65,979 of JAUNGI010000002.1, forward strand.
TGTTGTCCCTTCCTTGGAGACCGTTTCAAGTTTGGCGTAAACTCAAAAAACAGATATAAGATATGTCATTAGTTACTATGGGCAGAGCCGAATTTTTTTAGGTTCTGCCCTTACTTGTATTATAATGCTGCTTCCGGACATGTTAAGTAGGGCTGACTGAGCCAGCCCGGGAGCATCCCAAGGTTTGTGTAAACCTCCAAACTGATAAGTCTATCTTACACCAGTATGAAGGTTTACACAAACTTTGGGATGCTCCCTTTCCTTGACACACTCATGAGCGGATCGCCCATCATTCAGAACGGAAAACTGGTCGGCGCGGTGACCCATGTGCTGATTCGTGACCCGCTTCGCGGTTATGGGACATTTATCGAAGAAATGCTCGCCGCTTCGAAATGAGATGTCGAAGCAGGCCTGACGAATTTACAGTAAATGGAAAATATTACTTGAAAACGGAAAAATGATGTTGTATATTGAGGTTGCGGACGGGATTCCCTCCTCGGAAAAACCAACGATCCGCAGAAAGGGAGAGATTTATGAGTAAAATCACCGTAGGGATTATTGACGACAACGCAAGAACCATACATTCGATGGAAGAAGTACTCAAGACGGACAGCGATATGGAGGTGGTCGGCGTTGCGGAGGACGGTCTGAAAGGGCTTGCTCTGATCGAGGAAAAGCAGCCCGACGTCGTGCTGCTCGATCTGATTATGCCGAAGCTGGACGGGCTTGGCGTAATGGAAAAGCTCAAGAAAAATACGGCGCTGCCGAAGCAGCCCACCATTATCGTGGTCAGCGCAATCAGTCAGGAGCGCGTGATGGAAAACGCGTTTGAGCTGGGAGCCGCCTATTACATATTGAAGCCGTTTGACAACGAGACGCTTCTGAGCCGCATCCGGCAGGCAAAGGGCGAATTTCACTTTTCGTTCTCGGACAACCATCGCGAGGAGGGCGTGCGGCGGCCGGCGGAGAGCCGCGAGCACAATCTGGAGACGGACGTGACGAACATCATTCACGAGATCGGAGTTCCCGCGCATATCAAAGGCTACCAGTATCTGCGGGACGCGATCATGATGTCGGTGGACGATACCGAAATGCTCAATTCCATTACCAAGCAGCTCTATCCGAGCATTGCCAAGCGGCACAAAACGACGCCCAGCCGCGTGGAGCGCGCCATTCGGCATGCCATCGAGGTGGCTTGGAGCCGCGGAAAGATGGATACGATCGACGAGTTGTTCGGCTATACCGTAAACGGCGGGAAGGGAAAGCCGACCAATTCGGAGTTTGTTGCATTGATAGCGGACAAAATTCGCTTGGAATACAAATTTCGGATGCCGAATCGGGCATAAACTTTACCATCTGTGAAATTCCTTCTTTAATCTTACCTGATTTTATGATATACTTAGCGTAATGTTACATCATTTCCGCGAGCATAGGAGGATATCATGAAAAAGGTATTGTTTGTTGCATCAGAATGTGTGCCCTTTATGAAAACCGGTGGTCTGGCTGACGTTGTCGGCTCGCTGCCCAAATATATTAACCGAGATGAGTACGATATTCGTGTAATGATCCCAAAGTATCTGGCGATTCCTCAGAAGTATAAGGATGAAATGCAGTATCTGACTCATTTTTATATGGATATGGCATGGAGAAGCCAGTATGTAGGAGTTTTGACCTGTGTGTTGGAGGGGATCACCTTCTACTTTATCGACAACGAATATTATTTTGCCGGCGACCGTCCTTACGGAGCCATCCACGAGGACATTGAGAAGTTTGCCTTCTTCTCCAAGGCATGTCTTTCGGCGCTGCCGGCGATCGGCTTCCGGCCCGATATTATCCACTGTCACGACTGGCAGACCGGTCTGGTTCCGGTCATGCTTCACGACAGTTTCCAGAACAACCAGTTTTATTGGGGAATCAAGACGATCATGACGATCCACAATCTTAAGTTCCAAGGAAGATGGGACAAGAAATCCGTCATGGATCTGACCGGCCTGTCTGAGTATTATTTTACGCCGGACAAGCTGGAAGCTTACGGAGACGCCAATTATCTCAAGGGCGGTCTCGTATATGCCGACCGGATCACGACCGTGAGCAATACCTATGCGGAGGAGATCAAGACGCCGTTCTACGGCGAGGGTCTGGACGGCCTGATGAATGCCCGAAGCAACTGCCTGTCCGGCATTGTGAACGGTATCGACTATGAGGAATATAACCCCGCAACCGACCCGTATATTATCAAAAACTACGACGCGATCACGTTCCGCAAGGAAAAATCCAAGAACAAAAAAGCGCTGCAGCAGGAACTGGGACTTGCGGTAAACGATAAGGTATTTATGATGGGGATCGTTTCCCGGCTGACCGACCAGAAGGGACTCGATCTGGTAGATTACGTGATTGAGGAGATCTGCGCGCCGGATACGCAGTTTGTCGTACTCGGAACCGGCGACGCCAAATATGAGAACCTGTTCCGCCATTTTGAATGGAAGTATAAGGATCGGGTATCCGCGAATATTTACTATTCCAACGAGCGCTCGCACCGCATTTACGCGTCCTGCGACGCGTTCCTGATGCCGTCCCTGTTCGAGCCGTGCGGTCTGAGCCAGCTGATGAGTCTGCGCTACGGAACCGTGCCGATCGTTCGGGAGACCGGCGGTCTGAAGGATACGGTAGAGCCTTATAATCAGTACGAGTGTACCGGAACCGGCTTCAGCTTCCGGAACTATAACGCTCACGAGATGTTGGGAACCATCCGCTATGCGAAGGACGTATACTACAACCGGAGACGGGAGTGGAACAAGATCATTGACCGGGGCATGGCAAAGGATTTTTCGTGGGTGAATTCGGCGAAGCAGTATGAAGAACTTTATCGGAACATGTAACGATCGAGGACCGTAAGAATATGAGCTTTCCCACGGCATGCGCAGTGTCGTGGGATTTGCTTATGTTTTGGAACTGGCGATTTTTGGAAGCTGGAAAGGGAGGCTGTCATGAAGCTGAAACAATTATTGGAACGCGTTGCGTTCTCGTGGGTGCAGGGCGATCCGGATACCGAGATCACCGGCGTTGCGTACGATTCGCGCGTTGCGGACAAGGGCAATCTCTTCGTCTGTATTCCGGGTACCGTGACCGACGGTCACGATTATATCCCGATGGCGCTGGCGCACGGCGTGTCGGCGTTCGTCGTGACCCGCGAGGTGAGCGTGCCTGCGGGAGCCGCCGTGGTTCGCGTGGAGGATGCGAGAGAGGCTTTGGCGGTATGCAGCGCGGCATGGTTCGGATATCCGGCGGAGAAGCTGACCACCGTCGGCATTACCGGAACGAAGGGGAAAACGACGACGGCGTATATGGTGTATCAGATGCTGAACGGCGCGGGGATCAAAACGGGTCTGATCGGGACCGTGGAGAACATTATCGGCGACGAGCATCTGCCCGCTTCCCACTCCACTCCGGAATCGTATCTCGTGCAGAAATATTTTTCCGAGATGGTGGAGAGGGGCTGCAAGGCGGTCGTTATGGAGGTGTCCTCCCAAGGGCTCAAGCTGAAACGGGTCGCGGGGATCGTTTACGATATCGGCTTGTTTACGAATCTGGAACCCGACCACATCGGGCCGAGGGAGCATGAGAGCTTTGAGGATTATTTGGAGTGCAAGGGGCTTTTGTTCCGCCAGTGCCGGCTCGGTCTTGTCAACGCCGACGACGCGCATACCGAACAGGTGCTGCGGGGACATACCTGCAAGGTGCTTGCCTTCGGCATGGGGGAGGGCTGCGATTACCGTGCGGAAGAGGTGAATCTCCACAGCTCGTCGGGAAAGATGGGCGTGGCGTACCGGCTGACCGGAAAACGCAATTTCCCGGTGGTGGTCAATATTCCCGGTGCGTTCAGCGTGTACAACAGTCTGGCGGCGATCGGCGTCGCGTCGGAGCTGGGCGTTTCGGAGGATACGATGCTTGCCTGTCTGCGGACGATCCGTGTCCGGGGGCGCGTGGAGCTGGTTCCGGTCTCCGAGAACTATACGGTCATGGTGGACTATGCGCATAACGGCATGGCGCTGCGGAGCCTTCTGACAACGCTGCGCGAATACGAACCGAAACGGCTCGTCTGCGTCTTTGGCTGCGGCGGCAACCGTTCGCGGGAGCGGCGCTTTGAAATGGGCGAGATCTCGTCGCGGCTGGCGGATCTGACGATCGCCACTTCGGACAATCCGCGGTTCGAGGAGCCGCAGGAGATCCTGAACGACATCATTTCCGGGATCGAAAAGGGGCCCGGAAAATACGTTGCGATCATCGACCGAAAGGAAGCCATTCGCTACGCGCTGGAGCATGCGGAGCCGGGCGACTGCATCGTGATCGCCGGCAAGGGACACGAGGATTATCAGGAGATCAAGGGCGTAAAATATCCGATGGACGATCGGGAGATGATACAAAGGGCGGCAGAGGAATTGGCGATATGAAACGTTTGACGGTAAGAGAAATTACGGAACTGATGGGCGGTACGCTGCTGTGCGGCGACCCGGAGCTGGGGATCGAGGACTACAGCTTTTCCTCCAAGGAGGGCGGTGAAACGACGCTGTTTCTGCCGACCGTGGGAGAAAAGGCGGACGCCCACGATTTTATCCCCGACGCAATGGCGAACGGCATGCGGGCGACGCTGACCGAGCGGGGGCGCGTCGAGCCGGGTACGGAGAGCATGACCTACATCGCGGTCGATTCGACGCGGGACGCGCTGCAGCGGCTCGGCAGGGCGTGGCGGCAGCGCTACAGCGGGGTGCCGATGGTGGGCATCACCGGCAGCGTCGGCAAGACGACCACAAAGGAGATGATCTATGCCGCGCTTCAGACCGTGGGCGTCGTTCTCAAGACCGAGGGCAACAAAAACGGGCAGCTCGGCGTTCCGCTGATGATGCTTCTGCTGTCCGGCAGGCAGCGCTGCGCGGTCATTGAAATGGGCATGAGCCTGTTCGGGGAGATGGCGCGGATCGCCGCCGTGGCGCAGCCGAATTATGCGGTGATCACCAATATCGGCGTATCGCATATCGGGAATCTTCTGACGCAGGAAAATATCCGCAAGGAGAAGCTCTGTATTCTGAACCACATTCAGAAGCCCGCCATAGCGTTTGTCAACGGCGACGATCCGCTGCTTTCGGTGCTTTGCCCGAATTCGCCGGATTTTGCGGGCTATGAGGCGATCGATCTGTATCCGGAGACCCGGGCGCAGCTTCCGAACGTGCAGTTCCGCTCCTACGGAACCGCCCCATGGTGCGACTACCGGGCGGAGGATCCGGAGATCCTGGAAAACGGCGTGGCGTTTCGGTACTGTCACGGCGAGGTCTCGGAGCGCGTGACGCTGCCGGTCATGGGGCGGCACAACGTGTCGAACGCCATTGCAGCGATGGCGGTGGCGGAGGCGGAGGGGATCGCCACGTTCGTTGCAAAGCGCGGACTGCTGGACTACCGGCCGATGGCGATGCGCGGAAACGTGGAACAGCTTCCGAGCGGCATTTGGCTGATCGACGATACCTATAACGCGAGTCCGGACTCGATGAAAAGCGGTCTGGATATTTTGGAAAGCGTTCGGAACGACGGCAGGAAGATCGCCGTGCTGGCGGACATACTGGAGCTTGGCGACCGTGCCAAGGAGTGTCACCGGCTCGTGGGAAGCTATGTGAACGCGCATTCGGTCGATGTGCTTCTGACCGTCGGCGAGGAGGCGCGGGAGATCGCCCGGGAAGCCGGAAAGAAAAAGGGCCTGCAGATCCGGTCGTTTTCCAACCGGGAGGAGGCGGGAGCCTGCCTGCTGGAGCTTTTGCAGGAGGGCGACGCGGTGCTGCTCAAGGGCTCCCGGGGAATGGGGCTTGACCGGCTGGCAAAACAGGTGAGAGAATATGCTGTATGCGGACGTGATTATTGATATCAGCGCCCCTTCCTTAGACCGGACGTTTCAGTACCGGGTCCCGGAGGAGTGGGAACGGGAGGCCGTGACCGGCGCGCCCGTGCTCGTGCCCTTCGGCAAAGGAAATTCGGAGCGAAAGGGCTATATCGTAAGCCTTTCCGAAGAACCGAAGATCGACAGGGAGCGCCTGAAGCCGCTGTCGCGGGTCTGCGAGCGGGGGCTTGCGATCGAGGACTCGCTCGTGGAGCTGGCGTACTGGATGAAGGAGCATTACGGCGGAACGTGGAACGACGCGCTGCGGACGGTCATTCCGGTCAAGGCGGCGGTCGAGCGGCACGAAGCCCGCGAGGTCGCGGCAAAAAAAGGGCGGGAGGAGCTGCTGCTTGCCTGCGAGGAAGCCGAGCGAAAGCACCACGGGGCAAAGGCAAGACTGCTGCGGCAGCTCGCCGAACAGCCGGTCGTTCCCTACGAGGTCGTGTCCGGAAAAATGCACTGCGGCGCCGCCACCGTCCGTTCCTTGGAAACGGCGGGCTATCTTGCCGTGCAGCCAAAGCGGCGGGAAACGCGGCTCGGCGAGGGCTTCCGAACCGAGCTGAACCCGGAGCAGGAGAAGGCGGCGGCAGCGATCCTGCAGACCCTCGGAGCTCCGGAGACGTTTCTGCTGTTCGGCGTGACCGGAAGCGGCAAGACCGAGGTCTATCTCCGGGTCATTGCCGAGGTGCTGGCGCGGGGGGAGCAGGCGATCGTCCTGATCCCGGAGATCGCGCTGACCTATCAGACCGTGATGCGCTTTTACCGCTGCTTCGGCGACCGGGTGGCGTTTCTGCACTCCCGCCTGTCGAAGGGGGAGCGCTATGCGATCAGCGAGCGCGCGAAGCGCGGCGAGATCTCGGTCATGATCGGTCCCCGGTCGGCGCTGTTTACGCCGTTTCCGAAGCTTTCGCTGATCGTTGTGGACGAGGAGCACGAGGGCTCTTATAAAAGCGAGAGCACGCCGCGCTACCATGCCCGTGAAACGGCGGTGCGGCGGGCGCAAATGATCGGAGCCACGGTCGTGCTCGGTTCGGCGACGCCTTCGCTGGAAAGCTACCGGCGGGCGCTTTCGGGCGAATATCGCCTGCTGACGCTTTCCCGGCGAGCCGGAGGCGCGGCGCTGCCAAAGGCGCAGATCGTGGACATGCGCCGGGAATTTGCCGAGCGGAACCGTTCGATCTTCAGCCGTCCTCTGCGGGAAAAGATGGAGGAACGGCTGCAAAAGGGCGAGCAGATCATGCTTTTTTTGAACCGTCGGGGCTATGCGGGCTTTCTTTCCTGCCGGAGCTGCGGAGAGGCGCTGACCTGTCCGCACTGCGACGTTTCGCTGACGGCGCATCGGGACGGGACGCTTCGCTGCCATTACTGCGGCTACCGGACGCGGACGCCGGAGCGGTGCCCCTCCTGCGGCTCCCCCTATCTGGCAGGCTTTGGAACCGGGACGCAGAAGCTTGAGGAGCTTGTGAAAAAGGAATTTCCGCAGGCGCGCGTGCTTCGCATGGACGCCGATACGACCCGGACAAAGGACGGCTACGAACGGCTCCTGAACGCCTTCGGCGATCACAGGGCGGACGTTCTGATCGGAACGCAGATGATCGTCAAGGGACACGATTTCGGCGGCGTGACGCTGATGGGGGTGCTGGCGGCGGATATGTCGCTGTTCGCCTCGGACTTCCGGGCGGCGGAACGCACGTTTCAGCTTCTCGCACAGGCTGCGGGCAGGGCGGGACGCGAGGACAAGCCCGGAGAGGTCGTCATTCAGACGTATCAGCCGGAGCATTATGCGGTCGTGGCTGCGGCGGAGCAGGATTATCCGAAGTTCTTTCGGGAGGAGCTGGCGTTTCGGAAAGCGCTGCATTACCCGCCGGAGGGCAATCTGCTGGCGGTCCTCGGCGCTTCGCCCGACGAATCGCTGCTGGCGCAGGAAATGAAGCGGCTGTTGGAGGACGCGAAGGAATTTGCCGGAGAGCGGGAGCTTTCGATCGGCTGGTTGGGGCCGGCGGCTGCCGGGCTTCGGAGAACCAACGATATATACCGGCAGGTGATTTACGGAAAACATGCGGATTATGAGGCGCTTGTCGCCGTGAAAAACCGGATGGAGCAGCGGCTGCTTTCGGGAGAGGTCGGGCGCGGCTGCCGCGTACAGTTCGATTTTAATCCGCTGACGTTATACTGAGAAAAAAGCGGGAGGTAAGAAGGAAAAAATGGCATTAAGAAAAATACGGATTCAGGGCGACAGCGTTCTTACAAAGACGGCGAAGGAGATCACGGGGATGACCGGACGGCTCCGCACGCTGGCGCAGGATATGCTGGAAACGATGTACGAAGCGGAGGGCGTGGGTCTTGCCGCGCCGCAGGTGGGCATTTTGAAGCGGATCGTCGTGATCGACGTTTCCGAGGAACGGAATCAGCCCGTGGTGCTGATCAATCCGGTGATCACGGAAGCCGACGGGGAGCAGACCGGCTACGAGGGCTGCCTGAGCGTCCCCGGAAAAAGCGGTCTTGTAACGCGTCCGATGCATGTGCACGTCAAGGCGAGAAATCTGGATTTCGAAGAGATCGAGCTGGAGGCGGAGGGCTTTTTTGCTCGGGCGGTCTGCCATGAGCTGGACCATCTGGACGGGCATCTGTACGTGGAGAAGGTGGAGGGCGAGCTGCTCGACCCTTCGGAGCTTGAAGAAGAGGAATAGGGAGGCTGTTTCATGCGGATCGTATATATGGGAACGCCGGAGATCGCCGCGGTGATCCTGCGGCGGCTGCTGGAGGCAAAGTACGAGGTGGTGCTTGCGGTCACACAGCCCGACCGCCCCAAGGGCAGGGGCAAGGCGCTGGCCCAGTCTCCGGTCAAGGAGCTGGCGGCGGCGTGGAACGTCCCGGTCTTTCAGCCGGAAAAGGTTCGGCAGCCGGAGGCGGTGCAGGTGATCCGGGAGGCAAAGCCGGACATGATCGTTGTGGCGGCGTTCGGGCAGATCCTGTCAAGGGAGCTGCTTTCTCTGCCGCGCCTTGGCTGCGTCAACGTACACGCGTCGCTGCTGCCGAAATACCGGGGAGCGGCTCCGATCCAGTGGGCGATCTTGGACGGGGAGAAGGAGACCGGCGTCAGCATTATGGCGATGGACGAAGGCGTTGACACCGGAGCGGTGTACAGCCGCAGGGCCGTGCCGATCTCCGATAAGGAGACGGGGGGCAGTCTGCACGACAAGCTGGCGGAGGCGGGAGCCTCGGCGCTGCTTGAGGCGATCCCGGGGATCGCGGACGGAACGCTGCGGGCGGTTCCGCAGGGCGAAACGACGACGCCGTACGCAAAGCAGCTGAAAAAAGAGATGGGAAGGCTGGATTTTACCCGGAGCGCGGCGGAGCTGGAGCGCCGGATCCGTGGTCTGAATCCGTGGCCCAGCGCATATTCATATCTTAATGGCAAGCAGTGCAAGCTCTGGAGCGCGGAGGCGGTGCCGGGAGACGGCGAGCCCGGCACGATCACGGAGGTCGGTCGGGACAGCTTTACGGTGCAGACCGGCGACGGAAGGCTTGTGATTCTGGAATTGCAGTTGGAGGGAAAGCCGCGGATGAAGACCGGGGATTTCCTGCGGGGGAACCGCATAACCGCGGGACAGCGGTTTGGGGAATAGCGGAAGGAGCATGGGAAATATGACCGCACGGGAAGTGACGCTGGAAATGCTGATGCAGGTGAACGAGGAGGAAAAGCTGAGTCATCAGGTCAGCTATCGGACGCTCTCGCAGCATCCGGAGCTTTCCGAGGCGGATCGCGCGCTGGCGGCGCGGATGTTCCACGGAACGCTTGAACGGCAGCTGACGCTTGACTGGATCTTGGAGCGGCAGACCGGAAGACCGATGCAGAAGCAGAAGGCGCGCATTCGGAACCTGCTGCGGATGAGCGCCTACCAGATCCTTTTTTTGCGGCAGGTGCCCGATTCCGCCGTCTGCAACGAGGCGGTCAAGCTGGTCAAGAAAAAGGGGCTTTCCGGACTTTCCGGCTTGGTAAACGGCGTTCTGCGCTCGCTTGCGCGGAACGTCGAGGCAAGCGGCGGGACGGAGGCGTATTTGCAGACCGTAGCCGAGGATCTGACCGAGACGGAACGGCTCTGTTTTCTCTATTCGATGCCGGTGTGGCTCGTGACCTACTGGCGGAAGCTGTACCCGGCGAAGGTCGTGGAGCGGATGCTCCCGGCGTTTTTGGAGGAAAGCCCCACCACGGTTCGCTGGAACCGTTCCAAGGGAAGCTTTGAGGAGCTGAAGGAAAGTCTGCGTCTGGACGGCGCGGAGCTGGCTCCGGCGGTCTATGCGGACAATGCGCTGCGGGTCTCGCTGCGGGGCGGGGCGCTGCATTTGCGGGCGTACCGGGAGGGACGGTGCAGCGTGCAGGACGAAAGCTCCGTTCTGGCAGGGAAGATCCTTCCGCTGCAAAAAGACATGTTTGTGTTGGATCTGTGCGCGGCGCCCGGCGGAAAGGCGCTGCATGCCGCCGATACGCTCGCGGCGCTCGGAGGCGGCAGCGTGCTGGCGCGGGACGTGAGCGAGACGAAGGCAGCCCGGATCCGCGAGCAGGGGAAGCGGCTGGGACTTTCCAATCTTCGGTGTCAGGTGTGGGACGCAAGGCGCCCCGATCCGGTGCTCGCCGAAGCGGCGGATGTGGTGATCGCCGATCTGCCCTGCTCCGGTCTCGGCGTGATCGGACGAAAGCCGGATATCAAATGGAAGACCGAATTTGACGATGTGCTGGAGCTGGCGAAGCTCCAGAGGGAGATCCTGTCCGTGGCGGTTTCCTATGTGAAGCCGGGGGGATATCTGTGTTATTCCACCTGTACCGTGACCAAAGAGGAGAACGAGGACAACGTCGCCTATTTGGAACGCCTCGGAATGGAGCCGGTCTCCGTTTCGGATCGGCTGCCGAAGGAGCTGGTTTCCGCGGAAACCGATCGGGGGATTCTGGCGCTTTTGCCGGGGCTTCGGGAAACCGACGGCTTTTTTGCCGCCTTGCTGCGGAAAACAGGCGATTCTTCGAAAGATTAAGGGTAGACACATGGAAAAAATTGAATTAAAATGTTTGTCGGAGGAACAGCTGTCCGAGCTTCTTTGCGGCTTGTCGGAAAAGCCCTTCCGGGCAAAGCAGATCTATCAGTGGATGCATCAGAAGCTGGCGGTTTCGCCCGAGGAGATGACGAACCTTCCGAAAACCCTGCGGCAGCAGCTTTCGGAACGGTTTTCCTATACGGTGCTGGAAAAGGTCGTGATGCTTGTCTCAAAGGACGGCAGTACGCAGAAATATTTGTTCCGCTTGGAGGACGGGAACGTGATCGAGACCGTGCTGATGCGTTATCACCACGGCAATTCGGTCTGCATTTCTTCGCAGGTGGGCTGCCGCATGGGATGCACCTTCTGCGCCTCTACGATCGGCGGAAAGCGCCGCGACCTGACCTCGGCGGAAATGCTGGAACAGATCTATGCCGTGATGCGCGACACCGGGGAGCGGGTCGCAAACGTGGTGGTCATGGGAACCGGGGAGCCCCTCGACAATTACGAAAACCTGATCCGCTTTATCCATATGCTGACCGACGAGAACGGGCTGCATCTGAGTCAGCGAAACATTACGGTTTCCACCTGCGGGCTGCCGGAGCCGATGCGCCGGCTGGCGGACGAAAAGCTGGCGATCACGCTTGCGCTTTCTCTTCACGCGCCGAACGACGAGCTGCGCAGAAAGCTGATGCCGGCGGCGCGCGCTTGTACGATCGCGCAGCTGCTGGAGCTGTGCGATCTGTATTTTCGGAAGACCGGGCGCCGCGTCAGCTTTGAATACAGCCTGATCGAGGGCGTGAACGACCGGCCGGAGCACGCGAAGCAGCTTGCGGAGCTTCTTCGCGGAAGGAACTGTCATGTCAACCTGATCCCGGTGAATCCGGTAAAGGAACGGGATTATCGCCGGTCAAATTTTACAAATGTGTTAAGTTTTCGGAAAATTCTTGAAAATGGCAAAATAAATGTTACTATAAGGAGAGAGATGGGCTCCGATATCGACGCGGCATGCGGACAGCTTCGGCGCAGATATATGGAGGACCCGGAATAGAAGCGACCGGAGGAGAGAAGAATTATGAATACCTGTGCAGCGACGGACATCGGCGCGAAAAGAACGTCAAATCAGGATTTCTATTTTTGCAGCGACACTCCGGTGGGAATTCTTCCGAACCTTTATATCGTAGCGGACGGGATGGGCGGTCACAACGCCGGCGACATTGCCTCTCGTTTCTGCGTGGAGCGCTTTACCGAGCTGGTTGAAAAGAGCCGGGAGCGGACGCCGATCCAAGCCATCGAAATGGCGCTGAAAACGACGAACGAGGAGCTGATCGCCAAGGCGAACGGCCAGAAGGATTTTGAGGGGATGGGGACCACCTTTGTGCTTGCCACCCTGCTGGACGACGGCTCGGCGCTCATTGCGAATATCGGCGACAGCCGCCTTTACCTTATCAACGACGGCATCCGGCAGATCACGCAGGATCATTCGCTGGTGGCGGAAATGGTGCGCAACGGCGAGCTGAAAAAAGAAGAGGCCCGGTATCATCCGAACAAAAACGTGGTGCTTCGCGCCCTCAGCACGCAGAACGTCGTAAGCCCCGATTTTTATCGGGTCAAGGTACATCCCGGAGACTATCTGCTGTTGTGTTCCGACGGACTTTCGGATATGATAGAAGAGGTGGAAATGCAGAAGCTGGTCAACGAATACGAGGACGTAGAGGATATTACGAGGAAAATGGTGGCACTTGCCAACGAAAACGGCGGCAAGGACAACATTACCTTGATTTTGATACGCATGTAACATCGAGTTATGTTGTTATATATAAAAAGCCAGAAAGGTTAGGTAAAGACGATGAGTATGATCAAACCCGGAATGTTTATCGGTGAACGCTATGAAATCATCGAAAAAATCGGCTCCGGTGGAATGGCGGATGTATACAGGGCAAAATGCCATCGCCTGAATCGGTTTGTGGCGATCAAGATCCTGAAGCCCGAGTATTCCAGCGACAAGAATTTCGTTACGAAATTCCGAGGCGAAGCACAGTCCTGCGCCGGTCTGACGCATCCGAACATTGTCGGAGTGTTTGACGTCGGCGATGACGGCGACCTGCACTATATCGTAATGGAGCTGGTGGAGGGAATTACGCTCAAGCGTTTTATCGAACGCAAGGGAAGACTGACGGTAAAGGACGCCGTCGGCATTGCGATCCAGATCGCGCAGGGCTTGGACGCGGCGCATCAGAATCATGTGATCCACCGCGACATCAAGCCGCAGAACATCATTATCTCCCGGGAGGGCAAGGTCAAGGTTGCGGATTTCGGGATCGCCAAGGCGGCGAGCAGCAACACGATCAATCAGAACGCCATCGGTTCGGTGCATTATCTTTCGCCCGAACAGGCAAGGGGCGGCTACAGCGACGAGCGAAGCGATATCTACTCGCTGGGCGTTACCATGTACGAAATGCTGACGGGACGCGTGCCGTTTGCCGGGGACAATTCCGTATCGGTGGCTCTGCTGCACATTCAGGGAGAGGCGACGCCGCTGCGGGAGCTGAATCCGGACGTTACGCCGAGTCTGGAAAAGATCGTGCAGAAGTGTATGCAGAAGAAGCCCGAACGCCGGTACCTGACCGCCACCGAGCTGATCCACGATCTGAAAGCCTCAATCATGAACCCCACCGGCGATTTTGTCAAGGTGGCGCCTGCGGTCGTTACCGATTCGCCGACCCGGATGATGACCGATCAGGAGCTTGGCGTGATCAAGAGCGCGCCGAAGGGAGCTTCGTTTTATGAGGACGAGGACGAAACGGAGGCCCCGCGCCGCCTGCAAAAGGACGGCGAGCTGGATGAGGACGAGGAACTGGACGGCGTAAGCTCCAAGACGGAGAAGCTTTATCTTGCGGGCAGCATTCTTGTTGTGGTGATCCTTGTGGGCTGTATCCTTGCGCTGGTTCTGAAATTTTTCGGTATTTTCGGCGGCAACGACGAAAAGCTCACGGTGGAGGGCACGCCCACGCCGACCATAACGGCGGAGCCTTCGCCCACGCCGAAAACGGACGTGATGCCGAACGTGACGAAAAAGGACTTTGAGACCGCCAAGGCGCAGCTCGAGGCGCTGGGACTGGAGCTGGATATCCGGCACGAGCCTTCGGCAGAGGGCAACAGCGACTATCCGGAGGGGATCGTATTGGAGCAGAATCCTGCGGAGGGAGCCGTGCTGAACGTCGGCGACCGCGTCACGCTCACCGTAAATATCGGACCGGGAACCACGCTGCTGGAGGAAAGCCTGATCGGTCTGACCAAGGAACAGATCGAAAACGTGCTTGGCGATTATTTGGTTCTGCGCTTCAAGTATGAGGCGAGCGAGGATATTCCGGAGGAATGCGTCGTTCGTACCGATCCGGAAATCGGAACGGAGGTGCAGAACGGTTCGACGATCACCGTATATCTGTGCTCCGGAAAGATCTATTCGGTTCCGAATGTGCTCGGAAAAACGCAGGCGGACGCGGAGAAGATGATACGGGACGCGGGGCTTACGTTTACGACCGACGACGATTACAGCAGCACCGTTCCGGCAGGCTGCGTCATCAGCCAGTCGCCGTCGGAAGGAAAGCAGAACAGTCCGGTCAACGTGGAGCTGATCATCAGCCTCGGACCGGAGCCGACGCCTTCTCCGACCCCGACGCCCACGCCGACGCCGCAGCCGGAGGAACCGACGCCTTCGCCGGAGCCGGATGAGCCGACCCCTGCGCCGGAGGGAATGACCGAAGGATGACAGGAACGTCGGAAGCCGAAAATACAAAGGAAAGCATGAATAGAACAACCGGAAAGATCATAAAAGGGGTCGGCGGATTGTATCAGGTCTTTGTGGAAGGAGCGGGGAAGATTCCCTGCTCCGCCAAAGGGATCCTCAGATATCGTCATGTCCGCCCCCTCATTGGCGATAATGCGGAGCTTTTGCTTCCGGACGGAACGCACGAAGGCTCGCTGCTTTCCGTCCTGCCGCGTACGAACGAGCTGCTGCGGCCGGCGGTCGCCAACGTAGATCAGGCGATGATCGTATTTGCCGCAAGGGAACCGGAGCCCCATTGGAACCTGCTGGACCGCTTTCTGATCCGGATGCAGGAGCAGCGGGTACCCGTTCTGATCTGCATCAACAAGGAGGACAAGATCTCCGAGGCGGAACGGGAGCGTATCCGTACGATCTACGCGGACAGCGGACACGCGCTGCTCTTTACGCAGGCGTCCGCCGGCGTGGGAATGGAGGCGGTGCGGGAGCGGCTTCGCGGAAAGACGACGGTTCTTGCGGGGCCGTCCGGCGTCGGAAAATCCACCATCCTCAATTTCCTGCTGCCGGAGGCGGAAATGGAGACCGGAGAGATCAGCGAAAAGATCCGCAGGGGCAGGCATACGACAAGGCATTCGGAGCTGTTTCACATCGAAGCCGACACCTATCTCTGCGATACGCCGGGGTTCAGCTCGCTTTATCTGCCGCAGATGCGGCCCGAGGAGTTGGCGGGCTATTACGGAGAGTTTGCGCCCTATGCGGGAGACTGCCGCTTTCTCGGATGCAGGCACCGCAGGGAGCCGGACTGCGCCGTCAAGGAGGCGGTGGCCGCCGGAAGAATCTCCAAGGAGCGGTATGAAAATTATCTGCTGCTGTACGAGGAAGTGCTGCATCAGAAACGCTACGACTGACGTCCGTCCGAAACGAAAGAAAAAAATGTGGAGGTAAGCATGGAAACGGGAAGAAAAAACAGGCTGTCCCCTTCGATTCTGGCGGCGGATTTCAACCGCTTGGGAGCCGATATCCGCGAGGCGGAGGAGGCGGGCGCGGACTTTCTCCATGTGGATGTGATGGACGGGGATTTTGTACCGAGCATTTCGTTCGGTATGCCGGTCATTCGTTCCATCCGCCGCGAATCCGGAATGTTTTTCGACGTGCATCTGATGGTGCGCGAACCGATCCGTTATCTGGCGGAGATCGCGGACTGCGGGGCGGATCTGATCACCGTTCATCTGGAGGCGTGCGCCGACGTGAAAAAGACGCTTTCCGCCATTCGGGAGCTGGGCTGTCAGGCGGGACTCAGCATCAAGCCCGGAACGCCGGTCTCGGCGCTGGAGGAGTATCTGCCGGACGTCGATCTGGTCCTGATCATGTCCGTGGAGCCGGGCTTCGGCGGGCAGAAGCTGCTGCCGGAGAGCTATGAGCGGCTCCGGGAAGCGAGACGGCGCATCGTACATAGCGGCCGCGGCATTCTTCTGGAGGTTGACGGCGGCATTACGCTGGAAAACGTATCGGAGATCTTGGCTGCGGGCGCGGACGTGATCGTGGCGGGCAGCGCCGTATTTCGCGGCAATATCCGGGAAAATGTGACGGCGTTCCGGAATCTATTACGGAAGTGAGGAAAAATTTATGAAGCTTGGTATCGTAGGGCTTCCCAACGTGGGAAAGAGCACCCTGTTCAATTCGCTGACAAAGGCGGGCGCGGAGTCCGCCAATTATCCGTTCTGTACGATCGACCCGAACGTGGGGATCGTTGCGGTTCCCGACGAACGGCTGAACGTTCTCGGAAAGATGTACGATTCCGCAAAGATCACGCCGGCGACGATCGAATTTGTTGATATTGCGGGCTTGGTAAAGGGGGCCTCCAAGGGCGAGGGGCTGGGAAATCAGTTCCTTTCGCACATCCGGGAGACCGACGCCATCGTGCATGTGGTCCGCTGCTTTGAGGACGGCAATATCATCCATGTGGACGGCTCGGTGGATCCGGTGCGCGATATGGAGACGATCAATCTGGAACTGATCTTCTCCGATCTGGAAATGATCGAGCGGCGCATTGCGCGGGTCTCCAAGGGCGCGCGCAACGACAAGGCGCAGGCAAAGGAGCTGGATATGCTTCTGCGTCTGAAGGCTCTGCTGGAGGACGGCAAAAAGGCAAGCGCCTACGAGACCGAGGACGAGGACGAACAGGGCTGGCTGCGGGGCTACGGACTGCTGACGCAAAAGCCCGTGATCTACGCCGCCAACGTGGAGGAGGATTCGCTTGCCGACGACGGCGCGTCGAACCCGTTTGTGCGGCAGGTGCGCGAAGCCGCGGCGGCGGAGGGCTCCGAGGTATTCGTTGTCTGCGCGCAGATCGAGCAGGAGATGGCGGAGCTTTCCGACGAGGAAAAGAAGGAATTCTTAGAGGAGCTGGGGGTAAAGGAGTCGGGGCTTGAGAAGCTGATCACCGCAAGCTATCATCTGCTTGGCCTCATCAGCTTTCTGACGGCGGGGCCGACCGAGTCCCGCGCATGGACGATCACAAGGGGCATGAAGGCGCCGCAGGCGGCGGGGAAGATCCACAGCGACTTTGAACGCGGCTTCATCCGGGCGGAGGTCGTTGCCTACGACGCGCTGGTTTCCAACGGAAGCTACAACGCCGCGAAGGAAAAGGGCTTGGTGCGTTCGGAGGGCAAGGAATATGTGGTGCAGGACGGGGATGTGGTTCTGTTCCGCTTTAATGTATGATGCGGGGCAAACACCCGTCTAGGTGAGGTAAGGCTATGGCAAATCAACTTCTGTTTTTTCTTGAGGGAACGGACATTCATTTCCCGAACATCGGGATCCATCTGCACAATATTGCCAGCAAGATCACGGTATTCGGCTTTGACATTGCGTTTTACGGCATTGTGATCGCGCTTGCGATGATCGTCGGCTACGGCGTTACCGAGTGGACGGCAAGGCGGACGGGGCAGAACGCGGAATATTATCTGGATTTTGTCGTCTGGGCGATCGTGATCTCGGTGGTCTGCGCAAGGGCATATTATGTGATCTTTAACTGGAGCGCGTTTTCCGATGAGCCGCTGTCGGTTTTCAATCTGCGGACCGGCGGTCTGGCGATCTACGGCGGTGTGATCGGCGGCGTCTGCACGGCGTTTGTTTATACGCGGATCAAAAAGCTTCAGTGGGGACTGTTTTTCGATACCTGTATTGTGGGGCTGCTGACCGGGCAGGTCATCGGGCGTTGGGGCAATTTCTTCAACCGCGAGGCGTTCGGGACCTATACGGACGGTCCGTTCGCCATGCAGGTGGACGTGACCGAGGTACACAGCTATTTCAATCCGGCGACCTCGCAGAGCATCGTCGAAAACGCCTATGCCGGCAAGGAGAATATCGTTCGGAACATTTTGGAAATCCGCGAACATGCGGTTGAGATCGACGGGGCGACCTATATTCAGGTGCATCCGACCTTTTTATACGAGTCGGTGCTGAACCTGATCCTTTTGTGCGGTCTTCTTATCTATACGAAGCACAAGAAGTTTGACGGCGAGATCTTTCTTTTGTATCTGTTCGGTTACGGCGTCATCCGATTCTTTGTGGAAGGGCTGCGTACCGACCAGCTGCTGCTGTTCGATACGGCGATCCCGGTTTCGCAGCTTCTGAGCGCGGTTCTGGTCGTCGGTTCCGCCGCCGCCTATATCCTTCTGCGGTTCGTAAGGAAAAAGGGGAAAAAGCCCGAACTTGTACGAAAATAGCAAATACTGAAAAATGTTGAAGAAAAGGAGCGCCGCTCCGTTATCCGGTGGGATAACGGAGCGGCACTCTTTTTTTGTTTCATCATAGGAGAAAAACGTCCTGTGAAGCCAAAAAACGCTCCGCGGGATCGCACTGCGGCGGAGAGAAAAAAGCCGCTGACGCTGAAAAAAATATTGGAAACTGCATCTTTCCTATTGCATTTTCTGAAAAATGTGTGTAAAATACGCCTTAAGTGGTGTAAAGTGGTTCGAAGTGGTAATCAAGTGGTGTAAAGTGGAGGAAACCGGAGATGTTTACGGGAAAATTCAACCACAGTATCGACAGCAAAGGTCGTGTGATCGTACCTTCAAAGTTTCGGGAAGCTTTGGGGGATACTTTTGTTGTTACCCTTGGTTTGGACGGCTGCCTTTATATGTACTCAAATCTCGAATGGGAAAGCTTTCTGACCTCTCTCAGAGAGCTTCCCGCAAACAAAGACGGAAGAAAATTGATACGTTACTTCATGGCCGGCGCAGCCGACTGTGAGATCGATAAACAGGGACGCGTTCTGATCCCGGCGGAGCTTCGGGAAAAGACCGGCATGGAAAAGGACGTCGTTTTTGTCGGCGTGCTGAACAAGATCGAAATTTGGAGCAAGGAGCGCTGGGAGGAGAACGACGACTTTGACTCCGTTGACGAAATGGCCGAGCATCTTGCGGATTGCGGTGTGAAATTCTAAAGGCGGGGTGACGGCAATGGAGCAGGAAGCGCGGTTCGGACATGTGTCCGTATTGCTGAAAGAAGTCGTGGAGGGCTTGGCGGTCAAGCCGGACGGTATTTATGTGGACGGAACGCTGGGCGGAGCCGGACATGCCTGTGCGGTCGCGGCGAAGCTGACGACCGGAAGGCTGATCGGCATTGATCAGGACGCGGACGCGATCGCGGCGGCGACCGAACGGCTTGCGCCTTGGAAGGAACGCGTTGCGATCGTGCGGAGCAATTACGAGGAAACGGTTTCGGTGGTGCGCGGCTTGGGCGTCGAGCAGGTGGACGGCATTCTGCTGGATCTGGGAGTTTCTTCGTATCAGCTCGATACGCCGGAGCGGGGGTTCAGCTATAAAACGGACGCGCCGCTGGACATGCGCATGGACGACCGCATGGAAAAGACGGCGAAGGACATCGTAAACGGATACTCGGAAAACGAGTTGTATCGTATGATACGGGACTACGGAGAGGACGCCTTTGCGAAAAACATCGCAAAGCATATCGTCCGGGCACGGGAGGTTCGCCCCATCGTCACGACGGGACAGCTTGCGGAGGCGATCGAATCGGCGATTCCCGCAAGAGTTCGGTGGGCGGGGGGACATCCGGCAAAGAAGACCTTTCAGGCGATCCGGATCGAACTCAACCGGGAGCTTTCGGTTTTGGAAGCTTCGATCGGCGGAATGATCGATCTGCTGGCGCCGGGCGGCCGGTTCTGCATCATTACATTTCATTCTTTAGAAGATCGCATTGTGAAAAACGCATTCCGGCAGGCGGAGCATCCTTGCACCTGCCCGCCCGATTTCCCGGTGTGCGTATGCGGAAAAAAGCAAAAAGGCGTAACGGTTACAAAAAAACCGATCTTGCCGTCGGAGGAGGAGCAGACTGCCAACTCCAGAGCGAGAAGTGCAAAGCTGCGAATTTTTGAAAAACGGTAAGGAAGGGGTAAACAAAGATGGCAACAAGAAGGGGCGCAGCAGAGGAGAATAGAAGGCTCAGGGGAACCTATGTCGCAGGCAACGTGGTGCCGAAGCCGGTCTATGAACCGCAGCGCGAGCCGAGACGCGTCCCGTTGGAGCGTCCGGAGCGCAGAAGCGGCGAGGAGCAGCTTCCGCTGTTCGATTTCCGCAGAGGGATCGACCTTGCGGCGCTTGCCATGCTTGTGGCTGCGCTGGGAGTTACGATTTTCGTTATGATTCAGTATCTGAGCGTTTCGGCAAGGATCGTGGAGCTGGACAAGGCGATCAGCAATCTGACGACGCAGTACGAGGCTCTGCGGGATTCCAACGAGAACAAGCTCGCGGAAATTGCGGACGAGGTGGACCTGAACGAGGTCTACGAGATCGCCGTCGGAAGACTGGGCATGGTTTACCCGAAGGACAACCAGATCATCACCTATCAATACGAAGGCGAAGGCTATGTGCGTCAGTATGCGGCGATCCCCACCGCCTCGTTGGAAACGCAGACGCTTCTGCAGGAGGCGCTGGATCGGTTGTTTCGGAAATAAAAAGGGTAGAGAACCATGGCGGTAAGGAAACAAAGAAAAAAGAGCAAAAAAAGACTCACAAGAAAAATGCAGAAGAATTTCCTTCTGGTATTTGCGGTTATTGTGGGGCTTTTTTTGTGTTTATTTATTCGTATGGCGTACATCCGCGCTTCGAAGGGGACGGAATACAGCAACGCGGTTTTGAGCCATCAGAGCTACGTCAATTCTTCGCTGCCCTATGCGCGCGGGACGATCACCGACCGGAACGGCGTGCAGCTTGCGGTCAGCAAACGGGTCTACAACGTGATCCTCGATCCGTCGGTGGTGCTGAGCGACGAAAAATTCAAGGAGCCGACGCTGAACGCGCTGGCAGAGGCGTTTTCGCTGAACAAGGCGGAGCTGGAGCAGATCCTGACGGACAACCCGGAAAGCGCCTATTATGTGCTGCTGAAGGATCAGCCCTACGAGCTGATCGAGACCTATGAAAAGCTGCGCGAGGCCAATCATAAGGTCGTTAAGGGCGTATGGTTCGAGACCGAATACGTGCGCGAATATCCATACGGGTCTTCCGCGTCCCATGTGATCGGCTATACAAACAAGGGCAATGTCGGGACCTACGGGATCGAACAGTATTACAACTCCTATCTGAACGGCAAAAACGGCAGGGAGGCGGGGTATTACGACGCCGAGCTGAACCTTGTGAAAAAGGTATGGGAGGCGGAGGACGGCGACACCGTGGTTTCCACCATCGACATTTATCTGCAAAACATCGTGGAGGAAAAGATCCGGGAATTCCTGACCGAATATTCCTGCGAAAACATCGGCGTTGTCCTGATGAACCCCAACAACGGAGAGATCTACGCGATGGCGTCCAACGAGGGCTTCGATCTGAACGACCCGCGGAATCTGGACGCATACTATACTGCGGAGGAGCAGGCGGCGATGACCGACGAGGAGCAGCTTGCCGCGCTGAATAAGATGTGGAGAAACTTCTGCGTCAGCGATACCTACGAGCCGGGCTCCACGTTCAAGCTGCTGACGGTTTCCGCCGGCTTGGAGGAAAGTTTGATCTCGACCGGCAGCTCGTTCTACTGCGAGGGAGCCAGAAAGCTTGGAAAGTGGACGATCCACTGCAACCGGCAAAGCGGTCACGGCAGCCTTTCGCTGACCGAGTCCCTGATGTTTTCCTGCAATATGGCGATGATGGACATTTCCGCGAAGGAGGGACGCGCCCTGTTCCGGTATTATCAGGAGCATTTCGGACTGGGCAGCAAGACCGGCCTCGACCTTCCGGGCGAGGCTGCCGGCATTCTGATCGACGAAGATCTGCTCAACGAGACCGAGCTTGCGACGAGCAGCTTTGGTCAGGGCTTTAACGTGACGATGGTGCAGATGCTTTCCGCATACTGCTCGCTCGTCAACGGCGGCTATTACTATCAGCCGCATGTGGTAAAGGAGATCGTCAATCAGGACGGGGCGACCGTGTTTGAAAACAGGGACAGCCTGCTGCACTGCACCGTAAGCAATTCGACCTCGGAATTTATTAAACAGGCGGCTTATATGACCGTGGAATCGGGAACCGCTACGCCGGCAAAGGTGGAGGGCTATCTCGTGGGCGGAAAGACCGGAACGGCGCAGAAGGGAAACCGCGCGGACAAGAAATATGTCGTTTCGTTTATCGGCGGCGCTCCGGCGGACGATCCGGAGGTCTGCATCTATGTGGTCATCGACGAGATCCATGACGAGACGTTATACAACAGCAGTAAGCCCGCAACGCAGCTCACGAGCAAGATTTTGGCGCAGGTGCTTCCGTATCTGGGCGTTTACCCGGAGGGCGATATTGATTACGGCGTGGAATACACCGGAGATCAGGAGAGCGGAGACGAGGTCAGCGAAGGGCCTGTCGAAGAAGACGGAGAGGGCGACGGGAGCGAGCCGTCCGTCACGCCCACCGCAGCGCCGGAGGGCTGAGGGTTAAGGCATATCTTCGGAAAGCGTTCATAAAATATTAAGAACACGCCCCGGAGAACACTGCGGTGCTTCAAATGAAATCCTATATGAAACGGAACTGGCTGCTGACGACCGTCGTTATTTTTCTGGTGATCGCCGGACTGACGGTGCGGCTCGGCTATCTGATGCTCCATAAGTCGGAAACCTATGCGGAAATGGCGGAGGACGTCTGGCAGCGCGAACGCTCGATCAAGGCGGCGCGCGGACAGATCTACGACCGGAACGGCGTCGTACTGGCGACGAACGAATCGGTCTGCACGGTCTCGGTCATCCATAACCAGATCACCGATCCGGAAACCGTGATCCAAGTCCTTTCGGAAACGCTGCACCTGACCGAGGAGGCGGTGCGCAAGCGAGTGGAGAAGCGTTCCTCGATCGAACGCATCAAAGCCAACGTGGATAAGGAGACGGGGGACTATCTGAAAAGTCAGAAGCTGGACGGCGTCGTCGTGGATGAGGATTACCGCAGGGTCTATCCGATCGGGACGATCGCCTCGCGCGTGATCGGCTTTACCGGAGCGGACAATCAGGGCATTTTGGGACTGGAGGTCGCCTACGAGGACGTGCTCGGCGGCACAAACGGGACCATCCTGACCACGACCACCGCCCACGGACTTACGATCGACGGCGCGGCGGAAGCAAGAGTGGAGCCGATCGCGGGACTTGATCTTTATACAAGTCTCGATTACAATATACAGTTATACTGCCAGCAGGCGGCGGAAAGCTGTCTGGCGGCGACCGGGGCGAAGACGGTCAGCATCGTCGTAATGAATCCGCAGAACGGCGAGATCCTCGCAATGACGACGCTGCCGGAATTTGACGCGAACACGCCCTACGCTCCGGTGGAGAGCCTCCTGTTTACGCTGGACGAGGAAGGCGTTCGGCATCCCTACGCATGGGAGACGCTGACGGAGGACGAAAAGACGAATTTCCTCAATGCGATGTGGCGGAATCCGCTGATCTCCGACACCTACGAGCCGGGCTCCACGTTTAAGATCGTGACTTCGACGGCGGCGTTTGAGGCCGGCGTTTTGAAGGTCTCCGACCGGTTTTATTGTCCCGGCCATTATGTGGTCGAGGATCGGATCATCCACTGTCACAAGCGCGCCGGGCACGGCAGCGAGGATTTCCGGCAGGGAATCATGAATTCGTGCAATCCGGTGTTTATGCAGATCGCGGAGCGCACGGGGGCGGAACAAACGTACGTCACCTATAAGAAGCTGGGACTGTTTCAGAAGACCGGCGTCGATCTGCCCGGAGAAGCCAATTCGATCATGCACAAGCTGGAAAACATCGGCGCGGTGGAGCTGGCGACCATGTCGTTCGGACAGTCGTTTCAGATCACGCCGCTGCAGCTTCTGACCGCCGCAAGCTGCGTTGTCAACGGGGGGACCCGCATTACGCCGCACTTGGGAGTTTCGGTCATGAATCCGGAGACCGGAGAGATCACGGAGCTGTCCTATCCGACCGAGGAAAACTGCGTTTCGGAGGAAACGTCCGCGCTGATGCGCGAGCTGCTGCACGACGTAGTCGCCGAGGGAACCGGAAAGCGCGCGTATCTTGCGGGCTATACGATCGGCGGAAAGACGGCGACGAGCCAGAAGCTTCCGCGAAGCTCGCATAAATATATCGCCTCGTTTCTGGGCTTTGCGCCGGCGGAAGATCCGCAGATCATGGCGCTTGTGCTGATCGACGAGCCGGTCGGCGTATATTACGGCGGAACCATCGCCGCTCCCGTCGTACAGGAGGTCTTTGCCAACGTGCTGCCCTATCTGGGCATCCCGATGACGGAGGAGACCGCGGAGGAAACGGAAAACTAACGCGAAAATATCGCCCGCTTTCAGGGCAGGACATAGAAAGGAACATCCGTATGAATTGGAATCAGAAGCATATTTTGGTGATCGGAGCGGGAAAGAGCGGAATCGCCGCCTGCCGACTGCTGGCAGGGGAGCCGGTCTCGCTCGTCCTGTACGACGGAAAGGCGGATCTGGACAAAGCCGCGCTTTTGGAGGCGCTCGGCGGGACGTTTTCCGGCGAGATCGTTCTCGGAGAAATGACCGACGGGCTGCTGGCATGGACGGAGCTGCTGATCGTGAGCCCCGGCGTGCCCACCGATCTGCCGTTTATCGCGGCGTTAAAGGAGAGAGGGGTCCCGGTCTGGGGCGAGGTGGAGCTGGCTTACCGTTTTGCGAAGGGCAGACTGATCGCCGTTACCGGAACGAACGGAAAAACGACGACCACGGCGCTGACCGGAGAAATTATGCGCGCCTATTTTGACGAGGTGTTCGTGGTCGGCAACATCGGAACGCCTTACACGGAAATGGTTTCGCAGATGACCGAAAACAGCGTGACCGTGGCGGAGATGAGCAGCTTTCAGTTGGAATCCATCGAGACGTTCCATCCGTGCGTCAGCATGATCCTGAACATCACGCCCGACCATTTGAACCGGCACCATACGATGGAGGCGTACGCCGACGCAAAGTTCAATATCTGCCGCAACCAGACCGCCGACGAGGTCTGCATTCTGAACTACGAGGACGAACGTCTGCGGGAAAAGGCGAAGGAGCTGCAGACGAAGGTGCTCTGGTTTTCGAGCCGCAGAGAGCTGCCGGAGGGACTGTTCCTTTCGGACGGCACGATCGTTTACCGGGAAGGAGAGCATACGACGCCGATCCTCGGCGTTGACGAGCTGAATATCATCGGGCGGCACAATCACGAAAACGCGATGGCGGCCGTCGGCGCGGGGCTTGCCATGGGGCTTCCCCTTGCCTGCATCCAAAAGGGGCTGCGGAGCTTTGTGGCGGTCGAGCACCGCATCGAATATACGGCGACCAAAAACGGCGTCCGCTATTACAACGATTCCAAGGGCACCAACCCGGACGCTTCGATTCAGGCGGTGCGCGCCATGACCGTGCCCACCATTCTGATCGGCGGGGGCTATGACAAGGGTTCGGATTATGAGGAATGGATCGCAAGCTTTGAAGGAAAGATCCGCTGGCTCGTCCTGATGGGGCAGACCGCGGAGAAGATCGAGCAGACCGCAAGGCGCATGGGCTTTTCGAACATCGTCCGCGTCGCTTCGATGGAGGAGGCGGTCGCCTTTTCCCACGAGCATGCAAAGCCCGGCGAGGCGGTGCTTCTGTCCCCGTGCTGCGCAAGCTGGGGAATGTTCAAAAACTATGAGGAGCGGGGAACGATCTTCAAAGAGCTGGTTCGGAAATTACCGGAATAAATCAAGAGGAGGGAGAAGCCGATGACGACGTTAACACGCGAGGATATGGACCGCAGCGTTTCGACAAAACCGAAGCAGTACTATGACTATACGTTGCTTTTCCTGATCATCTTTCTGGTGGGCTTCGGGATCGTTATGATCAGCAGCATCAGCGCCTACAACGCGACCAAGTATTACGACGATGCGTTTCTCTTTGTCAAGGGGCAGCTTCAATATGCCGTGCTGGGGCTTGTGGCGATGGTCGGCATTTCCATGTTCGACTATCATCTGGTGACGCTGCGATTTCTGCGCGTGCGGCTTGTCACATGGTTTTATCTGATCTGCGTTGCGATGCAGCTTGCGGTTCTGTTTGTGGGACATTCCACGAACGGTTCGTCCCGCTGGCTTGAGCTTGGACCGATCCGCTTTCAGCCCTCGGAGCTGACGAAGATCGCCGTGATCCTGCTTGCCGCGTTCGTTGTGCAGAAAGCGCCGAAGATTCTCGACCACTTCCTCGGTTTTGTGTTTGTTATGGCGATCTTCGCTCCGGCGATCGGGCTGGTGCTGATCGAGAACCTGAGTACGGCGATCATTCTGGTGGGGATCGTCTTTGTGATCTGCTTTATTACGAGCCGAAAAAAGGGCTATTATTTTATCAGTATGGGGGTTCTGGTCGTGGGCGGCGCCCTCGCGATCTTCAAGGTATCCTACCGTGCGGAGCGTATCGACAATTGGCTGCATGTGGAGACCGCGGACGGCGGCTATCAGATCCTGCAGGGACTTTACGCGATCGCCTCCGGCGGCTGGTTCGGCAAGGGGCTCGGGAACAGCATCCAGAAGCTCGGCTATATTCCGGAGGTGCATACCGATATGATCTTCTCGTGTATCTGCGAGGAGCTGGGCATTTTCGGAGCCGTCTGCCTGCTGGCGCTCTATGCGATCCTGCTTTGGCGCATCTTTCTGATCGGGCTCCACGCGCCCGACCTGTTCGGCAGCCTGATCGTCTGCGGCGTTTTTGTACAGATCGCCCTGCAGGTTTTGATCAACGTCGCCGTGGTTACCAATTCGATTCCGGCGACCGGAATTCCGCTTCCGTTCGTCAGCTACGGCGGCAGCTCTCTGATCTTTACGATGATGGAGATCGGAATGGTGCTGAGCGTTGCAAAACGAATTGATTACGGGAATTCCTGAGGCCATGCACCGATCCCGGAGGCGGGGAATAGGATATACCAATTCCGCGCGGGAGTTGGATTATGGAACGACTGGTCATTCAGGGGCAGCAGCGGGTTGCAGGAGAGCTGACGGTACAGGGGTCAAAAAATCTGACCCTGCCGATCTTGTGCGCCTGTCTTTTGATCCCGGAGCCGGTTGTGCTGACCCATTGCCCGAGAATTTCCGACGTGGAAGAAACGCTGGAGATGCTTCGAAAGCTCGGCGTGTATGTGCAGCAGGAGGGGCATACGATCCTCTGCGACGCTTCGCAGGCTTCGCCCTCGGGGCTGTCGCGGGAGATGACGCAGGGCAATCGGATGTCGATCCTGATGCTGGGGGCAATGGTTTCGCGCTTTGGCTATGGAAGGATCGCCTATCCGGGCGGCTGCCGGATCGGAAAGCGGCCGGTCGATCTTCACGAAATGGTGCTGGAAAGCTTCGGCACGGAATTGGAAGACGCCGACGACGGGCTGGAGGGAACAAGAAAACAGAAGAACGGCTGCCGGATCTCGCTGCCGTTTCCGAGCGTGGGAGCGACGGAGAACGCTCTGCTTTGCGCCTGCCTTTCGGAAGGGGAATCGGAGATCGTCGGCGCGGCAAGAGAGCCGGAGATCACCGGACTCTGCCGGTTCTTAAACGGCGCGGGAGCGCAGATTCGCGGCTTGGGGACGTCCCGGCTGCAGATCGGCGGGGTAAAGCGTCTGCACGGAACCGGCTATGAGATCGAGGCGGACCGGATCGTTGCGGGAACCTATCTGACGGCTGCCGCCGTGACCGGAGGCGAATGTCAGCTTTGGGGCGTCCGCCCCCAGCAGCTTAGCAGCTATCTTGATTTTCTGGCGCGGCTTGGCTGCGGACTGCATTTGCAGGAGCAGGGCGTCCGTCTGACCGCGCCCCTTCGCCTGACCTCCCGGCTTCGCGTCAAGACCGAGCCCTATCCGGGCTTCCCCACCGACCTGCAGCCGATGGCTGTCGGAGCGCTCAGCGTTGCCGAGGGAGAGGCGGAGCTGGAGGAAAGCATTTTTGAACGGCGCTTTGACGCTGCGGAGGAGATGCGGCGCTTCGGCGCAAGGGTGCAAATTGCGCCGCCCTGTATATCCGTTCGGGGCGTCCGCAGACTGCACGGCGCGGACGTGACCGGGCGAGACCTGCGGGGAACGGCGGCGCTGCTCATAACGGCGCTGGCGGCGGAGGGCGAGACCCGTCTGGAGGGCGAACGCTATCTGAAGCGGGGCTATGAGGATATGCTCCGGGATCTGGCGCAGCTTGGCTGCGGCGAAATACGAAAGGAAGCAAAGGAATGGCAATCATACGGCTGAAAAAGAAAATGCATCCTGCCCAAAAGTTTCTTTTGATTCTTGCCGCGCTTCTTCTGGCGGCGGGGCTGTTCGGCATGTGGTTTGAAAAGACCTTTCGCATTGATCTGCAGCAGGACGTGAAGGTCCTTCTGATCGGGGACGACGCCCGCTATACGGAGGAGGAGATCCGCGCCTACGTTTTTGACGCGCGGTTTAAGCAATATTCGGTTCTACTGAAATGGTATTATCGTTCGCATGAAGTAGTCCCGCCGTTATACTTGGAAAAGATCACGGTGGAGGTCGAGGACGGAGGCACCGTTTTGATCAAGGCGTACGAAAAGAACCCGATCGGCGCTTTGTGGGAGATGGGCAACTATCTTTATTTCGACAGCGATGGTATGATCGTTTCTACAAGAAAAGAAAACGTGGAGGGGCTGCCGGTCGTAAAGGGGCTGACCTATACGAGCGTTGCGCTGGGAAAGACGTTTGAAACCCAGAATCCGGCGCTTTTCCATGTGATCATGAATCTTGTACGACAGTTGGAGAAGCAGCAGGTGACCGCCGATACCATCCTGTTCGGAAGCAACGATTCGGTCACGCTGTACTGCGGCGGGAACGTGGTGGAGCTGGGGATCCGGGAAGCGTACGACGTGCAGATCCAAGTGCTGCGCAGTATGCTGGAGGAGATCGAAAAGGCGGACGTCCGGTACCATATCAATATGGAAAACGTCTATGACGGAACGGAGAGCGTCATCGCGACCGTAATTTCGGAAGACGACGGGGACTCCGAGGACGGGGACGACGATACTCCGGAAGGAGAAGACGACGGGGAGGACGGCGGCGAGCCGACGGACGGGGAAGGCTAGAGCCAAGAACGGACGAGCTAAGAAAATATCCGCCCAAGGGAAGCGGAAAGGGCTTCGGGGAAGGCGGGAGACGCTTGGAAGAAAAGGCAAAGAAAACTACGCCTGTAGAACGTTTGGGCGCGTTTTTTGAAGAAGAAGGACGAAAAATTGTGCCAGCTTTTTCATTTTCTGGAACAATTTGTAAATTGAGACGAATTTTTTTGAGAAAAAGTGAACGGAAACTCAAAATTGGCGCATTTTTCACTTGATTATTTTTGCGCTGGAGACTAATATAGGAGTTAGTGAGTAGTACGCTGTAGAATGCTAAAGGAGGAAGGAAACTTGCTGGAAATTAGAGTGGATGAAAATGAGGCTGCTGCAAAGATAATTGTCATTGGTGTCGGCGGCGCGGGAAATAATGCGGTAAACCGAATGATCGAGGAAGGAATTATCGGCGTCGATTTTGTGTGCGTCAATACGGACAAGCAGCATTTGAAAAACTGCAAGGCTCCTCGCTGTATTCAGATCGGAGAGAAACTGACCAAGGGTCTCGGCGCGGGCGCACAGCCGGAGGTTGGAGAAAAGGCGGCTGAGGAGAGCAAGGAAGAGCTTGCGGAGATCATCAAGGGCTCGGATATGGTATTCGTCACCTGTGGTATGGGCGGCGGAACCGGAACCGGAGCGGCTCCGGTGGTAGCGCAGATCGCGAAGGATTTGGGCGTTTTGACGGTCGGCATCGTAACGAAGCCGTTCCGTTTTGAAGCAAAGAAAAGAATGACGAACGCGCTTTCGGGAATCGAGCGTCTGCGTCAGTCCGTAGATACGCTGATCGTGATCCCGAACGACCGTCTGCTGGAGATCGTCGATCGCCGCACCTCCATGCCGGAGGCGCTCAAGAAGGCGGACGAGGTATTGCAGCAGGGCGTTCAGGGCATCACCGATCTCATTAACGAATCGGCGCTGATCAATCTGGACTTTGCGGACGTGCAGACCGTCATGAAGGACAAGGGCGTAGCCCACATCGGCATCGGCTACGGCTCGGGCGACGACAAGTGCATGGAGGCCGTAAAGCAGGCGACCACATCGCCGCTTCTGGAAACCAATATCGAGGGCGCAAGCAATGTGATCCTGCATATTGCGGGAGCGGTCAGCCTGATCGAGGTAAACGAAGCCGCTACCTATGTGCAGGAGCTGGCAGGCGACGAGGCGAATATCATCTTCGGCGCGATGTATGACGAGACCGTCCCGGATCAGTGCCGCATCACCGTGATCGCCACCGGACTGGAGGAGTCGAGCACGATGAGCAGCTCGCTGGCGAGCGCAAGACCGAACAACGCGGCTTACGGCTTCGGCAATAAACCGGCAGGCGCGGCGTCCAAACCGACCACAAGCCAGACGAACGGATATCGTCCGCCGTCCTTCTTGGATCGGAACCAGAGCGCGGCAAAGCCGGCGGCTCCCACCGCCTCGGCAGCACGTCCGTCCGCATCCTATGCGGCTCCGGAAACGGCGGCGACCGTGACCCCTTCGACCTCGACCGCAGCGCCGACCTACAGCAAGCCGGCGGGCAGCGAGAGCGGAAACGGGATCAAGATTCCGGACTTTTTGCAGAAAAACAGGAAATAAGCGGAAACGCTGCGGCAGCCGATCGACGGGAAAGCAGCGTTTGGGGAAACGGCAGGCTATCGTAAGAGGTCTGCCGTTTTCTGTTCTTCACCCAATGGAACCTGTCCGTGCGAAGGACAACGGCATATCTTATGCTTTCTATGGTATTTGAGGCGGCGTTAGGGCTTTTCCACAAAAAAAAGACGCAAAATTGTGCAGAATTTTTGTGGAATGAAGCGGAGATCTGTGGTATAGTAGAAAAAAGTTTTTTGCTTTTGTTTTAATTCATAACAAATGGGAGGTAATTTACATGAAGAAACTCATGGTATTGGTTCTTTCTCTGGCAATGATGCTCTCCGTGATCGGAGCGGCTTCCGCAGAGGAGGAAACGCTTTTGACCGGAAACGGCAGCATCGCGGCGTCTTCCTTGGAAGGCTATGACAAGCTGACCGTTACGATCACCGCAGACGACCCGACCGATACGAAGAACGGCTGGGGACTTGGCGGTCTTTGCCTTGACGGAAGCTGGTCGGTAACCGAGGGATACGCGTTCACCTCGAACGGCGAGGCAGAGCAGACGTTTGAGTGGGCG
Source organism: Lachnospiraceae bacterium (assembly GCA_030524525.1). Taxonomy (GTDB): domain Bacteria; phylum Bacillota; class Clostridia; order Lachnospirales; family Lachnospiraceae; genus ISDg. The sequence continues at coordinate 97,452 of JAUNGI010000002.1, forward strand.
GTAGCCGATATTCTTGCGGCAGCCGGAGAGACCATCAACGTAAACTGCTACAACGGCTTCTCGATTGCTTCGGTTGTTGTCAGCACGGCGGAAGCTCCGGAAGATCCCACCGAGGAGACGGTTCTTGCTTCCGTAGAGAATCCGGCAAACGGCACGATCACCATTCTGAGCGGCTACACGTTCACCGAGGAAGATATCGTTGTAAGAATCTACATCTCGACGGTTGATGATGCTCACTCCGGCTGGGGCCTTGGCGCTCTTTGCAGCAGCGACTGGCAGACGAACGTTGTGGAACTGCCTGCCGGAACGAGTACCGAATTAAAGGTTGTGGAAATGACTCTGAAGGAGCTTGGCGATGCCTTTGCCGCAGCAGGTTGCTCGGCAGCGGACGGCGTTGTTCTGAACGACTGGGCAGATTATGCTTCGGTTGCAAAGATTGAGGTTGTTCGTCTTGGCGCAGAAGAGCCCGATCCGACTCCGGAAGATCCGAGTCCGAGCGTGGAGCCGGAAGATCCGACCCCGAGCGTAGACCC
>JAUNGI010000002.1:97994-172804 GCA_030524525.1 Lachnospiraceae bacterium
CGCTTGTGGGCGGCGCGTACGCCGCCTAGCGGGCGGGGGGGGGGGTGGGGCCCGGGCGTCGGAGACTCCGGACGACCCGACTCCGACTCCGGGAACGGGAACGGAAGATACTCCGAAGACCGGCGACACGATGAGCTGGGTACTTCTTGCGGCTCTGGCGGTTGTTACCCTTGGAGGCGTTATTGTTTCCAAAAAGGCCCGTGCATAGTTGCCGGTAAACGGCGGCTGTCGTGTTTTACAGATGGGAGGAAAAAATGAAGAAAGTTATGGTTCTTGTTTTATCCCTGATCATGCTTCTTTCCGTAGTTGGCGTTGCCTCTGCGGAGGTTGTTGAGATCAAGGGAGAGGGCAGCGGCTCGTTTGATTTGAGCGCTTACTCCGAAGGAACGTTGATTATTACGATCCAGTACGGTGAGGAAGCCGTTACCAAGGGAGTAAACGAGTACTGGGGCGTTGGCTATCTCTGCGAGAACGTTGACGGATGGCCGAATGTGGCTGGTTTTGAAATCTTTGCAGGCGGAACGGCTGTAGCGGGCGAGACCTTTGATGTTAAGTTTGATATTGCAAAGGTTAAGGCTGCAGGCGCTTCGGTTGTAAACGTTTACAACGGATGCTCGGTTGTTAAGGTTTCGGTTGATACCGGAAGCAGCGCTTCCGCAGACCCGACCCCGGGTACAACGGAAACTCCCGACACAACGACTCCGGAGGAGAGCCCGAAGACCGGCGATGTAATGAACGTCGTTGTTCTTGCAGCTCTGGCCGCTGCGGCGCTTGGCGGCGTGTTTGTTGCTAAGAAGGCGCGCGCTTGATCGAATTTGAGTAAGAGCTTTCTGAGCTGTTGCGAAGGCAGGAAAATTCCTGCCGGAGCGACAGCTCTTTTTTGTTCTATAGGAAGCTGCGTTTCCTATAGAACAAAAAACGCTCCGCAGGGATCGCACTGCGGCGGAGAGGAACCGTGTCGCCAGAGCGACCCGCCGCAGGCGGAGAATCTCGCAAGCGAGATTCTTTATTCCTTCATAGGAAACTGCGTTTCCTATAGAACAAAAAACGCTCCGCAGGGATCGCACTGCGGCGGAGAGGAACCGTGTCGCCAGAGCGACCCGCCGTAGGCGGAGAATCTCGCAAGCGAGATTCTTTGTTCCTTCATAGGAAACTGCGTCCTATGAAACAAAAAACGCTCCGCGGGGATCGCCGGGGATTCTTTGTTCGTCCGCGTCCTTCCGACAGAAAACTCCCTTGACTCTGTGCTATTCTGAAAGCAGGAATGGAGAATGGAGGGGCGTATGGTTGTATATCTGGATGTTTTGTTTCTCTCGCTGGCAATTTGCTGCTTTTGGATTCTGCGTCTGACCGGTCTGCTTCTGCGAAGCCCGGCGTCCGTCGGACGAACGCTTGCGGTGGCTTTTTCCTGCGCGCTGCTGCAAAGCGCGCTGCTTTCCGTCGGGCTTTCGGTCGGATGGGCGGGAAAGCTTTGGTGGGATCTGCCGACGGGAGCCGCCGGGCTGGCGTTTATGGCTTGGCTGCTGAGGGCGGGAAGGCAGAAGAGATGGAAGGCCGTGCTGGGGGCGGCGTTTGCCGCCTCGTTTTTGTATGGCTGCGGGCTTCAGGGAAGCTGCCTTGCGCTCGGCACTTCGGCGGGGCGGCTTTCGTCGCCCCGGTTCTGGCTGCTGATGAATGCGGTCGGAGCGGCGGAGGCGGCAGCGGCGCGTTGGTTCTGCTTTCATATTTGGCGGCAGAAGCTTACTTACGGCGTTGTCTTGATGCTGCGCGAGAAGCATTACTTTTTTCGTGGCTACTGCGATACCGGCAATTTCCTTCGGGACAAAAATCACAAGGGCGTTTGGATCTTGGAGCAGCAGCGGTTTGAACAGCTCAAGGAGTGGAACCCTTCCTGTCGGGGAAGCCTTTCCTTTACGAGCGCCTCCGGTACGGCGGAGCAGATGGAGACGCTGGAGGTGGAGAAGGTGCGGCTGACCGCGCCGGGGGGCGTCGTCATGGAGCTTTCGCATGTGACGGTGGCGAAGGGAGGCGTTTTTTTTCGGCAGCCGTACGATATTCTGCTGCCATATGATATCGTTTGGAAAGCATAAAAAAAGAGCTGTCGTCCCTCGTTTGACAATCTTCTCGGACTTTCGGTGCTATAATCGAAGAAAACAGGGAGGCAGAAAGGACATGAACCTATGGAACCGTTTGCTTACGTTTGGAGGAATTCTGTGGAAGGGTACGGGAAAACGGACGCCGGAGGAAATGTGCGTATATTACATCGGAGGTTCGGAAATCCTCCCTCCGCCACTTTCCGCAGAGGAGGAGAGCCGTCTGATCCGCCAGATGGACGAGGGCGACCACGAAAATGCAAGAAACCGGCTCGTGGAGCATAATCTTCGGCTGGTGGTTTACATAGCCAAAAAGTTCGACAATACGGGCGTTGGCGTTGAGGATCTGATCTCCATTGGGACGATCGGTCTGATGAAAGCCATCAATACCTATAAATCGGACAAAAATATTAAGCTGGCGACCTACGCCTCACGCTGCATTGAAAACGAGATCCTGATGCATCTCCGCCGTTCGAGCCGACTTCGTTCGGAGGTCTCCATCGACGAACCGCTGAATATCGACTGGGACGGAAACGAGCTGCTGCTTTCCGACGTGCTCGGAACCGAGGAGGACGGCATTCTTCGTCCGATGGAGGAGGCGGTCGATCTGATGCTGCTGCGAAAGGCGATGAAGAAGCTGACGCCAAGGGAAAAGCTGATTATCGACCTGCGCTACGGGATGAACGAACGGGAGGGAAAGGAGAAAACGCAGAAGGAGGTGGCGGATATGCTTGGAATTTCCCAGTCGTATATTTCCAGACTGGAAAAGAAGATCATTAAACGGCTGCGGAAGGAAATGCTTCGGCTGGAGTAAGCGGCGCAAGGCGGATGCGCTTTCGGAACGTGAGTGAGATGTGAATAAAAATGGATAATACGGAAAAAGTGCATAAAAAAAGGGACGAGAATTAGACAAAATGCCGGTATGAAAAATGTTACAAAAATGTTAAAATCCTAGCGTGGTGAATTCACAAATTTTTTTATGGAGGTAAGTAAACGATGAAGAAGTTACTTGCAACTGTTGTTGCACTTTCTTGTGCAACCGTAATGCTTCTTGGCACCGCTTTTGCTGACAAGACGTTTATCGACGGCATCGGCGATACCGACAACATCGAAGCAGGCGAAGGCTCTTGGGCTTACAAGCTCGACAAGGAAGGCGCTGTAAAGCTTTCTGCTGATGATTGCGCTAAGATCGACAAGATTACCATTACCTTTACCGCATCTTCTCTTGATGCTGGTTTCGGCGGCGGTTTTATTGTCAACTCCGGCGTGAAAGATCATGGCTGGGATTCTGTTGAGTGGGGCAATGCTGACGCTGGCAAGCCGATCAGTGCCGTTCCGACGGACAAAGAGCTTGAGTTCACGATCACCCGTGAAGGTCTTGCTGGCTGCTTCGGAAACGAGGACAGCGGCAGCGGTATTTACAACAACATCTGCCTGCAGTCTTGGTGGGGCGCTGACATCACCGTTACGAAGCTGGAGTGCTTTGACGCATCCGGTAACGTAATCTTCTCTGCTCCGTCCAGCGGTTCCGATACTCCGGCTCCTACTCCGGACGACAACCCCGAGCCTACTCCTGTAACCGGCGATGTAATGAACGTTGTTATGATCGCAGGCGTTGCAGTTGTTGCACTTGGCGGCGTAGTTGTTTGCGCAAGAAAGAAGAACGCTTAATTACATTAAGCAGACGGAAATCAAATTTCCGAAAAATCGCGGGAGGGGCATGGCTTCTCCCGCTTTTTTGTTTCATAGGAGAAAGAACGTTCTATGAAACAAAAAACGCTCCGCGGGGATCGCACTGCGGCGGAGAGGAAGGTTTAGAGGGACTCATGAGAACACGAAACCTGATCGGAATATTTCTGCTGCTGTGTTTTCTGCTGGCGGGATGCCGGACGGCGGAAAACGACGGCAAGGAAGCGCCGGAGGAAACACCGGCTTTGTCCGCTGCGGCGCAGCCGTCCGAGGAGCCGGAGCAGCCGGAAAAGACGGCGGTGCTGAACGGAGCGCTGCTGCTCGGAGAATATCGCGGCTTGACCTATGCGGCGACGGACGTTGAACCGTCGGAAGCGGAGATCGAGGCGCAGCTTGCGGCGCTGGCGGCTCTTTACGGGGCGGGAACCGAGCTGACCGACGAACTGATTGCCGAGCATTTTCCGGAGTATTCGACCGTTACGGAATATCGCGAGGCGGTTCGGCAGGCGCTTCGCCAACAGAAGGAGGAAGAGACGCTTCGCGACAAACGGCGGCAGCTTCTGGCTCGTCTGATCGACTCCGCCGTTCTGCAAAAGGACGTTTCGCAGGAGGTCGCGGCATATCGGGGCAGTCTGCTGGACTTTTACCGGGAAAGGGCCGCAGTGGCGGGCGAGACGCTTGCGGACTATTGCAGCCGGGAGCTTGCGATGGACGAAGCGGCGTTTGAAAGCTATCTGACGGAAGCTGCCGAAACCTATATCCGCGGGCGCTACTGCCTTCGCGGCGTGGCGGAGCTGGAGGGACTCGCCGTGAGCGAGGAGACCTACGAGACGATGCTTCCCGCCTTGGCGCAGGAAAACGGCTACGAGGCTCCGGCGGAGTTTGCCGAGGATTACAGCAAGGACGTGATCCGGGATATGATGCTCTGCGAGCTGGCGTTTCAGGTTGTTTTGGAGACGGCGGCCGCGGAATAATTTTCTAGTATAATTCGCAGGAAGAACGAGAATCCTTTAGGTAACAAAGTTACCCGGAGGATTCTTTTTTATGGCAGGCTATAAGGTTGAAATTTGCGGTGTGAATACGGCGAAGCTTCCGCTTTTGACGGAGGAGGAAAAGACGGTTCTGTTTGAGCGGATCAAGAAGGGTGACAAGGAAGCGAGAGACATTTACATCAAAGGAAATCTGCGGCTGGTGCTCAGTATTATCCAGCGGTTTTCTTCCAGCAACGAAAACGTGGACGACCTGTTTCAGATCGGCTGTATCGGACTGATGAAGGCGATCGACAATTTTGATACGACGCAAATGGTAAAATTTTCTACTTATGCCGTCCCGATGATCGTGGGCGAAATCCGACGATATCTGAGAGACAACAACACGATCCGGGTTTCGCGTTCCATCCGCGACATTGCTTACAAGGCGGTTTCGGCGCGGGAAAATCTCCGGAAGCTCAACGACCGCGAGCCGACGATGGAGGAGATCGCAAAGGCGATCGAGCTGCCTGTGGAGGAGGTCGTAAGCGCCTTTGACGCCATTCAGACGCCGGTCTCCCTGTTTGAGCCGGTTTTTTCCGACAACGGCGACGCGCTGTATATCATGGATCAGGTTTCCGACCGCAAGAATATGGAAGAAAACTGGGTGGAGGAAATTTCTTTGAAGGAAGCCATCCGGCGGCTGCCGGAGCGGGAGCACCATATCATCCAAATGCGCTTCTATCAGGGCAAGACCCAGATGGAGGTCGCCGAGGAGATCCACATTTCGCAGGCGCAGGTCTCGCGCTTGGAAAAATCCGCGATCAAGAGCATGCGGAGCTATCTGTCCGACGAAGAGGCGGAGGGGAAGCGGAAGCACGCGTGAAAGGTTTTGGGTTATCGTCAACAGAAATCCGATCAAGTTGGAGAATGTGTCTTTGGCACATTCTTTTTCTATTTTGCCGATTTTTTTTGGCGTTTGGGGTCGTTTTTTCGGCATTGGAGGCATTGACAAAGAAAACTTGCAGCGCTACAATAGCGTCGGGTTATTATAGGAATAAAAATAATAGATAATACCGCTCTGAAACGGAAAAGGAGGAGGTAGAGAAAACAATGATAGTTATGTTTCTGCTGCTTTGGATCATTCTGAACGGACGGATAACGCCGGAGGTGCTGCTGGTCGGTCTGGTCATTGCCGTTCCGGTATACGCTTTCTTTTGCCGCTTTATGGCGTTCAGTCCAAAGAAGGAATGGCAGATCGTCCGGCGGCTGGGTTTTTGCATCCGCTACGTATTTTGTCTGCTTGTGGAGATCGTCAAGGCCAACTTTCAGGTCATGCGGCTGATCCTTTCGTCTCAGGTGGAGGTGGAGCCGAAGCTCGTTTCGTTTCATACGAAGCTGAAGCAGAACGGCAGCAAGGTGGCGCTTGCCAACTCCATTACGCTGACCCCGGGAACGATCACGGTGGAGGTAAAGGACGACCGTTTTTTGGTGCATTGTCTCGACAAGGACTTGGCGGAGGGAATGGATTCTTCGGTCTTTGTGGAGCTTCTGGAGGCAAACGAACGAAAGGGACGGAGGAAAAAATGAGTATTGATACCGCTTATGACTGGCTGTTCTGCGGCGCCATTTTGTTCTTGGCTGTGTGCATGTTTTTGGTACTGATTCGGGCGATCAAGGGACCGGAAATTACCGACCGCATTGTGGCGACGAATATGCTCGGCACAATGACGATTATGGTGATCTGCATTCTCGCGCTTTGGCTGGAGGAAAGCTACCTGCTGGACGTGGCACTGATTTACGCAATGATCAGCTTTTTGGCTGTGGTCGTTCTGACGAAGGTCTATATGGGCGTGCACAGAGAACATAAGGAAAACCGGAAGCGGAAGGGGGAAGCGTGATGGAGTGGCTGCGTTTTATCCTTGCCGCGATCTTTTTGCTGAGCGGATTGACGACGGCGGCGATCTCGGTATTCGGCGTATATAAGTTTAAGTTTGTCCTGAACCGGATGCATGCGGCGGCGTTGTGCGATACGCTGGCGCTGATGCTGGTACTGCTTTCGATGGTGATTTTGTGCGGCTTTCAGTTTGCGACGCTGAAGCTGCTGCTGATTATTGTATTTCTATGGTTTGCCAGTCCGGTATCGAGTCATCTGCTGGCGCTTTTGGAGGTCACGATCAACGAGCATCTGAAGGATGACTGCGACGTGTCGGAAGTGGACGAACTGGAAGATTAAGATTTGCTTTGGAGGGAAACGTGATGACCAAAACGATAATGATGCTTTTGCTGCTGTTTTTGATTGCCTGCGCGATCGGCGTGAGCTTTACGAAAAACCTGCTTGTGTCCATCGTTATATTTATGTCCTACAGTCTGGTGATGTCGATCATCTGGATCTTTCTGGAATCGCCCGACTTGGCGATCACGGAAGCGGCGGTAGGAGCCGGAATCACGAGCGTGCTGTTTTTTGTAACGCTGAGGAAGATCAACGCGGTAGAGGAGGAAGAGGAAGATGAGCAGGATCCGGGAAGATTACAATAAAACTGCGGCGTACCGTTTCCGGCATTTTGTGGAGGGCGATCTTCCGGAAACGATAGAGGAGCCGACCCCCGAGGAGCTGGAGGCGCTCTGCCCGCCGGAGGAGACGCACGGACATGCCGCCGCCGCGTCGGAGAGTGCCGAAGGGCAGCGGCAGGGCACCGGTAAGCCCCGGAGCCCCTCGGAGCAGTTTGTCGATCTGAAGGAGCGCGACCCGCTCGAAGACGCGAAGCGGTTTGCGGAGATGTCCGGCTTCCGCTGGTTCCGGCGTATTTACCAGATCGCCGCGATGGTGCTCTGCGTCTGCATTATCGCCATGCTGATCATCACCGTGGGTCATATGCCCATTCACGGCAGCAACGATACGCCGACGAGCAACGAGGTCATGGAGCGTTATCTCGAAAAAGGACAGGAGGAGACCGGCGCGCCGAACCTAGTCACCGGCATGATCTTACAGTACCGTGCGTTCGATACGTTCGGAGAGACAAACGTCCTGTTTATTTCCACCTGCGTCGTCATGCTGCTTCTGCTGATGAAAAAGAAGGAGGGCAAGACGGAGAAGCCTGCCGAAAAGGACGGAGAAAGTCGGTACGAGCCGGGCGGGGACATCATTTTGCAGACCGTTGCCCGGGTCGTCGTTCCAATGATCATGGTGTTCGGCTTTTACATTCTCCTGAACGGGCATCTTTCCCCCGGCGGAGGATTTTCCGGCGGAGCGGTAATGGGAGCGGGACTGATCCTGCACTGCGCCGCGTTCGGCTTTTCGAGGACGGCACGTTTCTTTAACGAAAAAGTGTACGATATCATCAAGGTGGGCTCGCTTTGCCTGTATGCGATAATCATTACCTATTATCTGTTTACCGGAGCCAACGACATTGCATCCATTGTACCGCTGGGCAAGGTGGGCAATATCATCAGCTCAGGCTTGATCCTGCCGATCAATATTCTCGTGGGACTGGAAGTTGCCTGTACCATGTATGCGTTTTACGCGTTCTTTCGGAAAGGAGGCTTCTAGGCTTTGGACATTCTCTGGAAAAATTATATTGACGTGGCGGCAATGATCCTGTTTGGGATCGGGTTCAGCAATCTGCTGCTGCAAAAAAACCTTATCAAAAAGATCATCGGACTGAATATCATGGACACGGCGGTTTATCTGTTTCTTGCGTCCATGGGCTATCTGACCGACCGGGCGGCGCCGATCGTGGTGGACGGCGTGACCGACGCCGAGGCGTACATCAACCCGATCCCCAGCGGCCTCGTGCTGACCGGCATCGTGGTCTCGGTCAGCGTAACGGCGATCATGCTTTCGCTGACGATCCGCCTGTATCAGCGTTATCGGACGCTGGATCTGGATGAGATCACGATTCTGGTAAGAAAGGAGCATAACGATGGAATTTATTCGTAATTTTCCTTTTTTCAGCATTCTGCTGCCGATGGTTTCCGGTCCGATCAGCTCCTGCCTGTCCGGAAAAACGGCGAAGAAGATCAGTCTGACGATCCTGTCCATTGACTGCGTGCTGTCCGCCGCCGTCCTTTGGTACGTGCGGACGCAGGACGGGATGTTCACGTATAAGATGGGAAATTATCCGGCGCCCTTCGGCAACGAGATCCGGATCGGCACGCTGGAGGCGTTTATGGCGCTGTTCTTCTGCATCGTCATGCTGCTCTCCCTGTGGGGCGGTCTGAATCACGTGAAGCAGGACGTGCCGGAAGAGAAGACGAATCTGTACTTTATTCTCATTAACCTGCTGCTTTCGTCGCTGCTGGCGCTGATCTATACGAACGATTTGTTCACGGCGTATGTGTTCATCGAGATCAACACGATTTCGGCGTGCGGTCTGATCATGGTGCGCGGCTGGGGACGGAACATACTGGCGGCGATCAAGTACATGATCATGAGCCTGCTCGGCTCCGGTTTGGTGCTGATCTCCCTGTCGATCCTCTACGGGATCACCGGTCATCTGTTGATGGAGAACATCCACGACGCGGCGGTGCAGATCATGGAGCAGCAGACCTATGTCGAGCCGCTGACGGTTGCCATCGGTCTGTTCTGCGTCGGTATCGCCATCAAGTCGGCGCTCTTTCCGTTTCACGCATGGCTGCCCGACGCGTACAGCTATTCCACCTGTTCGTCAAGCGCGATCCTGTCGAGCTTGGTATCGAAGGGGTATATTTTCCTTTTGATCAAATTTTTCTACCGCGTGATCGGAACGGACATTATCCGCCAGACCCACGTGGACAACGTGCTGTTTATTTTCGGAATCGCGGGTATGATCGTCGGCTCGCTGAGCGCGATCCAGCAGACCGACGCGGGGCGGATGATCGCCTTTTCCTCGGTGGCGCAGATCGGTTATATTTATATGGGCTTCGGTCTGAGCACGGAGGCGGGCATGATCGCTTCGGTATTCCACATTTTGTCCCATGCGGCGAGCAAGTCGATGCTCTTTGTTTCCGCCACCGGGCTTTCCGAGGTGTCCGGCGGCAATACGTTTTATCGTTCGCTGACCGGGGCGGGGTACCGGCATCCGCTGGCGGGCATTGCCTTTTCGGTCGGCTCCTTCTCGATGGTGGGCATTCCGCTGCTGGCGGGCTTTACGTCCAAGGTCTATTTTGCCGAGGCGGCGTTTACGGCTTCGCGCGGAAAGATGGTGGTCACGCTCATTGCGCTCGCTATCAGCACCGTTTTGAACGCGATGTATTTCCTACGTCAGGTCATTACGATCTATACGCCTGCCCGCGACGTACCGAGGCCCGAGGGGTACCGCCCAAGCCGTTCGATGTGCGCGGCGCTGGCGCTGTTTATCGTCATGAATTTTTTGCTTGGAATGTGCAGCCATCCGATCTTTCTCTGGATTCAGGACGGGCTGGCTAACTTCTCCTAAATTATTCAATTAAGGAGGTAACCTCATGCAACAATGGTTTCTTTTGGCGCCGATCCTGCTTCCGCTTTTGGGCGCGCTTGCTCTGCAGCCGAAGGCAATAAAGGCAAGCCGCGCGCGCGTTCGTCTGGTGACGGGACTGAACGTGTGCCTGACCGCCGTCTGCGGGACTGCGGTTCTGTTTCTGGGAGACTGCGAGCTGCTGGTGGGAAATCTGACGGCGTCGCTGCCGATCTATTTCCGGGTGGACGGGCTTTCCCGGTACTTTGCGGCGTTTACGATCCTGATGTGGGTCTGCTCGACCTGCTTCTCGTTTGAATATATGAATCACAGCAAAGAGGAGAGCCGTTACCAGACCTTTGCGGTGCTTTCGTTCGGCGTGCTGCTGGGCATCTGCTTTTCGGGCAATCTGATCACGACCTATCTGCTGTATGAGCTGATGACGCTGGCAACGTTTCCGCTCGTGCTGCACGACCGTACGAAGGAAGCGATCGCGGCGGGCTATCAGTATTTGTTCTATTCGATCGCCGGAGCGTTTCTCGGTCTGCTGGGCATCTTTTTCCTGTACACGAACGCGCCTGCGGACGCGGCTTCCCGGGGCGGCAGTCTGGCGTATGTGGCGGGGGGCTTCCTTGACCCGGATAAGCTTGTGACCGGAAAGCCTGTGCTGTTGGTGTTTTTGTTCCTGATGCTGGTCGGACTTGGCTCAAAGATCGGCATGTTTCCGCTGCACGGCTGGCTGACCAAGGCGCATCCGGTTGCTCCGGCGCCGGCTTCGGCGCTGCTTTCCGGAAATATCACCAAGATGGGAATGCTGTTCCTGATCCGTGTCGTTTACTATTCGGCGGGCGCTTCGTTTTTGCGTGGGACTTGGGTGCAGTACGCGCTTCTGGCGCTGGCGCTTTTGACGGTATTTCTCGGCTCGATGCTTGCGTACAAGGAGCGGATATTCAAAAAGCGGCTGGCGTATTCGACGGTCAGTCAGACGTCCTATTCGCTGTGCGGCCTGTTTTTGATGCATCCGGTCGCCGTTGTGGGCGCGCTGATGCACGTTTTGTATCATTCCGTTATCAAGAATCTGCTCTTTCTTTGCGCGGGTTCGGTCATTTATAAAACCGGCAGGACCCGTGTCGAGGAACTCAAGGGGATCGGCAGGACGATGCCCTTTACGATGGTGTGCTTTACGATCGGCGGGCTGGCGCTCGTGGGCATTCCGCCGACCAGCGCGTTTTTGAGCAAGTGGTATTTGGCGATGGGAGCGCTGGAGAGCGGGATCTCGGTCTACCGGTATCTCGTTCCGGTCGTGCTTTTGGTGAGCGCGCTGCTGACCGCCGGATATTTGCTGACGATCACGGCGGACGCGTTCTTTGTGGCACAGCCGGAGGGAACCGAACGGGAGAACGTCCCCCTCAAAAAACAGGAGCCGGGGGTGCGGATGCTTGCGCCGCTGCTGATTTTGGCTCTGCTGACGCTGCTGTTGGGTCTGTTTCCGTCTCCGGTCATCGACTTCCTGACGGAATTGGCGTCCGGGCTTTGCTAGGGGGTGTGAGGCAAGAATGAGTGCATATTTTTTACTGATCCCAATTTTATTTCCGATCCTTGGCGGCGCCTTTGTGGGCGTACGGCATATGCGGGTCCGTCGGCACCGGGAGCTGTTCGTCGGCGTCGTCACGCTGCTGACCTCGCTGATGGTCTGGTACATGCTTTGGAACCGTCCGGAGTCCGACGCGCTGATTCTCAATCTGGCGGGAAATCTGGCGGTGAAATTTCATGTGGACGGCATGTCCTGCGTGTTTGCCGGGCTGGTTTCCGTGCTGTGGCCGCTGGCGGCGCTGTATGCGTTTGAGTACATGCGGAAGGAAGGCAAGGAAAACGTCTTCTTTTCCTTTTACACGATGACCTACGGCATTACGCTGGGCATTGCGTTTTCCGCCAATCTGATGACCATGTACATGTTTTACGAGATGCTGACGCTCGTCACGATCCCGCTGGTCATGCACGAGCTCGACCACAAGTCGATCGTGGCAACGCGGAAATATGTGAATTATTCGATCGGCGGCGCGGCGTTTGCGTTTATCGGCTTTATCAGCATACTGACGTTCGGCGATACGCTGGACTTTACCTACGGCGGCGTGCTTTCCGCCGAGGCGATCGCGGAAAACGGGAACCTGCTGCAGTTTATTTATGTGCTGGCGGTTATGGGCTTCGGCGTCAAGGCGGCGCTGTTCCCGTTCCACGGCTGGCTGCCAAGCGCGTCGGTCGCGCCGACTCCGGTGACGGCTCTGCTGCACGCGGTGGCGGTGGTCAAGGCGGGAGCCTTTGCGATCATCCGGATCACCTATTACTGCTTCGGCGCGGATTTCCTGCGCGGAACGACGGCGCAGTACGTCGTGCTTGGACTGGCGGCGTTCACGATCGTCTACGGCTCCGCAAAGGCGCTCAAGGAGCAGCACTGCAAGCGGCGGCTGGCGTATTCCACGGTCAGCAACCTGTCTTACATTATTTTTTCCGCGGCGCTGATGACGCCTGCGGGACTCGTGGGAGGACTGGCGCACATGATCTTCCACGGCATCATGAAGATCACGCTGTTCTTCTGCATCGGCGCGGTCATGATCAAGACCGGACGAAAATATTTGTGGGAGATGGAGGGGCTTGCGAAGCGCATGCCGTTTCTGTTCACCGTCTATACGATCGCCGGACTGGCGCTCGTGGGCATTCCGCCCCTGACCGGCTTTGTGAGCAAGTGGTACATCGCCACGGCGGCGGTGGCGGAGGGCTCGGTCATGGCAAAGGTGGGACTGGCGGCGCTGATGGTCAGCGCGCTTTTGACCGCCATGTATATTTTGCAGGTGGCTGTCCGCGCATGGCTCCCGTCAAAGGATTTTCAGCCGGAGAGCGTGCGGAGTCTGGAAGTACCGGGGAACTATATGCGGATCCCGCTGGGGATTCTCTGCGGACTGATCGTTGTTTTGGGCGTACATTCCCAGCCGCTGATTGATTTTCTGACGAAGATCGCTTCGGGCGTTTTGTAAAGGAGGGAGAAGTTCATGAACGGTGATATTCGAATTCTGCTTTTGCTCTGTATTCCTCTTTTGGGAAGCTTCCTTTGCTATGGGCTTGGGAGAGGGGAGGAGACGGCCGCCGGTTCGCTTCGCGTGCGGCTGCGGGACCTTCTGTTCGTTGCCGTCTGCGGAGCCTGCTTCGGACTGTCGCTCTGGCTTGCCGTTGCCGCCGACGGCGGGGCGGAGGTTTCGCTTCGCGTGGCGAAGGTCTGCGGAAAGGGCATGAGCTTTACCGTGGACGGCTTCCGGGGCCTGTATCTTGTGCTTTCGAGCTTTGCGTGGTTCATGACCGCGCTGTTCTCCATGGATTATATGCGGCGGGAGCATCGCCGGAACCGCTATTATTTCTTCGTGCTGTTTACGATGGCGGCGACGCTCGGCGTGTTCCTTTCGGCGGATCTGTACACCACGTTCCTGTTCTTTGAGGCCATGTCGCTGGCGTCCTACGTCTGGGTCGCGCAGGAGGAGACCGAGGACGCGCTGAGAGCGTCCAAAACCTATCTGGCAGTCGCCGTGATCGGCGGTCTGGTCATGCTGATGGGACTGTTTTTGTTGGAGCATCTTGCGGGAACGCTGACGATCTCCGAGCTGTATGAGGCGTGCCGGGGCGTAACGGACAGGAACCTGCTCTATGCGGCGGGGGGCTGCCTGCTCTTTGGCTTCGGCGCAAAAGCCGGCTGCTTTCCTCTGCACATCTGGCTGCCGAAGGCGCATCCGGTGGCGCCCGCGCCCGCATCCGCGCTGCTTTCCGGTATCCTGACCAAGTCCGGTATTTTCGGTGTGCTCGTGCTGGTCGGACAGATCTTCCGTCACGATGCGGATTTCGGGCTTGTGGTGCTCTGGCTCGGTACGGCGACCATGGTGATCGGGGCGCTGCAGGCGCTGTTTTCCACGGATATTAAGCATACCCTTGCATGCTCCTCCGTTTCGCAGATCGGCTTTGTGCTGGTGGGCGCCGGGGCTGCGGGCATTCTCGGAGAGGACAATGCGCTTGCGGTTCGGGGGACGATCCTGCATATGGTGAACCATTCCCTGTTCAAGCTGATCCTGTTCCAGATCGCCGGCGTTGTGGTCCTGAACCTCGGCGTACGGGGGCTGAACGAGATCCGGGGCTTCGGCAGAGGCAAAAAGCTGTTTGGCTTCGGCTTTTTGACGGGGGCGCTGGGCATCGCCGGAGTGCCGCTGTTTTCCGGCTATGTTTCCAAGACGCTGCTGCACGAGGCTCTTGTGGAATGCTACCGGCTGACCGGAAACGGCATGTACCGGGGGCTGGAGTGGATCTTCCTCCTCTCCGGCGGCTGTACGCTCGCATATATGCTCAAGCTGTTCGTGGTGCTGTTCGTTCGCAAGCCGTCGCGGGAGGTGCTGGCAGCGGAGCGGAAATCCGCGGCGAAGCGCGGGCGCCGGGGCGGAGCCTTTGCGGGCGGATATCTGGGAATTTGCGGCGGCATTGCCATTGCCGTGCCGTCGGTGCTGATCCCGCTGCTGGGCGTGTTTGCGGGCCGCCTGATGGACGGCATTGCCGACCGGGCGCAGGGCTTTGCGGGCGGCGTTTCTCCGGAGCATGCGGTTTCGTATTACGCTTGGGGAAATTTGAAGGGCAGTCTGATCTCGATCGCTCTGGGAATTTTGGTGTATTTTCTGATCGTTCGTCCCGCCACCGAGCGAAGGACGGAGGACGGAGAGATCGTTTATGTGAATCGGTGGCCGTCGTGGCTGGACTTGGAGAATCTGCTTTACCGTCCGCTGCTCCTGACGATCCTGCCATTTTTGGGCGCGGCGTTTGCACGCGTGTTCGACAAGCTTGTGGACGGGCTTGTGCGGCTCCTGAAAAAAACGCTGCTTCGTCCGGTCTATGCGGAAAAGAGCGGAAGCCTTTCGGAATCGGTCTGCAATCTGCTGGGGCATATCCTGAACGGAGGCGCGGCGGTGCTGAACGCCACCGTCCGCAGGAAGCGTCCGATCCCGTATCGTTATGTGGAACGCGTAAACCGCGCGCGAGAGGATCTGGGCGAGTCGGTGAAGCTGGTTTCCCGAAGCCTGTCCTACGGGCTGCTGGCGTTCTGTCTGGGGCTGATCCTTCTGCTGGTGTACCTGATCGTGTGCCTGTAGGAATTTTAAGAAAAAGAGCAAACCTTTGGAGGCATGGGAGCATTGTTCCCGTGCCTCTGTTTTATGGAAATAAATTATTGTGAAAATGCCCAAAAAGGTTGACAAAACCATGCGAGTATTGTATAAAATATACAGAGACGTTTCCGATTTCTGAGAAAAATCGGAACGAATATGTTTTTGGGGGATTATGGCAGATTTTCGACGGGGAATAAATCTGCCTTTTTTGATTTTCATTAGTTTTTCAGAAAAACGGAGGAGCTTATGCAGGCCGGAAAGAAAAAAAAGATCCTTGGGATCGCCTGTGTTGCCGCACTGGCAGTTCTGACTGCCGCGCTGGGCGTTACGCTTGCGGTGCTGACCAAGGGAACGGAAAAGCGCGCGAATGTGTTTACGTTCGGCAACGTGAAGATCGAGCTGACCGAGGACGAGTGGGATGAGCTGGAGCCGGGGGACACGATCGTTTATCCGGGCAGAACGGTAAAAAAGGACCCGAAGATTACCAACAGCGGAAAGAACGATCTATACGCTTACATAGAAATATGGACTCCGACGGCGACGGTACGCACCGTTGCGGAGGACGGGGTGACGGTCAACGCTGCCGCGCCGTGCGAGCTGTTTGCATTTACGCCGAACAAAGGCTGGGAGGAGCTTTTCCCCAGCGATTGGGAGGAGGAGCGTACGAGCGGCGGAAGCACATATCGGGTACGGCTTTACGGCTATACCGCCGGAACGCTTGCGCCGGGAGAGAGCACGGCGACGCTGTTTGATGCCGTGACCTATGCGAATGTGCTGGAGGGTGAGCTGGAAAAGGACGCGGTTCTGCAAATGCCGGTCTATGCTTACGCCATCCAGTCGGATTATCTGAACGAGACCGGAAGCGAAGGAAAGGAAAAAATGACCGACGCATTCCAAAAATACAGAGCGGCGGAGACAAACTAAAAGGAGGTTCGCGGTATGAATAAGAAAAAGATTTTGCTCCTGATTCCCGCCTATCTCCTGTTGCTGGCGGCTTCCTTTGGCATTACTTACGCATATCTGATCAGTAAGGAAACCAAGGTGAACGAATTTACGGTCGGAGAAAATACCGTGGAGGTGAAGGAGACCTTCGAACCGCCGGAAGAACTGAAGCCGGGCGCAAGCATCCGAAAGGAAGTACAGATCACGAATACCGGAAACCTGCCCTGCTTCGTGCGCATCCGGGCGGACTTTTCCGACAGCAAGGCAAAGGAATTTTGCGAATATACGATCAACGCTTCTTGGGCGGACGGACAGGACGGCTGGTTTTATTACAACAAGCTCGTTCCTCCGGGCGAGACGACGGAGCCGTTCTTTGACGGCGAGATCGTGATCAAAGAGCAGAAGGCGGACGGCAGCGCATACGATCAGGCGGATATGATCGAATTTGATATTCTGGTTTATGTGGAATCGTGTCAGCACAGCGACCACACGGGCGACTGCGCGGACGACGAGTATCGCACGATATGGCAGTAAAGGAGGGCGAGAGATGAAGGCGAAACGGCTGACAAAAGACGGACGCGGCACGGTAAGACGGCTGACGGCGCTTCTGATGGCGGTTTTGATGCTTGTGGGGCTGCTTCCGGCGGCTGCGGTCTCCGCCGCCGGCGACGACGCTTCGGGCGGTTTTGAACTGGAGCTTTCTTGGCAGGACGGGAGCACGGATTACGTCTACAGTGCCACAAGCAGCGAAAAAACGCTTGTCCGTCTGAAAATATCATACGAAAACAAGCAGATCGGCAGCGGCTACGAGCCGGGGAGCATCCTGATTACGGTTCCCGGCTTAAAGGGCGTGGTGCGCTCCGGTACGGCTTATATCCCTTACTCGGTAGCGGCGGATAAGGCGTCCGACGGGACTCGCCGGCATAACTGGAGCTATACCTACAGCTCCGGAACCGATACCTTTACCTTTACCAACAATTTTGAAATTGAGGCAAATACGACGTTTCAGGGTTCCTTTGAGATCGTTTGGGAGCTTCCCTCGCGCGAGTGCGTGGACGGCTTTGAAAAGACCCTGCGGGCGGAGCTGACGACGCTTGCGGGCGAATCGACCGAAAGCGGGGAGGTTTCCTATCGGCAGGAGACCGCGACCGACGAGTATCAGATCGACGTGCTGGCAAGTCTGCTGTACAATACGAAAGGACTGACCGACGCTCTGCCCGAAGGCACCACGGCGGAGGACTACGCATGGATCCGCTACGATGTGGTCGCTTCGAGAGCAACGCTTGCCAGAGGCATCGACGGCAGGCTGCGCTACGAGCTGTGGTTTCTGGACGGCGCCATCGTTCAGTATACGCCGGACGACGGAAAGGTCGGGACGCTGACAAAGACCGATCGGACGAAAACGGAAACGAATAACGGTGTGGAGAACGTCTACCGCTGCTACACGATCGAGATCGCCAGCGACGACAACCCGGACTGGCTCGAACTGGAAAAGATCTATGCGGCATATCCGGTCGAAAAATACGGTAAATTTACCGACGAGAGCAATCCGATCCTGTTCGATGCGTATGCGGAGCTTTACGGAACGTACTGGGAGGAAGATTCGGAAAAGCTGTTGGCTGCCTGCGGCTGCGACTTTGGACATCGGGAGTACGAATTTGAACGGATCCCCGGCCAAATTTACTATGTCCAGAAAAGCCTCGACGGAGAATCGGCGGATTTTATCCGAAGACATTGTTCGTCATGCCTTGCGAACGGAGCCGTCAACGCAAAGCATCTCCGGGACGGAAGCTGCGTCTACGGGGCAACGTTTGAACTGGAACTGAATTACAGCAAAAATCCGCTGGACGACTGCTATACCGACTATGACAGCTACGATCTGGAGCTGTGCGACGATCTTATGGACGTCCAGCTCTTGGACGGAAGCTACCGGCAGCTTTCGGACGACGAGTATCACTTTACGTCCGTATACATACCGAGCGTGAACCAGATCTTTAATGAGGATCGTTTTCTGGAAGCCGGAAAATATGAGGTCAAGGTTTTTGTAAGGCATAAAAACGAGGCGGAGTTCGACGCAGCGCCGGTGAACGAGCCGATGAAGCTGTCGAACCGCAGTGCCACCGTTTCGCTGCCGGAGGATACGGTCGGCGTGAAGATCTGCGTCTACGGAATGGATTCCTGTTTCTGGACCAACGCGTTCCGGTGCGACTTTGTGCTTCATTCCGAGGACGATCAGATCCGCACCGACGGCGGACTGCTGGTAAACAATTTTTATTTCAAGCTATACGGCAACCTTGCGGGGGCGGAGCGCGAATGGGCGAACCCCTATACGAAAGAGCAGTACAGCGGCGACCGCGAATACGAGCGGGACATGGAGCTGTACGGAGCCGCGCTCGACCGCAAAAAGGCGGAGCTGCACATTCTGGATATTCCGAGCGAGTTTCGCGTTTCCAAGGTGAGCATCCGCGAGGAAGGAAGCGACCGATACGCCTTCCGTTTTATCGGAGACATCGACACGATGTTTGCATTGGGCGAGGGCGTGGAGCTGAGCGATTTTTCGGTCTATACGGTGATTCCCGAAGGGCTGCGGCTCGACGAGTTCTATGCCGACGGCGAGGCGCTTTCGGAAATTCTCAGCTACGCGAGCCCGGACTACACCTCGGCGTATCTGGCGGACCATGTGGAGATCACGGTCGAGGAAGACTGGCAGGGCAGCGGAAGACAGCGGGTGGAATTTCACTTTACGTTCCCGAAGCCCGTCCGCACCGACTCGGTCTCGATCTACGGACTGCCGATGTATATTTATAAGGAGAACGTGAAGCCGGAGAGCGGCACGATCGACCGGCAATATACGCTCTATGCGGGCATGCTTGTGCATCAGGACGGCAAGTGGTATTCCCATTCCTTCGACAACAACGCGATGGAGGGCGGCGTCTGGAAGGATATGGACGGCGACGGCGATTTTGCGGAATATGCTTCCCATGCCCACGGCACGGTCACGGTACAGAAGCCGGAGGAGAGCGAGCTGAAGCTGCGGAAGTCGATCATGACCGCAAAGACCCACGGCTATGTGGAGATCGACTCGGAGAGCGACGCCGCGCGCACGAACGCGGGCGGAAGCTACTCGTACCGCATCAGTGTAAGTACGGACAAATCGCAGGCGAAAAATTTGGTGATCGCCGACATCATCGAGACTGCCGACGCGACAAAATGGCAGGGCACCTTCGACCATGTGGAGTGGAACGATCTGTCGGAGCAGGGAATCGTCGGAGAACCCACGGTCTATTATTCGGCGCAGGCGGAGGCGCTTGACGCCGAAAACGGCGTGATCGACCTGACTTCGGGGGGCTGGACCACCGAAAAACCGACGGTCGTCCGTTCGATCGCCGTCGATTTCGGAGATTCCGTGATCCCGGAGCACAGCGCGATCCAAGTGGAAATCTTTATGAAAGCGCCGGAGGATTCGGCAGACGCGCCCTATTATCTGATTACGAGGAACGAGAGCTGCGTTTATTATAAGGTCATGAACGATGACGGCGACTTTGTCGTTGACAAGACTCTGCCCTCGAACGCGGTCACGACGAAGTTTGTGCCCTATACGGGCAAGATCAAACTGACAAAGCGCGACGCGGATTCGGAGGAGCAGGTTCCGATTGCGGGCGCGGACTTTGCGCTGTACCGGCAGACGGGCGCGGCGCCCGACCCTGCCGCCGACGAGCGGATCGGAGTGTACACGACGGACGTCAACGGCAGGATCATCGTGGACGGACTGGAATTTGGAACTTATTACTTCAAGGAACTGACGGCGCCCGAAGGCTACGAGGTCGCCGAGGAGCTGTTTTTGGTCGATCTGAACGCGGACAACAGCGTTACGGGGCAGGATATTACCCTGAAATACGATTTTGAGGAGCATCGGAAGACCGGCGAGGTCACGTTGAAGAAGGTTTCGGACAGAAATCCGGAGCTGGGGCTTGCCGGAGCCGTATTTTCGCTTTACACCGCCGACGGGACGCTCGTTCGGAGCGGTCTGACGACCGGAAGCGACGGTACGCTGACCGTTACCGGCTTGGAGTGGGGCGATTATTACCTGATCGAGACCGAGGCGCCGAAGGGCTACGAGCTTTCCGGCGAAAAGATCGAATTTTCGATCAACGCCGAAAACGACGCGGGCAGAACGCTTGGCGCGGACGGCGTGCTCGTTGTGGAAAACGAGCAGAAGCCGGCTTCGCTCCGCGTGGTCAAATCGGAGCTTTTGGAGGACGGAACCAAGGGAACGGCGCCGGTTGCCGGAGCGTTCTACAGTTTGTACAATATGGAGGGCAAACTGCTCGGTACCTATAAGACCGACGAAAACGGCACGATCGTCTTGGAAGATCTTGCGTTCGGAACGTATCTTCTGCGGGAAACCGCGGCAGCGGAGGGCTATCTGCTTGACACGGACGACGTTACGCTGACCGTGACGGCGGATCATACGGACGAGGCATATGCGGAAGCGCATCCGGTTTCCGTTTATGACCGGCGGAGAACCGGAACGGTGTGGCTGCAAAAGCTCGACAAGGACGGACGCGCCGTGCAGGGCGCGGTCTACGGTCTGTTTGACGCGGCGACCGGAAAGCGGCTCCGTGTGACCGGAGGAACGAACGGCTATGTGTACGACGAAGCTTCGTATCTTGGTACGCCGTCCGCCGGAGCGTTTGCCGAGCTGACCACGAGCGCCGAGGGCATTCTGGAGATCTCCGGTCTGTACTGGCACGAGTATTACATAAAAGAGATCGAAGCGCCGAAGGGCTATGCGCTGGACGAAACGGAATATCCGTTTACGATAGACCGGACGGCCGTTTCCGAAACGATCAAGCTGAATGTGAAGGACGACCGCATTCCCGGCTCGGTGGAGCTGGAAAAGCGCGATCCGTACGATCAGCCGATCAAAAATAACTCGGCGACGTTTACGCTTTACCGGAGCGACGGCTCGGTTTATCTGGATGATCTGGAGACCGACGAAAACGGCGTTCTTCGGGTGGACGGTCTGGAATGGGGCGGCTATTACTTCAAGGAGAAGACCGCGCCCGCCGGCTACGCTCTGAGCGACGAGAAGGTACGGTTTTCCGTGAGCGGCACCACGGCGGGCAAGGTGCAGTATCTTGCCATCAACGATCCGGAACAGAGCTGCAACCTGACCGTATATAAGAAGATCAAAAAATCCGAGATCGTGTTTGCGCACGGCAATCCGACCTTTACCTTTGAGGTGAAGCGGCTGGACGGCGCGGATGCGGGACGGACCTATTATAAGGCGGTATCCTTTGGCGAGACTTACGTCAACACCCTGACGCCCGACGCGGAAGGGTACGTTATGGCGGCGGTTACGTTTGCGGACCTGCAGGAGGGCAGCTATTCGGTTGCCGAGGTCGGCACGAACCGCTGGCAGCAGCTTGGCGAAGCGGTGCTGGGCGCTGCGGACGGTGGGGACGTGAACGGCACGGCGGCGTCGTTCGAGCTGAAAAACGACATGACCGCCACGTTTACCAATACGAAAAACGATCAGAGCAAGACCTCGCATACGGCGCTCGCCACAAACATCTTGAAGCGCGCGCGCAGGCTGACGATGATCGTGGCGGAGTGGAACGGGCCGGAGACGGTCACGACGGAAACGATTGACACGAAGGAGCTCAAGGTCATCGCCGTGTACGACGACGGTTCGGAGGCGGAGATCGCCTATGACGAAACGGGCGCGTCCGGCTATGTGCTGGATCCGGATTCGTTTGAAACGGGCATTGACCGCGAGGAGGTGATCACGGTCACCTATTCCGAGAACGGCGTTACGCGAACCGACACCTTCACCGTAAACGTAAGCCGGGCAAGCCTGTTTACCACGAACTTTGTCGTTCCGACCTACGGAACGAGCAACGCTGCGGGCTATCGGATCGTTACAAAGCCCGAGAAATATACGGATGACGACGGAACGGTTTACGACGGTCTTGTGGAGATCTCCGGTTATGTGGGCAGCTCCACGGTCGTTTCCTTCCCGGCGGAGATCATCGGACATATTGAGACCGGTTCCGCGGCGGAGGACACCGCGTATGCCGGAAAACACTTTAAGGTCGTGGGGATCTGCAAGACGGCGGACGACCGCTATATCGTGGACAGCAGCTACAACAGCTACAACGGCCATACGATCGACGGAATGACCAACGTGACGGAGATCCGCTTTGCCGAAGGCATCGAATATATCGGCAACGGGGCGTTCAAGGATCTGAATCAGCTGAACTGTGAGCTGGAGTTTCCGAGTACGCTGCGGGCGATCGGCAGCTTGGCGTTCTTCCACGGGACTCCGACGAGTACGATCAAGGGCGATCTGTACATACCGGACAGCGTGACGAGGATCGGTCACCGGGCGTTTACCTACAACACCGGTCTGAACGGTACGCTGCACCTGCCGGACAACGAAAACTTTACAAGGATCATGGGCAATATCCTTTACGGCTGCACCAATCTGACCGGAACGCTTACGATACCCGAGAGCGTGACCGAGATCGAAAAGGGCGCGTTTTACAACTGCCAAAAGCTGACCGGCGTGCTGAATATTCCGGACAGCGTTCAAAAGATCGGCGTCGCCACGGGCGGTGACAACGGCGCGTTTGAAAACTGTACGGGGCTGACCGGGCTAACGCTCGGAGCCGGGCTACAGGAGATCGGCGATTCCACGTTCAATAGCGACAGAGGGCTTCAGGGCGATCTTGTTCTGCCGGATCCGCTGACGAAGATCGGAAGCAGAGCGTTTGCAAACTGTACGGGACTGACCGGGATCACCTTCGGAACCGGGCTTGAGGTGATCGGCGACTTGGCGTTTTATGGCGGCAAGGGACTCCGGGGCGATCTTGCCCTGCCGGATTCGGTAACGGAGATCGGAATCGAAGCGTTTTATGACTGTCAGAATCTGGACGGAAAGCTTCACATTCCCGCATCGCTGAGGTCGATCGGCCGCCATGCGTTCTGCAACTGTTACGTTTTGCAGTCGGAGGGCGAGCTGCGGTTCCCGGACACGGTGACCTCCATCGGAGAGTATGCGTTCAGCGCCTGCAACAAGCTGAGCGGCACGCTGTATCTGCCGAACAACGCAAGCTTTACGACCATCGCCAACGGGGTGTTCAATAGCTGCAGCAGCCTGACCGGAGATCTGGACATTCCGGATTCGGTAACGGTCATCGGAAACGAGGCGTTTAACCACTGCGAGGCTCTGAACGGCGAGCTGACGCTTCCTTCCAAGCTGACGAGCATTGGCAACAGCGCGTTCGCATGGTGTTATGGGCTGACGACGGACGCCGCAACCGGACTGGATCTTCCCGATACGGTGACGGCGATCGGCAACCGCGCCTTCGTCTGCTGCAACAACCTAAAGGGGCCGCTGCATCTGCCCAACAACGAGGCGTATACGCAGATCGAGATGAACACGTTTTATCAATGCTGGAATCTGACCGGAACGCTTGAAATTCCAAGCAACATTCAGAAGATCGGCTTTGGAGCGTTTTACCAATGCGAGAGATTTACGGCGCTGACGATCCCGAACAGCGTGACCGGCATCAGCGTATCGCTCGCGGGGGAAAATTACGAAAACTGCGGCGCGTTCCACCGGTGTCAGGGAATCGTCAACGACATCATCGTTCCAAGCTCCGTAACGGAGATCGGAACGAATGCGTTCGCAACATGGAACACCACGCCGCTGCTCGTGCTTCCCACGAGATTTAACGGCGAAACGTTCGGATATGCGGGGACGATCAACTATGAAGACCGGTAAGGGAAAACGCATATGGAAAAAAATCGGGAGTATCGGTTCCACTCTGCTGATCGTGCTGCAGCTTCTGCTGCTGATCGCGATCCTAGTTTCAAAGCTGATTTTCGGAGTGGAAATGAAGGCGGTGCTCACCGGCTCGATGGAGCCGGAGCTGCCCGTCGGAAGCCTGCTGATCGTCAAGCCGACGCCCTATGAGGACATCGCGGTGGGCGACGACATTACGTTCGTCCGCGACGAAAGGCTGACGCTCGTGACGCATCGGGTGATCGAAAAGGACGACGAAACGAGGAGGCTGACGACGCAGGGTATTGCCAACAACACGGCGGACGCGCCGACAAGCTATGAAAATGTGCTGGGCAGGGTGGCGTTCCACATTCCCTATATCGGCTATTTTCTGATCTGGACCTCCACGCTGAAGGGCAAGATCATCTGCGGGATCGTCGTCGCGGCGCTTGTGGCGCTCAGCATTCTGCTCTCCGGCTCCGAGGAGGAGACGAGGGAGGAAACGGGCGATCCGGCGTCCGAGGATCGTTTTACAAAGCAAGAAAAGCAAAAAAAATAAAATTTTGGGAGGAGAACCTTATGAACAAAAGGCACAAAAAAATCCTTGGGGGAGCCGTAACGCTTTCCCTGCTTGCCGCAGTGGTGATATCGGGAACGCTGGCGTATCTTACCGATTCCACGGAGCAGCGCGTGAACAACTTCACGTTTGATTCCGATGCGGTCAAAGCGATGTTGACCGAGCCGGAGTGGGACGGCGTGGTCGATTACGAGTACGACGGAGACGAAATCATTCCCATTTACGGCTACACCGACGCCGACGAACCGATCTACGGCTATCAGGACGGCGACGAGAGCCAGCCGGTAACGGACAAAGCGAAGCGCACCGATCCCGGCGTGACCCGCGCCGAGGGGGAATACGGCGACGAGCAGGCGCAGAACATGATCCCCGGTCAGAGCGCGCAGAAGAATCCGATCATTACCAATACCGGCGAGACGGCGGACGTTTGGGTCGCCGCAAAGATCACCTTCGTTTACGGGGAGGGTTCGGCGAATGCGGGAGAGCCGCTGAGCATGGCGGATATGCAGAAGGTCTTGGACGCGATCGAGATCGACTACAAAACGTCCGACGCCGACAACTGGGTAAGAAGCGCCGGTACGGCGGAGACCGAAATTTCCCAAGTCTTTTATTACAAGCAGATCCTGAGTAAGGATACGGACGCAAAGCAGGGCGTTTACGGAGACGCAACGACCCCGATCTTTACGGCGGTAACGGTAAAGACGGAGGCGAACAATGCGCAGATGAAGGCGCTTGAGGAGATGGGCGGCTTTGCGATCTGGATCGAGGGCTTTGCCGTACAGAGCGACGTTGCGGCGGACGCCGACGCCTTTGTTGCATGGGGCGAAGCGGGCAACGTGGTATTTGAGCATACGCCGACGGCGGCTGCGCCTGCCGACGTAACGAAGCCGGGCATCATTCCCGCAAATTAAAGCGAAACGGAAATAGGCGAAACAGAAATAAAAGGAGGATTTTCTTATGAGAAAGAAAAAAAACGTGTTGATCGGTGCATTGAGCATCGGTCTGATCGCGGCGCTCGCGATCGGCGGAACGGTGGCGTTCCTTACGGATTCGGAGGATGCGACGAACAGATTCAGCATGGGCGATCTGGACATTAAGCTGGAGGAGCCGGAGTGGGACAACGGCGGCGACCCGGTAGACCCGGACGATCCGGACGGCCCGAAGACGCCCGGCGACGGCGACGATCTGCTGCCCGGCGACGTGAGAAAGAAGGACCCGACCGTTACAGCGGTGGACGGCGACAGCTACATGAGAGTGATCATGACGATCCAGAACAAGGACGGCAGCGCGATCACGGATCCCGACCGCCTTTCGAAGATCATGGAAACGATTTACTATGCCGACCCGGTGATCGAGGAGACGGCAAGTCTTTCGTCGGAGGAGCTTGCGGACGCGGGGTATACGACCGTAAACGAGTCGATCTTTACTTTGGATAGTACAAGATCTGCAGAAAATGTATTCTATTACAATTACACGAACGCCGCGACGGGCGATATCTTCAAAAAGGACGCCGTAGCCGTGCTCTTTACGAACATCGTGATCCCGACCGATTGGAACCGGACGGAGCTTGCGCTGCTCGGCGAGTACCAGATCGTTCTGGAAGCACAGGCGATCCAGTCGGCAAACTTCGCGTCGGCGGCGGATGCGTATACCGCGCTTGACGGCGAAGCGGCAGACGGCACGCTGTCGGTGGACTACAAGACCGTAGGCTCTCAGACGACCATCAATGCGGGCGGCGGCAACTAAGCGGAAGCGGCTTTTGCCGGTAGGTTTGCTTGGCGCGGCAGAAAAAAGGAGGTGACTTGATGAAGAAATCCGCTGTTTATTCCGCTTTGTGCGCGGCGCTGCTGTGCATTTTCCTGCTGACGTCGGGGCTGACCTTCGCCTCTTGGAGGGCGCAGGGGGAGACCGTCAATGCCGTCAGCATGGCGAGCGTGAAAGGACAGATCATAGAGGAGTTCGAACAGGATCAGGTCGTCTATCCCAACGGAACGGTCGATAAGGTCGTTCAGGTAAAAAACACCGGAACGGTGGACGCCCTGCCGAGAGTGAAGGTCGTGACGGCGTGGGGCGACGGCAGGGACGAAAGCGGCAGGCTGATCGTCGATCCGGAGCTTTCTACGGAAAACATTGAGATCACATACAACACGGAGCAATGGATCTTCCGCCCGGAGGACGGCTGGTTTTACTACAGCCGGGTATTGAAGCCGGGGGAGACGACGGAGCCGCTTTTGAAAAGCTTTCGGGTCAGCGAAGAAACCGGCGGGGCTTATCGAAACAAACAGGCGGACGTCGTCGTTTCGATGGAAATGGTTCAGGCTGCCGGAGGCGGGCCGGCTTACTGGAACACCTCCTATGAGGAACTGGGAATCGTCTATGCGGAGAGCGGGCAGACCGAGCTTGTGACGACGGTGGACTTTCACGGTCCCGAGCAGGGCTTTTCCTTTGACGTAAACGGCGGCGACCTGTTTGCCGACTTCAAGAATCTGGTTCCCGGCGAGAGCCGAAGTCAGGTCGTGGAGGTGGCGAACCGCTGGAACGAGAAAACGGAGCTTTTCCTCTGGGCAAAGCTGACCGGGCAGCCGCAGGCGACCGAGGAAACCAAGGAACTGATCGACCGGCTCCTGCGCGAGTACGCGACGATCGTCGTGACCGACGAGGCGGGGAACGTGGTGTACGACGGCGCGGTCTGGGGCAACCCGGAGCTGGATTCCCATGGAAACGATTCCATGAAATATCCCTACAGTCTCGGCAGCTTTGCCGCCGGACAGACGAAAAAGCTTCGCGTTAGTCTGTATCTTGACCCGCAGACGGACAACGAATATCGCGAGCTTTTGGGCTATATCACATGGGCGTTCTCGGCGGAGGGCGACGATTCGGGCGGAACCGATTATCCGGATCCGCCGAAGACCGGAGACTCTTTCTCGGTCGTTGTCTTTGCGGTCTTGGCGCTGCTCTCTCTGATCCTCTTTGTCGCGGCGCTGCTCCGGCTGAGGAGATCGGAAAAACAATAACCTAAGGAAACGAACCTCAAAAAACGATCTGCCGATCAAAGCGGCAGGTCGTTTTTGCATGCTCGGAGCAACGGAGCTGCCTTTCTGCAACAACCCCCTTGTTTTTTGAAACGGAATCAGGTAATATAGATACTGTATGCGAAGCGGAAACAGCCGCAAAGCGACCGCGCTCGGTGCGGGAGCGTCGGGGCGGGGAGGAAAACGGAAAGGCAGAAATCGGCTATGAATATCATTGACGGGAAAAAGATCAGCGCGGAGATCAAGGACGAGTTAAAGGAACGGGTCGCGGCGCTGAAGGAACAGGGCGTGAGCATTTGTCTGGCTGTCATTCAGGTGGGCAGCGACAAGGCGTCGAGCGTTTACGTTGCGAATAAAAAGAAGGCGTGCGCCTATATCGGGATCGAATCGCTGGCGTATGAGCTTCCGGAGACGACGACGGAGGAGGAGCTGCTTTCGCTGATCGGCGAGCTGAACCGCAGGGAGGACGTGAACGGAATTCTGGTGCAGCTTCCGCTGCCGAAAACCATCGACGAGGACAAGGTCATTCGGGCGATCGACCCGAAAAAGGATGTGGACGGCTTCCATCCGGTCAACGTCGGCTGTCTGAATATCGGTCAGGAGGGCTATGTTTCCTGTACGCCCGCCGGAATTATCCAGCTTTTGAAGCGTTCGGGAATTTCCATTGAAGGCAAGGAGTGTGTTGTGGTCGGCCGCAGCAATATCGTGGGCAAGCCGATGGCGGCTCTTTTGCTGCGGGAAAACGGAACCGTGACGGTCTGCCATTCCCGGACAAAAAATCTGGCGGAGGTGACCCGGCGCGCGGACATTCTGGTCGTTGCCATCGGGAAGCCCCTGTTTATCACGAAGGAATATGTGAAGGAGGGCGCGGTCGTGATCGACGTGGGCATTCACCGCGACGAAAACAACAAGCTCTGCGGCGACGTGGATTTTGAACAGGTGGCGCCCCTTACTTCGGCGATCACGCCGGTTCCGGGCGGGGTCGGCCCGATGACGATCGCCATGCTGATGTACAACTGCGTGGCAAGCGGAACAAGAAAGTAGGAGTGGAGGATCTCTTGAAAGTTTGTTTGATTTCTCTGGGGTGCGACAAAAATCTGGTGGACAGCGAATATATGATGGGGCTTTTGCGGGACGCCGGGCATACGTTTACCGACGCCTTGGAGGAAGCGGAGGCGATTGTCGTCAATACCTGCTGCTTTATCGGCGACGCGAAGGAGGAGAGCATCCAAACGATCTTGGAGACGGCGCAGTACAAGACGACCGGGGCGTTGCGGAAGCTTGTTGTGACCGGCTGTCTGGCGGAGCGCTATACGGAGGAAATCCGCAGCCAGCTTCCGGAGGTCGATGCGATCCTTGGCACCGCGTCCTATGAGGATTTGCCCGCGGCGCTTCAAAGCCCGTCGGGCTATGTGTCCAAGCGGGAGCTGTCGTATCTGCCGCTGCCGAAGACCGGCCGGGTTTCGTCGGCGGGAGCGTACGTCTCTTATCTGAAGATCGCCGAGGGCTGCAACAAGCGCTGTACCTACTGCGTGATCCCCGGCGTGCGCGGCGGATATCGGTCGGTTCCGATGGAACGGCTGCTCGAAGAAGCGGAGACGCTGGCGAAGCAGGGAACGCGGGAGCTGATCCTCGTGGCGCAGGAGACGACGCTTTACGGACTCGATCTCTACGGAAGGAAAGCTCTGCCGGAGCTTCTGCGAAAGCTGTGCCGCATCGAAGAACTGTCGTGGGTCCGGCTGATGTACTGCTATCCCGAGGAGATCACCGACGAGCTGATCGAGGTTCTGCGGGAGGAACCGAAGCTGTGCAAATATTTGGATCTGCCGATCCAGCATGCCAGCGACACGATTCTTCGGGCGATGGGGAGAAAAACGACGCGGGCGGAGATCACGGCGCGCATTGCGCGGCTGCGGGAAGCGGTTCCCGGTATCGCCATCCGCACCTCGCTGATCGTCGGCTTTCCCGGAGAGACCGAGGAGGACGTGGAGACGCTGCTTGCATTTCTTGAGGAGCAGAGGCTGGAACGGGTCGGGGTCTTTCTGTACTCCAAGGAGGAAGGCACTCCGGCGGCAAAAATGAAGCCGCAGGTGCCCAAGCGGGTTAAGGAACAGCGCCGGCGCAGGGCGATGCTGCTGCAGCAGCGGATCAGCGCCGAAAAAGGGCGCGCGCTTGTCGGCGGCGTGGAGCAGGTGCTTGTGGAGGGCTATCTGCCGGACGAAGAGGTTTATATCGGACGTACCTACCGGGATGCGCCGGGCGTGGACGGAAACGTGTTTTTCCCGTCGGACGCCTCGTTTCTTTCGGGAGATATCGTGCCGGTTTATATTACAGAAGCAAAGGAATACGATTTGATAGGGGAGGTTGCTGCTCATGAATTTGCCGAATAAAATCACGATGTTTCGTGTCTTTCTGATCCCGGTATTCGTTGTATTGCTGATGCTGGAACAGATTCCGTACTACAATTTCATTGCGCTGGGAGTATTTTCCGTGGCGTGCTTTTCCGATTTTCTGGACGGGTATCTTGCCAGAAAGTATCATCTGGTGACGACCTTCGGAAAATTTATGGACCCTTTGGCGGATAAGATCCTTGTTTGTACGGCAATGATTTTGCTGATCGAGCTGGATAAGATCCCGGCGGTCATCGTTGCCGTGATCATGGCGCGCGAATTCATTATCAGCGGATTCCGACTGGTTGCTTCGGATAAGGGCGTTGTGATCGCCGCCGGGTACCTTGGAAAATTTAAGACCGTGGCGCAGATGTTCATGTGCATTTTCCTGCTGTTTACGGCGGACCCGTCCTATGATAAGTACCTGTTTTTCCGGATCATCGGTGTTGCCGGGGAGGTTTTCATGTGGCTGGCGCTGATCCTGACGGTCGTATCGCTTGTGGATTATATGTGGAAAAACCGCAGGGTCCTGAGCGACCAGAAGTAGGCTTATGGAAAATATTGTGGTGATCGGCGGCGGCGCCGCCGGAATGATGACGGCGGCGACGGCGGCGGGAGCCGGGCGTCGGGTCTGTCTGCTGGAAAAAAACGAAAAGCTCGGGAAAAAGCTGTTTATTACCGGTAAGGGACGCTGCAATCTGACGAACGCCTGCGAGACGGAGGAGCTGCTTTCGCATGTGGTGACGAACCGGCGCTTTCTTTACAGCTCCTTTTACGGCTTCAGCAATTACGATACGATCGAATTTTTCGAGCGGCTCGGGATGAAAACGAAGATCGAACGCGGGAACCGTGTGTTTCCGGAATCCGATCATGCGTACGACGTCATCGACGCGCTTAGCCGGGAGCTGCGCAGAAAAAACGTCTCGGTGCGTCTTCGGACGGAGGCGGCGGAGATCCTGACGGAGCCTTTGCCGGATGCTGCTGCGGACGATGCGTCGCCGGAGGGCGGAGGGCGCGGAAAAAAGAAGAGCGCAAAGACGCAGACAAGCCGGGCGGTGGGCGTGCGGCTGAAAAACGGCGGCGTGCTTTCGGCGGACGCGGTCGTTGTTGCCACCGGAGGGCTTTCCTATCCTTCCACCGGTTCGACCGGAGACGGGTACCGCTTTGCGGGAGAAACCGGACACGAGGTGACCGAATGCGTGCCTTCCCTCGTATCGCTGACCATGCGGGAGGCGTGGTGCGGCGAGCTCAGCGGGCTTTCGCTGAAAAACGTCTCCGTTCGCTTTGAGGACGCGGGCGGGAAGCAGCTTTACGAGGGTTTCGGAGAGATGCTGTTCACCCACAGGGGCGTCAGCGGTCCCATCATTCTGACCGCCACGGCGGAATGCTCCGAGGCTCTGCGCGGAGCCGTGATGTATCTGGACTTAAAGCCGGCGCTTTCCGCGGAACAGCTCGAACAGCGGCTGCTTCGGGAGTGCGAGGCGGCGAAGGGAAAGCAGCTTCGCGGGCTCCTTGGGGCGCTTATGCCGGCTTCCCTTGCGGGCGTGCTTTGCCGACAGGCTCCGGCGGACGCCGGGAAAGCCGTCTCTCAGCTTACAAGGGAGGAGCGCGCGGCGCTGGCGGCTTATCTCAAGCGCATTCCGCTGCACGTTGCGGGGCTCGGCGGCTTCTCGGAGGCGGTCGTTACCAAGGGAGGCGTTGCGGTCTCGCAGATTTCGCCCGCAACGATGGAATCCCGTCTGGTGAAGGGGCTTTATTTTGTGGGCGAGGTGCTGGATCTGGACGCTTTGACCGGCGGCTTTAATTTGCAGATTGCGTGGTCAACGGCGGTCGCCTGCGGACGGGATCTGCTAAAATCGAAAACAATGGAGGGTAAATAGATGCCAAAACAGATTGCGATCGACGGGCCTGCGGGCGCGGGAAAGAGTACCGTGGCGCGTGCGGTCGCGGAAAAGCTTGGGTTCATATATGTGGATACCGGCGCGATGTACCGCGCGATGGCGCTGTTTCTTTCGCAGCAGGGCGTTGACCCGGAAGACCGGAAGGCGATCGAGGCGGTCTGCGACCGGGCGGAGATCACCATTTCCCATGTGGACGGCGAGCAGCAGGTCTTTTTGAACGGAGAGAACGTCAGCAAAAAAATCCGCACGGAGGAGATCAGCCGGCTTGCCGCCATCACCTCCGCCGTGCCCAAGGTGCGGCAGAAGATGCGGGCCTTGCAGCATCAGCTTGCGGAGCGGCAGGACGTGGTTATGGACGGAAGGGACATCGGAACCTGCATTCTGCCGGAGGCGCCCTGTAAGATCTATCTGACCGCGGGGACGGCGGAGCGCGCAAGAAGACGGTGCGAGGAATATGCCGCAAAGGGGATCCCGGCGGATTTTTCGGCGATTGAGCAGGAGATCATCGAACGGGACGAGCGGGACAAGAACCGTGAGATCTCGCCGCTTCGGCAGGCGGAGGACGCGGTGTATCTGGACACCTCGGATATGACGATCGAACAGGCGGTCGAAAGCGTGCTTGCGATCGCCGGGAGCTGCGCATGGAAGTAAGAGTCGCGAAAACGGCGGGCTTCTGCTTTGGCGTGGAACGGGCGGTCGATACGGTAACGCGTCTTTCGGAGACGGCGGAAACGCCGGTCTATACCTACGGCCCGATCATTCACAACGAGGACGTGGTCCAAAAGCTGGAGCGGCAGGGCGTGCATGTTTTGCAGACGCTGGAGCAGGTGCTGGCGCTTTCGGAGGGAACCGTTGTGATCCGTTCCCACGGCGTTGCCAAGGACGTTTACGACCGGATGCTTCGGCGGCAGCAGGAAACGGACGGAGCGGTTGCGATCGTGGATGCGACCTGTCCGTTCGTCAAAAAGATCCACCGGATCGTCAGCAGGGAGAGCGCCGCGGGAAAGCGGATCGTGATCTGCGGCGATGCGGAGCATCCGGAGGTTCGGGGCATTGTCGGCTGGTGTCAAAACGGCGCGCAGGTCTTGGATTCCTGTAAAGAAGCGGAAAATTTTGCCTTGAATAACCGCGAACCGTTCTGTGTGGTGGCGCAAACGACATATAATTACAAGAAATTCAACGATATGGTTGAAATCCTTTCGAATTTGAGTTATCATAGGGATGGTAGTGTGGTTAATACTATCTGCAATGCCACGGAGGAAAGACAGGCAGAGGCACAGGAGCTGGCCCGCAGTTGTGATGCAATGATTATCATTGGGGGGATAAACAGCTCGAACACTAGGAAGCTATTCGAACTGTCCAAACAGGTTTGCGAGAATACTTTCTATGTGCAGGCAGCGGATAATTTGGAGCTTGATGTTTTCCATTCTTTTCGTAGCGTAGGTATTACAGCAGGGGCTTCCACCCCAAGAAATATTATTGAGGAGGTTCATAAAAGCATGTCAGACATGAGTTTTGAACAATTATTGGAAGAGTCATTAAAAACAATACACAACGGAGAGGTCGTCAGCGGTACAGTTATTCGTGTCAAAGAAGATGAAATTGTATTGAACATTGGCTATAAAGCAGACGGTGTGATTACGCGCAGCGAATACACGAGCAAAAGCAATGTTGACCTTCGCGAGTTGGTACAGGAAGGCAGCACCCTTGAGGCAAAGGTCATCAAGGTGAATGACGGAGAAGGACAGGTCCTTCTTAGCTGCAGAAAATTGATGGGTGAGAGAGTCAGCCAGATGCTGACCGAGGCTTATGAGAACAAGACCGTTCTGAAGGGCACGGTTGCCAGCGTGGAGGCGCAGGGTCTGATCGTGGTTTTGGACGAGACCCGGATCTTTATTCCGGCGAGCATGGTATCCGATACCTACGAGAAGGATCTGAGCAAGTACAAGGATCAGGAGATCGAATTCCTTCTGGTCGAGTACGACGTAAAGTCGAGAAAGAAGAGGATCATCGGCGACCGCAAGCAGCTTCTGGTCGCTCAGAAGAAGGCAAAGATGGAGGAGCTTCTTTCCCGCGTGCAGATCGGCGACGTGATCGACGGTGTGGTAAAGAACGTGGCGGATTTCGGTGTGTTTGTCGATATCGGCGGCGTGGACGGTTTGCTTCATATTTCCGAGATGAGCTGGGGACGCATTGAAAACCCGAAGAAGCTTTTCAAGCCGGGCGATGCGGTCACCGTATTCATTAAGGACATCAAGGGCGAAAAGATCGCTCTCAGCATGAAGTTTGCAGACCAGAATCCTTGGGCAAATGCGGAGGAACGCTATGCGATCGGAACCGTAGTGACCGGTACCGTTGCAAGAATGACCAGCTTCGGCGCGTTCGTTGAGCTGGCTCCCGGCGTGGACGCTCTTCTGCATGTATCTCAGATCTCTCATAAGCGTGTGGAGAAGCCGTCGGATGCGCTGAGCATCGGTCAGGAGATCGAAGCCGTGATCGTTGACTTTAAGCCGGAGGATCGGAAGATCAGCCTGAGCATGAAGGCGCTTGAAAAAGCTCCCGCAAGAGAGGAATCGGCAGAGGACGAGGAAGCTTGAAAGGTACCGGGAGAATTCCTTAGGAAGATCCTGTGAGAGGAAAAAAGCACAATGGGAACGTCAGAAGCCCATTGTGCTTTTTCCGTAAAGAAAAAACTGTTATGGAGGGGAAAGATGGGAAGAACGATACGCGTGGCGGTTGACGCCATGGGAGGAGACAACGCGCCGTTTGAGATTGTAAAGGGCGCGGTGGAGGCGGTAAAGGAATCGCCTGAGATTCAGGTGCTTCTGGTCGGTAAGGAGGCGGTGATTCGGAAGGAGCTTGCCGCATATACTTATCCGAAGGAACAGATCTCCGTTGTAAACGCGACCGAGGAAATCAGCTGCGAGGAAGCGCCGGTCGTGGCGGTCAAGAAGAAGAAGGATTCTTCCATTGTGGTGGCGCTGAATCTCGTAAAGGAGAAAAAGGCGGACGCGTTCGTTTCGGCAGGCAGTACGGGCGCGGTGCTTGTGGGCGGTCTGACGATCGTCAAGCGGATCCGCGGCGTGGAGCGAACCCCGCTTGCTCCGCTGATCCCGACGGAGACCGGAGTTTCGCTTTTGATCGACTGCGGCGCGAACGTCGATGCAAAGCCTTCGCAGCTGGTGCAGTTTGCGAAGATGGGCTCGATCTATATGAAGCATGTCGTGGGCGTGGAGAATCCGCGCGTGGCGCTCGTCAACATCGGAATGGAGGAGGAAAAGGGCAATTTGCTTGTAAAATCCACCTATCCGCTGTTAAAGGAGTGCAAGGACATCAATTTCACGGGCTTTATTGAGGCAAGAGAGATCCCCCACGGAGCGGCGGACGTGGTTGTCTGCGACGCCTTTGTCGGCAACGTCATTCTCAAGCTTTACGAGGGGCTTGCCGCTACGCTCGTCTCCAAAATTAAAGAGGGCTTGAAAAGCACGGCGATCAGCACGATCGGTGCGGCAATGGCAAAGCCCGCGCTGAAGAAAACGCTGAAATCCTTCGATACCGCGGAGTATGGCGGCGCGCCGATGCTTGGTCTCAACGGTCTTGTTGTGAAGACGCACGGAAGCGCAAAGAGCGTGGAGGTGAAAAATTCCATCAAGCAGTGCGTTACCTTCGTGGAGCAGGAGATCGAGACGAAGATCCGCGAAAATCTGACGACGGAAGAACCGGCGGAAACGGAACAATAAAAAGAGGCAGGTCAAAAGGATGGTATTGGAACAGCTTCGGCGGCTGATCGGCGACGCCCTGCAGGTGGAGCCGGAGGACATTACCGCGGATACGGCGTTCCGCGACGATCTGGGAGCGGACTCTCTGGAGGTCTATCAGATCGTTATGGCGGCGGAACAGGAGTTTGATCTGGAACTGGAGCAGAGCATGGCGGACGCTCGGTTCCGAACGGTCGGAGAGCTGGCGGAAAGGATAACCGCCGCAATGAAAGCATGAGCCAAGGGAAAACGGGGAAAGCAGGGCGGAGCTCCGTCTTGCTTTCTTTGTCTGCCCGGAGGCGCGGAAAACGGAGGAAGAAATGAGCGGCAGGGAAAGAGAAACGCGGGAGCTGCGGGACTTGGAGGAGAATATCGGCTATTCGTTTCGGGATCGTTCGCTTTTGCGGACGGCGGTCACGCACAGCTCCTATGCAAATGAACTTAGTCGTCACATAGGGGAGGCAAGGAATAACGAGCGTCTGGAATTTTTGGGCGACGCGGTGCTTGAACTTGTGACGAGTGAGTTTATTTTTCATCATCATCAGGAAATGCCGGAGGGAAAATTGTCCAAGCTGCGCGCCAGCATCGTTTGCGAGCCTTCGCTGGCGATCTGCGCACGCGATCTGTCGCTGGGGGATTTTCTGCTGCTGGGAAAGGGCGAGGACGTGACCGGCGGAAGGAACCGTGATTCCATTCTGTCCGACGCGTTCGAGGCGGTCATCGGAGCGATCTATCTGGACGGTGGGCTGGAGCCTGCGTCCGGCTTTATCCGACGCTGGGTGCTTCAAAATTTGGAGCAGACGCAGCTCTTTAAGGACAGCAAGACGGTTTTGCAGGAGCTTACGCAGAAGCTTTATCAGTGCGCCCCGGAATATGAGCTGATGGAGGAGCGCGGGCCTGCGCATCGGAAGGAATTTGTATTTCGGGTCAAGGTCGGAGAACGGAGTCTGGCCTCCGGAACGGGAGCTTCGAAGAAGGCTGCGGAGCAGGAGGCGGCGTTGAAAGCCATCCGCTTACTACAGGGAAAGGGGACGACGGATGTTTCTAAAGAGTATTGAGGTACATGGATTCAAGGCGTTTGCCAACAAGATCCGCTTTGAATTTGATAAAGGAATTACCGGGATCGTCGGGCCGAACGGGAGCGGAAAGAGCAACGTGGCGGACGCGGTGCGCTGGGTCTTGGGCGAGCAGAGCCCAAAGCAGCTTCGGGGAAGCAGCATGCAGGACGTGATCTTTTCCGGAACCGAGACGAGAAAGCCGATGGGCTTCGCTTACGTTACGCTGACCTTGGACAACGCCGATCATTGGCTGCCCATTGAATATGAGGAGGTTACGGTCGGACGGCGGGTATATCGGTCGGGCGAAAGCGAATATCTGATCAACGGCGCGGTCTGCCGTCTGCGCGATATTCAGGAGCTGTTTTTCGATACCGGCGTGGGCAAGGAAGGCTACTCGATCATCGGACAGGGACAGATCGACAAGATCCTGAGCGGCAAGCCCGAGGAACGCCGTGAAATTTTTGACGAGGCGGCAGGGATTACAAAATATAAAAAGCGGAAGTCGATGGCGGAGCGCGATCTGGAGGCGGAGCGAAGCAATCTGGCGCGGGTGACCGATATCGTGGCGGAGATCGAGCATCAGCTTGGGCCGCTGGAAAAACAGGACGAAAAGGCACGCATCTACCTCAAGTACAAGGAAGAGCTGAAGCATCTGGAGGTCAATCAGTTCCTGCTCGAATATGAGCGGAGCGCGTCGCTCAAGGAGGAACTGGAGAGCAAATACAAGATCGCCGCAGACGATTTGGCGGAGACCCGTCAGGCGTACGAAAAGGCGAAGGAAGAATACGACCGGCTGCTTGATCAGCTGGAAACGCATCAGGGCGAGCTTCAGGAGGCAAGGGAGCGGCGCGCCGAGACGATGCTGGCGCTGGAAAAGGCGACCGGCGAGATCAACGTCATCAAGGAGCAGATCAGTGCCATCGAGGAGCGCAGTCATGCCAATGCGTCGCGGCTTTCGGCGCTTTCCGAGACGCTTTCCGAGCGGCAGGCTTCTCTGGCGGAGTCGGAGAAGCAGCGGGAGGACTACGAACGGCAGATGAGCGCGCTTTCCGAGGCGCAGAACGAGGCGGAAAACGCCCTCGGCGAGATGAAGGCGGGAATCAACGAGCTGCTGCGGCAGGAGAAGGAATGCAGCGAGCTGCGCATCCGATGCCTGAACGACAATACGGAGCTTCGAACCGAGCTGGAGCGCTATAATACGCTGCTGGAGCAGCAGAGCATTACCCGCGCGGAGCTGAACGCCCGGCTGCTTCGCTGCAAGACCGAAGCCGATCAGGCGGACGTTGCGGTGAAGAATGCGGAGGATGCGCTCAAAAAAGCGGCGGACGAGGTGCTGGCGGCGGCGGACGCCTCGCAGGCGACGGAGGGGCGCGTGCAAAAGCTCTCCGAGCAGATCAAAGCGGAGGAAGCAAAGAAATCGGCGCTGCAGGAGGAGATTATCCGGGACGCTTCCCGCTTGGAGGCGCTGCAAAACCTTTCGGAACGGTACGACGGCTACGGCGGCGCGGTGCGCAAGTGCATGGAGCAGAAGCGGCGCTTTCCGGGCATTCACGGAGTCGTGGCGGAGCTGATCGAGGTGGAGCCTGCCTATGAAACGGCGATCGAAACGGCGCTGGGAGGAAATATACAGAATATCATTACCGACACCACGGAGACTGCCAAGGGGCTGATCGGTTTTTTGAAGGAAAACCATCTGGGGCGGGCGACGTTTCTGCCGCTTTCGGGCATCCGCGCCAAAAAGGACGACTTTTCCCCGGCGCTGTTTTCCAAGCCCGGCGTGATCGGCGTGGCAAGTAGTCTTGTTCACGGCGAAGCGATTTACGGGGAGGCCTTCCGCTATCTGCTGGGACGGTTCCTCGTTGTGGACACCATCGACCATGCCATTGCGTTGGAGAAACAGAATCAGTATTCGCTGCGGATCGTAACGCTCGACGGCGAGCTTTTTCAGCCGGGCGGCTCGATCTCCGGCGGCGCATATAAAAACAACAGCAACCTGCTTGGGCGCAGACGGGAGCTGGAGCAGCTTCAGGACGCACTTGCGGAGAAGCGCGGGCGTCTTGCGCCTCTTACGGAGCGGATCGTCGGACTGCGTTCGGAGCGCGAGCGCCTGCGGGCGGAACGCGAGGAACAGAAGACCGCCCTGCAGGAGCTTTATGTTCGGCAGAATACGGCAAAGCTGCAGCTGAATCATGTGCAGCAGGAGACGCGGGAGCTGCTCGGCAGCCGCGACGACATCCGGGAGGAACTGCGCCGGATCGAGGCGCAGCTTGCCGAAGGCAGGGAGAGCGCCGCTTCGGTTCGGAACCGGATCGAGGAAAACGAACGGCTCGGCTCGGAGCAGGAGCAACGGATCGCCGAGGTACAGCGGGAGCTAGCGAGCGCCAGAGAGGAAGAGGATCGGACAAGCGCGGAAGCGGTTCGCGTGCTGACCGAATATTCCGGATTGCAGCAGAATCTTCAATACCGGAAGGAAAACAGCAGTCGTCTGACGCTGGAAATCCACGAGCTGCAAAGGGAATTTGATTCGCTGACGGCGGCGGGGCAAAAAAACGACGAGGAGGTTTCCGAACGATACGAGCAGATCGACCGCTTGGAGGAGGACAAAAAGCGGCTGACGAAAGCGCTCTCGGAGCTGGACGAGCGCATTGAGGCGACCGGGCAGCTGGCGGAGGAGATCACGCGGCAGAACAAGGGCTTTTTTGAGACGCGCGAGCATCTTTCCAACCGCATTTCCCAGCTGGACAAGGAGGTCTATCGTTTGCAGAGCCAGCAGGAGAAGCTTGTCGAGCAGTTGGAAAGCCAGACCCATTATATGTGGGAGGAATACGAGATCACGTATGCGGTCGCCAAGGAGGATCGGGACGAGAACATCACGAATCCGGCGCTTACCCGAAAAGAGATCTACGAAATGAAGGGCAAGATCCGGGCGCTCGGCGACGTCAACGTCAACGCCATCGAGGACTACCGGACGACGAAGGAGCGCTACGAATTTCTGTGCGGTCAGAAAAACGACATCAAGGCTGCCGAGGAATCCCTCGTCGGCATCATCAACGAGCTGGAGGTGCAGATGCGCCGCCAGTTTACCGAGACCTTCGCCGAGGTGCAGCAGCGCTTCAACAAGGTGTTCCGGGAGCTGTTCGGGGGCGGAAAGGGAACGCTGGAGCTTCAGGAAAGCGAGGACGTGCTGGAGGCGGGCATTCTGATCATCGCGCAGCCGCCGGGAAAGAAGCTGCAGAATATGATGCAGCTGTCGGGCGGCGAAAAGGCGCTGACCGCGATCTCCCTGCTGTTTGCCATTTTGGATTTGAAACCGTCCCCGTTCTGTCTGCTGGACGAGATCGAAGCGGCTTTGGACGATTCGAATGTGACCCGCTTCGCACAATATTTGCATAAATTGACAAAGGATACGCAGTTTATCGTCATTACCCACCGGCGCGGAACGATGGCGGCCGCGGACGCTCTGTACGGGATTACAATGCAGGAAAAGGGCGTATCGACGCTCGTTTCGGTCAGCCTGATCGAACAGGATTTGGACAAGTAAGGAGGGTGCGGACATATGAGTGAAAAGAAAGGCTTTTTCGCCCGTTTGAAGGAGGGCATGAGCAAGACCCGAAACAGTCTGGCAAGCGGATTGGACTCGCTGTTTCACGGATTTTCCAAGATCGACGAGGAGTTTTATGAGGAGCTGGAGGAGCTTTTGATTATGGCGGATATCGGCGTGGGGACGACCGCCGAAATTCTGGAACAGCTTCGGCAGAAGGTAAAGGAGCAGCATGTTAAGGAGCCGGAGGAGTGCCGTCGGCTGCTGATGGACACCATTAAGGAGCAGATGACGACGCCCGAGGACGCGTACCGGTTTACGGAGGAGCGCTCCGTGGTGCTTGTGATCGGCGTCAACGGCGTCGGCAAGACGACGACCATCGGAAAGCTGGCGGGACTTCTTCACCGCGACGGCAAGAAGGTTTTGATGGCTGCCGCCGATACGTTCCGGGCGGCGGCGACGGAACAGCTTACGGAATGGTCGAACCGGGCCGGCTGCGACATTATCGCCGCCAAGGAGGGCGCCGATCCGGCGGCGGTGGTCTATGACGCGCTGCAGGCGGCGAAGGCAAGAAATACCGACGTTCTGCTCTGCGATACGGCAGGGCGGCTCCACAATAAGAAAAACCTGATGGAGGAGCTGGGCAAAATCAGCCGTGTGATCGACCGGGAATACCCCGAAGCGCTGCGCGAGACGCTTGTGGTGCTTGACGGAACGACCGGGCAGAACGCGCTCGTTCAGGCAAAGCAGTTCAACGAAATGGCAAAGATCACGGGTATCGTCATTACCAAGCTCGACGGCACCGCAAAGGGCGGGATCGCGATCGCCATTCAGCGCGAGCTG
This sequence comes from Lachnospiraceae bacterium, assembly GCA_030524525.1. Classification (GTDB taxonomy): domain Bacteria; phylum Bacillota; class Clostridia; order Lachnospirales; family Lachnospiraceae; genus ISDg. Next base: position 139,182 of record JAUNGI010000002.1, read on the forward strand.
GGCATCCCGGTAAAGTATATTGGCGTCGGCGAGGGCATGGAGGATATGCAGCGGTTTGACGCGGACGCGTTTGTGGAGGCGCTGTTTGCCCGCGAGGAGTAGGCGGCTTTGGTCGCCCGGCGGCGCGTGCAGAGTCGTTGGTCAGGCTGCACAAAAAAACGGCGCATTTTTTCCGCATCATGCCGAAGCGCTCTGCCGTTTTTTTCGTGAGCGTTCGGTAAAATGCGGTAGGAGGCGGCGGAAATTCGGCTGTTTTGCGCATTGCCGCAGGGAGGAAAGTCGGATAAACTGAAAATGATCGGACGGCGGAGGCGAAAAACGTTGGGCAAAACGACGGAAACGATCAGAAAGCGGTTGACAAAGCGGAAGAAACAAGGTATTATGATTAAAACAGAACAAATGTTCGCGCTGGAAAGGAAAGGGTAAAATGGCTTCGGAGGATAAGAAAAAAGAAGATAAAAAGGAAGATAAGAAAAAAGCGTTGGAGTCGGCTTTGGCTCAGATTGAAAAATCATACGGGAAGGGCTCGGTCATGAAGCTGGGAGAGACCGGCGCGCGCATGAACATCGAATCGGTTCCGAGCGGTTCCCTGAGCTTGGATATCGCGCTTGGGATCGGCGGCTTTCCGAGAGGCCGCGTCGTGGAAATCTACGGTCCGGAGTCGAGCGGCAAGACGACCGTTGCGCTGCACGCGGTAGCGGAGGTGCAGAAGCGCGGCGGGATCGCCGGCTTTATCGACGCGGAGCATGCGTTGGATCCGGTCTATGCCCAGAACATCGGGGTGGATATCGACAATCTGTATATTTCTCAGCCCGACAACGGCGAGCAGGCGCTGGAGATCACGGAGACGCTCGTTCGTTCCGGGGCGGTGGACATTGTGATCGTGGACTCGGTTGCGGCGCTCGTCCCCAAGGCGGAGATCGACGGCGAGATGGGCGATTCCCATGTGGGACTCCATGCCCGGCTGATGTCGCAGGCGCTTCGGAAGCTGACCGGTATTATCAGCCGTTCCAACTGTATCGTCATTTTTATCAACCAGCTGCGCGAAAAGGTGGGCGTTATGTTCGGCAATCCGGAGACGACGACCGGCGGCCGGGCTTTGAAATTTTATTCTTCGGTGCGTTTGGACGTGCGTCGGATCGACGCGCTGAAGGTCAGCGGGGAAACGATCGGAAACCGCACCCGCGTGCGCGTCGTAAAGAACAAGGTCGCTCCGCCGTTTAAGGAAGCCGAGTTCGACATTATGTTCGGACAGGGCATTTCCCGTACCGGCGATATTCTCGATCTGGCTGCGGAGTGCAACGTCGTCAACAAGAGCGGCGCATGGTTCGCCTATGGCGGTGAGAAGATCGGTCAGGGCAGGGAAAACGCCAAGAACTATCTGAAGGAGCATCCGGACGTTATGGAGGAGATCGAGCAGAAGGTTCGGGATTATTATAGTCTGGGCGGCGCTGTGGAGCCGACGGAGAGCCCGGAGGAAACGTAAGCGTCTTAGCGCTTGCAGCCGAGAATCTGCGCGTTTTGGCGCATCCCCATGTTTCATCGGCGGCATAGCTTTGCGGATCGATCTGCTCCGCGTGGAGGTACTCATGAAAATTACGGCGATCGTACCGGACGGGAAGACGAAAAGCAAAATTTATCTGGACGGGGAATATGCCGGGTTTCTTTGGAACCGTGAGCTTGCGGGCAGCAGCCTGACGGAGGAGCGGGAGCTGACGGACGCCGAATGGCGGGATCTGGTGGAAACGGCAATTCTGCCCAGAGGAAGAAAAAAGGCGCTGGATCTGCTGCTGGTACAGGAGCGGAGCCGGAAGGAGCTGGAGGACAAGCTGCTGGCTTCGGGGTATACCTCGGAACAGACGAACTGCGTTATGCAGTATGTGGAGCAGTTCCCCTATCTGGACGACGTGCGCTATGCCCTGCATTATTTTTGCGGCGCCGGAAAGCGCAAGAGCTTCCGGCAGATGCAGTATGAGCTTCGCGGAAAAGGCGTCTCCGAGCGGGATATTTCCGAGGCATACGAACGCTATTTGATGCAGCAGCAGGAGGAGCAGGAAGGAGCAGAACCGCAGGAAGAACCCTACGAACGGCGCGACGCGGAAAAAGCCGCGATCCGCAGGCAGGTGGAAAAAAAGTTTCGGAATTGCTGCCCGGAGGCGGAGGATTGGGAACGGCTGTATGCAAGCTTGGCGAGAAAGGGCTTCCGGGGAGAGGATATTTTAGAGGTTTTTCGGGAGTACCGGTAGAAAATGGAATAGGAAATCGGAACGTGCGTTTTGAGGATAAAAATTGTCTGAAAAACGCACGTTTTATTTGCTTTTGGAAGGCGGACTTTTCGAAGCTTCAAAAGATATTGACGAATATGCGAAAAACATGTAGTGTATAGGTAAAAGCAAGAGATTTATGCAGAAATCTGCACAAGAAACTAACCTCAGAGGAAGGGAGGCTCCGAAAATGGCGAAAAAACACACTGACCTCGGCTCGTCCGCACCGGAAAAAAAGTCACGGAAGCGTCGTTGGATCCGGTACGTTCTGCTTGTTGACGGTCTTGTGCTTCTTGGCGTGGTTGCTGCGATCGTGGCGTTTTGGCTTGCGCCGGAAAACGGAACTACGGAAAATTGCCCGGTGATCAAGCTGTCCAGCGACGGCAGGTTGTTGTTTTTTGCCGATGTTGAGACGGGAGAAAAAACCTATTCCTACGACCCGGAAACACATGAGGTGGCGGAGGTGCTTGACGAGGCGGTCTCGCTCTGCCGGATCCGGGAGGATTTCGTCTTTTACAGCGGGCGGGAGGGTCTGTTCCTGCTGGATCGGGAATCCGGACAGAAAAAGCTGCTCTTGCCGTACGGACGGGAGAAGAGGGAAGGCGCTGCGGAACTGAACGGAGAGGCGCTTTTGGATACGCCCGTAACGGAGGGATGCTCCGATTTCTGTGAGGAAAACGGGCTTCTGTGCTTTGTCTACCGCGCTTCCAGACGGCTGCAAACCGACGAGCATACGGTTGTGGGAGAGGAGCAGTGGATCACGCTATACTCTTATGATATCAAAAACGGGCGGCTGAGCGCCGTCAAAAGCGATTACAAAAGAAAAAATAATCTTGCCGGGAGCGTTTCGTCCAACGGGTTGTTTTATCACGGTCTGAGGCTGATCGGCGGAAAGCTTTATTATCAAACGGGAAACGACGTCCTTCGCCTTTCTCTGGACGGTAAGGAGACGGAACGGGTCTATCGCGCGGAAGGAATATCCGGAAACGTATATTGGAACGACGACTTCTTTTATTCCGTGGAGCAGGACACGAGTTTGTTTGCCCGCAAGATTTCGCTGGATGGGGAGACGCTCTCCTCTTGGAAGCTGGAAGACGGGGCGGAGGTTCCCTTTCAGCGTTCCGAGCCATATTACGACCCGACCTCGGATCTTTTTTATGCGTATTATGATAGGACGCTGCTCGGCTTTTCTTTGGAGGAGCCCAAGGCTTATACGGTAAAAGCGGAGCTTACGACGGAGGAGCGTTATTCCGAGGCGGAACTCCTTGTGCTCGGCGACCGCGTTTATATCGCCCTCTTTCCGGTGAACGGACGCGTTCGGAACACAAAGGATTATGTGATCGTCGAAGTGAACCAAAAGAATGAGGCTGTCACGGTGATCAAAAACGGAAAGCCGGTTTCCCGATAAAGGAAACCGGCTTTGCCTCTTTTTTTCCTTTTTTGGTAATTTTTCGATTGCATTTCCGGCACTGCGCGGATATAATGATAATCGGTGTAAATTGGTCACATTTATATGAATTTATGATAACGGAGGGCTGAACATGAGTAGTACAGCAAAATTGTCGGCAAAGGATCGAATTTACACTTTGCTTGACGACAATAGTTTTGTTGAGATCGGTGCGCTTGTCACCAAAAGAAGCACGGATTTCAATTTGCAGCAGGTAGAGACTCCGGGAGATGGCGTAGTAACGGGCTATGGCGTTATTGACGGCAGCCTTGTGTACGTTTACAGTCAGGATGCGGCTTCGCTTCACGGTACCATGGGCGAGATGCATGCGAAGAAGATCACCAATCTCTATCGGCTGGCAATGAAGACCGGTGCGCCCGTCATTGGACTGGTGGACTGTGCCGGACTTCGCCTTCAGGAAGCGACGGATGCGCTTGAGGCTTTTGGACAGGTTTATCACTGTCAGGCAATGGCGTCCGGGATCGTACCGCAGATCACCGCGGTTCTCGGTACCTGCGGCGGAGGTATGGCGGTGCTTGCGTCCATGAGCGATTTTGTTTTTATGGAAGAAAAGAACGGCAAGCTGTTTGTCAATACGCCCAACGCGATCGAGGGAAATAACATAAACAAATGCGACACGGCGGCGGCGTCCTTTATGGCGGAAGGCGGCAGTGTGGATTTTGTATATCCGGACGAGGTCGCTTTGCTGAACGGGATTCGGGAGCTGGTTGCTGTGCTGCCTGCGAATAATGAGGCTGAGGCTGCGGACGAGCTTTGCTCGGACGATCTGAACCGGACGCTGCCGGCGTTCTCGGCGGAGATCGAGGACTGCACGCAGGCGATCCGCGATCTGTCCGACAACGGTCTGTTTGTAGAGACCAAGGCGGCTTACGCCAAGGAAATGGTTACCGGCTTTATCAAGCTGAACGGCGCGACCGTGGGCGTGATCGCAAACCGGAGCCAGATTCAGGACGAAAAGGGCAAGGCGGTTGCCAAGTTCGATTCGGTGCTGACGACGAAGGGCTGCTATAAGGCGGAGAAAATGGTGGAATTCTGCGACGCCTTCGGCATTCCGGTGCTGACGCTGACAAACGTAACCGGCTATTCCGCCGATAAGGGCGAGGCAAAGGGTATTGCCACGGCGGCGGCAAAGCTGACGTACGCGTTTGCGAACGCTACGGTTCCGAAAATCAATCTCGTTACCGGAAAGGCCTACGGAAGCGCTTATATTACCATGAACTCGAAATCCGTCGGCGCGGATCTGGTCTATGCTTTGGAGGGCGCCCAGATCGGTACGATGGACGCATCCCTTGCGGCTCAGATCATCTATGGGGACGACGCGACGGCAGAGAAGGCGGAGGAGTATCGCGCGCTCTGTTTGAATGCGGCAAGCGCGGCAAAGAGAGGCTATGTGGACGCGATCATTACGGGCGAGGAGGCAAGAGCGCAGCTGATCTATGCCTATGAAATGCTCTGCACGAAGAAGGAAAGCCGTCCCGGCAAAAAGCACGGTACGATTTAGGAAATGGAGATAAGAGTGAAAAACGCAGCGACATGCGGGTTTCACCCTCGGATGTTTGTGGCGGAGCACAAACGTCTTGTGATCGCAGCCGAGAGCTTTGGCATTTCGGCGCGAGGCTTCGCAAATAAATTTGCTCCGCTCTGGAGGAAAAGATGAACCTAGTTTTTGCGGTATCAAAGGATGTCTTGGTTCGGGCCGGACAGAATACGCTGATGGGAATTGCCATCGTATTCCTGATGCTTTTGCTTATCAGCTTCCTGATCTCTCTTTTTAAGTATATCGGAAAGCTGAGTGAAAAAAAGGAAAGCGTACCGGAAGCGGCGGCGTCTCCCGCGGCAGAGGCTGTTCCGGAGGAAACCGACGACTTGGAGCTGATCGCGGTCATTACGGCGGCGATCCACGCTTACGAGCAGGCGCAGGGAAACGATATTCCCGCCGATGCGCTGGTTGTCCGTTCTATTAAGAAAATTCATAAATCAAAATGGCAGAATGCCTAATTTAGGAGGAAGAACATGAAAAATTATACGATTACGGTAAATGGAAACGTTTATGAGGTATGTGTGGAGGAGGGTGCAGGCGCGCCGGCAGCTTCCGCGTCGGCAGCCGCTCCGAAGGCGGCGCCGAAGTCTGCTCCGAAGGCAGCCGCACCGGCGGGCGCACAGGGCGCCGTAAAGGTATCGGCTCCGATGCCCGGTAAGATCCTCAAGGTAGTGGCTTCCGCAGGCGCTGCCGTTAAGAAGGGTGATGTCCTTGTTGTTCTTGAGGCAATGAAGATGGAAAACGATATTGTTGCACCACAGGATGGTACGGTTGTCAGCATCAATGTTGCTGTAGGACAGAGCGTAGAACCCGGTGAAGTACTTGCAACAATGTAAGAAACACAAAATTGTTGAAACTATGAACCGGGAGGGAAACGCAACATGAGTTATATTGTTGATACTTTATCAAACCTTTTGAAAAGTACTGCATTTGCATCTCTGTCATGGGGCAATCTCCTGATGATATGCGTTGCATTATTTTTCCTGTATCTTGCAGTTGCCAAAGGCTATGAACCGCTTTTGCTCGTTCCCATCTCGTTCGGTATGCTGCTGGTGAATATGTACCCCAGCATTATGGCGGAGCCGATCGCGTGCGTGGAGACCTACTACGACACGGAAAACGAGAAGATTTTTACGATCAAAGACGGCGTGATCTCCTTTGACAAATACGAATTAAAGGAGCTTACGGTTGCCTATACCTGTAAAGACAAAGAGGTAGAGGTGCCGAGAAATCTGGAGGAAGCCTATAACACGCTCAACGAGAAATATTATATGGACGAGGTTCATGTGGCTTTCACGCTGACCGAGACCGGAGAAGAAATCGTCAGCTACGATATCTGCGAAGGCAAGGAGTCCAATTTCAGCGTAAAGGATTTTGGAAGACGCGAGGAAACGTCGCAGGCAGGAGGCATTCTGCACTATTTCTTCCAGTTGGACGAGTGGTCGATCCTGCCGTGCCTGATCTTCATGGGCGTCGGCGCCATGACGGACTTTGGCCCGCTGATCGCCAACCCCAAGAGCTTCCTTTTGGGAGCGGCGGCGCAGCTCGGTATTTTTGCCGCATATCTGGCGGCGATCTTCCTTGGCTTTAACGACAAGGCGGCAGCGGCGATCTCGATCATCGGCGGCGCCGACGGACCGACCTCGATCTTCCTTGCGGGAAAGCTGGGACAGACCGAGTATATGGGAGCGATCGCGGTAGCGGCGTACTCTTACATGTCGCTCGTGCCGATCATTCAGCCGCCGATCATGAAGCTTTTGACGACGAAGGAAGAACGCGCCATTAAGATGGAACAGCTTCGTCCGGTTTCCAAGCTGGAGAAGATCCTCTTCCCGATCATTGTAACGATCGTCGTCGTAGCCGTGCTTCCGGATACGGCCCCGCTGATCGGCTGTCTGATGCTCGGCAACCTGTTCCGGGAATCCGGCGTTGTTCGCCAGCTTCAGGAGACCGCATCCAACGCGATGATGTATATCGTCGTTATCCTGCTCGGCACGTCGGTGGGCGCTACGACAAGCGCGGAGGCGTTCCTGAAGGTTGACACGCTGAAGATCGTTGCATTGGGTCTGATCGCCTTTGCGATCGGAACCGCGGGCGGCGTTCTCTTAGGAAAGCTGATGTGCAAGCTGACCGGCGGCAAGATCAATCCGCTGATCGGTTCGGCGGGCGTATCGGCGGTGCCGATGGCGGCGCGGGTATCGCAGAAGGTGGGCTCCGAGGCGGACCCGACCAACTTCCTGCTGATGCACGCAATGGGTCCGAACGTGGCAGGCGTTATCGGAACGGCGGTTGCTGCCGGCGTATTCATGGCAGTATTCGGCGTATAAATTTCCTTTGTTCGGGGTTTGTGTGATAGGCGCCGCTTGACACAAACCGGCAAAAAGAGAAGCGGTGCAGAAAAGAGGTTATAACATGGCAGATCAAGTAAAACGGCCGGTAAAAATAACGGAGACGATCCTGCGTGACGCGCATCAGTCTCTGATTGCAACCAGAATGCCCACGGAGCTGATGCTTCCGATCGTGGAGAAGATGGATCAGGTCGGATACCATTCGGTAGAGTGCTGGGGCGGAGCCACATTTGACTCCTGCCTCCGCTTCCTGAAGGAAGACCCGTGGGAGCGTCTTCGCAAGCTGAGAGCAGGCTTTAAGAATTCCAAGCTGCAAATGCTGTTCCGTGGTCAGAACATTCTGGGCTACAACCACTATGCGGACGATGTGGTGGAATATTTCGTTCAGAAATCCATTGCAAACGGTATCGACATTATTCGTATTTTCGACTGTCTGAACGATCTTCGGAACCTTGAAACCGCAGTAAAGGCAACGAAGAAGGAACAAGGACACGCGCAGATCGCCCTTTCCTATACGCTGGGCGACGCATATACCCTCGAATATTGGGAGCAGACCGCAAGACGGATCGAAGAGATGGGCGCAGACTCCATCTGTATCAAGGATATGGCGGGGCTTCTCGTGCCCTATGAGGCGACCAAGCTGGTCAGCGCGCTGAAAGCAGGCTCGAATCTTCCGATCCAGCTTCACACGCACTATACCTCCGGCGTTGCTTCCATGACCTATCTGAAAGCCGTTGAGGCGGGCTGCGATATTATCGACTGCGCAATGTCTCCGTTGGCTTTGGGTACGAGCCAGCCGGCAACCGAGGTTATGGTCGAGACCTTCCGGGGAACGCCCTACGATTCCGGTCTGGATCAGAACCTGTTGGCGGAGATCGCAGACTACTTCCGTCCTTACCGCGAGGAGTGTCTGGCAAACGGGCTGCTCAATCCGAAGGTGCTGGGCGTAAACATCAAGACGCTGATGTATCAGGTACCGGGCGGCATGCTCAGCAATCTGGTTTCCCAGCTCAAGGAAGCGCATGCCGAGGACAAGTACGAGGCCGTTTTGGAGGAGGTTCCGAGAGTGCGCAAGGACTTCGGCGAGCCGCCGCTCGTTACGCCTTCCTCCCAGATCGTCGGTACGCAGGCGGTACTCAACGTATTGCAGGGCGAGCGCTATAAGATGGTAACGAAGGAATCGAAGAAGATCCTCTCCGGGGAATTCGGACAGACCATCAAGCCGTTCAATAAAGAGGTGCAGAAGAAGTGCATCGGCGATGTGGAGCCGATCACCTGCAGACCGGCGGATCTGATCCCGCCGCAGCTTGACAAGTTCCGCGAGGAATGCAAGGAATGGATCCAGCAGGACGAGGACGTGCTGTCCTATGCGCTGTTCCCGCAGGTCGCAACGGAATTCTTCAAGTATCGTCAGGCGCAGCAGACCAAGGTGGATGTGGCGGCTGCCGATACGGCAAACAAGGCGTATCCGGTATAAGAATGCGAAAAAGAGCGGTATCCCGAGAAAGCTTGGGATACCGTTTTTTGCAAGGGAAAATTGCAGGAAGAGGAGCGGGGGGATTTGCTGCGCCGACCGCCCGATCGGCAGTAGGCGGCTTGAAATTCAAGAATAGAATTCTTATGGGCAGATATGTTGAAAGCGAATATCAGATCTGCTATACTATGGGCGTTATCGGCAAGGCGGTGAAGATCGTCTGAAAACTGCCGACGAAGGATATACGGAAAAGCAAGGTGAAAAAGGGAACAACAGAAACGGCCCCGGGCTGTGACGACAGAGACAGGAAATTAGGAGGAATTAACATGTGGAGTAGGAAAAAGACACTGAAACGGTTTTTGAGCCTGATGCTGACGGCGGCGATGCTGCTGTCCGTCATGCCTGACAGCGTCTTGGCGGTTTGCGCCGAGGAGCCGGACAGCGGACTTTGCGCCGTTGACGAGGCGGCGGAGAACGAGCGGGGGCAGGCAGATGCCGACCGTGATACCGCCGCAGCGGCGGCGCCGCCGGCTTTGGAACAGAAAACGGAGTCGGGAGAAACCGAACCGGTGGAGGCAACCATCGAGGGCAAATTGGCGGCCTTGGCTCCCAACGCGGACGCCCTGCCCGATCGGGACGAGCGGTTGGCCGAAACGGACTACACCGAGCCGGAGCCTGCCTATGTTGCCGAGGTGACCATTGGCGGCACCGCCACCCAATACACCGACATTCAGGAGGCGTTCACCGCCGCCAACGCGGGCACCGCTGAAAATCCCGCTACCATCACCCTGCTGGCTGATGTGACGGTATCTTCGACCCTGCGCGTAGAGAATGGCGACGACATTACCCTGACCTGTGAAACCGCCGACGATGACCATACAATATCTGTTTCTAGTGGCGTCGATTTGGAAACCCCGCTTTATGTTACTGGTGGTTCCTTTACCCTTCAACGAGGGTCACTAAAAGGGAGCGACACCGGAAAGGGATGTATCGTTTCGGGCGGATATTTTACCATGCTGGATGGGACGATTTCTGGACGGCGTGGGTTGGATGTGAGCGGCGGACATATCAAGATTTCCGGCGGAACAATCAGTGGAGACACAAGCTTTTTTGGAAGCGGTCTGCGCGTTCTGGATACGGAGGCCGAAGTGAGTCTAAGCGGTGGTTCTTTCTCTGGGAACACGAGTGTTGATATGTGGGCCGGAGGGACAATCGGTTCCATTCTTGCACCAGGCTATGCGTACAAGGGCATAAATTGGGGAGTACAAGAATACTGGCTGTCTGAGGCGGCAGCTTCCCAATCCAACTCGACCACTCCGGTCACTGTGCAAAAAGCACCCATCCAGAGCGTGAGCATTTCCGCTGACACCACCACCACGATCACCTACGGCGACACTGCGCCCACTCTGACCGCCACCCCGACCCTGTTGGATACAAGCATGGCAGTGACCTATCGGTGGTATCAGGACGGCGTGGTGATTGAAAACGCCACCAGCAGTACTTACACCCCCGGCAAGCTGGACGCGGGCAGCTACAACTATACCTGCAAGGCCACGGCGGATGGGTACTCCCTCACCAGCACCCCAGTCGCGGTAAAAGTGGAGCAGAAGGAATTGGAGTTGTCCATTACCGGAACCACCACAAAAACCTACGACGGAACGACGGACGGCCCGGCAGGTCTTTCTATTGAGATCGGGAACGCTGTTTCCGGGGATGATGTGACCGTCACGGCGGAATCTTACACCTATAACAGCGCCAATGTGAAGGAAGCGACCACCATCACCGCGGGCGGTGTGACCCTGAGCGGGGACGATTCTGGCAACTACAAACTGCCGGAGGGTGCTGTCACCACAAGCGGGACGATTACAAAATCTCAACCTACCATTACTTTTCATGGGAGCCTGCTTGGTCAGTACAGCGGGAAAGCCTTTAGCTATACCGGAATAAAAAATGCCATGACTATTAGAGGCGCATCGTATGAAGATGTTGTTTTTAGCTGGACTGATTCCGAAAAAAATCCTCTTAAAGACGCGCCTACCGATGCCGGAACCTACACCCTGATTGCGACCATCCCGGCAACGGACAACACAGAGTTGGCAACGGATAGCGCGCCCGTGACTATTGATCCCAAGCCTGTGTCGAATCCTACCATTACGTTGGAGAAGGACAGCTATGAATATGACGGGACAGAGAAGAAGCCGACTGTGAAGGTGTTTGACGGAGACACCGAGATCGCCCCCAAAGAGTACACCGTTACCTATTCCAATAACACGAATGTCGGCACCGCCACCGTCACCATCACAAACAACGAGGGCGGCAATTATGAGGTTAACGACGCTACTGCTTCTTTTGAGATCACCAAGCCCGACCTTGCCACCGCGACGGTGACGCTGATCCTGCCCGATGACGGCTACACCTACGACGGAACGGCTAAGGAACCGGAAATTATCGTGGTCAAGAATGGCGTGACCGTGGATGAGGACGAGTACACCGTCAGCTATTCCAACACCAATGGCGGCGATGGGAATCACACCAATGCAGGCACCGTCACCGTGACCATCACAGCAACGGCGGACGGCAATTACAGCGGTTCCAACAGCAAAACATTTGAAATCGAGAGAGCAAACATCCGCAACGCGGTCGTGACGCTGACAGGCACCCGCTTTGAGTATATCGGTGGGACGCTGGAAATTGGCGTTCAGTCGGTTGTCCTGAACGACAGCAAGCTGACTTGGAGAACGGATTACACATACAGCGGACAGACTGGGCAGGATGCCGGCACTTACACCGTTACAGTGGAGGGGCAAGGAAACTACATCGGCACCGCCACAGCTACATGGGAAATCTATCAAAAAGAATTGACCGTGGGCAGCTGGACGATCGAGAAAACCTACGATGGTACGACCGACATCACCCTGGATGCCGAGGACGCTGTCCTGTACGGCGTATGTTATTCGGATGATGTGAAGCTGGATGTCAGCGGCGTCACCGCCCGGTTTGCGGACGCCGCCGTGGGCGAAGGCAAAAGCATTGCTTATACCGGCAGTTTTGGACTGACCGGGGTGACCGCCAAAAACTATGTGCTGAAATATCAGCCCACCCTGACCGGCACCATCACCAAGCGGCCGATCAGCGTTACCCCGGATAGCCTGACCAAAGAATACGGAACAGACGATCCCACGCTGACTTACAAGATCACAAGCGGCTCTTTGCTGGATGGGGATGCTCTGACCCTCTACAGAACCTCCGGAGAGGCCGTCGGATCTTATCTTATCGACCGGTATGCCATTGAGAACCAGGACGGTGAGGATGTTTCCGGAAACTACGATGTGACACTGGAAACCGTGAATTTTCACATTACGAGACCCGACCTGTCCACCGCCACGGTAATTTTGCACCTGCCCAAGGAAGGTTACATTTACGACGGCACCGCCAAGGAACCCAAGGTGACGGTGATCAAGAACAGGAAAACGCTGGAAGAAAACACGGACTATATCGTGACTTACGCCGACAATACCGACGCCGGAACCGCCTTGGTGACCGTCAAGGCGGTGGAGGAGGGCAACTACTACGGAAGCCAAGGCAAAACTTTTGAGATCGCCCCTTACGACATCTCCTACGAGGAGGTCACACTGGGGGATGACCCGATCTACAACGGTCAGATACAGACCAAGAGTATTGAGGTAAACATGGGCGTTCGTCTGATCGAGGGCGATGACTATGAGGTGACAGGCAATACCGGAATTGACGCGGGCGACTACACGTTGATCCTTACCGGCAAAGGCAACTACACCGGCACCATCGAACGCGACTGGAAGATCGCGCCCCGCGGGCTGTGGGTGTACGCATGGAAAATCAGCAAAATGTATGACGGCACAACGGATATTATCCTGAACGCCAAGGATGCCGTTTTACGCGCCGGCAATTATGGCATTGTGGACGGTGACGAGGTGATGCTGGACGCCGGCGGCGTGACTGCACGGTTTGAAAGCGCCAATGTGGGTACCGGAATTGCCATATCCTATACCGGCACCTTTGCGCTGACCGGCAAGGATGCGGACAACTATATTTTGGCGGAGCAGCCGGATGGTATTACCGGCACGATCATCCGGAGGCAGATTATCGTCATTCCCGATGCAGACCAAACCATGGAGTATGGCAGGACGATGCCGGAGCTGACCTACACCGTCGGCGGCGACGGCATGGCGGAAGGGGAAAGCCTGACCGGCACGCTGGCCTGCGATATAGGGAACGGCGCCGTTGGCCGGTATGCGATCACTCGGGGAACGCTGACCGCTACCGAGAACTATGACTTGAGCTTTACGGACGGCGTGATGTTCGAGATCGTAAAGCCGGATCTGTCCACCGCCACGGTAACTTTGAACCTGCCCGAGAACGGCTGTATTTACGACGGCACTGCCAAGGAACCCAAGGTAACCGTGATCAAGAACGGGAGAAAGCTGGAAGAAAATACGGACTATATCGTGACCTACGCCGACAATACCGACGCCGGAACCGCCTCGGTGACCGTCAAGGCGGTGGCGGACGGCAACTACTACGGCTCCCAAACCGTCAAGTTTACCGTCAATCCCGCCGGCATTTCCGATGCGGTGGTCACGTTGGCGAACGACTTGACCTACAGCGGCCGGGAACAGACCCAGAATGTGATCGTGACTTGGAATGGCGTGGAACTTGAAGAGGGCAAAGATTACACCGTTTCCAACAATAACGGCACGGCTGCAGGCGAATATACCCTGACAGTGGTCGGCGTTGGCAACTATACCGGCAGTGTGGAACGGAAATTTTCCATTGCAAAGGCGCGGGTGTTTGTGTACGACTGGCAGGCCGCAGACCGAACCTACGAGCAGGGCAACCGGAATGTGGAGGCCACGGTTACGTTTAACGGCGAAGGCGTTTTGAGCAAAATCAAGCACACCGTCACCGCCGTAATGGAGGACGACAGCGCCGGGAACGGCAAGAGCGTCACCCTGACCGTAACGCTTACAGACCCCAACTACCAGTTGTGTACGCCGGACGCTGACCCCATTGAATTTTGGACGGGGACAACGACGGTCAACATTGCAAAAGCCGTCGCCGATGTGGAGGACGAACTGACCGTGACCCACGTTTGGGACAGCGTGGTGACGGAAGAAATCGACCTTGGCGCGCTGCTGCCCGCCGACCGGGGCGAAACTACCTATACCGTCACCGACTGCGAGGGCGTGGTCACCGGCGCCGTGGACCGGGACAGCGATACCCTGACCTATACGACCGTGAAAAATCAGGCGGCTGTCTCCGGCGACATCACCGTGACTGTGGTGATGAACAACTATGAGGACGTGACCATCACGATCAAAGTCAACCTGATCGACCCTCTGACGATTTCCGGCCTGCCGAGCTCCATAACCTATGGCGACGAAGCCTTTTCCCTTACCGCCTCCGGCGGTCTGGGTGACAGCGCCGTGATCTGGGAAAGCAGCAATGAGGAAATCGCTTCGGTGGATGAAAACGGCGAAATCACAGTTACCGGCGCGGGTACCGTGACCATTACCGCCGCGAAGAAGGACGGAGCCAACGAGGGAGACGCCGCGGCTGCCGTCACCTTTACCGTGGCGCGAAAGGCCGTGATCGTCTCCGGCATTGTTGCCGAGGATAAGGTTTATGACGGCACAACGGAAGCCACGCTGAACTGTGAGGGCGTGACCTTTGAAGGCATTGTGGAGGGCGACAGACTGACCGTGACCGCAGCGGGAACCTTTGCGGACAAGAATGCGGGCAATGATAAGAGCGTTTCCGTCGCCGTTCTGACTTTAGGCGGCGCGGACGCGGAGAATTATGTCTTGACGGCAAGCGGCCAGCAGACCAAAGCCAAGGCAAACATAACTCCGAAGGACATCACTGTGAAGATTGCTGCTGACGGAGGCGTGTACGGCGCCGTGACTCCGGCCACGGCGGAGCTGACCGGCGTGGTTGACGGAGATGAGGTTGCCGTGACGCTGACCTACACGGGAACCGCAAACGACGGGATTACCACATATAACGGCGCGGAGGTTCCCACGCTGGCAGGCACTTACACCGTGTCCGTCCGCATCACGGACGGCAACTATAACCTCACCGGCGCTGTGACTGCGGAGTTTGTGGTGGAACGTGCCGACGCGGAGTTCTCCGTCAGCCCGGAGCGTGTTGACAAGACCTATGGTGACGATACCTTTTCCTTGGATGCGATCCATGCGGGCGGCGGCGAGGTGACCTACAAGAGTGACAACGAGGCTGTTGCCGCCGTGGATGAAACCGGCGCCGTGACCTTGCATAACGCGGGTACCGCCACGATCACCGTGACGCTGGCACAGACCGCGAACTACAAGGGCGGGGAGATTTCCGTCACCGTCACCGTGGGGCGGAAGAATGACACGCTGAAAGCGGATCAGCCGGTATACGGTGTGACCTACGGCGACAGCGGTTTTACCATCGGCTATGAAACGGAAAGCGGCAGTCGGGCGGCATTTACCAGCAGCGACCCTTCCGTTGTTGCCGTGGACGAAAACGGCGTGGTGCATATCGTGGGCGCGGGGACGGCTACCGTTACGCTGAGCACGGCGGAAAGCCGGAATTACAACGCGGTCAGCGAAACCGTGACGGTTACGGTCAAGCCAAAGGCAATCACTGTCTCCGCCGATGATCTGACCAAGACCTATGGCGAGGACGACCCGGAACTGACTTATCATGCCGTTGGTCTTGTGGAGACGGATGAGTTGACCGGCATCCAACTGAGCCGTGACAGCGGCAGCGATGTGGGAACTTATATCATCCGGGCGACCCAGGAGACCGGCGCGAACCCGAATTACAGCGTCGAGTTTGTAAACGGCACACTGACCATCCTGCAGAAGGATATCACCGGCGCCGTGGTGGAGTTGGGGGAGGCTCTGATTGAAAACGGCGAGACGCAGACCCAGAAAATCCATGGCGTCACCGTACAAAACAGCAAGGGCGAGGTCATGGATGTGACTTATACCGTGGAGAACAACACCGGCGCCGAGCCGGGGGCTTACATTATGACCATTACCGGCATCGGGAATTTTACCGGCACGATCACCTGCGGCTTTGTGATTGCGCCTGCCGCTGACAGCGGAGAGGATACGAATCCGGACGGCGATACCGGGACCTTGCCAAAGACCGGCGACGATGCGAAGCCGTGGCTGTGGATGATGCTGCTGCTTCTTTCCGGGGGCAGCCTTACTGCCGCCGCTTGGTACGGAAAACGGAAAAAGTACGTGAAGTAAAGGACGGGAACCATTCCTATAATCGGGGCGGTGACGGGGTCAAACCTGTCGCCGCCCTGCGTTTTGCGAAGTGACGGAAAACCTTCTTTTTGCATGCCGCCGCCGCTGCCAGCCCTGCAAAAGCAGAAACAGCGCGCTGTAGCAGGCGCAGAACAGAAACAGGAGCAGCAGATTTTGGACGCTTCGGACGGTCAGCAGCCGCCGCAGCGGCCAGAAGAAGGGCAGGAGCACGAGGGTCGCCAGCACCGGACGGATCAGGGAATTGCGCACGTCGAGCCGAAGAACGCCTTCTTTTTTCAAAAGGCTCAGGTCGAGGACGAGCTGCAAAAGCGTTCCGCTCAGCGAAGCGATCAGATAGCCCGGAAGCTGCATGCGGGGGATCAGGAGAAGCTGAAGCAGCAGGCGCAGGATGCAGCTGACGACGGAGTTTCGGAAGGTCAGGTTCGTCTTTGACAGTCCGTTTACGATGCTCGCCGCAGTCTGCGAGGCGTACAAAAACGGGCACAAAAAGGCGAAGAGGGAGAGGTAGGCGCCTGCCCGGGCGTTGCCAAAGACAAGCAGACAGAGCGGATCGCCGAACAAAACAAAAATGCCGGTTACGAGGACGCCGAGCAAAAACGTATAGCGCAGCGTGACGCGAACCGTAACCTGCAAAAGCGGCAGCTTTCCGGCGGCGTGCGCTTCGGAAACCGTCGGGAGGAGGAGAATGGCAAGCGCGCTCGTGATGGCAGTCGGAAAGAACAGAAAGGGCATGACCATACCGCTTACGACGCCAAGCTCGCCGAGGGCTTCGGCTGCGGGCATGCCGGAGCGGCGGAGCAGCGCGGGGATCAGGATCGTCTCATAGCTGTGCAGCAGGCTGAGAACAAGATGGTTGGCGGTCAGCGGAACGGCAATCTGCAGGATCGGCGCAAGCTGAGGCGGCAGCTGCGTGTCGGCGGAAAGAGTCGGCTGCCCGTCGGAGGCGGAACGCAGCGGTTTATCGGTAGCAGGCTGTCGGCGCTCCTTTTTTTCGGGCAAAAGCAGAAAGAGAAAGCTGACCAGATTGGAGGCGATCTCTCCGACCACGACGCCCATTGCCGCAAGCTCGCAGGAAACTTCTCCGGAGGCGTCGGGAAACAGGGAGGGCATCAGGCTTCCGCCAAGCATGACGAAGGAGATGCGGACGGCCTGCTCCAACAGCTGCGTCCCCGCCGGGACGCCGGAGCGTTTTTTTCCGTAATAGTAGCCGTTCAGACAGGCGGTCGCGCCGCAGAACGGAAACATGATCGACAGGATCTTCAAGGAGGCGGCGGTTTCGGGCGCTTCCAACAGCCGGTCGGCGATTGTGCCTGCAAAGACGGAGACAAGCAGGGAAAGCAGGAGGGCGAGGGAGACGGAAAGCAGCATTCCGACGGTCAAAATTCGGCGCTGGAGCCGGCGCGTCTCCGGGGAAGCCTCCGCCGAAACCTCGGCGACCCGCTTGCTGACGGCGGTCTGAATGCCGGAAGCATAGATCGTAAAGCAGATGCTCGATACCGGAACAATGAGCTGGTACAGTCCCATTCGTTCTTCGGACATGGCGCCCGCCAGATAGATTTTATAAAGAAAGCCCATGATCCGGGAGAGAAGCCCCGCGGCGGTCAGAATCAAGGTGCCTTGCAGAAGTTTGTTTTTCATGAGCGGCTTCCGTTTCGGACATCGGTCTCTTTCAGTTTATGAGGCAGAAAAAGGATTATTCCGGGGAACGATTGCAGGCTTCATGGGATTTCTTCGAAAGAAAAAAAGGAAATTCCGCTTTTTTGTTGAATAATATTATGAGTGCGTTTTTCTTATGGGGAAAAGGAGAGGCGGGACGGTTTCCGCCGTTATGAGGTAGGTATGACAAACATCAGACAAATGTTAGAAGAAAGAGAGCATCAGATGCTTTCTCCGTATGCCACGTTTTCCGACGCAAGCAAGGGGCGGAAGCGGCAGGAGGAGCCCTGCGATATCCGTCCGGTTTTCCAGCGCGACCGGGATCGGATCATTCATTCGAAATCGTTCCGGCGCTTAAAGGATAAGACGCAGGTCTTTCTGACGCCGGAGGGGGATCATTATCGGACGCGGATGACGCATACGCTGGAGGTGTCTCAGATCGCGCGTTCCATTTCCAAGGCGCTGCAGCTAAACGAGGATCTGACCGAGGCGATCGCCCTCGGACACGATCTCGGGCATACGCCGTTCGGACATGCCGGAGAACGCGCGCTCAACCGGGTGTGCCCGGAGGGGTTCCGGCATCAGGAGCAGAGCGTCCGCGTGACCGAGCTGCACGAAAAGGACGGGCGGGGACTGAATCTGACGCTGGAGGTTTTGGACGGCATTTTGAACCATCAGACGTCCGGGCATCCGTCTACGCTGGAGGGCGCCGTCGTCCGGCTGGCGGACAAGATCGCATATGTCAACCATGATATCGACGATGCGATCCGCGGCAGGATCATTCGGGAGGACGAGCTTCCGGGGGATCTGACCGAAATTTTGGGGCATAGCCTGAAGGAGCGGCTGAATACGCTCGTTCACGACATTGTGACGCACAGCTACGGAAAAGCGGAGATCGTGATGTCCGAGCCGGTGGAAAGCGCCATGCACGCGCTGCGGAAGTATATGTTTGCAAGCGTATATACCAACCCGGTGGCGAAGGGACAGGAGCATAAGGCGGAGCAGATGATCGAGATGCTGTACGAGCATTACCGCACGCATACGGAGTATCTGCCGGAGGAATATCTGCGGCTGGCGGAGCAGAAAGGCGAATCGCTCGACCGCGTCGTTGCCGACTATATTGCCGGCATGACCGACAAATATGCGGTCAGTCGCTTCAGCGATATCATGATTCCAAAAGCTTGGGGAGTATATTGATGTACTATTCGGATCAGATCATTGACGAGGTTCGGAGCCGGAACGATATTGTGGAAGTGGTCGGAGCCTACGTTAAGTTAAAAAGGAGCGGGAGCAATTATCAGGGGCTTTGCCCGTTTCATAACGAAAAAACGCCCTCGTTCAGCGTCAGTCCGTCGCGGCAGACCTATAAATGTTTCGGCTGCGGGAAGGGCGGCAACGTCTTTACCTTTTTAATGGAATATGAAAACTTTTCGTTTCCGGAGGCGCTTCGCTATCTTGCCGAGCGCAGCGGCGTGACGCTTCCCCAAGAGGACGTTTCGCAGGAGCAGCAAAAACGCGCCGCGGAGCGTCAGCAGCTTCAGGCGCTTTACAAAAGGGCGGCGACCTATTATTATCAGAAGCTTCGCTCTCCGGCGGGGCAGAACGCCTACCAATATCTTCGGGAGCGGCAGCTTTCCGAGGAGACGATCGTGAAATTCGGGCTGGGCTACAGCGACAGCAAGCTGTATCCGCTCCTGAAAAACGAGGGCTATTCGGACCCGTTTCTGAGTAAAAGCGGTCTGTTTACCTACACCGAGGAGCACGGCGTGCGGGACAAGTTCTGGAACCGCGTCATGTTTCCGATCATGGATGCGAACAGCCGGGTCATTGCCTTCGGCGGGCGCGTTATGGGGGACGGGCTGCCGAAGTATCTGAATTCGCCGGAAACGGCTATTTTTGAAAAGAGCCGGCACTTGTACGGGCTGCATGTGGCGCGGAGGACGCGAAAGCCGTATTTTCTTCTCTGCGAGGGCTATATGGATACGATCTCGCTGCATCAGGCGGGCTTTGACAACGCCGTGGCGTCGCTGGGAACCGCGCTGACCGGGCTGCAGGCCAATCTGCTTCGGCGCTATACGCAGGAGGTGGTGATCACCTACGACAGCGACGGGGCGGGACAGAAGGCGGCGCTGCGCGCGATCCCGATCCTGCGGGAGGCGGGCATCAAAACGCGCGTCGTGGATATGAAGCCGTACAAGGACCCGGACGAGTTCATCAAGGCGCTGGGAGCCGAGGCGTATGAGGAGCGCGTCCGCGGCGCGGCGAGCAGCTTCTTTTTTGAGCTTCGCGTGCTTTCGGAGCAGTTCGATATGAACGACCCGGAGGATAAGACCCGGTTCTATCAGGAAGCCGCAAGGAAAATGCTGGATTTTCCGGACGAGCTGGAGCGGCGGACTTATATGGACGCCTTCTGCAAGGAATACTATGTTCCTCAGGAGGATTTCCGAAGGCTTGTGAATCGGCTCGGAAATCAGACGGCGTTTCAGAAAAACTACGACGAGGTCCGCGAAAAGGACCGGAAGGAGCTTGCGGAGCGGAACAAGCCGGACGGCGGGCTTCGGGCGGCGGAAAAGCTGCTTTTGACGTGGTGCATCGAGCAGCCGGAATATTTTCGGCTGTTGGAAGGCATATTGTCAGCGGAGGATTTTGAAGAAGGGGTCTATCGGAGCGTCGCCGCCATGTGCTTTGCGCAGTACCGCGAGGAAGGGCGCGTGGAGCCTGCCCGTCTGATCAGCCGGTTTGAAACGAAGGAGGAGCAGAGCTTGGCGGCGGATATTTGTTCGACGCCGCTTCGCGAGGACATGAAGCCGGAGGAACGGCGGAAAGCCTTTGCCGACACCGTCGTTCGGATCCGCACCCAAAGCTTGGAGGCGGCCACCGCGCAGGCGGTTCGGGAGAACGACGTAAACAAAGTACAGGTGCTGATGAGGGAAAAGAAGGAGCTGAAAAATCTGCACAGACGTCTGCTGCTTGGCTGAGAGCAGAGGGGGAGATTGGCTTCGGAATGGAGGTTCGAAATGGACGAGGAAAAGCTGGAAGGAAAATTCAACGAAAAAATGCCGGAGGAGGAAGCGCCGGAGCAGGACGCAAAGGCGGAGAGCTTCCTGCGCTTTCAGGAAAGGCTGGGGCAGCTTCTTGAATTTGCCAAAACAAAGAAAAACGTTCTGGAATACCAAGAGATCATCGACTTTTTCGAGGGAGTTCCCTTTCCTTCGGACAGCCTCGACAAGATCTACGATTATTTGGAAAGCAACAATGTGGACGTTCTGCGCAAGGACAGCGTGGACGAGCTGGAGGAGCTTCCGATCGTCGCCGAGGAGGAGCCGGAGCTGGAGGCGCTCGATCTTTCGATACCGGACGGCATTAGTTTGGAGGACCCGGTGCGGATGTATCTGAAGGAGATCGGAAAGGTTCCGCTCCTGACGGCGGAGGAGGAAGTCGCTCTTTCCGAACGGATGGAGCAGGGGGACGAGAGCGCCCGAAAGCGGCTGGCGGAGGCAAACCTGCGCTTGGTGGTCAGCATTGCCAAGCGCTACATGGGACGCGGAATGCAGTTCCTTGATCTGATCCAAGAGGGCAATCTGGGGCTGATCAAGGCTGTGGAAAAGTTTGATTACAAGAAGGGCTATAAATTTTCCACATATGCCACATGGTGGATCCGTCAGGCGATCACAAGGGCGATCGCGGATCAGGCGCGAACCATCCGGATCCCGGTGCATATGGTGGAGACGATCAACCGTCTGATCCGGGTGCAGCGGCAGCTTTTGCAGGAGCTTGGACGGGAGCCCAGCACCGAGGAGATTGCAAAGGCAATGAAGCTTCCGGTGGATCGCGTGCTGGAAATTCAAAAGATCTCGCAGGAGCCGGTCTCCTTGGAAACGCCGATCGGCGAGGAGGAGGACAGCCATTTGGGCGACTTCCTTCCGGACGAAAATATGCCGATGCCGGTGGACGCCGCCTCGTTCTCCATGCTGCGGGAGCAGCTTTACGACGTGCTCGGTACGCTGACCGACCGGGAACAGAAGGTGCTTCGCCTACGTTTCGGTCTGGACGACGGAAGGCAGCGGACGCTGGAGGAGGTCGGACGGGAATTTGAGGTCACCAGAGAGCGCATCCGACAGATCGAGGCCAAGGCGCTGCGGAAGCTCCGGCACCCGTCGAGAAGCCGGAAGCTGCGGGATTATCTGGAATAGACACGGAAATGATCCGGGAACGGCGGAAGAACATGCATTTATCGGAACGAATGAAAATGGTGGCGGGGCTGGTCGCGCCTTGCAGGACGCTGGCGGACGTCGGCTGCGATCACGGCTATCTGTCCATTTGGCTTCTGCGGCACGCGGTCTGCGGGAAAGCCATCGCCATGGATCTGCGGGAAGGACCGCTGCGGCACGCGGAGGAAAACCGGCGCTTCTTTCATATGGAAGAACGCATGGAGCTTCGGCGTTCGGACGGGCTTGAGAGGCTTTCGCCGCAGGAGGCGGATGCGATCTTGCTTGCAGGAATGGGCGGCAAGCTGGTAAGAGATATTTTGGAGCGCGGCGCGGCGTGCGTCGGCGCCGCTTCGCAGCTCGTTCTGCAGCCGCAGTCGGAGCTTCCCGAGGTGCGGAAATATTTGCACCGAAACGGCTTTCGGATCGCGGCGGAGGCCATGTGCTTGGAGGACGGAAAATACTACACGGCGATGCGGGCGGAGCCGGGAACGGAGCCGCCCTATACGGAGGAAGAATATTTGGCGGGAAAATGCCTGATCGACGTTCAGCATCCCGTGGCAGCGGCATATATAAAAATGCTGACGGAGAAGCGCAGGCGGGTGATGCGCGAGCTGGCTTCGGCAGACCCCGAAAAAGTCGGGGAACGGCGGCAGAGCGCGCAGGAAGAACTGCGGTGCGCGCAGCGTGCGCTGGAAAGGTTTCTATAAGGAAGGTAGCAGATGGGACAGACGGTAAAGGTAACGGTTCGGGATGTGACAAAGGAGTATCCCGCAGGGGTTTCCCTGCAGGAAATTTGCAGACGGCAGATGGGCGAGAGCGCGTCGGAATGTCTGCTGGCGGTCGTAAACGGGAAGCTCTGCGAGCTGTTCAAAACGATTCATAAGGATTGTCAGGCGACGTTTCTGACGTATCGCGACTCCGCGGGGCACAAGACCTACGCGAGAGGGATGACGATGCTTCTGCTGACGGCTCTGACGCATTTATACGGAAAAGAGGCGTCCGCCGGTTTTCGGGTGGAGCACCGCTTGGGCGACGGAATTTACTGCGAAAGCGAAAAGCTGTCTCTGACGGAGGAGGTTCTTGAGGCTCTGCGGGCGGAGATGGAGCGTCTTGTGAAGAAGGACTACGCCATAGAAAAGAAATCCATGAACACGTCCAACGCGATCGCGCTGTTTGCGGAGGAGGGAATGACGGATAAGGTGCGGCTGCTTCGCTATCGCCGCAGCTCCAAAATGAACGTTTATTATCTGGACGGCTATATGGATTATTTTTACGGGCATATGCCGGTATCGACGGGCTGTTTGAACCGGTTTGCGCTGCGCCTCTACCGGGAGGGGATGCTTCTGATGCTGCCGAGCGCTTTGGACGCGGGGCAGGTCTCCGAGCCGGTGACCCGGGAAAAGCTGTATGCCACGCTGCAGGAGGCGAATCACTGGGGGCGCGCCATGGGGATCGAAACGGTGGGCGATCTGAACGCGGAAATTTCCAAGGGGCGCATGGAGGATCTGATCCTGCTGCAGGAGGCGCTTCAGGAACGGAAGCTCTCGGAGCTTGCGGAGGCGATTGCCGCGCGGAAGGACTGCAAATTTGTTATGATCGCGGGACCGTCCTCCTCCGGAAAGACGACCTTTTCGCACCGACTGTCCATCCAGCTTCGGTCGTTGGGACTCCGGCCGCATCCGATCGGGCTGGACAATTATTACAAGGATCGGGAGCTGGCACCGAAAAATCCGGACGGAACGTACGATCTGGAATGTCTCGACGCGCTCGACGTGCCGCTGTTCAACGAGCAGATGTCGGCGCTTTTGAACGGCGAAACCGTGTCCATGCCGGAATTCAACTTCAAGACCGGCAAGTCGGAGCGGCGGGGAAAGCTGCTGACGCTTGGCGCGGACGACATTCTTGTGATCGAGGGCATTCACGGACTCAACGACGCGCTTTCCTACTCGCTGCCGAAGGAGAGCAAATTTAAGGTATATATCAGCGCCCTGACCGAGCTGAATCTGGATTCCCACAACCGGATCTCGACGACCGACGGTCGGCTGCTGCGGCGCATTGTGCGGGACGCCAAAGCGCGGGGCACTTCGGCAAAGGACACGATCGCCATGTGGCCTTCGGTGCGGCACGGAGAAGAAAATTATATCTTTCCGTTTCAGGAGGACGCCGATTATATGTTCAATTCCGCGCTGATCTACGAGCTTTCGGTCCTGAAGCAGTATGCGGAGCCTTTGCTGTTCGGTATTCCCGAAGAATGCGAGGAGTGGCTGGAGGCAAAGCGCCTCCTGAAATTTCTGGATTATTTTCTGGGGATCCCGACCGATGACATTCCCAAAAATTCGATCCTGCGGGAATTTATCGGCGGCAGCTGTTTCCCGGTGTGACGAAGGGGGCAAAAAGGGCTTGCATTTTCCTTTGGGGAGATGGTAAGATAGAGCCGAGCAGCACAGATGATCGCGCCGCTTTGGCGGTGAGGAAAGTCCGGGCTATACAGGGCAGGGTGCCGGATAACGTCCGGTGGAGGCGACTCCAAGGCCAGTGCAACAGAAAAGAAACCGCCGCGCATGGGCTTGTCTCATGGCGGTAAGGGTGGAATGGCAGTGTAAGAGACTACCGCCTTTCTGGTAACAGAAAGGGCTGTGTAAACCCCACTCATAGCAAGACCAGACAGAAGGCGATACGGCGGCCCGTCGTGCCTTCGGGTAGGCCGCGTTTTCGGTGCGGAAGCGCCGGAAGGAGCTGCATGGCAACATGCAGTCAAGAAAGATGATCATCGAATACAGAACCCGGCTTATAGTGTTACTCAGATGCCTTTTCGGAAGGTTTTTTCCTTTTGAAAGGGCATTTTTTCTTGGTCTTTGGGGCGGTTTCCTCCTTAATTGTTACGGGACACGCTTAAAAATGTAACAATTTTGTAACAATTCGCCCGGTCATTTCATACAATCTTTTTATAAGAGCTCCACGGATTTTTGGTTGTTTTGACTGAGATGACAAAAATCCCCAAAAGATGTAGGGACAGGTTTCACGAAATTCCGGTAGGGTCATTGACACGATTTGGAAATTCGGGTAAAGTTGCCGTAACCTCTCCGACAGGGGAAGGAAAACAACTTTTTTGTAAGGAGAAAATGTATGAGAAGTAGAAAGGCCCTTCTACGAAAGACCATCTGCATGATATTGATTTTCTCTCTGGTGGGAACGGGATGTTTTTCGCTGACCGTCTGGAGAAATGGATGGAAGCAGGTAGCGGCTGATTGGGAAACCACGATTTTACTGATCCCAAGTGCAGAACGGTCCCTGATACTGATCGATGAAAGCAGACAGATTCGCACGGAACAGATATACGATCTGGTAGAGAACCAGCAGATGTTTTCGGAAGATTCTTTTGAGAACATTCTGGAAAGTCGGGATTGGGACGAGCTTGAGCAAGAGCAGTGGGAGCTGTTGCTGCGCCGCAGCGCCATGCAGCTGCAGCTGGAAGCGATGTACGGCGAGCGCAGGCTTGCGGAGGGCGCCGCATACGAACAATATTGGGAAGCACAGCGGCAGGCCGAGGCGCTGAAGGAGCAAGCGGCGAAGGAACAGGCAGCCAAGGAACAGGCGGCGAAGGAAGCCGCCGAATCCGACGGCGCGGTTCACTGTGTAGTCAACTATCGGGGAGAACGCTCCATCTCCGTTTCCAAGGAGGATTATCAATGTCTGCTCCGGATCGTGCAGGCGGAGGCGGGCGGAGAGGACGCTTACGGAAAGCGGCTCGTTGCCAACGTGATCCTGAACCGGGTCGTATCGGGAGAATTTCCGAATACCGTGACCGGAGTCGTATTCCAGAAGGGACAGTTTTCCCCGATCCGGAACGGCGCATATGACAGCGCGAAGGTTTCCGAATCGACCCGCAGCGCCGTGGACGAGGTTTTGGCGAAGGGCGTGGACGAGGCGAACGGAGCCTTGTACTTCTTTGCACGGCAGTATACAAGCGCGGAAAAGGCGGAATGGTTTGATACGGCTTTGACCAAGGTGGCTCAGCACGGAGTGCATGAATTTTATAAATAATGGTTTTTCGTAGAAGATGAGAAAAATCGCCCCGAAGCAATTCGGCGGCGATTTTTTTATTCTATAGGAAACTGCGTTTCCTATAGAATAAAAAACGCTCCGCGGGGATCGCACTGCGGCGGAGAGGAACTGTGTCGCCAGAGCGACCCGCCACAGGCGGAGAATCTCGCAAGCGAGATTCTTTGTTCTTTTTTCTTTCTTTGGGATATTTTTGAAACAAGCGCGGAATTCATTGACGAGAAGAAATATAAGTGATACAGTGAAGTGAAATAAAATGTGCGGAAATTCTTCGCATCTTCGCGACAAGGTCGCTCAGAAATGAGGATTAGTATGAAAAAAAGTATTCTTCTTTGCATTGTATTTTTGCTTCTGCTTGCGCTGACCGGCTGCAACGACGATTCACCCAAGGGAACGCCCCGCGAGCCGATGGGAGGCAGCGGATCGCCGGGGACCTCCCCATCGACTGTGACGGCGGAGCCGGAAAAACCTACGCCGACCTCATGTGATGCGGAGCCGACAAAAGAGCCAAGCAATACGCCCGTGCCTACGCCAATCGTGCATTATTTTGATCTTGAAACTGTTACGCCGGAGGTGATTGTAGGTGCCGAAGAATGCAGGACGAAATGGGGAGAGCCGACGCACAGTGGCTTTATCCTTGCGGAACCCTTCCGTCTGGCAATTTGGGAGGAAGACCCGGATTGGCTGGAACAGAAAACCTGTCCGTGGACGGACGTTTGCCATGTTTATTTCACTACATGGGAGGATTGCGAATTTTATTTATATGTGCCGGGCTATGTTTCGGAAGAAAATGATAACAGATGGAGCTATATGAAGGTGAGCCGGGAGCAGTTTTTGGCTTTCGTTCAAAGCAGAACGCGCAATGCGGAGCATGAGGGAGAGGAAGGCGCGATGCAGTATGACGATAAAGCGCCCTTCTCCGTTTGGGTTGAAAACGGAAGGATTGTGCGGATGGCGGAGAATTATATGCAGTAAGCAGACAGAGAAAAATCGCCCCGAAGCAATTCGGCGGCGATTTTTTTCCAACCGATTCGGGTCTTTCTGCGTGTAACGGGAAGACAAACAAAAGAAGAGACGTCTCTGTTGCGGCGCGGGGAAAAAGGTTGCATATTTCCCGTCGATGTGTATAATGAAACTGAAAGTTTCAGAAGAAAAACGGCGGGGGCGGAGCGCTCCGCTTTGGAGGAAAATATGAATCTTATGTATAAAAGTACGCGAAGCGAGGACGGGCTTGTGACT
Source organism: Lachnospiraceae bacterium (assembly GCA_030524525.1). Lineage (GTDB taxonomy): Bacteria > Bacillota > Clostridia > Lachnospirales > Lachnospiraceae > ISDg. The sequence continues at coordinate 166,745 of JAUNGI010000002.1, forward strand.
GCTTCGCAGGCGATTTTGCAGGGACTGGCGGCGGACGGCGGTCTGTTTGTCCCGACGGAGCTGCCGAAGCTTTCCCTGAGTATGGAGCAGCTTTCCAAAATGACGTATCAGGAGACCGCTTACGAGGTGATGAAGCGGTTTCTGACGGATTTTACCGAGGAAGAATTAAAGGACTGCATCCGCAGAGCGTATGACGAAAAGTTTGATACCGAGGAGATCGCGCCGCTTGTGAAGGCGGACGGCGCGTATTATCTGGAGCTTTTCCACGGGGCGACGATCGCCTTTAAGGATATGGCGCTGAGCATTTTGCCGCATCTGATGACGACGGCGGTAAAGAAAAACAACAGCCGCGAGGAGATCGTCATTCTGACCGCCACCTCCGGCGATACGGGAAAGGCGGCGCTGGCAGGCTTTGCCGACGTGTCGGGAACGAAGATCATCGTGTTCTATCCGAAGCACGGTGTAAGCCCGATCCAGGAAAAGCAGATGGTGACCCAGCGCGGAGACAATACGTTTGTCATTGGGATCGAGGGCAATTTCGACGATGCGCAGACCGGTGTAAAGAGGATGTTCGGCAGCGCGGAGCTGAAGGAGCGCCTGCTGCGGAAGGGCTTCCGCTTTTCGTCGGCAAACTCGATCAACATCGGCCGGCTCGTTCCGCAGGTCGTATATTATGTCTATGCCTATGCCAAGCTGCTGGGCGAGGGCGAGCTGACCGCAGGGGAGCTTATGAACGTTGTCGTTCCGACCGGAAATTTCGGAAATATTCTGGCGGCTTATTATGCAAAGCACATGGGCGTGCCGATCGGCAAGCTGATCTGCGCCTCGAACGAAAACAAGGTGCTTTACGATTTCCTTTCGACCGGCTGCTACGACCGAAACCGCGAGTTCATTCTGACGAATTCGCCTTCCATGGACATTCTGATCTCCAGCAATCTTGAACGGCTGATCTATCATATTGCGGACGATCAGGCTTCGGTTACCGTGGAGCTGATGGAGCGGCTTAAGAACGAGGGACGCTATACGATCACGGAGGGGATGAGGGCAAAGCTTTCGGATTTCCGCGGCGGAACGGCGAACCAGAAGGAGACCGGCGAAGCGATCGCACGGCTTTACGAAAAGACCGGCTATGTGCTTGATACTCATACCGCAGTGGCGTCTTATGTCTATGAGCAGTACCGCAGGCAGACCGGAGATACGACGAAAACGGTTATTGCCTCCACCGCCAGTCCGTTTAAGTTTGCCAGAAGCGTCATGGAGGCCGTGGACGCGGGCAGCGGCGCGCTGTCGGATATGGAGCTGATCGACCGCCTTTCGGAAACGGCGAACGTTCCGGTTCCGGAGGCCGTAGAGGAACTGCGGACTGCGCCGATCCGGCACGATCGGGTGTGCGAGACCGAGGCGATGCAGGCAGAGGTCGAGCGGATCTTGGGACTGTAAAAGAACGGAGTTGTGTGAGGAAAACATGAAAATTTTACGAAACATTCTGAACGGCATGATCATTGGTGTGGCAAATATCATTCCCGGGGTCAGCGGCGGAACCATGGCGGTATCTCTTGGCATTTATGACAAGATCATATCGTCGGTGACCGGGCTGCGGAAGGCATGGAAGAAAAGCCTTGCGTTTCTTGTGCCGATCCTGCTTGGAGCGGGCGCGAGCATCGTATTGTTTGCCAAGCTGATGGAATATCTGTTGGACAAGCAGGCGCTGCCGACCGGGCTGACGTTTATCGGGCTGATCTTCGGCGGTCTGCCGATGCTGTGGAGGCTGCTTTCCGCAGAGAAGCAAAAGACCGGGCAAAAAGGATTTACGGTCGTAAACGTTCTGTGCTTTCTGCTGCTCTTCGGGGTCGCGGTCGCGCTGCCGCTTTTGAATTCGCACGATTCGGAGAGCGCCGAGCTGGCGTTTGGGGTCGGCAATTCGGCGATTCTGTTCTTCCTTGGCATTCTGGCGGCGGGGACCATGGTGATTCCGGGCGTCAGCGGTTCGATGGTTTTGATGATCTTGGGATATTATTACGGCGTGCTGAACGCCATTAACGGCTTTCTGGATGCGCTCAAGGCGTTCGATTTCGGAACGATGCTTTCGTATGCGAGTCTGCTCGTGCCCTTTGGCATCGGCGTTCTGATCGGTATTGTGGGGATCGCGAAGCTGATCGACTTTCTTCTGAAACGCTATGCGGTGTCCACCTACTGCGGCGTGTTCGGGCTGATCTTGGCGTCCCCCTTCGGCATTCTGTATAATACCGGAGTGCTGCACACGAAGCCGTCGGCGGTTCCGCTGCTCGTCGGACTTGTGCTGTGCGTGCTGGCGGGCATATTTACCTATTGGTTTTCCGGAAAATCCGGACAGGAAAAGGAAGAAGCGCAAGGAGATAACGAGTGAATTACGAAAAGCTGCAAACAAGACTGCGCGAGGTCATGCAGGAGGAGATCGACCGGAAGGAAGCGGTAGGAACGCAGCTTCGGGTCTATCACCGGAACCGCGAGGTGTTCTGCGGCTGCTTTGGCATCGACAATACCGAGACCGGGCGGGAGGTTCGGGAGGACGATATCTACCGCCTGTTTTCCATGACGAAGCCGGTCACCTCCGTCGCCGTATATACGCTGCTGGAGCAGGGACGGCTTTCCTTGGACGACGCCGTGGAGCGGTATCTGCCGGGCTTCCGGGAGATGCAGGTCGAAACGCCGGACGGCTTGGTGCCGGCGCGGCGAAAAATGACCGTGGCGGACCTGCTGCATATGGTGTCGGGACTGGAATATCCCCATCCGTACAATCCGGTGGCGGCGAGGCTCTGCGAGTTTTATCAGGCGGAGGAGCAAAAGTCGCCCGACCGGATGCTGGGAACCGTGGAGTTCTGCAATCGTCTGGGAAGCTATCCGCTTTTGTATCAGCCGGGAGAGCGATGGAACTACGGAACGTCCGCCGACGTGCTGGGCGCGATCGTCGAGGTCGTCAGTGGGAGTTCTTTCCGCACTTATTTGAAGGAAACGGTGCTTACGCCCCTTGGGATGAACGATACGGACTTTTTTGTTCCGCAGGAAAAACGGGACCGGTATGCCAGCATGTACATCCGGGACGAGCAGGGCAATTTCCGGCGGGAGGAGCCGACTTTTTTGGCGCTCAAGGAGCGGCACATTCCGCCCGCCTTTGAATCCGGCGGGGCGGGGCTTCTGTCCACGATGGAGGACTACGGCCGGTTTGCGCTGATGCTGCTCAATCGGGGGACGCTTCCCGCCGAGTGCAGCCCAAGCGGACAGGCGGTAACGATCCTTCGCCCGGAGACGGTCGCCGAAATGACGATCCCGGGGCTGACTGAGGAACAGCGGCGTCAGTGCGGCTGGGAGTCGATGAAGGGGTTCAGCTACGGCAGCCTGATGCGTATTTTGGTCGCTCCCGACGAGGTTTCCTATCGTCCGGCGTTTGTCGGGGAATTCGGCTGGGACGGCTGGACGGGGAACTACGTCTGCATCGACCCGACGAACGGAATGACGTTTATCTATATGGTGCAGCAGGCGAACGGCTGCCGGCCGCAGATGTACGACCGCATCAAGCAGGCGGTCTACGACGGCCTGTCGGAAGCGGAGCAGCCGTAGAAGAAAGGAAGCGGGATGCATTTTGTAGAGGCAAAGGGGATCTTGTCCGCGCATAACGGTATGAATCTGTACCGCGGCTGCACGCACGGCTGTATTTACTGTGACAGCCGCAGTCTCTGCTATCAAATGAAGCATGACTTCGAGGACATTGAGGTGAAGCGCAACGCGCCGGAGCTTTTGGAGCGGGCGCTTCGCCGCAGGCGGAAGCCGTGCATGATCGGTACGGGCGCCATGTGCGACCCGTATTTGCATTGTGAGGAGGAACTGGGGCTCACGCGGCGCTGTCTGGAGATCGTCGAGCGATACGGCTTCGGCATTGCCGTACAGACCAAGTCCGACCGCATCCTGCGGGATATGGACCTGTTGCGCCGCATCAACGAAAAAACCAAATGCGTTGTGCAGATGACGCTGACGACCTACGACGAGGCGCTTTGCCGGATCGTGGAGCCGGCGGTCTGTACGACCGCGAGACGCTATGAGGTACTCTGCGAAATGCGCAGGAACGGGATACCGACCGTGGTTTGGCTTTCGCCGATCCTTCCGTTTCTCAACGATACGGAGGAAAACGTCCGGGGGATCTTGGAGCTTTGCTTTTCCGCCGGCGTAAAGGGCGTGCTGTGCTTCGGTATGGGAGTTACGCTGCGGGACGGCGACCGCGAATATTTTTATCGGGCGCTTGCAAGGTATTTCCCGGGCGTGAAGGAGCGCTATGAACGGAGCTTCGGGCGGGCATACGAATGTCCGAGTCCGAATTCCCGCGCGCTTATGCGGCTCTATCACCGGGAGTGCGAGGCGCACGGAGTCATGCACGATACGGAGCAGATCTTTGCCTATCTGAACCGTTTCCCCAATCTGGAAGGAGAACAGCTATGTCTTCCGTTTACCTGAACGGTTTAGAGGGATTTTTTCGGGAGATCCCCAAAGCGGCGCTTGCGTTTTCCGGCGGCGTGGATTCGGCGTATCTGCTCTATGAGGCGTGCCGCCGGGGCTGCGAGGTGCGGGCGTATTATGTGAAGTCGGCGTTTCAGCCGCGGTTTGAACTGGACGATGCGAAACGGCTGGCGGCAGAGCTGGGCGCGGAGCTTGTCGTTTTGGAGGCGGATGTGCTGTCCCGGAGGGAGATCGCCGAAAACTCGCCGGAGCGGTGCTATTTCTGCAAGGCGCTGCTGTTTGGACGTATCATGCAGGAAGCCGAAAAGGACGGTTTTTCCGTACTGCTGGACGGGACCAACGCCTCGGACGATGCCTCTGACCGGCCCGGCATGCGGGCCGCGCGGGAGCTTTCCGTGCGTTCCCCGCTGCGGGAATGCGGGCTTTCCAAGGAGGAGATCCGCCGGCGCTCCCGGGAGGCGGGGCTGTTCACTTGGGACAAGCCCGCCTATGCGTGCCTTGCGACGCGCATCCCTTACGGAACCGGGATCACAAACGAACGGCTGGAGGCGACCGAGGCGGCGGAGGACGCTCTGATGCGTCTTGGGTTTCGCGATTTTCGCGTGCGGCTTTCGGGGGACGGCGCAAGGCTTGAGCTGCGGGAGGAACAGCTGCCGCTGCTACTTGCCCGGCGGGAACATGTGCTGCGGGAGCTGAAACGGTATTATAAAACGGTGACGCTGGATCTGGAGGTGAGACCATGAGTCTGTCCATAAAAGAGCTGCTTTCGGCGGTACGGGAGGGAAGCCTGTCCGTGGAGGAAGCCGAGCGCGCCTTGCGGGCAAAGCCGTTTGCCGATCTGGGCTATGCGAAGCCCGACCTGCATCGGCGGCTCCGGCAGGGCGTTCCGGAGGTGATCTACGGAGCCGGAAAGACCCCGGAGCAGATCGTGGGCATTCTGGACGCGCTGACGGAGGGCGGGCAGGAGCCGATCCTGATCACGCGCCTGTCCCAAGCGGCTGCGGAGGCGGTGAAAACAAAGCATCCGATCGTTTATTATCCGGAGGCGCGCATCGGGCGGCTCGGAGACGTTCCCAAGCCGGACGGCCTCGGCGACATCGTCATCGTGACCGGCGGCACGAGCGATCTTCCGGTGGCGGAGGAGGCGGCGCGGACGGCGGAGACCTTCGGCAATTCGGTGGTGCGCGTCTACGACGTGGGCGTGGCGGGGCTGCATCGCCTGCTTGCGCAGCTCGACACGCTGCTTCGCGCCAGCGTGATCATCTGCGTTGCCGGCATGGAGGGAGCGCTCGCCAGCGTTGTGGGCGGGCTTGTGGATTGTCCGGTCGTCGCCGTTCCGACGAGCGTCGGCTACGGCGCGGCGTTTGAAGGGCTCGCCGCGCTTCTTTCCATGCTGAACTCCTGCGCGAGCGGAGTTTCCGTCGTCAATATCGACAACGGCTTTGGGGCGGCGTATCAGGCAAGCAGGATCAACCATATGGAACGGAGGTAGATTGAAAAATCACATTGATATGCTGATTTTTCACACGGCAATTTGTGCCGGAGCATCACAAATTGCTTTGATGGTACCCC
>JAUNGI010000043.1 GCA_030524525.1 Lachnospiraceae bacterium
ATTTTCCGACCGGGTAGAGCGCCAGATTATTGAACAAATATAGTCCGAAGAAAAACACCGCGCCGCCCAAGACAAGGGCGATCGCGTCCATACAGAGCAGCTCTCCGACAATTTTGCCAAGGATGCGCCGCTTGGATATGCCAATGGCACGGTATACGGCAAATTCCGGCTTTCTGCGCTCATACATCCCGATAAACGCCGCATTGATCGTAACGGCAAGAATGATTGCCACAAGTATGACCACAAAAAAATAGATCTGATTAAATGTCCCATACTGGCGTTCGATCATGCTGCGCAGAGGCTGCGCGATTCTCACATCGTATTTTTGCCGCAATCCGTCAACAAGCGCCTCGGCTTTGCTGTCGCTCACTCCCCTGCCAAAGATCAGCAAATCGTTGCGGGGCCCGCTTTCCCCGTCAATAAAATACAGGGTATAGCCGTCCTCCTGTGTTACTGCATCCAGCCGAAATTCCCCGTACATGGAATTACTGAAATCCTTGCCCAAAACGTCGCCGACCCGAAGCCCCCGATTTTTTGCAAAGCGCTCGCTCATAACAAGACTCCCCTCCCCAAGCTTATCGAAATCACATTCGATGCCCATATGCTCGCAGTAGGTTCGAAAGTCCTCCACCGACAGAAAGGTCAGGCTGAACGAACCGCTCTCAAACGCCATGATCGTATTCCAATTAAAAGCGTTGTATACGCCAAGCTGCAGGACCTCCAGCATTTCGTTCTGCTCCGCTTCCGCCGTAAAAGCATAAAAATCCTCCTGTCCCTCGTCGTCGTTGGAGGGATAGACTTCCAGAACTTTATCGCTGTAATCAATGGCAAGCGACCAGTTGTCATAGGGGTTGGTGACATAGAGCCCTCCCAAATACGCCGCATAAGCGAGGCACAGCATAAACACCAGCAGGAAGCAACGCGATTTATTCTCTTTCACATAATAAAGAGGAAAAAATGGTCTCATAACTCGTCACCGCCCTTAACTGCGCTGACATTCCCGTCCCACATTTCGATCACACGATCCGCGCCCCGAAGGATGGAACGGTCATGCGTAATGACAAGCACAAGATTTTCCTTCGCATAGTCCTTCAGGATCTCCATGACGGCGAAGGCGTTTTCATGATCAAGCGCGGCGGTGGGTTCGTCGGCAAACAAGACCTTGGGGCGGTTGATCATTGCTCTGGCGATCGCCGTTCTCTGCCGCTGTCCGCCCGAAAGCTTTGCGGGACGCTTGTCGAATTCCTTTTCTTCCAGTCCCAAGGCGGAAAGCAAGCCTTTGGCCTGTTCCACGGCCTTTTTGGAGCCGTCCGCAGCGGCAACCGTTACATTATCGACCGCAGACATATACGGCACAAGGAAATGCCTCTGAAACACAAAGCCGAATTCACACCGCCGAAGCTCCTCCCGCTCCCGGTCGGTCAGGCTTTCAAAATCCTTCCCATTATAAACGATCCTGCCGTCCGTGGGCTTTTTCAGCGTGGAAAGGCAGTACATCAGCGTGGATTTCCCGGAGCCGGACGGTCCGATAAGTCCAATCAGCCCCCGGTCCGGCAGCCTCAGATCAAAGCCGCCGAGCGCATAGACCTTCTCGCTTTTTTCCATATCGTATATCATTGTAATATTCTTAACTTCAAACATGATCTTCTCCTAATCCTTATCTGCTATCAGAGCTATTTGCTTTCGCTCGGAAACCAATAGCTAATACAACTCATCATCCATAACGTCGATCGTGCGAATGCGGAAAAGCCCCCAACGAACCGGAATTTGCAGAACGCCAAACAGAAATCCGTACAGGCAAACGATCTCGCTCAGGGTCTGCGGATAAAAAAATCTGCATCGCAGCCCCTGCGGTTCCAAAAGGGAGTACTTTAAGACGATCACGGAAACCACAATCACCACGCCTCCAAGCAGCAGCCCCGACGCAAAGACAAACAAAAGCTCCCGAAGGATCGAAAGATACAGCTCTTTCCGCGAAAAGCCAATGGAGCAATACAGGCACCATTCGTTGTGTCTGTCGCGAAGATAAACCATATAGACGAGCGTCAGCGAAATTAAGAGCAGAACGCTGATTCCGATATAAACTATTTTTACCGAACCGCCGATCACCTCCGTGACCTCCTCTTTCAGTACCTTTTCCCCGTTTACGTAGTCCGCCACAGTGTCATAGTTTTCGCGCACAACGACGCCCTCCTCTCGAAGCACCGCCGACAGATCGTCGATCTCCGAAAGCACGACCAACTGCTGATTCCAAGTCCAACCGTCAACCGGAATTCCGCAGCCGAAATAACTACGGCACCGTAAAATACCGACAACGCGATATTTTCGTCCATAGTCCTGCTCATTGATGTAATCACCGATCTGATAGCCGTTGTTTTTCATAGAAGCGGAATCCAGCACGATCTCCCCCGGACTTTCGGGCAATCTTCCGTCGGAAAGCTCCGCGTCGAAATATTCCAGCATCGCAGGCAGCTCTTCTCCGGGAAGCAGCGGAATCTCAATCCCAACGCTGCCGACAATCAGCTGAAAGTCCACATATAAAACCGGCGCGTAATAGACCTTCTTCACACCATCGTACGCTCCGAGGCGTTGGGCAAGGGCGTCGATCTTCTCTTCGTATTCCGCGTTGATCTCCTCATCACTCAAATGCTCCACATCAATGCCCAGCGAGCTGCCCGCAAGGCTGATGAACTGGATCTTTCTCATATTGTCCACCAGAAGCGAACGGCTCGTTTCTTCGGTACTGGAAAGCAAAAATTGCGTAAGATAAATCGCAACAAAGCAAAGCGCCAAACTGACGATCAGCACGGCAATCCGCCGCCGATTATTTTTTATATACCTCATGGCAGATAATTTCTGCGGCATATCCCCCATTCCTCCGTTTCGTTTTCTGCCGCTATTTTCCCACATGCCCCGAAAAAATAATAGTAACCGCAGTCATGTTGTCACTGTGACTGCGGTCATATTTCGTGGACATCCGGAGCGGCTTATCCCTTCATGGCAACGATCAGCTTTGCCCGGTCGTGAATCCCCGTTTTATCGTAGATGGCAGAAATGTAATTTTTCACCGTTCCCTCGGAAATATACAGCGTTTCGGCGATCTGCCGATTGGTGAGCCCCTGTGCCAGCAGCGTACAGATTTCTTTTTCGCGTTCGGTCATGCCCTGTAAAAACGAATCGTTCGTTCTGCCGCCCATAAATAGCGCTAAACGCTGCATGACCTTTCCGTCAATGACGTTTCTGCCCTCCATGATCTGCGCTATTGCCCCGAGGATAGCATCCTTTCCACTGTCCTTGAGCAAATAGCCGTCAGCGCCGCTGGCGATCGCACGCGTGATATTGTGATCGTCGTAAAAGGTGGTCAGCACAAGGATCTTTACCTGCGGATATTCCGCCTTCATCCGGGCGATCAGCTCGATCCCGCCCATGCCCTGCATATTCAGATCGACAAGCGCAAGATCGCACGACCTCTCGGCAAGCACGGAAAGAGCCTCGTAACCGTCGCGGGCCATGCCCGCAATCTCCATTCCATGGATTGTCAATATGATTTCTAAGCTTTCCAATAAAAGCGGCTCGTCGTCCACCAAAAGAACATTCAGATTTTTCACTCTTATCCTCATTTCCGAGCGACCTTGTCGCGAAGATGCCAAAGCTATTTGTGATGCTCCAGCACAAATAGCCGATTGAAAAATCAGCACATCAGTGTGATTTTTCAATCTACTCTCTCATACAGCGGCAGTGTAATGACCGCATGAAAACCGTTCGTATTTGCAAAGACCGCTGTCCCCCCGCACCTTTCCGCATAGGAAATCAGCTTTTTCAGTCCGAAGCCCCTTTGTATCTCCTCCTGCGCACTGGCGGGCGAGAAGCTGCTCTCGCCGTTATCCGATACTCCCAGCCGGATATGACGGCTGTCCGCAAGCAGACTGACGGCAAAGCTGTCGGCATTCCCATGCCGCACACCGTTCGTTAAAAGCTCCTGCAAAGCGCCCGTCAGAAACTCCGTATGCTCGCGGGGAAGCATCAGCGAGGGCGAAACGTCAGAAAGATCCGTCGTAATCTTCTTTTTCGTGTCCATCGCGAAAGCGTCGGCAACGGCGGTCATTTCACCGATCCAATCGCCGACCGCAATCCATTCGCTTTCGGAATCCAGCACTCGGACGGCGCGGCGAATGGATTGCAGACTGGTGCGTATCCGCTGATTCGCGGCATTCATTTTTTCCCTTGCCCGCTCCGGAGAGATATCAAACAGCAGGTCCGCGGCATCGAGCATCAGAATCGCCGCGGTAACGGAATGTCCCACACCGTTGTGGATGTTGCGGCTGATACGCTCGCGTTCCTCCAACCGGGCATTTTTCTCCGCGAGATAATTTTTCATCACCAGCTCCTGATTCAGCTTTTTCTCATAAAGCTCATTCAGCGCAGTCTCTCTGACGACAAGGGCGAGCCGATCCTTTGCCGAAATATAGCTGACGATCCAATTTTCCAGCGCCAAAAGCAGCAGAGCCGCCAAAAGCAACAGCAGCGTGTGAAAAAGAATCTGCGGCAGCGCCTGCTTCTGCATCAGCAAAGCCACGGCGAAATAAAACGCAGACGGCAAAACAAGCTGCACGCTCCTGCTCCCTCTGCACTCATAAAAGATCAGACAGGCGACCGCACCTCCCGATAAGAGTGCAAACGCTGCGGAAAGAACCGTCTGCACTGCAAGCAGCAGAAGGTTCTCCTGTTCCGCAAGGCTGCGAACGCTAAACAGGAGCAGAAGGCTCCCGCAAAGCAAAAGGCTCAGATATAAGCGGGAAGAGGCGGCTGCCGATATCAAGGTCAAAAAGATCAAAAAGCTTGAAGCCTGAATAAATCGTTCCATCTCACGCATAATTACCTCCCAAATTAAGAATACCACCAAACAAAGAGAGACACAATAGGAACGTAGTCATAAAGCAGCGACTTCGATCTGCTTACGCGAATATACGCCAAGCTTGCACAACCATTCCACGGCTTCCTGCCTCAGTGCGCCGACGCCGTTTTGGTCTTCTTCCCTCATTCCTTCTGTTCGTCATTCTTGAATCTCCGTATGATCCTCTGCTGAAATCAGCATGCCAAATAAGGCTGGTTTTTACAATAGAATCTCAGATAAACGTTTCCCCAAAAATAAACCTCCTTCCGCTTCCCTCCGCGTCCCACATGGTCTGCCATGCTCATTATCGCGCCTCCTACACCATGTAATTTTCATGTAATAGTATATAATAAGAATAATTATTGCATGCAGCAGTTTTCCCTGTTGTCCCAACGTAATAAAACAGACAAAAAACGAATGAGAAACGGAGCAGAAAATAGAGCTATGGATTTGTACGATCACAAAAAGAAAAAAGCAAACGAGTTTGTTGACTACGAGACAAAATTTGCGGAACGCCTCAGCCAGCTTCGGCTGATCCATAAAGCCTCCTGCCGTGAAATGAGTCTGGCGCTTGGCCAGAGCGAAGGCTATATCAACAAGATCGAAAACGGAAAGACCCTGCCGTCCATGCAGAATTTTTTCTACATTTGCAATTATTTGGACGTTACGCCGGAGGAATTCTTCACGTTCTTCCCCGAGGATTCCAAAAACCAACGTTTTTTTGACAAATTTGCCCGTCTGTCGGAAAAACAGCAGGAGCATATTTTGTTGTTTATTGAAGACCTGCAGTAATGTCATAAGGCGGGAGCATAGCCCGGAGGCTTGCTTCCGTTTTTGCATATTCTGCCTTGTTCTATGCATTTACGCAGTTTCGATATACCTTTTTGCAAATTAAAAACGGCCTTTTTCTTCGTTTATTTCCTTGAAAAACAAAAAAAATTTTTACATTTCTATGAAATTATCGAACTCAAGTGTTGACACGCGTTCATTTATCAATTATAATGGGCTATAGAAAGTTTACAGTTCCCATTATATCACATTTTGATGCGAGGTAGAATTATGCCAACGAGACACAATCTTATCAGCGGTATCACAGACCTTCTTGTGCTTTCTATTCTGAGCAAGGGAGACCGCTACATCTATGGATTGACCAAGTCCATCCATGACTACTCTGAGGGAAAGATCAACATTTCCCTGAACACGGTTTACACGGTAACGTACAAGCTGGAAAACGAGAAGAAGATCACTCAGTATTCCAAGCTGGTAGGAAGAAAGCGTACCCGTGTGTACTACCACATTGAGGAATCCGGTTTGAAGTATCTTCAGGAGCTGACCGAGGAATTCCAGAACGTAGCTTCCGGCTACAATGCTATTATGGCAGCTCTGGAAAACGAAGTGATTGAAGAACAGCCGTAATTCGGCTTCTGAAACAGCCTCAACAAAAAGAAGGAGGGAGCAGATAAGAAAAATCTGTTTCCTCCTTTTTTGTTTCTAAAACACTTTGGAACGGCGGGCAGCCGACAGGATCCAACCGAAGGCAGGAAAAAATAAAAACGGGCAGGAAGCTCCGCGCTACCCGCCCGTTTGGTTTTTTTGATTTTCTCTTTACTTCGTCAGCAGCGTCATGATCTGATTCGTCCGTTCCACGAACTTCGTCATTGCCTCCGGCTCCAGCGGACGATGCGACAGCATTGCCAGATCGTACAGCTGTTCGCAGATGATCGGCGCGTTCTTGGTCTTCGGATGCGCAAATACATACTGCACCAGATTGTTGTTCGCGTTCAGCACAAGCGTCTCCTGACCGCCGAAATCTCCCATGTTCATGCCGGACATGCCGTACATCTTCATCATTTCCTGCATTCTGCGGGATTCCTCGGAAAGCGTGATCACCGCCGAAACATTGGCGTTTTTCAGCTTTTCCACGCGAACCTCCAGCTTATCCTTGCCAAGCGTCTTCCGGAACATGGCGGTCAGGGCTTCTTGGATCGCCTGAAGCTCCTCCTCGCTTGTTTCCTCTTTCAGAGTTCCGGTCAAATCCGCGTCGATACGCTGGAAGCGCACCTTGTCATTCTCCTGCTCCAGTTGCGTGATAAAAGGATTGTCGATATTGTGCGTCATGAACACCGCGTCCATACCGGCTTCCTTGAACATGTTGATATACTGGCTCTGCTGCTTTTCGTCGGTCACATAATAGACCACGTCTTTTTCTACAGGAGTATCCTCCTTGTTTTCCTTGGAATTATCCGCACTCTCGGAAGCGTCTGCGCTTTCGCCGGTCTCTGCACTGGCGTCTGCGTTTTCGTCTGTCTTGGCACCGGCCGCCGCCTCTATGCTCTCGCCTGCCTCTGCGCCCGTGTCTTCGTTTTCTGCGCTTTCGCCGGTCTGGGCGTCTTCGGCAGCCTCCGCCTTCGCCTCCTCAGCGCGCTTCTTTGCGGCTTCCAGATACTCCGGCAGCGTCACGTACTTGCCTTCGAGATTCTTATAAATGATCACGTCCTTCATCTTCTCGCGGAACTTGCTGTCCTTTAAGCAGCCGAACTTGATGAAAGGCGAGATGTCATCCCAGAACTTCTCGTAATTTTCCCGCTCCACCTTATACATGCCGGACAGCTTATCCGCCACCTTCTTGGTGATATAATCGCTGATCTTCTTTACAAAACCGTCGTTCTGCAAAGCGCTTCGGGAAACGTTCAGCGGAATGTCGGGGCAGTCGATCACGCCCTTTAAGAGCATCAGAAATTCCGGGATCACTTCCTTGATGTTGTCGGCAATGAACACCTGATTGTTGTAAAGCTTGATCGTGCCTTCCAGACTGTCATACTCCGTATTGATCTTCGGGAAATAGAGGATGCCTTTCAGGTTGAACGGATAGTCCATATTCAGATGGATCCAGAACAGAGGCTCCTTGTAATCGTGGAACGTATCGCGGTAAAACTCCTTGTACTGCTCCTCGGTGCATTCGTTCGGATGCTTCGTAAACAAAGGCGCCGTCTCGTTGATCGGCTTCGGACCCTTGTCCTCCTTCTGCTCCGAAGCCTCCGCCGCGGTTCCGTCCTCGCTCACCTCCGCGTCGATCACGTCGGAGGGCTCGTCCTTCGGCTCCTCCGCCGGCTTTGTCTCGTCTTCAAAATAGATCGGCACGGGCATAAAAGAGCAATACTTGTTCAGCACCTCTTTGATACGATACTCGTTGGAAAACTCGTAGCTGTCCTCGTTCAGATACAGCGTGATTTCGGTGCCGCGCTCGGTGCGGTCGCCTTCGTCCATCGAAAAATCAACGCCCTCCTCGGACTCCCAGTGAACGGCGGAAGCCCCCGGACGATACGAAAGCGTGTCGATCGTGACCTTGTGGGCGACCATAAACGCACTGTAAAAGCCAAGACCGAAATGTCCGATGATCTGCTCCTCGCTTGCCTTGTCCTTATATTTTTCAAGGAAATCCGTCGCGCCCGAAAAGGCGATCTGGTTAATGTACTCCTTCACCTCGTCGGCGGTCATACCGATGCCGTTGTCCGTAAACGTCAGCGTCTTTTCCTCGGGATTGATCCGAACCGTAACCTTCCACCGATTGTCGTCCGGAAGCTCCGCTTCCCCGATCAGCGCAAGCTTTTTCAGCTTGGTGATGGCGTCGCAGCCGTTGGAAACCAGCTCGCGAACAAAAATATCATGGTCTGAATACAGCCATTTTTTAATGATCGGAAATATGTTTTCAGAATTGATGGATAAGCTTCCCTGCTCCATTGCCATAAAAATTCCTCCTTATTATCGCGGATGCCGCGTTCTTCAAGCAAAAATAAAATTCAGGGCGAATTCCCCCGAAACAGTTTCAGTATAACGCGCCTTCCGGCAAATGTCAATAAAAAATTAGCACTCATTTTAAGCGAGTGCTAACACCTTTTTCTTGCCGTATTTTTCCCGCATTTTTTTCTTTCGCCGTGTTATACTAACGCTGCTTAGCATGAGATGCTTTGTGATAATTCAATTTTTGCTTTGCCGCAGAATCGGAGGGAAAAGAAACCATGAGAAGTACGGAAAAGATCTATGAAGAAGTAGCGGAGCGCTGCAGCGCTTATACGCCGGACGGCTGTGGCTGTAAGAACAACGCCAAGGAAAAGGTGTCCTGCGTCACCTGCAAGCACTTTGTTGACGGCGCTTACTGCGACATCGACCTGTACGACCAGATCGTAGCCAACCACAAGCTCGACCAGTAAGGTCAAAAACAGGCGTTTCCCCGCGGGATCCAAAGAACGGAAACCGCCCGGAGAAACGCCTGTCCGATACATAGCGTCCAATAACGCACCGCCGCGCTCCCTCAGGCAAAAACCGCATACCGCAGCAGCAGAAGCACCGCGAGGTGCAGCGGATAGAACAGATAAAACGAATATTGCAGTAGAGGATTTTTTCCCTGCTCGTAGCCGAGCTTCCCGTTATACAGCTTGATCGCGCCCACCGCCAGCAGACTTCCGATGGCATAGGGAATGCTGCCCGCATAGACGACGGCAATCATGACCGCAACCACGAGCTGCGTCTCCTTTTCCTTCCGAAAATAAAAGAAGGCGAGCACATACATCGGCGCAAGCATCCAATAATCCATGCGGAAAATATAGGTGATCAGAAGCGTTGCAAGCACCGTCAAGGCAAGCAGCGCAAACTTTCCGACCGAATGAAAGGACGTGGCCTGTTTCTGCTCCCGCGTCCCCCGCGCAAGCTCCCTTTCCTCCGCGCGGCGCTTGACGGTATCCATGACCCAGACCATCAGCAGACACATCAGCAGCGTAAACAGCACGTTGACGATCTGTAAAATGCGGTCGGCGTACAGCGTCTGCTGCTTTGCCGTAAGCTCCGCAAAATTGGAAACGCCCTCCGCCTTGATAAACTCTGCGACCTCAAGCCGCTGTCTCGCCGCCAGATTGGCATAGGGGATCTCCGAAAGCACGGCAAAGACTCCAAGCCGCAGCGCGTACTGCCCCTTTTTCCGCGTGTGGTAATAGCCCTCCACAAGCAGATAGCACGCAAGCGGCAGCGCCATGCGTCCGAAGGAACGGAACGCGGTGTAGAGCGGCGAACCCAGCTCCAGAAACAGCAGACCGATATGATCGACAAGCATGGAAACGCAGAGCAGAATTTTCAGATGCAGACGATTCATGGTCTTCCCTCCACAGCTTTTTTCCGCTTCCCGGCGGGACGCTTCGGCTCCTGCGGTTCGCACAAAAGGACGGCAACGGTTCTTGGCGGAACGCGCAGCGTGGCTTCGCCCTCCTGCGGCACCGGACAGGACTTGTCCGAGGCAAGCGCCAGCCTCCAAGCGCCGAAGCCCGGCAGAAACGGAATGTCAAACTCCCGCTCCTCCCAGTACATATTAAAGATCAGATACACCGAGGCGTCCGCTTTTCCCGCCGCATCCCGCGCAAAGGCGCCGGAGAGCAGCACCGCCACGCAGCGGTTATACCGGCTCTCATCGGGGTACCAGATCTTCGTACTGTGGCAGGAGACGTCGGGACAGCCGCTCTGCAAATAATCGGTTCCGTGCAGACCGTGCGCATTGTGCAGCACCGGATGCGCCTTCCGGAACGCGATCAGCTCCCGGACAAAGCCGTACAGCTCGCCGTTGCTGCGCTGCGCCTTCCAATCGACCCAGCCGACCGCATTGTCCTGACAATACGCGTTGTTGTTTCCACCCTGCGAATTGCCGATCTCGTCGCCCGCCAGCAGCATGGGCGTTCCCTGCGAAAGCAGCAGCGTCATCAGCGCGTTTTTCTTCATTTTCAGACGAAGCTCCCGGATCTTCTTCCGCTTGTCCGGTCCTTCCGCCCCGCAGTTCCAGCTGCAATTATAGTCCGCGCCGTCTCTGCCGTTTTCCCCGTTCGCCTCGTTATGCTTCACATCGTATTGATACAGATCCGCCAGCGTAAAGCCGTTGTGGTCGGTAATATAATTTATGGTTCCGCAGCTCTCCCGGTTTTCCGCCACGCGCCGGGCAAAGGCTCCCGCCATTCCCTCGTCGCTTTTTAAGAACCGGCGGCAGTCCATAAGGAAGCCGTCGTGATAAACCGCCAGATGCCGTTCCTCGGTTCCCTCGCCGCACACGTCCCAGCCGCTGCCAAGCAGCTTGGTTCTGGCAAGATACGGGTCGGCTGCCAGCAGCTTTGCGTCCAGCTCCTCCAGATTCAGCCGGAAGCCGTCCACATGATATTCCCGAACCCAAAAGCGAAGCGCCGAAAGCACAAGGCTTCGGTTTGTTCCGGAAGGAACGTTGACCTCCAGCAGCACCTCGATCCCCGCCTCGTGGAGCCGCCGGATCATTTCCTTGCATTCCACATCCGCCTTTGCGGGCTGAGAGGCGTAGGACGCCTTGGGAGCAAAGAAAAAATAATGCGAGGCATAGCCCCAGAAATTGATCTGCTTTTTCTGATGCGTCCCCGCAGGCTCCGCAGCAAACCCGTTCGATTCCAAAGCACTACTCTTGTAGAATTTGCTTGTCGTAAAGTTCGGTACGCCTTCCTCCGCCCCCTGCTCGATCACTTCGTTGAACTCCATGCAGGGCATCAGCAGCACGCCGTTCACGCCAAGCTGCTTCAGATATGCGATCCGCTCGGTCACGCCGCGGAACGTCCCCTTATGCGCGATCCCGGAACGCATCGTAAAGCCGCGCACATGCAGCTTGTAAAGCAGCAGCTCCGAAAACGGGATCTCCGGTTGACGGTCGCCCTTCCAATCAAAGGCGGCGGAGCGCACCGGCGCGCAGAGCGCCCTCCGTTCCTTCCGCGTCAGCGCCTTTCCGTAGGTCTCCCGCCCAAGCAAAAGCTTGGCGCAGGGGTCGGCAAACGGATATCCCTTGGCTTCGTACCGATAGGTCATGCCGCGTCCCGAAAAGTTTTTCAGCAATACGGAAAAAACCGCGCCGCTCCGTTCCGAGGCCTCCATGACCACGGAAAACTCCGGCGCGCTTTCTTCCGCCCGGCAAAGGTGCAGGATCACCTCTTCGGCTCCCGGCACCGCCACGGCAAAGTTCATATGCCTTCCGACCGGACGCGCTCCCAACTCCGTGGGATCGCCGGCGGCTAATTCTACGATTGTATTTCCGAGCAGTTTCATTCGCTCACCTCTGTTTCTCAGTCATTTTCCTCCGCATTCACCATCAGCTTCTGACGCTTTCTGGCTGCCACGTCGCTGTCCAGATATTCGTCGTAGGTCGTTACCTTGTCGATCAGACTGCCGTCCGGAATGATCTCCATGATCCGGTTGGCTACCGTCTGAATAAACTGATGGTCCTGAGAGGTGAACAGCGCAACGCCCGGAAACTTGATCAGACCGTTGTTGAGCGCCGTGATCGACTCCATGTCGAGGTGGTTCGTCGGTTCGTCCAAGATCAACACGTTTGCGCCCATAATCATCATTTTGGAAAGCATCACGCGAACGCGCTCCCCGCCGGACAGGACGTTGACGGACTTCACGCCGTCGTCTCCGGCAAACAGCATCCGACCCAAAAAGCCGCGGACATAGGTCACGTCGTCCTCCGGCGAAAACGGCATCAGAAAATCGACGATCGTCTCGCTTCCCTTGAACAGCTCGGTATTGTCCTTCGGAAAATACGCCTGCGTCGTGGTTACGCCCCACTTGACCTCGCCGGAATCCGGTTCCAGCTCGCCCGCCAAGATCTTCAGGAGCACGGTCGTCGCCATCGTATTGCCGCCGACAAAGGCGACCTTGTCTTCCCTGCCGATAATAAACGAAATATCGTCCAGCACCTTCACGCCGTCCACGGTCTTGCTCAAATGGCTGACCGTCAGCACCTCGTTGCCGATCTCCCTTGCGGGACGGAAATCAATATACGGATATTTCCGGCTCGACGGACGGATATCGTCCAGCTCGATCTTCTCCAACGCGCGCTTTCTCGAAGTCGCCTGCTTGGACTTGGATGCATTGGCGGAGAAGCGCTGAATAAATTCCTGCAATTCCTTGATCTTTTCTTCCTTCTTCCGGTTTGCCTCCTTCATCTGCTTGATCATAAGCTGACTGGATTCGTACCAGAAGTCGTAATTGCCCGCATAGAGCTGGATCTTCGCATAGTCGATATCCGCAATGTGCGTGCATACCTTATTTAAGAAGTAGCGGTCGTGGGAAACCACAATGACCGTATTGTCGAAGTTGATCAGGAATTCCTCCAGCCAGCGGATCGCCTCCAAGTCCAAGTGGTTGGTCGGCTCGTCGAGCAGCAGAATGTCCGGATTGCCGAACAGCGCCTGCGCCAGAAGCACCTTCACCTTCTCGCTGCCGTTCAGCTCGCTCATCTGCTTGCCGTGAAGCTCCGTTTCAATGCCAAGACCGTTCAGAAGCGTCGCCGCGTCGGACTCCGCTTCCCAGCCGTTGAGCTGCGCGAATTCGCCCTCCAGCTCGCTTGCCTTGATGCCGTCCTCCTCGGTAAAATCCTCCTTGGCATAGATCGCTTCCTTTTCCTGCATAATGTCATACAGCCGCTGATTTCCTATGATTACGGTGCTGATCACATCGTACTGGTCGTACTTAAAGTGATCCTGCTGCAAAAACGAAAGCCGCTGTCCGGGCGTGATCACAACGTCGCCCTTGGTCGGCTCCAGCTGCCCGTTCAGGATTTTCAAAAAGGTGGACTTTCCTGCGCCGTTGGCGCCGATCAGCCCGTAGCAGTTTCCCTCTGTAAATTTGATGTTTACGTCTTCAAACAGTGCCTTTTTTCCGATTCTTAATGTAACGTTACAAGCCTGTATCATAATTTTCCTCCAATCCCGCGCAATAAAGCAAGTATATACTACACGAAAAAAGTCATTTTGCCTAGGGGCTGCCTGCATTTTTCTCGGTTTTTTCCGAAAAAACAGTCCCCTCCGGTATTAAAGCTCCTTCAGAAGCTCCAAAAGCCGCCGCAGGATCGCCTCCACCGCCGCCCGGCGCACCTCGTTCCGCTCCATTCCGGCAAAAAGCCGGGAAAAGCTCTCGACCCTTCCGTCCATGCTGATTCCAAACCACACAAGTCCCACCGGCTTCTCCGGCGTGCCGCCGCCCGGCCCGGCGATCCCGGTGGTCGCAAGTCCGATCTGCGCTCCCGCCGTCCGCGCGATGCCCGCCGCCATCTCCTCGGCGACCTCGCGGCTGACCGCGCCGTGAAGGCGAAGCGCTTCCTCCGATACGCCGGCATAGGCGATCTTCGCCTCGTTGGCATAGGTCACGATCGATACGTCCAGCACGCGGGAAGCGTCGGGAACGCCCACAAGCGCCGCCGCCACCAGTCCGCCGGTGCAGGACTCCGCCGCCGCCACACGGTAATTTTTTTCTATCATACGACCGACGGCTTCCGCCGCCAGCATTTGAATGTTTTCGTTCATCGAAGACCTCCCCGTGCCGCATATAACGCACATATAGAATTATAGCACATCCTCGCTCTTTGCGCACTTTTCTTTTTTCGGATTGACGCAGACCCGCAAATCCATTATTATGAGGACAAGAAAGCAAAAAACGGAGGCTCTTTATGAAGAACAATAAGAAAAACGGAAAGCGAAGCCGGCTTCGCGCCGTTCTGTGCTGCCTGTTATCGGCTCTGCTGCTGGCGTCCCTGATCGGCTGCGACAGCGATTCCGGCGACGCGGAAAGCACCCCGACGCCCACGACCGCCGAAAGCGCTCCTTCCGCCACGCCAACCGAAACCCCGACCACGCCGACGCCCCTTCCGTCCCTCGACACGGTGGAATCCGTTCTGCCGGGACGCGTGACCGTTTCCGGCACGGAATTTCAGGTCAACGGGCAGAAGCTCTTTATCAACGGCGTCAACACGCCGTGGGACAACTGGAACGACTTCGGCGGCGAGTTTGACGCCGCCTTCTGGGACACGCATTTTGCCGAGCTGCGTGAAAGCGGCGTCAACGCTTCCCGGATCTGGATCTGCTGCAACGGCGATATCGGTATCAACATCGACGAGGACGGCATCGTTACCGGCGCCACCGCAAAGCATTGGCAGAATCTCGACACGCTGTTCGCGCTGGCGGAAAAGCACGGAATTTACGTTATGGCAACGCTCATGTCATTCGACAATTTTAAGGACAGCAACAAAAAATACACCCGCTGGCGCGCTATGGTCCAGAGCGAGGCGGCGATCCAATCCTATGTGGACAATTACGTGGTGCCCTTCTGCGAGCGCTACAAGAACTGCAATTCCCTGTGGAGCATTGACCTCTGCAACGAACCGGACTGGATCTTTGAAAACGCCGAATGCGGCAAGCTTCCGTGGGAAGCGCTCGGCAGCTATTTCGCCCATGCTGCCGCCGCCATTCACAAGCACAGCGACGTGCTCGTGACCGTCGGCTTTGCGATCGTCAAATACAACAGCGACGGCTACAGCGGCAATTACGGCTCCGACGAGTTTTTACAGAGCTGCTACGCGGACAAGGACGCCTATCTGGACTTTTATTCCACACATTTCTATGAGTGGGAGGCTCCGTGGTTTGGCTTCCCGTTCGACAAATCCCCGGAAGCCTTCCGGCTTGACGCGGACCGTCCGTGCGTAATCGGCGAATTCCCGGCAACCGGCATGTTGGGCGATCAAAGCAACTCCACCGCCATGAGCGGCTCCGAGATTTACCGGAGCAGCTACGATAACGGCTGGAACGGCGTCATGGCATGGACCTCAAACGGCGTGGACGACTGCGGCTCCCTTGACGACATCCGGGACGGCGTCAAGGCGATGGCGGAAGAACACAAAGCCGAGGTATTTCCGGAGTAAAAACGCCTCCTCCGGGCCAAAATGTGAACGGAAAGTGAAAATTCAAAAGCGTGCTATTGACAGCACGCTTTTGTTTTGCTAAAATGTCCTTGTTCCGGAGAAGCACGAATCCTACGGGACAAAAAACGCTCGGCTAAGGAGATTCCTTATGATGCAAAAAACACTGCCCTGCGGCGAGCTTTTGAAACGCCTGCACGACATCTTCGAAACGAATGCCAACAAAAACCTACAGGAGCAGGACGTCACGTTCTCACAGATGAAAATGCTGATCCTTTTGGAGCATTGGCCCGGCGGCTCCGCAACGCTCAAGGAACTGGAAAAATACTTCGGCTCCTCGCAGGCCACGATCGCCGGAATTGCCTCGCGTCTGGAAAAGAAAGGGCTGATCGAGGGCTATACCGACGCGGACGACCGACGGATCAAGCATGTCCGCCTTTCCCCGGAGGGGCTGGCGCTCTGCCGACGCACCAAGGTCTTTATGGACCGGAACGAGCAGTGGCTGCTGACTCCTCTGAGCGAAGCAGAACGGCAGGAGTTCCACCGACTGCTGCAAAAAGTATACGATGCGATCAAATGAAGCGCCTGTCCAAGCGACAGGCATTCGCTTCGCCCAAATCAAACGCGCGCTGTTAAATGCATGCTGTTAAAATTCCATAGAAAGAAAGGATGGTTCCTATGCTAAAAACACTGGCTCGCCATATCGGCGAGTACAAAAAAGCGTCTATTCTGACGCCTGTCTACACGGCGCTCGAGGTGCTGATGGAAATTCTCATCCCCTTTGTCACCGCTTCCATCATCGACAAGGGCATCGAGGCCGGTTCCATGCGGAAGGTCCTGCTGTACGGCGGGATCATGCTGCTCTGCGCCTTTCTCAGCCTGTTCTTCGGCGTACAGGCGGGACGTTATGCGGCTTCCGCCTCCTCCGGCTTTGCCGCCAATCTGCGGGAGGCGATCTATGAAAACATTCAGACCTTCTCCTTCTCCAACATCGACAAATTCAGCACCGCCGGTCTGGTCACACGAATGACCACCGACGTGACGAATTTGCAGAACGCCTACCAAATGCTGCTCCGCATTGCCGTAAGAGCGCCTCTGATGCTCCTTTGCAGTATGCTGATGTGCTTTTTTATCCATGCCAAGCTCAGTCTGATCTTCCTTGCCGCCACGGCGGCGCTGGCATGCATTCTGCTTTGGGTCATGCACCGGGCGACTCCGGTATTCCGCGAGGTCTTTGCAAGATACGACGATCTGAACGCCGGCGTGCAGGAAAACGTGTCCGCCATCCGCGTGGTCAAGTCGTTTGTCCGCGAGGATTACGAAAAAAGCAAATTCAGCGCCGCCACGGAAAAGCTGTATCGGCTTTTTGTCAAGGCGGAATCCATTCTCGCGGTCAATAATCCCGTGATGATGCTGGTCGTTTACGGCTGTATTATCGCCCTCTCCTGGTTTGGCGCGCACTATATCGTGGCAGGCACGCTGACGACCGGCAACCTTACCTCGATGTTCAGCTATGTGATCAGCATGATGATGTCGCTCATGATGCTCTCAATGATCTTTGTCATGCTCTCCATGAGTACGGCGAGCGCCAATCGAATTGCCGAGGTGCTGAACGAAAAGGCAGACCTGACCGATCCGCAGGCTCCGGTCGCCGAAATCGCGGACGGAAGCATCGACTTTGACCACGTAAGCTTTTCTTACCGGGCAGGCAGCGGCGAAGACGTTCTTCACGACATCGACCTGCACATCCGCTCCGGAGAGACCGTCGGTATTATCGGCGGCACGGGAAGCGGAAAATCCAGTCTCGCGGCGCTTGTCAGCCGTCTTTACGACGTGACGGAAGGAACGGTCCGCGTCGGCGGACGGGACGTAAGGGAATATCGGACGGAGGCGCTGCGCGATCAGGTGGCGGTGGTACTGCAAAAGAACGTCCTGTTCTCCGGTACGATCTTGGAAAACCTTCGCTGGGGCAGGGAGGACGCCTCGGAAGAGGAATGCGTCGAAGCCTGCCGCCTCGCCTGTGCCGACGAATTCATCCGCCGGCTGCCCCAACAGTACGACACGTGGCTGGAACAGGGCGGCAGCAACGTTTCGGGCGGACAGCGCCAGCGTCTCTGCATTGCCCGCGCGCTTTTGAAGCGCCCCAAAATACTGATCCTCGACGATTCCACAAGCGCGGTCGATACCGCCACCGACGCCAAGATCAAGCAAGCCTTTGCGCAGGAAATTCCGGGCACGACAAAGCTCATCATTTCCCAGCGGATCTCCAGCATCGAAAGCGCCGACCGCATTCTGGTGCTGGACAACGGCAGGGTAGACGGTTTCGATACCCATGAAAATCTGCTGAAAACAAACCGGATCTACCGTCAGATCTACGACGCTCAGATGCAGAGCGGCGGCGATTTCGACCATTCGGAAAAGGAGGTTTGAAAACGATGAAACAACAAAAACATACCGGGCGGAGCGATACTCCTGCCGTTATCAAGCGGCTGCTCTCCTACATTTTAAGAAACTATAAATTCTCCTGTCTGACCGTCGTCCTCTGCATCATCGGTTCGGCTCTGGCGACGCTCTGCATGACGCTGTTTATGCAGTCGCTGATCGACGACTACATCGTTCCGCTGACGCAGACAGCCCTTCCGGATTACGCCCCGCTGGCGAGCGCTCTCTGCAGGCTTGCGGCGGTGCTGCTGGCAGGCATCGTATGCTCCTACGGCTATAACCGCATTATGGTAAACGTCAGTCAGGGAACCCTGAAGCGGCTGCGAATCGACCTGTTTTCCCAAATGGAGTCCCTCCCCATCCGCTATTTCGACACCCACGCGCACGGCGACATCATGTCGGTTTATACCAACGACGTGGATACGCTCCGGCAACTGATCAGTCAAAGTCTGCCCCAGCTTGTCAATTCCGGGATCACGCTGATCTCCACCTTTATCAGCATGATCGTACTCGATCTACCTCTGACCGTCGTCTCCGTGGCAATGGTGCTGATCATGCTCCGCACGACCACGAAGCTCAGCGCCCTGTCCGGGAACTACTTTACGGAACAGCAGAAAAACCTCGGCAAAGTTAATGGATTTATTGAAGAGATGATAGAAGGTCAAAAGGTCGTTAAGGTTTTCTGTCATGAGGAAAAAAGTCTGGAACGCTTCCGCGCGCTGAACCAAGAGCTCCGCCAGAGCGCCGACAACGCCAACCGGATCTCCAACATCACCATGCCGGTAAACGCCAACCTCGGCAACATCAGCTATGTGCTCTGCGCCGTGATCGGCGGCTTACTGGCGCTGAACGGGGGGACGTCTCTGACGATCGGAACGCTGGTTGCCTTTCTGAGCCTGAACAAAAACTTCACCCAGCCCGTCACACAGATCTCGCAGCAGGTCAGCAGCATCGTTATGGCGGCGGCAGGCGCAAAGCGAGTGTTTGCAATGCAGGACGAGACGCCGGAGAGCGACGAGGGCTATGTGGAGCTTGTCAACGCCGTAGAAACCGCGGACGGCGCGCTGTGTGAAACCACGGAGAATACGCATATCTGGGCGTGGAAGCACCCGCACCGGGCGGACGGCACCACGACCTACGTCAAACTGCGGGGCGAGGTCACCTTTGACGGCGTAGATTTTGGATACGACGCGGATAAGCCGGTGCTGCACGACATCCGGATGTACGCGAAACCCGGTCAGAAAATCGCCCTTGTGGGCTCCACCGGCGCGGGAAAAACGACCATCACGAATCTGCTCAACCGTTTTTACGACATTCAGGACGGCAAGATCCGCTACGACGGCATCAATATCGGCAAGCTCAAAAAGCCGGCGCTGCGCCGCAGTCTCGGCATGGTCCTGCAGGATACGAATCTGTTCACCGGAACCGTAATGGAAAACATCCGTTACGGACGGCTCGACGCAACCGACGAGGAATGTATTGCCGCCGCCAAGCGAACCGGCGCGGACAGCTTTATCCGCCGTCTGCCGGACGGCTATCAGATGCGCCTGAGCGACGCCGGAGCCAACCTTTCGCAGGGGCAGCGGCAGCTTCTCGCGATTGCCCGCGCCGCCGTCGCCGACCCGCCGGTGCTGATCCTTGACGAAGCGACCTCCTCCATCGACACCCGAACCGAGCAGCTTGTTCAGCAGGGTATGGACGCTCTGATGAACGGACGCACCAGCTTTGTCATCGCCCACCGGCTTTCCACTGTGCGGAACGCCGACTGCATTCTTGTCATGGAACAGGGGCGCATCATCGAACGCGGGACCCACGAGCAGCTTATGGCGCAGAAGGGCCGCTATTATCAGCTCTATACCGGGCTGCGCAGCGCGGGATGAGCGCCAAAAAGGAACAAAGAATCTCGCAAGCGAGATTCTCCGCCTGCGGCGGGCTGCGCAGCGGCAC